>JBFWLR010000005.1:0-249574 GCA_050252035.1 Xanthobacter sp.
TAGGCTCAGGACTCGTTGATCAGAGCCAGAAGAGCACGGTCGCGGTCAGGGCGAGTACCGAGAAGAAGACGGTGGGGGAGCGATCGTAGCGCGTCGCGACGCGGCGCCCGTCCTTCAGGCGGCCGAACATGATCTCAATGCGGTTGCGCCGTTTGTACCTGCGCTTGTCGTATTTAACCGGCATCGAGCGGGATTTACGGCCCGGAATGCAGGGTTTGATGCCCTTTTGCTCAAGCGCGTCCCTGAACCATTCGGCGTCATAGCCACGGTCGGCCAGCATCCACTGCGCCTTTGGCAGATCGTCGAGAAGGGCTGCTGCGCCCGTGTAATCGCTGATCTGGCCTGCCGTGATGAAGAAGCTCAAAGGACGGCCATTGGCGTCGGTCACAGCGTGAAGCTTGGTGTTCATGCCGCCTTTGGTTCTTCCGATCAGACGCCCAAGCCCCCCTTTTTTACCCCAAGGCTGGAAGCCGTGCGATGGGCCTTGAGATAGGTCGCATCAATCATGACGGTCTGGGGCTCGGCCTTCTGGGCGGACAGGCCCTCCATCATCCGAGTGAATACTCCCATTTCGCTCCACCGTTTCCAGCGGTTATACAATGTCTTGTGCGGCCCGTATGCCCTCGGCGCATCCCGCCAGCGCAGCCCGTTCCGGTTGACGAAGATGATCCCGCTCAAAACGCGCCGGTCATCCACCCGGGGCTTGCCATGGCTTTTGGGAAAATACGGCGAAAGCCGCGCCATCTGCTCGTCCGTCAGCCAATACAGGTTGCTCATGTTCAGTCTCCTTGCGGAGCCTGAATCATATCGCACCCTCTCAATCAATAGGTCCTGAGCCTAGGAGGCTCGGTCAACATGGCTGCGCAGCGTATTAAAGCGAACGCTATTGATCACTCAACATGCGGCATTAGAGGGCTATAGCGTAGGTGTAGTGCTCATCTTCGCCGGGCGTGGCCCGCCGTGTTGTGAGACGGTGGCGGAGAGGGGGGGATTCGAACCCCCGATACGGTTGCCCGTATGCCGCATTTCGAGTGCGGTGCATTCGACCACTCTGCCACCTCTCCTGAAGGGCCGTGCTGTACGAGTCAGCTAGTGGTTCTGCGCTTCTAGCGGAGGAGAGGCCTGACGACAAGACATTGTCGGTCACTGGCTGCAAACATTCCCGGTTTCATGGTGGAAAGTCGGGTACGCCCCAAATTCTGTCGGCGAGCCTGATGGGGGCGGAATAAGAAAAGGCGCGGAGATCTCCGCGCCTTTTACCCTTGAGAGATGTTAAACTGGATCAGCGCGGCAGGAAGATGTTCTTGCCCAGCGCCTGCGCCACATGAGAAACAGCAACCTGTCCGCGCACGCTATTACCGGCATCATCCAGCGGGGGGGAGAAGGCGGCGATCGCCATTTCACCCGGCACGACGGCCAGAACGCCGCCACCCACACCACTTTTGCCGGGTAGGCCCACCGTGTAGGCCCAGTCTCCAGAAGCGGTGTAGAGGCCTTCCATCAGCATTTCAGACAGGATCGGCGCGACATGGTCTTCCTTGACGACACGCTTACCGGTGATGGGGTTCACACCACCTGCTGCCAGCGTTGCACCCATCACGGCAAGATCAGTACAGGTCACCAGCGTGGAGCATTGGCGGGTGTAGATATCCACGGCGCGCATCGGATCTGAATAACAGGTCTGCGCGCTGTAAAGCAGCCAGGCGATGGCGCGATTGTGGAAGTTGGTATCTTGCTCGGATGAATTGACCTCCGGGCTGAGTTCAATATCGCGGCCGGCAAAACGCCGCTGCATGTCCAGAATATTGGCCCAGCCAGCTTCAGGGTCATCTCCCGGCACGAGGCTGGCGGCGGCGATGGCACCGGCATTGACCAGAGGGGAGAGGGGCTTGCCCTGATGCAGCTCCAGCGCCACCACGGAGTTGAAGGGTAGGCCGGTGGGGTCTGCGCCCAATTTTTCGCGCACGGCCTTCTTGCCAATGGTCTCCATCACCAATGCAAGGGTGAAAACCTTGGAAATGGATTCAATGGCGAAGGCATAATCAGCATCGCCGGTTTTGTAGGTCTTGCCATCGGCTGTCACCACGGCCACGCCCAGGAGGTCCGAGGGGACGGAGGCGAGGAAGGGAATATAGTTGGCATTTGCGCCGCCGGTGGTGGCGCGTGCGGCCACAAGCGCGCTCTCAATGACGCTTTCAATCTGCGTGTCAGACAAGGGGCAATCTCCTGAAGGCAGGTTCCTGACTGAAAGGAGCCGGAGGGGTCTCCCCTTCCGGCCCCGGTTTCGCGTGCGATCAGGTCGGATCCTTCGGCACAAGGATGTGGGTTGCACGGGCGCGCGGATTGATGACGAAGTGGCCCTCCGGCGCGTTGTGGGTTTTGATGTGCACCAGATCCGCCTCGGTCTTCTTGCCGCGCTTGTCATGCACCGCATAGATGATGAAGGGAATGACAAGCACGATCAGGAAGCTCACCACCAGCAGCATCACATAAGCCTCATCTCCCGTGGAACCCGGCAGGCCGGACGGCGGGTAGAAGGAGATCACGAATGCGATCAGGGAGATAATGAAACCCACCACAGCCACGAGGATGCGAAAGCCGTCACTGCCGGGAATGCGGTAGCCGCGCTTCTTGTCCTTATGCTTCGTCACCAGGTTGATATAGGCAAGGAACAGCAGGAAGTAGGTGATGAGATAAAGCACCACCGTGAGCGACATGGCGATGAGGAACGACATGTTGCCGCCGCCGCTCATATTGGTGAAAACGATCATCGCCACCGTGGTGATGCAGAGCTGGAAGATCACCATGGGAACGGGCACGCCGTTCTTGTTCACCTTGTTGGCCACATGCGGAAGAATGCCACGTTGTGCGGTGACATACATGCCGCGTGAGGGGCCGACGATCCACGCCGCGATTTCCGCCAGCACGCCGAGTGTCAGCAGGGCGGCGATGATGCGCACGATCCATTCCAGGCCGGAACCATAGCTGAGGATCAGCTTGTGGAAGGTCTGCACCACACCGGCTGAGAGATTGATCTCGTTATGCGGGATGACGGACGCCACCGCCAGACCACCAATGGAGCTGAGGCCGATGGCGGCAACCATCAGCAGGAACATGGCGAGCGGATAATCCCGTGAGGGGTTCTTCATCTCGTTGACGTGGGTCGCGGAGGCTTCCACGCCCATATAGCTGAGGATGAAGGCCACGAAGACCACCAGCGTGCCGATCTGGGTGAAGTCGGGGAAGAAGGTGTCGACCGTGTATTCGATCTCCAGCGGCGCGCCGCTGACGAGATAGAGAATGGCCAGAAGAACCAGCAGCAGGGCTGGAACCAGAATGCCGGCGAAGAAGCCCAGCTTGGCGATCATCGCGGTGTATTTGGTGCCGCCGAACTGGCTGAAGGCCAGAACCCACAGAATGATCAAGCCGGCAATGGTCTTTACCACCGGATCATTGTTCAGGGCTGGCCATGACAGGATGTAGGAAAGTGCGCCAAGCACGAAGTAGATCATCGGCAGGAAGCCGATGGCGATCTCCAGATAGGTGAAGGAGATGGCTGCAAAGCCCCAGCGCTCACCCAGTGTATTGGAAACCCAGGCGAAGACGCCGCCTTCCTCCCAGCCTTCCACTGTGGCCATTTCAGCAGCGCACAAGGCCACCGGAATGAACCACAGGATGCCACCGAGCAGCAGGAAGAACACTAGGCTGAAGCCGGATGTCGCGAAGGTGGGATATTCATAAACAGCCATCACCATGGATGCGGTGATGGCGAAAAAGCCCATAAGTGTCAGCTGTTTGACTGGGGCTGGCGTCGTGTTGCCTGCCATATTCAGTCCTCCGTAAGGTCACGCAGGAAAATGAAGAATGGCCATAAGACCATTTCATCGGATGAGATCAGCATCTGCAATGCCTTACGGCTGATGCAGAACAGAAAATGTGCCCCGACAGGGCATTTTTGGATCCGGGCTGCCCAAGGTTGTCGTTATTCCTCTGCGCCCCCCTTGACCCCCAGGAGGAACCCGCATCTCCGGGCGCCTGAACCAGTTGGCTCCATAGTGCACGCCATGGTGTGCACATGTGTCTGATCCCTGCGATCCTCAGGATAGACGGCGGACAAATCCGCCGGAACATTGGCCATTCACCTTGCAGTATCTGGCCGTCTTCAAGGCAAGATGCCGGGGTGCGTTCCAACCATGGGCTGGATGCACCCCGACCGGTTGCAGGCGTCAGTTGTGATTGAAGCCTGTGGCTTCGGAAGCCGTCAGAGGCTTGGAAACCGGATGCTTCTCGAAATGGGCGATGGCGCGCTTCATGTCTTCCAGCAGCAGGCTGCCCAGATCATGGCTCACGCCGTGACGGACCAGAATACGCTGGATGACGAGATCCTCGCGATGTGCCGGCATGGAATAGGCCGGTACCTGCCAGCCGCGGCTGCGCAGCCGGTCGGCGAGGTCATAAAGCGTGTAGCCGCCAATGGCCTCTTCATCCTTCAGCTTCCACGCCAGAGCGGGAATACCGGCCTTGCGGTCACCATCGAAGATCATCTCGAAGGGGCCGATCTTGGCGATTTCACGGGCGAGATATTCGGCCGTGTCATAGCAGGTGTTCTGGATCTTGGCGTAGCCTTCGCGACCCAGACGGATGAAGTTGTAATATTGCGAGATGATCTGCCCGCCGGGACGGGAGAAGTTCAGCGCGAAGGTGGGCATGTTGCCGCCCAGATAGTTCACGTTGAACACCAGCTCTTCCGGCAGGTCAGACTTCTCACGCCAGACCACCCAGCCCACGCCCAGCGGGGCAAGGCCGAACTTGTGGCCCGAGGAGTTGATGGACTTCACGCGCGGAAGGCGGAAATCCCATTCCAGCTCAGGCGCGCAGAAGGGGGCGAGGAAGCCGCCAGACGCACCATCTACATGGATCGGGATATCGAGGCCGGTTTCCTTCTGGAGCTTGTCGAGCGCATCATGCACCGCTTTCACCGGCTCATACTGGCAGGTGAAGGTGACGCCAAGGGTCGGCACCACGCCGATGGTGTTTTCGTCGACGCGCTTGAGAACCTCTTCCGGGTTCATGATGAGGCGGTCGCCCTCAAGCGGAATCTCGCGCAGCTCCACATCGAAATAGCGCGCGAACTTGTGCCAGCAGATCTGCACCGGGCCGCAGATGAGGTTCGGCTTGTCTGTGGGCTTGCCGGCGGCCTTCATCTTTTTGCGCCACTGCCACTTCAGGGCGAGCCCCCCCAGCATGGCGGCTTCTGAGGAGCCAACGGTGGAGCAGCCCAGCGTGGTGTACGGGGAGGGGGAGTTCCAAAGGTCCGCGAGCATGTGCACGCAGCGCTCTTCAATCTCGGCCGTCTGCGGATACTCGTCCTTGTCGATCATGTTCTTGTCGATCGACAGATCCATCAGTTCGCGGATTTCATCATCAACCCACGTCTGGCAGAAGGTGGCGAGGTTCTGACGGGAGTTGCCATCCAGCATCAGTTCATCGCGCACGGCCGCGAAGACGTTATGAGCTTCGGCCTCAGCCTTCGGAAATTTGTATTTTGGCAGGGCGCCATGAAGTTCAGAGGACGAATACACGTCATCGAGGATTTCATCGCGCAGGTTCGTACGGGAGGATTCAGTGGTCAAAGCGTAGCCTCCTTTACTGGCATTCAGATGCCAGTTTACGTAACGGCACTTTCACCGTCTGCAAAAAGGAGAACATGTTTCCGTCCCAATATCCATGGGCGGGATCAACTGAAAACCTGCACCATGTCTCCCATTGTGGATGGTAGCATTGTGCCATTCTGATGTGGCTTCACAGGATCATTCAATTTAAAAATTTTAAGTGACTGATCGCTAAGGGCTTGAATGCAAATCGGGCTCTGTCAGGGAGGAAAGTCTTGGCTGTTCTAAAAAAATGTATCGATCCTGTGCACAAGCTGGATTTTATGCAGAAATCGCAGATTTTCACAGCCTCTCATTTGGGTGATGCGCGACATTAGCTGGGAAATTGATTCGCGTAGCCCCTGATGTGGCAAGCATTCGGTTATGGATGGGGAGTTGTAGCCATTATGAAGAATGATTCATCTTCACAATGCAGAGAATTTGAAGCGCAAGATCAGAGTGCGTTGCAACATGCTGAAATTATCATCGGAGAGTAGGGTCAGAAGGGTGTCTCCGGCCTCATTCACGCTTATGGAAAGGCCCTCCATATTGTCGATTTCATAGCTGAAATCGAAATGGCCCAGCACATCTCCCATCAGTACTGCCCCGGGCTTCACATCTGCCACATTGAACCTGCGGATTTGCATCAGCACGCCTGTCAGCAGGGAGAAGTGCCGCTCCAGCACGAACAGCTCGCCTGTGGGTGAGAGGACAGCATCGGTTGCGTTGTAAGAGCCGCTCTTGCGAATGGTGAAGCGCCCCGGATGCGCCCCGCCAATGATGAAGCCGGGGAGATCGCCGCCCTTGCGGATGGCGTCTTCACCAATGGCGAGGAGCGCGCCTTTCAGCGGGCCGAAGGGCACATAAATAAGGCTTTCAAGGCCGCGATTATAAGGCAGCTCCTTCAGCCCCTTCACGGGCACGCGCTGGCCCTTGCGGGAGGTCGTGGCATCAAAGGGGGGACGCGGAAAACGCCAGATCTCGTTCTTGCGCTCCAGCCCCACATAGGCCGCGTGAGGGGCAAGCGCGAGGGATTCCGCATCCCCCCGCTTGTGGTGGGCCATGATGCGGCCCTTGTCGTCCCGGAGTGGGGCCGTGCGGACATCAGAGAGGCCGATCGGCCGATCGTCATCCAGATCCAGTTGGCCTGAGAGCCACATGCCGGCATCCGTCACAGCCAGAAAGCGGTTGTTTTCTTCAAGCCGGAAAGCGGAAATGCCACCAAAGGCGGGGTGAGACGAGGTGAGCTCCAAGCCGCCCAGAAAGGTGAGGCGGCCAAAACGTGTCTGGTCTGAACCGGGATGAAAGCGCGTGATTGGAATGGCGTAGACCGAAACTGGAGCCGGCTGCACCGTCTCCGCCGCCGGTTTTGCCTGTGCGGACGGTATTGAAAACGCACCACAGGGCAGGCCCGCTATCAGGCCGAGGGCCAGCGGAAGGCTCCGCAGCAGACAGCGAAAACGGGCCATCCCTGTGCGGGGCATCCGGTGACAGGTCCTACGATGATGCGCCATCAGGAGGCGCGTCGTCCGTGCCGTGGGGCGGAGGTCTTCTCTTCAAAGAGTTCCGCCAGCTTCTCCGTCATCACACCGCCCAGTTCTTCGGCGTCCACAATCGTCACCGCGCGCTTGTAATAGCGGGTGACATCATGGCCGATACCGATGGCGATGAGTTCAACCGGCGATCGGTTCTCGATCTCCGAGATGATGAAGCGCAGATGGCGTTCCAGATAATTGCCGGGGTTTACCGAGAGGGTGGAGTCATCCACCGGAGCACCGTCTGAAATCATCATCAGAATGCGCCGGGCCTCGGGCCGCGCCAGCAGGCGCTTGTGGGCCCAGTCCAGCGCTTCGCCGTCGATATTTTCCTTCAGCAGCCCTTCACGCATCATCAGGCCCAGCGAGCGACGCGCCCGCCGCCATGGGGCATCCGCCGCCTTGTAGATGATGTGGCGCAGATCATTCAGGCGTCCGGGCGCCGGTGGCTTGCCCGCCGCCAGCCATGCCTCGCGGGACTGGCCGCCCTTCCAGGCGCGAGTGGTGAAGCCGAGCACTTCCACCTTCACACCGCAACGTTCCAGCGTGCGGGCCAGAATATCCGCACAGGTCGCCGCCACCGTGATGGGTCGCCCCCGCATGGAGCCGGAATTGTCGATCAGCAGCGTCACCACCGTATCGCGGAAATCCGTATCCCGTTCGCGCTTGAAGGAGAGGGCGGCGGTAGGGTCTGTCACCACGCGCGAGAGACGGGCCGGGTCCAGCACACCTTCTTCAAGGTCGAATTCCCAGGCCCGGTTCTGCTGTGCCATCAGGCGGCGTTGCAGGCGATTGGCCAGCCGCGCCACCACACCCTGAAGGTGGGAGAGCTGCTTGTCGAGATGCGCGCGCAGCCGCGTCAGCTCCTCGGTGTCACACAGCTCCTCGGCGTGAATTTCTTCATCGAAGGCGGTGGTGAAGGCGTGATATTCTGGCCCGCGATTGTCCGGCTGCACCGGCGGGCGCGGCAGCATGCTCTCGCCGGGCTCGTCGAGATCGACGGCTTCATCATCATCCGGGGAGAGATCGGAAGGTGCGCTTTCCTGCTCCATCTCGCCTTCGGGCATTTCCTCGTCCGAGGCTTCGCTGTCCACTTCCGTGGAGCTGGACTGGTCGTCCAGCTCTTCGGACTGGCTATCCTGCCCACCCTGTTCCTCTGCGCCGCCTTCGCTCTCGTCCTCTCCCTCATCCTGTTCGGAGGAGCTGCCGGAATCCTCGCCCATATCAAGGGCGGTGAGAATATCGCGGGTGAGCTGGCTGAAGGCCTTCTGGTCCTCAAGGCTGGTGGCCAGAAGGGCGAGGCTCTTGCTGGCCTTGGCTTCGATTTCGCCGCGCCACAGATTCACGAAGGCGCGGGCCTCGCGGGGCGGAGCCTCCCCCGTCAGGCGCTCGCGCACCAGAAGGGCGATGGCGTCGGCCAGCGGAGCATCGGCCTGCTGGGTGATGTCGGTAAAGCGGACATTGCTGTAACGCTCCGTCAGCATGGCCGCCAGATTGGTGCGCGTGCCGGGCATGCGGTTGGCCCCGATGGCCTCGACGCGCGCCTGCTCCACTGCTTCAAAAATGGCGCGCGCGGTGTCTCCGGCAGGCAGCATGCGGCGATGGGTGGCCGGATCATGACAGGCCAGCCGCAGGGCCAGGGAGTCAGCTTGCCCCCGCACAATGGCGGCATCCTGGCGGGTGAAGCGGCGCGGCGGTTCTGTCAGTCGCACGCGACCGGGCACAAGGCCGGGTTGCTCGGGGCCAAAGCTCACCTCAATCTCGGCCTGTCCCGAAATGGCCTTGAAGCAGCCGGCAATGGCCCTCTTGAAAGGCTCGGCTGGCGCTTCTGCGGGCGCTTTTCCGGTCGTGCGGTTGCTGGGGGCCATGACGGGTCTCTTGCTGCTGGCGGTGTGGCTGCCGGCGGGGATGGCCTCGCCGGTCAGGAAGGGCGCATCGCACCCCGGTTCAGAGCCGCCCCTCAGGGGCGCACGCTCGGATCATGACACATCAGGACATGGAGACATTCACGGTGCTTTCGGCAAGTTCCTTGCCAAAGCAGCGCTGGAAGAACTCTGCCACTAGCGGGCGCTCCAGCTCGTCGCACTTGTTGAGGAAGGTGACGCGCAGGGCGAAGGCGAGATCCTTGAAGATATCCGCATTCTCGGCCCATGTGATGACGGTGCGCGGGCTCATCACGGTGGACAGGTCACCATTGATGAAGGCCTGCCGGGTCAGGTCGGCCAAGCGCACCATGCGGCTCACCGTGTCGCGGCCCTCTTCGTTCTGGAAGTGCTTGGCCTTGGCCAGCACGATGCCGACTTCATGATCATGCGGCAGATAGTTCAGCGTGGTGACGATGGACCAGCGGTCCATCTGTGCCTGATTGATCTGTTGGGTGCCGTGATACAGGCCCGTCGTGTCACCAAGGCCGATGGTGTTGGCGGTGGCGAACAGACGGAAAGCCGGATGCGGACGCAGCACGCGGCTCTGGTCCAGCAGGGTGAGGCGGCCGGAGGATTCCAGCACGCGCTGGATCACGAACATCACATCCGGGCGGCCGGCGTCATATTCATCAAAGACCAGCGCGATATTGTTCTGATAGGCCCAAGGCAGAATGCCATCGCGGAATTCGGTCACCTGCATCCCGTCCTTCACCACGATGGCGTCCTTGCCGATCAGGTCGATACGGGAGATATGGCTGTCAAGGTTCACGCGTACGCACGGCCAGTTGAGGCGCGCGGCCACCTGTTCCACATGGGTGGATTTGCCTGTGCCGTGATAGCCCGTGACCATGACGCGCCGATTGCGGGCAAAGCCCGCCAGAATAGCCATGGTGGTGGAACGATCGAACAGATAATCGGGGTCGAGTTCCGGCACATGCTCATTCGGCTCGGAGAAGGCGGGCACGTCCATGTCCAGATCGATGCCGAATGTCTCGCGCACCGAAACGGTCACGTCAGGGGTGGGGGCCAGAATTTCGGTGCCGCTCATACTTCCTCCGCGGGCGCGCCCGGCGCCCTTCTGCTGCTCTGTAACCTGCCTCGGCTCCCGGTTGCGGGTGCGCCGGAAGCGGGCTGGGATGGATGGAACAGGGAGGTCAAACCATACCTGCCTGTTTCAGTGTGGTGTAAGCCTGAATGACACTGCGCAGCCGGTCTTCCGATGAACGGTCGCCGCCATTGGCGTCCGGGTGGTGCAGCTTCACCAGTTCTTTGTATCGGGCCTTGATGTCGTCCGACGAGACGGAAATGTCGAGCCCCATGATTTCCAGCGCCTGACGTTCGGGATTGCGAATGGTGGTACGGCGCGCCTGCGTGCGGCTGTTATCCTGCCGGAAGGTGCGCCCCATCTCGCTGGCGAAGCCGAAGGGATCATTCATGTCGGCGTCGAAATCATCCTGCGTATGGGTGCCCGCGCCGGTGGCGGCTTCCTCGCGCGTGCCCTTGCGTGCGCCCATGCGCCATGTGGGGCGGTGCCCGGTCATGGCATCCTTCTGATAGGCGTGGACGGCGTCGTCGCTCATGCCCGCAAAATAATTGTAGGACTGGTTGTACTGCTTCACATGCTCGAAACAGTAATTCCAGTACTGGCCTTCCCTGTCGCGGCCCTTTGGCGCGCGGTGCGTCGCGGGTGCGGTGCAGCCGGGCCACTGGCAGCAATTCTCCACCGGCCGCTGGGAGCGGTCGTCTTCGGGCTTGACGCGGATGCGGTCGAAAAGCGGAGAGTCCAGTTTCATGATGCGCGGATTATGAGTGTCATGATAGGGCGCGGCAAGGCCGGAGCGGGCCGGGCAGGATAGCGAAAATAGCAGGCGTGAACAGCAGGAAACGCAGGAAAGCGCCCGCCCGGTTGCCTTCCCACTGTTTTCGGCTTTCCCTGCGCCGGAATGGCGGCGCGAGGATGACGCCTTGCGGCGCACTCCATATAATGCCTCTTTGCATGTTCCCGCCACGGCGTCAGGCCATGATGTCGCGCCCTGGTTTCCAGCACAGGTCTGCCATGTCTGAAACAGCGATGTCCGAAACAGCCCCGTCCGACCCTGCTCTTGGTGTCATTCGCCAGATTCTTGAGGACAACCTCTCCCCGCAACTGCTGGAGTTGGAGGATGACAGCCACAAGCATGCCGGCCATGCCGGTGTGACACATGATCTGAAGGGGGCGAAGCGCCGGGCTGATGGGGGCATGACCCATCTGCGTGTGCGGGTGGTGGCCGACGCCTTCACCGGCAAGAGCCGGCTGGAGCGCCACCGCATGGTGAACGCCCTGCTGCAGGGGGAAATTGACGGTGGACTTCATGCGCTGGCCATTGAGGCGAAGGCTCCGGGGGAATGACTGTCTATCGCGATACACAGGGCAGCCGGCGCGCCCGGCGGGCAGACTATTCCATGAAGACTGTAGATGCGGGCGCTGAGGATAGCGCGCTTGTGCTGTTCTCCGCCGGGCAGGATTCCACCACCTGTCTGGCCTATGCGCTGGATCGGTTCCATCGTGTGGAGACTCTGGGCTTCGAATATGGTCAGCGCCACAGCGTGGAGCTGGAATGCCGTCCGCGCGTGCGTGATGCCATCGCGACCTTGCGCTCCGGCTGGGCCTCACGGCTGGGGGAAGACCATATGGTCACGCTGGAGGCGCTGGGTCAGATCTCCGATACCGCGCTGACGCGTGCCACCACCATCGAGATGGAAGAAAACGGCCTGCCCAACACTTTCGTGCCGGGGCGCAATCTGGTGTTTCTCACCTTTGCGGCGGCGCTCGCCTATCGGCGGGGCATCCGTCACATCATTGGAGGCATGTGCGAGACGGATTTTTCCGGTTATCCCGATTGTCGGGATGACAGCATCAAGGCCATGCAGGTGGCGCTCAATCTCGGCATGGACAAGCGCTTCGTGCTGCATACCCCGCTGATGTGGCTGGACAAGGCGCAGACATGGCGGCTGGCCCAATCCATTGGCGGGCCACGGCTGGTGGATGTCATCGTGGAAGAAACCCATACCTGCTATATGGGTGAGCGTGGCCAGCGGCATGAATGGGGTTATGGTTGCGGCGAATGCCCGGCCTGCAAGCTGCGGGCGGAAGGTTTTGCCCGTTTCCGCAATGGTGACCTGTAGGAGTTTCGTAATGCCGAATGGTTGCGGTTCCGGGGGTGGGTGCGGCCTGCCGGGAAAACGGCAGGGCAACTGGCGGGAACGCTTCATAGCCGGGCTAAAGCGCCTTTCCCTCACGATATGCTTCACGGTGGCGGTTGTGCTGGCGATTCTTGTGGCGGAACTGGCCGGCGGGGGCAAATCCCACGCCGCCAACTTCAACTGCGCCACCAATACCGCACCGGATGAGCGCACCATCTGCAACACGCGCGCCCTGAGTGATCAGGATGTGCGAATGGCCACCCTCTATGAGGTGCTGACGCATCTGGTGGGCATGGGCCGGCGTGGAGAGCTGCAGGATACGCAGCGCGCCTGGTTGGTGGAGCGGGCCCGCTGCGGAACGGATGTGGCTTGCCTGAAGGCGGCATATGCCGGGCGCATCGCCGTGCTCGAAAAGGATCTTCAGGCCATTTACAGCAATGGCCCTTATTGAGGCCTGCGACAGGCAGGGCGGAATGTGGTGATGAACATGAGCGTGTCGCGCGGCTTCGATAAGGTCGAGACTTGGGTGTTTGACCTAGATAATACACTGTACCCCGCGCGGCATGAGCTGTGGCAGCAGATCGACCGGCGCATGAAGGGCTATATTTCCGATCTGCTGGGCATTCCGCCGGAAGAGGCCTTCATCATCCAGAAGGATTATTACCGGCGCTATGGCACATCGCTGCGCGGGCTGATGATTGAGCATGGCATTGATGCCGACGCCTTTCTTCACCATGTGCATGATGTGGATCTCTCCGGCCTGGCCGCAGAGCCGCGTCTGTCCGCCGCCATTCATGCCCTGCCGGGGCGTAAGCTGGTCTATACCAACGGGTCGGCCGCCCATGCGCGCAATGTGCTCGCCCGGCTGGGGCTGGAGGCACAGTTTGACGGGGTGCACGATATCGTGGCGGGGAGTTTCCACCCCAAGCCGACGGCGCAGGCCTATAGGCTGTTTCTGGAGGCCCATGGGGTCGAGGCCCCGCGTGCCGCCATGTTCGAGGATCTGGCGCGCAATTTGGAAGTGCCGCATGAACTGGGGATGACCACCATTCTGGTGGCGACACCGGAAGATGCCCACCATGCGCGTGAAAGCTGGGAGCTGGAAGGGCGCGAAGCCCGTTATGTGGACCATGTCACCGAGGATCTGGCCGCATTTCTGGAGCATTTGCTGCCTGCGACAGCCTGAGGGCAGGGCCCACAGCCGCTTCCCCATGGGTGCGTCATTTTGACCATGTGCGGCTGATTTCCGCCTTGAAATATGGACAAAATGTCCACTTTCTTCTGTGCTCTCTGCCTGCTTTCCCTTAAAAAGCCATATTTTATGCAATGTGGCCCTAGCTTTGCTTCAGAACAGTTCCATGTGCCCCGCCGCGACGCCTGACGTGCAGCGGGGCACCCAAAAGGAACAATAAGTTCTGGAGGAAGCATGTCTGTCGCTACCGCTGCGCCGAGCCCGGCGCACGCTCCCTTTCTGAGCCGGGAGCGCACCATTGCGCAGCCCGGTTTCAATCGCTGGCTGGTGCCGCCGGCCGCGTTGGCCATCCATCTGTGTATCGGCATGGCCTATGGTTTCAGCGTGTTCTGGCTGCCGCTGTCGCGCGCTGTGGGTATTGAACAGCCCATCGCCTGCCCGGCGGATATGAGCTTCATCGCCTCGCTCTTCACTACCAGCTGTGATTGGCAGATCTCCCAGCTGGGCTGGATGTACACTCTGTTCTTCGTGCTGCTGGGCTCTTCGGCGGCGTTGTGGGGCGGCTGGCTGGAAACCGCCGGGCCGCGCAAGGCGGGCCTTGTGGCAGCCTTCTGCTGGGCCGGCGGGCTGGTGATTTCCGCCATCGGCGTCTATCTGCACCAGATCTGGATGCTGTGGCTGGGGTCCGGTGTCATTGGCGGCATCGGCCTTGGCCTTGGCTATATCTCGCCGGTGTCCACCCTCATCAAATGGTTCCCGGACAAGCGCGGCATGGCGACTGGCATGGCCATTATGGGCTTTGGCGGTGGTGCGATGATTGGTGCGCCACTGGCCAATATGCTGATGGTGCATTTTGCCTCTCCCACCGGCGTGGGCGTGTGGCAGACCTTCCTGGTGATGGCCGCCATCTATTTCGTGTTCATGGCCGGTGGTGCGCTGGCCTATCGTGTGCCGGCCGATGGCTGGGCCCCTGCTGGCTGGACCCCGCCGCCGCCCAGCGCGAACGCCATGGTGACGCATCGTCATGTGCATCTTTCCGTGGCCTGGCGCACCCCGCAATTCTGGTTGCTGTGGCTGGTGCTCTGTCTGAATGTGACGGCGGGCATCGGGGTGATCGGCGTGGCCTCGCCCATGTTGCAGGAAGTGTTCGGCGGCCGGCTGATCGGCCTTGATCTGGGCTTTGGTGATCTGGATGGCGCGCAGAAGGCGCAGATCGCGGCCATCGCAGCCGGTTTCACCGGCCTGCTCAGCCTGTGCAACATTGGCGGCCGCTTCTTCTGGGCCTCCTTCTCGGACAAGCTGGGGCGCAAGATGACCTATGCGGTCTTCTTCGTGCTGGGCTTCATCCTGTATTCCGCCGTGCCCTCCACGGCGCAGATGGGCTCCGTGGTGCTGTTCGTGCTGGCCTTCTGCATCATTCTCTCGATGTATGGCGGTGCCTTTGCGACCATTCCGGCCTATCTGGCGGATCTGTTCGGCACCCATATGGTGGGCGCGATCCATGGACGTCTGCTCACGGCCTGGGCCACGGCCGGTGTGCTTGGGCCGGTGCTAGTGAACTATCTGCGCGAATACCAGATCGCCTCCGGTATTCCGCGCGCGGATTCCTACAACCAGACCATGTACATCATGGCTGGCCTGCTGGTTCTGGGCTTCATCTGCAACCTGCTGGTGCGCCCCGTGGCGGAGAGGCTCTTCATGACCGATGAAGAACTGAAGAAGGCCGGCAAGAAGGTGCAGGACGAAGACGATCTGGGCGCCGACTTCGAGGATTTCGAAGAGGAGGCCAAGGATGGTCTGGTACCGGGCGCGGTCGTCAGGCCGGGGACTGCGGTGGCGTCCACCACGCCTGTCATTCTGGTGTGGGGAGCCTGGCTGGTAGTGGGCATTCCGCTGCTGTGGGGCATCTGGGTGACACTCCAGAAGGCCGTGGTGCTGTTCCACTGATCGCCACGACACAAGGCACGTACAAAACAGGAAAGGGGCCGGATGCGGGTGCATCCGGCCCCTTTCTCGTTTCTGGTCCCATCCTGATCCATTCGGGCGGAAGGGCATCAGGTCGGACGAGACAGGCGGACCGTTTTACTTCGCAAAAGGGCACGAGCAGGAAGGCGGGGGCTTCCCGGTCCGCCTGTCCCGCCAGTTCCGTCCGGTTGCCTGCCCGGGGAGGGGACAAAAGGAAGCGGCAACTGGACGGAAGAGGGCGGGTAAAGCTGGCTGAAAGCCGCAGGGGCGGGTGGAGGAGGGGCCACGTCGCACCCTGCGTTTCAGCCAGTGGTTACGGCCTGCCGTGTCAGCCTCTCATGCGGGCGAGATGCTGGAGCACGGCTTCAGGCTGGGCCGCCACGGGAATTTCGGCAAAATAATACTGGCCGGATTCCAGCGTAGGCAGGGCGTCATCCGCCCAGAGCGGGGAACTGATGTCGCAGCCCAGGGCGAAATCACCGGCGGGTGTCTCGCCGGGGGCGGAAATGATGGTGTCGAACTCTGCTGAAGCCCGGCCCGGCCAGGTCCGCAGGGCCAGACCCCAGCGATAATGTCGCGCCACATTGATGAGCGGGCGATAGGCCTCAATGTCGACAGTCTCGCTGTCATCGGAACCTTCATCCAGGAGCAGCCCGCCAATGGGATGGCCGGAGACGGCCCGAAGCAGATCTGCCATGTACATGGCGCCATCTTCCACCGTGTCGTCATCCACCTCCACATCACTGCGGCCTGCCAGTTGGGCGGCTTCAGCCAGCCACTGGCGCGGGGCGGGGATGGTCAGCACCAGCGGGGTCTGCCCACGCAGGCTGGCCACCACCGCTTCCACCACTTCCGCCAGCAGACGGCGGGGGCCCTCCTCTTCCAGCATGCGCTTCAGGGGAAAGGCAGTGCGCTTTTTGGCACCCATTTCGGCTTTCAGCTCCGGGTGGCGCACCACCCATGAGCGATAGAGTTCTCCCACATCCACCTCGGCCACATCCGGTTTCAGCAGGCCATGCGCCTGGTTGAAGAAGGCCAGATAATTGGCCGCGCTTTCCCACGGGTCTCCGGCTTCGCCGAGCAGGAGTCGCCGGGCATAGCCCGACGACTTCAGCCACACGCGGATGCCGTTTGCGCCGGAAGGGCGGGGCAGGTCATCGGCGAGACGTTGGCTCATTGCTTCTCATCTCCCATGGCGTTGGCGGCGACCAGACGGGCTTCCAGCTCGGCAATGCGCACATCCTTGGGGTGCGGCATGTAGTTGGGGCGTGGGCTGTCAGCAGTGCGGGTCTTTTGCGGATTACCCATATAGAGAGTGCCCACATCATCGCCCCATGCCCCGAAATAGGGCAGATGAGCCGGCGGTTGGGGCTGGGTCCAGTCCTTGACGAACTCGTTGAAGGGCCGGGAGCGAGCGATGCGGGCCTTGCGCTCATCCTCGCGGGCGGCACGGGTCGCATCCTCGTCAATGGCGAGGGTTGCACGATCGAACACCACCTTGTAGAGGCGCGCGGCCACGTCCGGTGACATCAGCCCTTCCTCGATATCCCGGATGACACTCTTCGGATCACGCTCCAGCAGGTCGCCATAACCGGCACCGGCACCCTGCGAGATCATGAACAGTTCACCGCGCTGCGAGATTTCAAAGCCCATGCCCATGTGATGTGTGGTGTATTTCGCCCCCTCGAAGGGCTGCTCGTTCATGATCTCCTCAATGGAGTGGCGGAACTTCTCCGGTTCGTTGAGGAGAACTTCATAGACATCCACGCCCTTGACCTTGCACAGCGGGTAGGTGCCGCAGGCATAGCCGCCGAACAGACCCTGAATGGTGGGCACCTTCGCGCCCAGAGCCGTGGTCATGAATCCCCACTGCTCAGAGTCCTTCGTGGCCACCATCATGGTGTAGCCCTGCCCGCCGCGATACTTGCCGGGAGCGATGGCGTCACGGGTCATCTTCTTGGAAACAAGCTGAAGGAAGGGCACTTCCTCTTCATTCAGCTCCTGTTCGCCAATATCCGCCATGGTGGCGAAGATAGGGGCCAGGGCATGCTCGCCATCACGATCGGCCACCGCACCTGCGCCCATGCCGTTGAGGTCAGCGCACAGATTACCCAGCGTTTCCCCATGCTGGGACACGCCGCCCCAGATATAGGTGTTGATCATGTTGAAGGCCGGAGCATGGACCTTGGTGTATTTCTCCGGGCAGGAATAGAGAAACTTCGCCACCGCATGCTGGCCCGCAGTGAAGCCCGTGAAGATGGACATCAGGCTCTGCGAGTTGGGCGCATCATAAGAGCAGTTCAGGATGGAATGCGGATCGGTGATGACTTCGATCGGCGCAAAGGCCGCCTGTCCGCGTGGCAGATCCGGCCACACATAGCACAGGAAAAGCTGTGACAGCATGCCCTTCAGCCCGGCCACAATGGTATTGGTGGCGCGGTTGGTGAATTCCGGGGCAGAGCCGCGGAAATCGAAGATCAGCCGGTCGCCTTTCTTGGTGAGCTGGCAGTTGATCTTGGCGATGCAGTTCTCACGCAGGGTGGAATCCTGGATGATATAGGTGCGCACCGTCATGTCCGGCCATTCGGAGACGCGGCGCTTCACTTCCGCGCGCACATTTTCCATGGTCAGGCGCAAGGTGGAGACCAGCGCATCCGGGCCATCGGAATTCAGTGTTTCCTCAATGCGCTGCTTGATACGCAGGCAGGCGAACAGCTTCACCTTCATGTCTTCAAGCTGAAGCTTCGGCTCACGCACCGAATTCTGCAGGAAGGTGAGAATATCGCGCTTGATCTGGTAGTTTTCCACCACCTTGAAGGGCGACATCTTGAGGCCCTCATCTGAGGGGCTCTCGGCCATGGAGGGCATCCCGCCGGGCTCGATGGCGCCGTTCTCGCCCTCATGCACGGTGGAGGCCACCCAGCACACCAGCTTGCCCTTATGGAAGATGGGCAGGATCATGGACTGATCAGTGTTGTGCACATTGCCGTAGCGCGAGTCATTGTGGATGAAGCCATCCCCCTCACGCACGCCTACGGTTGGGTCATTCACCCAGTTTTTGATGATAAACTTGATGGGGTGATGCACCAGCGCCGAGAACAGCAGCACGCCGCCCGCCGAGGCGATAGCGAGGTCGCCGGAGGCCGAATAGATGCCGGTGATGACATCGCCCCACTTCGCGCCGGGGGCCGCGCCCATCTGTTCCACCATCTCATAGCCTTCATCGCAGCCGGACTGGAGCCGGTCGCGGATCTTGGCGATGGTGTGGCTGTCATTCATGCTGTTGATGGCCACTTCCTCATCCGCCGAACGGGGCACGAGGTCATGGTTCTGCATGATCTCCGGGTCGGGGGAGAGGAACAGAGTGGTGTCGTTCAGGAACTTCTGGATGAGCGCCATCTCGTCAGCGGCTGGCAGCTTGCCCGGGCCTTTGATGCTCATGTCGTTCATGGGGTGTCCTCCCGAAAAATTATGCTGATTTATGAGGTGTGTGGCCGCCAGGGGCCTTTTTCCGGTGTGCCCCTCCCGCACCGGGAGCGGGAGGGGCGTATTGTCAGTGGGTGACGGAGGGCTTCTCGCGCAGGAACCAGGATGCGCCCTGATTGGCGGCCACGAAGGTCCAGCCGGGGTTCACCAGGAAGGTCGTGACCTCGGAGGCGATGATGGCCGGGCCGGAGACGCTCATGCCGGGCTTGAAATCGCTGCGCGCCCACACCGGGGTTTCCACCGGCCCGCTCTGGCCCACAAAGTGGCAGATGCGGGTGTTGGTGGCGGCGGGCGGCGCAATGCGCGCATCTTCCGGCACCGGCTTGATGTTCTCGAAGCGCACCGTTTCATGCTCGACATAGGCGGCAATACGAATGGTGTTGATACGGATGCCGGCTTCAGGCGCCTGCGAACCCTCGCCGAAGCGCTTGCCATAATCTTCCGAGAACTGGGAGATGATGGACAGCACATCCGCCGGGCCATGCACCTCATGGTGGGAAATGACAGCCGTGGTCTGCACCAGCTGGTTGCCATAGCGCATGTCCAGCTCCAGCCGGTGGCGGATATCGCCAAGGGCCACACCCTGACGCAGCAGGTCCTGCGTTCCGCGTTCCTTCAGATCGGCGACAATGCCGTTGAAGCGGTCATAGTCATTGAAGAGCGCGCGGGTGTTGGAGTCATACAGCACCATGTAGAGCGATTGCTCATGGATGTGGAGCTGGTGCAGATTGCCTGCGCCCACAGCCGAAAATACCGAGGACAGCGGCGGAGCCAGAATCCGGTCGATATTCAGGTTCTGGGCGATGCCGCAGCAATGCAGCGGGCCGTTACCACCATAGGCCAGCATGGTGAAGTTCTTGGGGTCGTACCCTCGGGCGCGCAGTTCGGTGAACAGGCCGTTGGCCATGTTGTCATCCACCTTCTCGCGGATGAGCAGGGCAGCCTCGGTCACCGAGCAATCGAGTTCATCGCACAGCGTGTCCTCAATGGCGGCCTTGGCGCGACGCGGATTCAGCGGAATGGAGCCGCCGGCATAGTTTTTCGCGTCGAGATAGCCGAGCAGCAGATCGGCGTCGGTCACGGTGGGGCGCATACCGCCGCGATCATAGCAGGCCGGACCGGGGTCGGAGCCGGCGCTTTCCGGGCCGCACTTCACGGTGTCATACATGCGGTCATAAGAGGCGATGGACCCGCCGCCAGAGCCCAGCGTAACCAGATGCACCATGGGCACCGACACCAGCCAGCGGTCAATCACCGGGTTGAAGTCATAATGCTTCACTCCGCCTTCCACCACGATGCCGATATCATAGCTGGTGCCACCCATATCGGTGGCCACCACATTGCCCAGATCGGTCATCAGCGCCAGATGCTCGGATGCGCCAATGCCTGAAACCGGGCCGGAATGGATGGTCTGTAGCGCATCGGTGGAGTTGAGCTGTGCCATGCCGCCGGAATTGTGGATGACCAGCATGGGCTTCTCATACTGGTGGGCACGTAGGTTCTGCTCCAGCGCGGCGAGGGCGTGATACATGGTGGAATGCAGATAGCCGTCCACAATGGCCGAGGTGGCGCGCACATATTCGCCCTTACGCCCCGCCACCTGATGCGACAGGATGACAGGGATCGCACCGAGCAGATGGGAAGGATATTCCTCCAGCAGGATTTCCTCGATGCGTTGCTCGTGCTGCGGGTTCACCACCGAGTTCACCAGCGCCACCACGATGATCTGTGCACCGCGATTGACGAGCTCGCGGATTTGCGTGCGCACATCCTCCTCATCGAGCGGCATCACCAGCTCGCCCTCGAAATCCAGCCGCTCACGCACGCCGCGGATCATGTGGGCATCCACCAGAGGGGCGGGGCGCTGGGCGTTGGGCAGATCCTGCTGGCCGAGAATATCAAGCCCCTCGCCATAGCCGCGGGCACGGCTGAGCGGCACGGTGGCCTCATATCCGGCCGTCACCAGCATGCCGACGCGTGGGCCCTTGTGCTCGATCAGCGCATTGGTGCCCAGCGTGGTGGCGTAACGCACGGAGTCGACCTCATCGAGGATCTGCTCCAGTTGCACATCCAGCACCTTACAGGCCTTGCCCAGTGCTTCATTGAAGCCCATGGCCAGATTGTGGTGCGTGGTGAGCGCTTTGGTTTCGATATACTGGTTGTTCCAGACCACAAAACAATCGGTGAAAGTGCCACCAATATCAACAGAAACGCGTTTCATATGTCCTCCCAGAGGGGTATGCGCCTTGGCGGGCGCGCATTTTTTCAGATGTGTCTTTTTCCGGTGCTGCCGGCCGGCGAGAGCCCGCAGCACCGGGAACGAAACCGGTGAACCGGCTTCGGGAGGCGTGTTGCGGGTGGGATCAGTGGCTGTGGCCCTCATCGCGCGCCACGGACGGACCGGCATAGGGGGCGGCGGCTTCTCCGCGCGCAGCCCACTGGGCGCGCATGGCGTCCAGATCCGGCTGCATGTCATGCAGCGGCGGATGGCCTGGGGTCGCATATTCCACTTCCATCTGTGTGCCGCATTTGGGGCAGCAATATTCCAGAATGCGCACCCATTCCGGATCTGGCGCGAAACTGTAGCGATACTTGTTGGGGTCGATGATCGGCGGATGGATGTCTTGCGGGTTGCGATCGTGAACGAGAAGACCTTCCTTGTAGTTCCGGTTGGCGTCTCCGATCTCGTGGTCACACACGCGGCACTCCCACTTCTCTGCATCCAGATCCAGGCGCAGATATTCTGTCATGGCGACTTTCATGGGTCTTTTCTCCTTGGCGCGCGCTGAATGGCCGGGCCTGTAGGCCAATGTCGCAGCGCTCTCTTGTTCCTTGGTGTCATGCTCCCGGTGTACCGGGAGAGATCAGTCACGGGTCAGCAGGATGTCTCCGGCCGCGCTGGTGACGAACTGCCACCCTTCGGGTACGCGGCAGGTGAAGAAGTCTTCTTCCAGAATGGCCGGGCCGCTGGCATGCGCGCCTTCCGCCATATCGGCGAGACGGTAGACCGGCACATCGATGCGACCATGATCGCGGATCAGCACATTGCGGTGGATGTGCGCTTCGGCCTTGGTGGTGGGAGTGAAATGCCCCTGACCTTCCCCGCCTTCGCGCAGGGGCTTCACGGCCTTCAGTTCCAGTTCCACAGCTTTCGCATTGCGGAAGCTTTCGGGGGCTGTCGCACCTGCATCGAGTGAGACGGTTTCGGTGTTGCCATCGCCGAAATCGGCCACGAGGCGGGCATCCAGCATATAGCTGCCATCCGAGCAGCCTTCCGCGAACATGTCGCGTGCGGCTTTCACCTTCAGATCAGCCAGAGTGGCGGTGATGGTGACGGGGGACAGATCCTCCAGAGCCACGGCGTAACGCTGGGAAATGTCACATGCGCCAATGCCATAGGCCGAGAAAACCGCCGCCATCTGGGGAATGGCCACCCGGCGGATGCCGGCCTTTTCCGCCACGCCACAGGCATTGAGCGGGCCTGCCCCGCCAAAGGCCAGCATCACCGTATCGTCAGAGATCTTGGTGAAGCGACGCAGCTCGGCGGCGATCTTCTCCTCATAGGCGAATTCCATGCGCATGAGGGCAGTATCCAGATCGACCCCAAGCGGCTTGGCCACATGGGTTTCCACCGCAGCAGCGGAGCGGGCCTCATCCAGCGTCATGCCTCCGCCGAAATAGGAGGTGGGATCGAACAGGCCGATCAGCAGGCTGGCGTCGGTAATAGTGGCCTGCTGGCCGCCGCGCCCGAAGCAGGCCGGGCCAGGCACCGCACCCACACTTTCCGGTCCGATAGCGACGCGCCCATCGACCACCTTGAACACGGAACTTCCGCCCGCACCCGCGCTGAGAATTTCGCACAGCGGGAAGGAGACGGAGATGCCTTCCACATGGCCACGACGGATTTCCGCAACCGTATCATTGGCATACTGACCAATATCGGTGGTGGTGCCACCCACATCGATGGAGACGCTGTCGGTGAAGCCATATTTGCGGGAGAAGGCCTTCACGCCTTCCATGCCACCCCGCGGGCCGGAAGAATAGGTCTTGATGGCAATGGTCTTGGCCACGCGCGAGGCGTCGCCATCATTGCGGAAGATCAGGAGCGGGTTCTTGATGCGGAAATCGCGCAGGCGGTTTTCCGCATTGTAGAGAAAGGCCTCCATGGAAGGATGGAGGAAGGAATTGATGAGCGCCGTCCAGGTGCGGCGTTCGGCATCCGTATCGCTGGTGATATCGGAACCATAGAGAACCGGCACCGCGCCCAGCAGGTGGCGGGGATATTTGCGCAGCGCAATGAGGCGGAAGCGGTTTTCGATCTCGCGGAAATCATCGCCTGCAAAGCTCACCACCAGACGGTTGGCACCTGCGGCGGTCAGTTTGTTGATGGCCTTCACCACATCCACATCGGCATTGTCGCCGGTGACGCTGGCGGTATCGAGAAACACGATGCGGTCACCCACAAGGGCCTCAAACACTTCCGCATCATGTGCGGCCAGGCGACCGGGCAGGTCTTCGGCGGCGGCATCTACGATGAGGCCGAGACGGGGGCCCTTGCGCTCGCAGATGGCGTTGGTGCCCTGCGTGGTGGAGTAGCGGATCAACTCCACCTCTTCCAGCAGACGCTTCACATCCGGGGCCCCATAGAGCACGCCGGACGCCTTGGTGAGGCCCTCAAAAAAGCATTTGCTGAGATCATAGGGGGTGGTCAAAACCTTGGTTTTTTTGACCTCTTCGCCCGCCATGATGCAGATATCTGTCAGCGTGCCGCCATTATCTATGTTGATCTGCAACGACATATGGAAACTCTCCTCCCTTTTCTTCTCCGTCACGGTGTGGCGTGCGGTGTGTCCCGTTCGGGCCGGGCTGGAGAGAGTGTCGCAAGGGGTGTGCCAAGTGCGACGGAAGGGGGAATTTTTATATTTTCATTGTGATATCCAATGTTTGCATGGTTCTGAAATAAGGTGAGCTATACATGGATATAGTTCGGTGTTTGCTTCACGGTCAGGCGTTCGATTTTCGCTTCGGATTGTGCGACGCAGCTTTATTTATTGTGCGACGCGGTGGGGCGAGGTTGCCTTGGCGCCGCGTGCATCCGATAGGCGCAGATGCTGTATTCTCATGGTATGAAGCATAAAAAAACGCCGCCGAAAGTTTCGGCGGCGCTGGAGGAGGTCTTTCGGGGGAGTCGAAAGCCATTTGGACAGTGCAAATGGCATGCCGGTTTCCCGTTTTTCGGGCGGAGCCTGAATGTTTTGGGTTCAGTTCGTGTTCAGTCCGCCATGTCGACGCATGTCATGCACCACGCCGTGCAGGTCATAACGGCGCAGTTTCACATAGACCGTGCTCTTGGCGATGCCGAGCGCGCGGGCCACGGCCGTGACATTGCCCTTGTGCATTTGCATGGCGCGCACAAGGGCGATGCGCTCGGCGCTTTCCATACCGGTGAGGCCTGACGTGGTGTCTTCTCCTTGCACCGGCATGCTGACAGGGCTGGGCGCCGCCTGCGGATGATCCGGAAAAACGATGGTGCTTGGATTCATCGTCCGGAAGTCATCCGGCAGTGTGTTTTCATCCAGTTCCGGCCCTTCGCTCAGCAGCAGCATGCTTTCCAGTGTGTTGCGCAGTTCTCGGATATTGCCAGGCCAAGTATAGGCCATGAATTGTGACAGCGCGCCGGGGGAAAGCGGGCGCGCCGGTATACCTTGGCGGTGAGCCAGAAGATGGATGAGGTGATCGCATAAGCGTGGCAGATCCTCCAGCCGTTCTCGCAGCGGAGGAATAGCGATACTGGTGACGGCGACCCGATAGAACAGATCCATACGAAAGGTGCCGGCGCGGATTTCCTCGCGCAAATCGCGGTTGGTGGCAGCGACAAGACGAAAATTTACCCGGCGCGGACGGGTTTCGCCAATGCGATAGACTTCGCCCGATTCAAGCACACGCAGGAAATGAGGCTGAAGATCCTTCGACATTTCGCCGATCTCATCGAGGAACAGCGTGCCGCCATCCGCCGCTTCGATCTTGCCCATCATGCCGCCGCGCCGCGCGCCGGTAAACGCGCCTTCCGCATAGCCGAACAGTTCGCTGGAGAGCAGTTCACGGGCGAAGCCGCCGCAATTGATCGCGACAAAGGGGCCATCCGCTCCGGCGCTTGCGGCATGGAGGGTTTGGGCGAATACATCCTTGCCCACGCCGGTTTCACCCAACAGCAACACCGGAGCCTTGCTGCGCGCCAGTTGCCGGGCGCGGCTGATGGCCTGTTGCAGGGCCGGCGAGGTGCCGATCACACGGGCGAACGGATCTGCTTCGGCCGGGGCGGCGGGCATGACATCTGTCGACGGTGCGGATTGCGGGGCAATCCGGCCCGGGCGCAGCGGCATAATGGCGGGGCCGCGATTGCTCACAGCCGGCAGATGTAGGGTGAAGCCCAGTGTCATGCCATCCTTCACCACCGGGGTGAACCATTCTGGCTTCGCCCATGCGGGCATGCGCTCTGGCAGCATATTGCCGCGCTTCCAGGGCAGGCGCAGATGGTCCAGCCCAGAGCCAAGGGGGCCGGCCTGGGGCACATCTTCATGCCGGCGCGCCAGGGCCGCCAGAATATCCGGCGCCATGCTGTTGGCCTTGATGGCCTGTCCACGCCGATCAAACACGATCAGCCCGTCAGAGTTGGATGCGGAGAGCTGGTCCATGCACTGTTCCAGCAGGCGCAGGCGATTATCCAGCTCCAGATGCGCCAGCCGGTTCTCGATGCGCCCGGCTGTGGCCACCACCAGCGCCAGCGTGTGCCGGCTGAAGGTTTCTGACAGACCGGAGACATCCACCACACCGAGAATGGAGCCATCAAACGGATCGCGCACCACATTGGCCGAGCAGGACCACAGCTTGATGCCCGAGCAGAAATGTTCGGAAGAATGAATCTGCACCGGCTGGCCCACGGCCAGCGCCGTGCCGATGGCATTGGTGCCGCAGGCATCCTCGCTCCATGTCGCGCCGGAGAGCAGGTGCACATTCTCCGCCGCCTGCTGCACGCGATTGTCGCCCTCCTGATTGAGGATGACGCCGGTTTCGTTGGTCAGCACCATCATGGTGCCGGTCTCCGAGAGAAACTCGCGTGCAGAGGCCATCACCGGGGCGCTGGCTTCCAGAAGCTCGGCGCAGGAATCGCGCAGGGTGTGGAGGGATTCCTCACGCATGGGGGGCGGGGCCCCGTGCCGGCGCGGGTCCACGCTGGCATCCAGGCAGCGTCGCCAGGAATCGTCCACCAGTCGGCGCAGCGCATTGGTACCCTCAGGGTCGCCATCGAGAAAGCGCTCCCATGAGACCGTGATCTTGTCGTCATTCTCGGGCACCGAGAATTTTTGTCCGGGCCTTTGAAAAGGCATGTTTCCCTCCCCCGCCCACACCTGCATGTACAGATGCGGGTCGCCCGCCGGAGCCGCTCTTTGGCCGCTGTCTCGCCGGGCCTGGAAATTATGACAGCAGCATGCCTCTTGGTGGGCCTTGCCCTGTCATTTTCAGAATTAAGCACTCAAGCATTGATTGTGCCAAGCGCAAAGAAAGTGCGGAAAAAAGATTGGATTGCATAAATAGCAATGTATTGCCTTAAAACGTGAGCTCGGAAGATAGGCGAGACAATGCTCCAAGGTGTTCGATAATGAAACGGACGACCGGCTGAAAACCGGACGCTTGTCATCCACTCTTCCGGTCTTCCTGCGTCTTTTCAGGGTCTGCGGGCCGTGTGTGTGCTGGCACAGCCATTGCTGGGACCATTCCGGCGCGTGCGGGCAGAAGTCCCCCTCAAGACACGCGACCGGGAGGACCACATGACCATTGCTGCACACACACCACCATCTGACGGGCGTATCCCCGTCACCCTGCTCACCGGCTTTCTCGGGGCGGGCAAAACCACATTGCTCAACAATTTGGTGAAAAGCCCGGATTTCCAGAACACCGCTGTTCTCATCAACGAATTTGGCGCTGTGGGCATTGATCATCATCTGGTTGAAAATCTGGGTGAGAGCATGGTGCTGCTGGAATCTGGCTGTGTGTGCTGTGCCATGAGGGGAGATCTGGTCGCCGCGTTGAAGGATCTGCATGCGCGTCTCTCGCGGCGGCAACTGGAGGATGTGCAGCGTGTCATCATCGAAACCACGGGTCTGGCCGATCCTGTGCCGGTGGTTGCAACCCTGATGGAAGAGCGTTTCGTGAGCGCCCGTTTCCGCTGTGATGGCGTGGTCACGCTGGTCGACGCCAGCCATGGCGCGGCGCAGCTGGACCGGCACAGCGAGGCGCGTCGGCAGGTGGCGCTGGCCGACCGCATTTTCATTACCAAATCGGATCTGGCTGATCGTGGCTCTCTTGAGGAGCTTCATGCCCGGCTGGGTGCACTGAACCCGACAGCTCGCTGCACACCGGTTTCCCATGGCGAGGTTGATGTCGGGCTGGTGACGGGCGCAGGCGTGTATATGGCCCGCGAAGAGCCCGGCCAGATGGAGCAGCTCATGTCCTCATGGCTGGGGCATGAGGAGGATGAGGCGATGGCAGAAGGCCATACGCATCATGAAGAAGCGCCCCCCGAACACGCGCATGGGGCGCGGCAGGCGCATGGGGCAGATGTCTCCAGCTTCACTCTGCATTTCGGGCAGGCAGTACCATGGCGTGGATTTGCCGTGACCATGGGGCAGATTCTGGCCGAATATGGCGCAGGCCTCATGCGTGTGAAGGGGCTAATGAATGTGGCCGGCCTAGCCGGGCCTGTAGTGGTGCAATGCGTGGAGGAAACCGCCTATCCACCTGTGCGCCTGCCCATGTGGCCGGCAGACAAGGGGCGCTTTGATATGCGTGGCCGGTTGGTTTTCATCACCCATGGCCTGACGCCGGCTGCGGCTGTTGATATTCGCGAGCGCCTGATGAATCTGCCTGATGATGCGCAGGCCCTGCGCAAGCTTGCCACTTGTCCCCTGTTACCGACCCGTTGCTGGCTTGCAGCCCGCATTCCGGTACGTGGCCGTGGCAGCTTTGAAACGGATGGCTTCATGGTCAGCCCCGTGCGTATGCGCCGCGTACAACAGGCTGCGGGGTGAAGATGAAATGCATCGCCCCCATTGCATATAGGTCCACAAAATGGATCTTTTCATATATGTTGGGAATGCGGGGCGAACAGCCTGACGACCTGCGGGGGAAGGTCGCCAGGCTGACACACGGCCGGATAAACCGGAAATTCCGCGTCCCTTCTTATCTCCCAAAGAGGGATTCAAGACAACTCTTCTGAGTGTCTAACTGCTTAATAATAAAAATAAATTACACTTATGGGCCCCCGTTTTGGTGGTTGCGCCCTGCTGTCTGGCCCCGAACTTGCCAGCCAGAGTGACAGCGGAATCCCGTGGACGAGGTCCGTGCTTAGGCTCCGTTTCCACCGCTCGCGCTCATCCCCCCAGCACTTGTTGCAGGCGGGAAATATCGCATTCAAACTGGTTGGTGCGCGTTTCACGAATGAAATTCTGGCGCTTCAGTTCAGCCATGGTGCGGCTGGCCGTTTCCGTGGTGAGCCCTAGAAGCGCACCCAGATCCTCGCGGCTGAACAGGGTGCAGCGGGCATGGTCTTCCGGCTCGCACAGCCACAGAAGCAGGCGCACCACCCGATCCCGCGCGGAGCCGGTGGAAAATTCGGTGATCCAGCGGTCGGCACTGGAGAGGGCCTTGTGCCAGCGGCTCATCAGTTCCTGATACAACACATCATTGGTATGCGAGAGATCCCGCACCACATCCACTGGCAGGCGACACAGCTCTGTTTCATGCAGGGCTGTGGCGGTGTGGGGATAGTCCGGCTGCACCAGTGCCTCCAGCCCGAACAGGTCGGTCTTGCGCAGTAGCCGCACGATGCGTTGCGTGCCATCGGGCAGATACTGGGTCAGCTTCACCAGCCCGCTGCGCACGGTAAAGAGTGTGCGGCCTTCATCTCCGGCGGCGTAGATCTGCATGCCCGGCGTATAGATGAACTGGTCTATGGGCCGATGCAGGGCATCGAAATCGGTTTCCTTCAGACCGGAGAAAAGAACGGCATTGCGGATCGTGCAATTCTTGCAGTCCGCAACGCCGGTCCAGGCCTCTGTCAGGGGCACATGCTTCACGCGGGGCTCTCTCCTTCAGCACCGGCCGTGGCGGGGCCCATATGGTGCATCATCTGCGCCGGGGTGCCGCGGGCGATGATGTGACCATTCTCCATCACCACTACTTCATCCATCTGCTCCAGCCCGGCATGGCGATGGGTAATGAGCAGCACGCTCTTTTCACCCGTATCTGCCAGAAGGGCATCCAGAACGCGTCGCTCCGTATCCGTATCGAGCCCTTCTGTCGGCTCATCCAGAATCAGCAGCGGAGCATCCTTCAACAGGGTGCGGGCCAGCCCGAGGCGTCGGGCCTCGCCACCGGAAACCTTGGCACCATGCACACCCACAAAGGTATCCAGCCCCTGGGGCTGGGCCTTGATGAAGGGCAGAATGCCAGCCTTCTCACAGGCGGCCTCAAGGGCTGCATCATTCGCCTGTGGGGCGGCAATGCGCAGATTGTCCCGGATGGTGGCGGAGAAGAGATGATCATGCTGCGAGAGCACGGTCATCCGCTTGCGCAGGGCATCGGGATCATAGGCATCCACGCTGTCGTCACCGAAGCGGATGTCCCCCTTGTCTGGCGCACGGAAGCGCAGCGCCAGCGACACGATGGAGGATTTGCCCGAGCCGGATGGCCCGATAATGCCGATGCGCTTGCCGGGAGACAGCGTCAGGTCCAGATCGCGCAGGGCCGGAGCCTCCGCACCTGGATAAGTGAGGCCGGCATGGGCGAAGACCAGATCTCCACGGGCGGGAACCGGCTTCGGGTTGCTTACGGCAGGCACCGGGGCCGGCCGGTCCACCATGCTGAAGATGCGCCGCGCCGAAGCCAGCGTGCCCGGCAGGGTCTGGAAGGCCAGAGGCAGCGGGGCCACGGCCTCGAACAGGGCCAGGCTCAGCAGGGCCAGCATAGGCAGGTTGGGCCCGGCCATCGTGCCATCCAGCACATGGGGCGCGCCCATCACCAGCACCAGAAGCAGCGAAAGCTGCGCCGCCAGCCCCACACCGGCGGTGGAAAAGGCGGAAAGGCCGGCAAGCCGCCCATCCTCGCGGATCAGCGTATCGCTGGTTTCATCCACCAGTGCACGATGGAGGGCATCCGGATCATAGATATCCAGCTCCGCACGGGCCTGAATATGGTCCACCAGATGGGCGTTCAGTTCGGCGGAACGGGCGGTGACCTGTCGGGCTGCCGGCGCACCGAGGCGGTAAATCAGCAGAGGCAGCCCAGCCCCGGCGGCAAAGGTGGTGATGAGCAGCATGAGGGCGATGGCCCCATCATGCCCGGCCACGAACAAAAGGCCGACAATCAGCACCAGCAGCCCCGCCACACCCGGCGAGATGATGCGCAGGAAGGCGAATTCCAGCCGGTCGATATCCCCCTTCAGGCGGGTGAGAAGATCTCCGCTGCGCTGGTCCTCGATGGCGGCGGGGGCCAGCGGGGTGAGGCGCTCGAAGAACCAGGGCCGCAGGCTGGCGACGAATTTCAACGTCGCCTCATGGCCCACAATGCGTTCCACATAGCGCCCGCCGGTGCGGGCCATGGCGAAGCCGCGGATGAGAGCTGCAGGCGTGAAATAATTGATGGTCACACCCGTCAGGCCCGCCAGACCCATGGCGGTGATGAACCAGCCGGATGTGGCCATGAGCGCGATATGGGAGAGAGTGGCGAGGGCCGAGACGATAATGGCCAGCACCATCCACCATCCATGGGGGCGCATCAGGCGCAGAAGGCGCATCAGGTCTTTCATTGTGCGACCTCCCATTCCGGCGCTGCACCGGTGCGTACAAGGTGGGCATACAGCCCGTTGGCGGCCATCAGGCTGTCATGGTCGCCGCTTTCGGCGATCAGCCCTTCATTGAGAACCACAATCTGCCCGGCATGGGCGATGCTGGCCAGACGATGGGCAGCCACAAGCCCGGTGCGGCCCGGTAGCAGTTGAGACAATGCGGTGTGAACGCGGGCTTCGCTCTCATGGTCGAGATGGGCGGTGGGCTCGTCGAGAACGATCACCGGCGCATCGCGGTAGAAGGCGCGGGCGACGGCGAGGCGGTGGCCCTCACCGCCGGAAAGTCCAGCGCCGGCTTCACCCAGCGCGCCATCCAGCCCGCCGGGTATACGCGCCACTATATCGGCCAGCCCGGCCTTGGCCACAGCATCTTCCAGCCGGGTGCGGTCGGGCGTCTCCTCGCCGGGGGCGAGATTGGTGGCCAGCGTGCCGACAATCAGGCGCGGACGCTGTGGCACATAGCCAATATGGGCGCGCCATGCCTTGATATTCAGTTCACTCATGGGCACGCCATTCACCAGCACCCGCCCGGATGAGGGCTTCACAAAGCCCAGAACCAGATTGAGCATAGAAGATTTGCCCGCGCCGGAGGGGCCCACCAGCGCCACGGTCGTGCCCGCTGGAACGGTGAGGTTGATCCCGTTCAGCGCGGTGCGGCCATCGGGAAAGGTGAGGTGCACATCCTCGAAACGAATCTCGATCCGGTCCGGTGAGGGCAGGGCCGTGGTGCCGCCAGCTTCGGCATAATGGGGAGCATCTTCCAGCACCACCATGCGCTCGGCCGCGCCAATCGCTTCCATGCGGGCGTGATAGGCCGTGCCCATGGCGCGCAGCGGAGCGTAGAATTCCGGGGCCAGTAGCAGAATGAACAGGCCATCAAAATAGGTCATCTCGCCCCACATCAGCCGGAAGCCGATGAAGACGGCCACCATGGCGATGGAGACGGTGGCGAAGAATTCCAGCACCAGCGAGGAGAGAAAGGCCACGCGCAGCACGCGCATGGTGTCGCGCCGGTAGCCATCGGCGGCCCGGGCGACCTCCTTCGCCATGCGGTTGGCGGCATTGAAGGCCTTCAGCGTGGCCAGCCCCTGCACCGCATCCAGAAGATGGCCGGACATGCGGGCCATGCGCCGCCACTGCTTCTGGTTCAGCGCCTCGGCCCCCTTGCCGATGATGATCATGAACAGGGGAATGAGTGGGGCTGTGACAAGGAAGGTGAGGCCGGAGATCCAGTCGAGCGGGAAAACCACGATCAGAATGGCGACCGGCAGCACCACGGCCAGAACCGAGGCGGGGATATATTTGGAATAATAGGGTTCCACCGCCCGCACGCCATCGGAAAGCGCGGCGACAGTTTCACCGGTGCGGGTTTCGGCCAGTCCTACCGGGCCGATCTTCTCCACCTGATCCAGCAACTGGGCGCGCATGGCGCGCATCACCCGCGTGGCGGCGGAAAAGCCGAAACGATCTGTGGCCCACACTGCGCCGAAACGCAGCGCAATCGCGCCGACAAGGCCGCACAGTTCCAGCGTGAAGGCGGAAAGCGGCTGCTGGTTGAACACCACCCCGTTGAGGATGCGCGCCACCAGCAGCGCCTGAATGATGATGAGCACCCCAGTAACCATGGAAAAGGTCATGGTCATGCGCAGGTCGCGTTGCGCCGACTTGCGAAACCGGGAGAGGAAGGCAGACAAGCGCTTGCGATCAGGCCTTTGATCAGGCTCACGGTCGGTTGAGATGGTCTTGCCTCCCCGGGCTCAGAACGGGATCAGGGGGCAGGGCTGCTCCCGTCTTCCGCGTCGAATTCATTCTGGAATTCAAACCACATGACATTGATGATGCCCAGGGACAGGGCTGCTGCCACACCCAGGACCCATGCGAAATACCACATGTTTCCGTCTCCTTCACTGTGGTCAATAGCCCGATGCGGCAAGCCGTGCGGCATTCGGGCGCGGTGAAGGCCGCCGCGGCTTGCGGCAGGCCATGTGACGCCCCGCGGGCAAAGGGCGCGCGGGGCCGGGTTTGTTCGGTTCAGGCCGGGCTCAATAGGCCTGATGCTTGCGGCTCTCGATGTCGTCTACTGTCACCTTTCCCCACATCTTCCAGTAGCACCACAGGGTGTAGAGCAGCACGATGGGCAGGAAGATCACTACCGCGCCCAGCATCACCTTCAGCGTCAGCGCGCTGGAGGCGGCATCCCAGATGGTGAGGCTGGAATTCAGGCTGGTGGTGGAGGGCATGATGAAGGGGAACATGGAGAGCCCCGCCGTGCCGATAATGCCCACCAGCGTCAGCGCGCTGAACACATAGGCCAGCCCCGGCAGGCGCGCCCGCGCCAGCAGCCACACCACAAGCGGAGCGCCAAGGCCGATGGCCGGCACCAGCATGGAGATGGGCAGGGTGCGGTAGATCTCCAGCCACGCACCCGGCTCACGCACCACTTCCTTGGCCAGCGGATTGGGCAAGGCGGTCAGCGGTGGCTGGGAGACGATACGGTAGCCATCAATACCCATCCACACCCACACACCAGCCAGTGCGAACAGCAGGGTGAGCAGCGGGGCGAACCAGCTTGTCACCGTACGGGCGCGGGCGGCGATATCCCCTTCCGTGCGCAACTGGATCCAGGTCGCGCCATGGATCATCAGCATGATCACGCTGATGATGCCGGCCAGCAGGGCGAACGGGTTCAGCAGCCCGATGAGCGCCCAGAAGAAGTTGGTCCCGTAATGCGGCTTCAGGAAGCTGTCGAGGTGGAAGGGTACGCCCTGCAGGATGTTGCCGAAGGCCACGCCGAAAATCAGCGCCGGCACCAGTCCGCCCGCAAACAGGCCCCAGTCCCACGCATTGCGCCAGCGCGGATCCTCGATCTTGGAGCGGTAATCAAAGCCCACCGGCCGCAGGAACAGCGCCATCAGCACCACCAGCATGGCCAGATAGAAGCCGGAGAAGGCTGCGGCATACACCGCCGGCCAGGCCGCGAAAATGGCGCCGCCGGCGGTGATGAGCCACACTTGGTTGCCATCCCAGTGCGGGCCCACCGTATTGATGATGACCCGTCGCTCGGTGTCATTCTTGCCGAGGAAGGGCAGCAGCGTACCCACCCCCATATCCATGCCATCGGCGATGGCGAAGCCGATGAGGAGCGCACCAACCAGCACCCACCACACCAGTCTCAGGGTTTCATAATCGAGCATGGCTCGGTCCTTTCAGGTGTTCGGGTTCACTCGGCCGGGTCGGCGGCGAGGCGGGCCTGCTTCTCATGGTGGTAGCGGCCCGTATGCAGGGAGCTGGGCCCCAGCCGGGCGAAGCGGAACATGAGATAGATCTCGATCACCAGCAGCACGGAGTAGAAGATGAGATAACCTGCCATGGAGGTGATGATGGCCTCACTGGTGAGTGCGGATGTGCCCAGGAAGGTCGGCAACACTTCACCGATTGCCCAGGGCTGACGACCGAACTCGGCCACGAACCAGCCCATTTCCGCCGCGATCCAGGGCAGGGGAATGGACCACACCAGAATGCGCAGCAGCCAGCGCTGGCGATCCAGCGTGCCCTTGGCCAGGAAGTAAAAAGAGGTCAGAAAGTAGCCCAGCATCAGGAAGCCGAGGCCGACCATGATGCGGAAGCTCCAGAACAGGTAGGGGACCTGCGGGATGGAGTCTTTCGCGGCCAGCACAATCTGTTCCGGTGTGGCGTTGGCGGGGTTCTCCACATAGCGCTTCAGCAGCAGGCCATAGCCGAGATCCTTCTTGTGGGCCTCGAAGGTGGTGCGGATCTCGGGCGTGGCCTCGCCATTGCGAATGGTCTCCAGGGCGCCATAGGCAGTCATGCCGGAGCGGATGCGCACTTCATGCTGCTGGATGAGGTCTTCAAGGCCTGTCACCTGCCTGTCGAGCGAGCGGGTGGCGATCAGGCCCATAGCCCATGGAATGCGGATGGCGTAATCCGTCTCCATGTCTTCCTGATCGGGCATGCCGAACAGGGTAAAGGCGGCGGGCGCGGGCTCAGTCTTCCACTCGGCCTCAATGGCGGCGAGCTTCACCTTCTGCACATCGCCCAGCTCATAGCCGCTTTCATCACCCAGCACGATGACGGCCAGAGCCGCAGCCACGCCAAAGCCGGCAGCCACTGCGAAAGACCGCTTGGCGAAGGCCAGATCGCGCCCCTTCAGGATGTACCAGGCGGAAATGCCGATGACGAACATGGAGGCGGTGACGTAACCGGCCGCGGTGGTGTGAATGAACTTCACCTGTGCCACGGGGTTGAACACCACGGCGAAGAAGTCCGTCATCTCCATGCGCATGGTTTCAGCGGAGAATTCAGCGCCCACCGGGTTCTGCATCCAGGCATTGGCGACCAGAATCCACAAGGCTGAAAGATTGGTGCCGAGGGCCGTGAGGAAGACGACCCCCAGATAGGCCCGCTTGCTCATCCTGTCGCGCCCCAGCAAAAGCAGGCCGACAAAAGTGGATTCAAGGAAGAAGGCCATCAGGCCCTCAATGGCCAGCGGGGCACCGAACACATCACCCACATAGTGCGAGTAATAGGCCCAGTTGGTGCCGAACTGGAATTCCATCGTCAGGCCGGTCGTCACGCCCAGCGCAAAGTTGATGGCGAACAGCTTAGTCCAGAACCGCGACATATCGCGGTAAATCTCCTTGCCCGTCATCACATAGACCGACTCCATGATGAAGAGGATCCAGATCAGGCCAAGTGTCAGGGGCACGAAGATGAAGTGGTACATCGCGACGGAAGCGAACTGCCATCGTGAAAGCTCGACGAAGGTTTCATCGATCATCAATTATCTCCTTCGATGCCTTGGGGCATCGCGCGTCGGCGCGCGGAGGCGAAAAACGGTCCAGACACACGCAAACTGAGCCGCCTCATGCGCCGCGGACGGTGTGACTTCATTGAAAAGTCGCAATGGGCGGGAGACGCAGCGGCTCGTGCGCACCAGCACTGGCGCAAGGCATATCGCTGGATATGGGGCTTGTGATTGGTGACTTTCAGCCGCATGTGACAGAATGTGCCGACAATGCTTGGATGGATCTTGGTGTTTACTGCGTCATCAGGGCGCAGTGTTTGTCTCTCATCAGAGAGTGCTTCAGGCTGTGTCAATCTGTCCGGTGCGACACTTTGGAATGGGTATAAAAATCACCGTGTTGCAAGGCTTCGCGGCGCATCGCTGAAGCGGTGATGCCGGAGGCAGGCTGATGCGTGGTTCCTGTGGCAGATTACTTGAATACCGCGCATCGGGCGGTGCATGGCAAAATCCCCGCTTGTCCGATGCGGGACCACATGTCGCGGGCAGATCGGGGTGGGATCAGGCCTGAAGACCCGCTTCTTGAAGAATCAGTCCGGTGGAGCGGGCCTATCGGCACCCCTTGCGGGCTTCCCAGCTACGCACCTGCGCCACATAACGCTGCTGTTCCTTTGTCAGCTTGCCATAAGGTGGGAAACAGCGGGGGCCGAAGGTGGCGATGGCATCGGCTGTCTTGAAGCAGTATCCGCGCTCAGCATAGACGGCATTGCGCTGATACCACAGGGCCTTGCACGACAGCTGGCTCAGTTTCTGCGCACTTGCGGGCCGGGCAAAAAGGCTGGAAAGGGCAAACAGACCGCACGTGAATGCCAGCATCATGAGAAGACTGCGCGTCAATTTCACCTGCATGATATGCGAATCGCTGGTGCTCATGGTGCCTTCCCCCTGTATCCGCAGACTGAACAGGCCGATGGAACGGGTCAGTTTGCCCCCGGCCTCTCCATTGTGGCTGCTCAGCAGTTTAGACTCACAAAGTGTTCCGGTCATCGCTCCTTTGCGGGGGCGTGGCCATGAATTGCGGGCATTTGCCCCTCCCGAGGTTTCATCTCGCGAACAGGCGCACTAAAGCCATTGGGAACGAATGCCAGTGGAACCTCCAGAGGGCCCTCCAGGGGAAATTGCCGCATGAACCAAAAGACCGCCCGCCCGATTGACCCGAATTCCGACGTGGCCATTGCCGCACGGGTGACGCCCCGGCCCATCGAGGAGGTGGCGGCACAGCTTTCCATTCCGGCACAGGCGCTCTACCGGCATGGGCCTTACAAGGCCAAGCTGGCGCTGGAGCATGTGAATGCGCTGACCGGGGCGGCGGAGCGCAAGACGGGCAAGCTGGTTCTGGTCACGGCCATCAGCCCCACCCCGGCGGGCGAGGGCAAGACCACCACCACCATCGGCCTGGGTGATGCGCTTTCGCGGCTGGGTGCGCGCACGGCCATCTGCCTGCGTGAACCTTCCCTCGGCCCGGTGTTCGGCGCCAAGGGGGGCGCCACGGGCGGAGGACATGCGCAGATCATTCCCATGCAGGATATCAACCTGCATTTCACCGGCGATATTCACGCCATCTCCACCGCCCATAATTTGCTCTCGGCGCTGATCGACAATCACATCAACTGGGGCAACAAGCTGGATCTGGATGCAAGGCGCATCGCCTGGCGGAGGGTGATGGATCTGAATGATCGGGCCCTGCGCGCCATTACGGTGGGGCTGGGCGGGCCGGCCAATGGTTTCCCGCGTGAGGACGGGTTCGATATCACGGTGGCTAGCGAGGTCATGGCCATTTTCTGTCTGGCGGAAAGTCTGGCCGATCTGGAAGCGCGCCTGTCGCATATGGTGGTGGGCCTCACGCGCGGCAAGCGCATGGTGCAGGCGCAGGAGCTGGCAGGCGTCGGTGCAATGGTGGCGCTGCTGCGGGACGCTTTCCAGCCCAATATCGTGCAGACTCTGGAAGGCACCCCGGCGCTGGTGCATGGCGGGCCTTTCGCCAATATCGCCCATGGCTGCAACAGCGTGGTGGCGACGAAAAGCGCGCTCGCCATGGCCGATTATGTGGTGACCGAGGCCGGTTTTGGTGCGGATCTGGGTGCTGAAAAGTTTCTGGATATCAAATGCCGGCAGGCCGGCCTTGCGCCCTCCGCCGCTGTGGTGGTGGCCACCATCCGCGCGCTGAAGATGCATGGCGGGGTGGGCCTGAAGGATCTGGTGGAGGAAGATGTGGCGGCGGTTGTCGCCGGCACGCAGAACCTCAAGCGCCATGTGGAGAATATGGGCAAGTTCGGCCTGCCGGTGGTGGTGGCGCTGAACCGCTTCCTTTCTGATACCGATGCCGAGATCGAAGCCGTGCGCGCCGAGATAGCCGCGCTCGGCGTGGATGTGGAATTGTGCACTCACTGGGCCAATGGCGGCGCAGGGGCTGAAGGGCTGGCCCACAAGGTGATGGCGCTGACGCAGAAGCCCTCCGCCTTCCACACCCTTTATGCCGATGAACTGCCGCTGACGCAGAAGATCGAAACCATTGCCCGCGAGATCTATCATGCCGGGCAGGTGGATTTTTCCATGAACGCGCTGACGAAGCTGCGTGACTATGAGGCCGAAGGTTTCGGTCATCTGCCGGTCTGCATCGCCAAGACGCAATATTCCTTCTCGGCAGATCCCAAGGTGCGCAACGCGCCCAGCGGGCATGCGCTTCCGGTGCGCGATGTGCGGCTTTCCGCCGGCGCGGGCTTCGTGGTGGCGCTGACCGGCGACATCATGACCATGCCGGGCCTGCCCTCCGTGCCTGCCGCACACAATATCTTCGTTACGGAAGATGGCTTTATCGGCGGGCTGAGCTGAAGGTGCATCCGGCTTTCAGGAGGCGGCCTCTCAATCGCGTGAGAGGCCGCGTGCATCCAGCGCGTTCAGATAGGCGGCGAATGTGTCCGCCTGCTCCTCGCCGTAACGATAGAGGGTGTTCCAGGGGTAGATGCCGGTGTCATGCCCGTCATCGAAAATGATGCGCAGGGCGTAATTGCCCACCGGCTCCACGGTGGAAATGCGCACATGGCGCTTGCCGGGCACAATCTTCTTGTCCTGCGGGGCGTGGCCCTGCACTTCGGCCGAGGGGCTTTCCACTCGCAGATATTCGGCCGGCAAGGTGAAGCTGGCCCCGTTCTCGAAGCTGATGATCAGCGCATCGCGGCTTTCCGGCAGGCGCACCTCGGTGGGCCACAAGTCGGTTGGGGGCAGGTCGGTTGGGGGCTGGTCCGTCATCTCTGGCTCCTGTGTGGCGTTGCCCTGTTCATGGCCTGTTGTCTTAAGTTATAACAGCCATGGCTTGAAGGGCGCGCATGGCCGCAAAGGTCGCGCATGGACGCAGGCCGCCGGGGGTGCCTGAGGCAAGAGGTGACAAGGTGGTGAGGAACATTGTGCCCGCTCTGGGAACCTTGGCCGGCCGCACGGCGGATGTGGCTGACAGGCCCGGCACAACGGCCCGGCATGATGCCGCCCGCGCGGCTGGTCCGCTGGTGGATGGCTTCATGCGCCATGTCACCTATCTGCGCGTTTCCCTGACGGATCGCTGCGATTTCCGCTGCACCTATTGCATGTCTGAGCACATGACCTTTCTGCCTCGGCAGGAATTGCTCACCCTTGAGGAACTCGACAGGCTGTGCAGCGCTTTCGTGCTGCGCGGGGTGCGCAAGCTGCGGCTGACGGGCGGCGAGCCGCTGGTGCGGCGCAATGTCATGAGCCTGTTTCGCAATCTCTCCCGCCATCTCGACAGCGGCAAGCTGGATGAGTTGACGCTGACGACCAATGGCTCGCGTCTGGCCCTGTTTGCCGATGAGCTGGCCGATTGTGGTGTGCGCCGGGTGAATGTCTCGCTCGATACGCTGGATGCCGACAAATTCCGCGCGCTCACCCGAAGGGGCGACCTGGAAAAGGTGCTGGAAGGCATCGCGGCGGCGCGTGCCGCGGGCATCCGGGTTAAGATCAATGCGGTCGCGCTGAAGGGCATCAATGAGGATGAGCTGGGCTCCCTCATGGAATGGGCTCATGGTGAGGGGCATGATCTGTGCCTGATCGAGGTGATGCCGCTGGGCGATGTGGAAGAGGAGCGGCTCGATCAGTATCTGCCCCTGTCGCAGGTCCGCGACAGGCTGGCGCAGCGTTACACGCTGAGCCCCAGCAGCCATGTCACCGGCGGGCCGGCGCGCTATATGGATGTGGCCGAAACCGGCGGACGGTTGGGGTTCATCACGCCGCTCACCCATAATTTCTGCGAAAGCTGCAACCGCGTGCGCGTCACCTGCACCGGCACGCTCTATCTGTGCCTCGGGCAGGAGGATGCGGTGGATCTGCGCGCGCCGCTGCGGGCCAGCACGGATGACGCCCTGCTGCATCAGGCGCTGGATGAGGGCATGCGTATCAAGCCGAAGGGGCATGATTTCGTCATCAACCGGCTGGGGCGGGCCCCGGCGGTCAAACGGCATATGAGCACCACGGGCGGCTGAGCAGGGCGGCAAGTCGGGGTGGAAACTGTTCGTTCACCATGCTCTGAAGACCGAATTCCCGATTTTGCCACATTTTTTCGCCGCAAATCCTGATGGCTCCGTGCCATTATGGCTGCATGGTGGCGGGGCTATGCACGCCATGCATTCTTCGCTGGAGAGCTCTCGAATTTAAGCGTGCCAGCTTTCCGGGAAGATGAGCTATGAGCAGCGCCGGTATCACCATCGCGGCTGTAGCTACTGCGTGCCTTGGCCAAGGTTCAGCAGTGTCGGACATGCTCCCGAGGCGCGACACCGAACATTCCTGATCTATGATGAATGCCCGCTTCTGCGCGGTGTATTCCATTTTTTCCACGAGGCTGACGTGACGAGTTCTACGCGCGGGAGCGCGTTTGCATCCGTTTTGCTGCCTGCAACAGCGCTGCGGCGCCTGCAGGCATGCGGAGTTGCGGGCACGATTGTGCCTGGCATGGCCTTTTCTTGCATGGATACCTCCTGCGCCCGTCAGACCGTTTCCCGGTCCTCATGGGGTGAGCTGTCTGTTGTTGTCATGATGTCACGCGGGGAGGCGTGAGATGAGTTCCGCTCTCAACCGCATGCTGGCCTCCATCATGGCCGTGCGTGGTATTGCCGCCATGGTGCTGGCCATGGGCCTGTTCATCACCAATGACACCTTGCTGAAGCTGACCGTGCAGGAACTGCCGATTGGCGAAGCGCTGGCCATCCGTTCCTTTCTGTCTGTCTTCCTGATTCTGGCCGTGATCGTGCAGGCAGGGGATGGGCGCGTGCTGTTCCATGCCTTCCGTCTGCGGGTGTTCTCGCGTTCTGTGCTCGATTCCCTCACCAGTGTGAGTTATGTCGCGGCCCTGGCGGTGATGCCCATTGCCGCCTCCACCACCATCTATCTGGCGGCCCCCCTCATCACCACGGCGCTGGCCGTGCCGCTTCTGGGCGAGAAGGTGAGCTGGAAGGGCTGGTGTGCTGTTCTGGTGGGCTTTTCAGGTGCCGTGGTGGTGATGCGACCAGACCCGGCCACCTTCTCCCTTATGGCCCTGCTGCCTCTTCTCGCGGCGGCGCTAGGGTCCGTACGCGATATCACGACCCGTGGTATCGGCATGGAAATTCCCGGCACGGTGGTCACCTTCTCGGCTGCTGTCACCCTCACACTTACCGGTCTTGGTATGGGTGCGTGGGAAGAGTGGCAGATGCCTTCGGTTACGGCCCTGACCTATATCGTGGTGGCGGCCTTCGCCTTTACCGGCGGTACGCTGGCGCTGGTCTATGCGTTCCGCAATGCGCCGGTGGTGGCGGTTTCGCCACTGCGCTACCTGCTGGTGTTCGGGGCTCTGGTCTCCGGTTTCTTCGTCTTCGGGGAAACGCTGGACGGTTGGACCGCCGTAGGCATGGCGCTGGTGGTGAGTTCCGGCCTGTATGCCATTCAGAGCGAACGCCTGCGTAGCCGGGAAGAACGGCGCCAAAGGGCGATACAGGTGGTGCCGGAAAGTGGTGCACCCGGCGTGGCGCTGGCTCATGCGGCTGTGGCGCTCCCGCCAAAGGACTGAGATTGCGACGGGTCGCGGCTTTCTGCGGCTCGTGCTGACCTGTGCGGGCGCTGTGGCTCATGGTTCATCCATGGCCCGGTGCCCGCTTTGTTTTGAAGGGTGTGTTGCGCCCCATGCAGGCTCGAAAGGTTTCACCCCGGCCTCAAAAGGTCTATGCAGCGCAGCATGATCCTGAGCGGGCAGCGCTGCCCGGTTGCCCCGGAGACCCACATGTTCCCTCCTGAAAACAGTGCGCCTTTCGATGATATCCGCCAGCTTGTCTCCACGATGCCCGGCCCCAGCGAGGGGGCGGCGGAGGCCGTGCGGGCGCGGCAGGAAAAGCTGGTGAAGCCGATCGGCGCGCTGGGCCGGCTGGAAACCATTACCGAGCATCTGGCCGCATGGCAGGGCAATTCGATGCCCACCATCAACCGGCCCATGGTGGCGGTGTTCGCCGGCACGCATGGCATCGCCGCGCGTGGGGTTTCGCCCTATCCGGGCGAGGTGACGCACCAGATGATGGCCACCTTCACCGCCGGGAAGGCCGCCGTGAACCAGATCTGTGCCACCTTCGACGCCGGCCTGCGGGTGTTCGATCTGGCGCTGGATCATCCCACGCCGGATATCACCCAGGAGCCAGCCATGGATGAAAAGGCCTGCGCCGCTACCATGGCCTTTGGCATGGAGGCGATTGCCGGCGGGTCGGATCTTCTGTGCTTGGGTGAAATGGGCATTGGCAACACCACCATTGCCGCAGCCATCTGCCACGGTCTTTATGGTGGTAAGGCTGAAGACTGGGTGGGGCCGGGCACCGGTTCCGCCGGGCCGGTGCTGGAGCGCAAGATTGCCGCCGTGCGCGATGCCGTGGCGCTGAATGCCGGCCATCTGGATGATCCGCTGGAAGTGCTGCGCCGGGTGGGGGGGCGCGAACTGGCCGCCATTGCCGGGGCGATCTTGGCCGCGCGCCACGAGAAGGTGCCGGTGGTGCTGGATGGCTATGTGGTGACAGCTGCCGCTGCCGTGTTGCACGCGATGGATTCATCTGCGCTCGACCATTGTCTGGCCGGGCATGTCTCATCCGAGCCGGCCCATCGCGGCCTGTTGCAGCGGCTGGGGCTGGAGCCGATTCTGGATCTCGGCATGCGTCTGGGGGAAGGTTCCGGCGCGGCGGTGGCCATTGGCGTCATCAAGGCGGCTCTGGCCTGCCATCGCGGCATGGCGACCTTTGCCGAGGCCGGTGTTTCGGAAGAAAGCTGACATCAGACGCACAGGGCGGGGCACCTTGCAGGGTCGCCCCGCGCTCTGTTTCCGGTTTTGCCTGCAGGGTGTTCCGTCGGTGGTCAGGCGATGGCCTTGCTGCCGAACATCTGCTTTTCAGCGCGCGGGCTGAAGGCGGGGGCCAGCGGCATGAGCCGACTGGCGGGCAGGCGCACACAGGCCCGGGTGCCGCCACCGACCCGGCGCAACAGCGCAAAATCTCCGCCATGAAGCTGGGCGAGCCCCCGCACAATCGCCAGCCCCAGACCGGCCCCGCGCCCGGTGGTGACATCTAGCCGGCTGTCGCGGTGATGTGCGGTTTCCAGTGGTAGCTCTCCCGTGCTGATGCCCGGCCCGGTATCAGCCACAGCCAGATGTGGCACACCGTCCGGGCCGATGCCCGCCTCCAGACGCACCTCGCCACCACTTGGGGTGAACTTCACCGCATTGGTCAGAAGATTGAGCGCAATCTGCCGCAGGGCGCGCTCATCTCCCCAGATCTGCACCTCTTCCAGTGCCGGGGTGAGGTGAAGCTGGCGACGGACGGCTTCTGGCTGCATCATGGTCAGGCAATCGTGCCCCAGATGATCCAGCCGCACCGGCGTTTCCAGCAAAATGCGATGGCCGCTTTCGATGCGGGCAAGATCCAGCAGATCATCCGCCAGTGACAGAAGATGGCGGCCGGATGCATGAATATCGCGCGCATAACCCGTATAGGCCGGCATGCTGTGAGGGCCCAGCACCTCCTGCGCCATCATTTCGGAAAAGCCCATCACTGTGTTGAGTGGGGTGCGCAGTTCGTGGCTCATTTCCGCCAGAAAGCTGGATTTGCTCTGGCTCTCAGCCTCGGCCCGCCTATGTGCGGCCTGTGCGGCGCGAGCCTGTTCTTCTGCCTGCCGGAGCGTATGTGCCAGTTGCTGGTTGCGCAACAGCAGACCGACAAGCGCCAGAAGCAGAAAGGCGCCTGCGCCCAGAACCGTAACATGAAGATGCGCCATACCGAACCCTGCTGCCAGAACAAGAGCAAGCGCAGCCGGAACCAGCAGCAGCGGCAGCAGCCGGGCGGGGCTGAAGGGGTGAGAGGGAGGCTTGTGGCCCGCAGTGGGGCTGGAAGGCGGAAGGCTGGAGGTGGAGTCCGCTCCCCGTCTGCCGTCACCATGCGGAGAGGCAGAGCCGATGGGAGATGCCCCGGACATGGGGCTCCCGTCAGGGCGGGCGGAAGAGACCATCCGGTCGCATCCTTTGGCGGCGCGCTCCATTTGCCTTCCACATGGCCACCAGAAGCGGGAAGGCACAGGCCATGCCAGAGGGCAGGCGCAAATGCGACTCCTCCCGTACAGCGGTTAATGGAAGATTAACGAGCCGAAAAGAATAAGGCTGGAGACTGCCGGAATTCAATATTATTCAAGTGGGTAGGCTTTGCGGCATGTGCGACATGCGGTTCTGGAACAGCCCAGAGAAGAACTCGCGCAAGAGGGGCGGGCTTTTGCGAATCGTCATCATAAAAGCTCATCACTGGCAGAAACCGCATTGACCCTGAGAACCGCTCTTGGTGGGTGATGTCCGCCAGATCTGTGGACGGGATGATGCGGCTCTGGCCCGACGGCCATCATATCGATGCGCGCCGGGCCTGTTCATCGCAGGCAAGGGGGTGGCTAGTGCCCCCCTGCCAATTATCGGGTCAGCCTCAGGGCACGGAGATGAGCGCTTTTGCGACCATCCGTTGTTCCCGTTGCAATGGACATGAGCGGCACAGATTTGACAGTCTTGAGCTTGCTCAGCTCATTCAGGTCAATCTTGATGTCGTTCATTTCATCATATGTGCGGATATAGAGCTGGCGACGGTTGATGTCTGTCAGCGTCGTCCATGTGGTGAATTCGGACGTATAACCCTTGTCGCCTGCGACGCCGGAAATCTTGATGCCCCCATGCTTTCAACCGTGCGCTTGTCGACCTTTTCAGCAAAGTGCGAATAATAGATGGCTCGCACCAAGCGACTGACAGAAGTATTGGAGGCCGGTAGTCCGATGGTGGCGATGCGGCAATCCGGATTCTGGAAGGTGTGGCCGTTGATCTTGGAAGTAGAATACTCAACATTTCTCAAATATGCGTAATTATTCATATTTGTCATGTGCCAAGGGGACGGTCTGGCCATCTGTCATGACGCCCAGAGGGTTGTCATAAACATGCTGCTTGCCCGTGCTGTATGCGATCACGATGGATTTTCCAGAGGCATCGTGCAGGGCGTAATGGAACGGTGTCTTCATCTCGCCATCAGGCAGGAGAGCCGTCAAAAGCACCGGCTGCTTTTCCAGTGCTTCCTTCACCGCGGTAACCGTATCGCACTGGGAGAGGGGCCATACCCCCAGATCAATGGCTGCAAGAACCTCAAACGTTTTTTTGGGCGGTAACCGCAGGCCCATCGGTGCTTGGAAAAGCCAGCAAGCTGAATGTCAGCTCCTTGTTATTGCCCCCTGCACAACCTTGGTCTGTCCATCCGTGGGGGAAGGCACGCCGATCGCCACAAATGTATTTTTGGTCTTGAAATCAAGTGTATGGTGCAGGCTGACCTTCGAGCTAAAGCTTGTGCCAACCGGGAAGTAATCCACCGGGTAGGGCAGTTCCCTGGACAATTCCAAGGTGCACCCGGAATAGGCAGTTCCTTTGCCACCCGTATAAAGCAGGGATGTGCATGCTTGCGCAAAGCTGGGAACCACCATTGCCCCTGCCATGGCGCAGGCAATGAGAGAATGACGCAAGCCTGTTTTTCTACGCATTGAAACCTCCATGGTCTGAAGGTGCCAGCCTTATGATTTGCTGTCCGTCATCGAAACATCTGGCGCAGTATGGGGAAGGTAGATGAGTGGAGAGAAGTCATCTCTTGTGAGGGTAGATGTATATTTTGTTCAAAATCTGCTGTGTAGTAAGTGCAAACTTTTTTAATTTTGTGCCGGGCTTGATCTATGTTCAAGTATTTTATTATTATTTGCGCGAATTAAGTTTAGTATTGCTTGCGTTTTAGTGCGACATGTCGCGCAAATAGAATCGCGATTTTTGCGCTTTACTGTTTGGCGTCAGTAAGGCGTTGTGCGCAGGTTGAGGGCCTCGCTGAAGCAAGGCCTGAAGGGGGGGGCGTCGTGTCAGAGCAGCCAGGCCAGCGCAAGACCGGCGACCACGACGACGGCAAGGGCCAGACGCATCTGCCGCGCCCGTCCGGCACCTGGTCCAGAAACAACCGGATGGCCGGCCGATTTCCAACCCGACATGCCGCCGGCCACCACCAGCACATTGCGGAAGCCGGCTTTTTCAAAACTGCTTGCCGCCATGCTCGAACGCCCCTGAGTCTGACACATGAGATAGACCGGCTTCTTGCGGTTGACCGCGCCGGCCTGTTCCAGTGCCGCAGGGTCCAGCGCGGAGAGGGGGGCATTGATGGCCTGCTCCACATGCGCGCCGGCAAATTCCCCCGGAGTGCGCACATCAATGAGGGCAACCGGGCCTTGCCCGATTTTCTTGTGAAGGTCCTGAGCGGAAATCAGCTTAGCCATGGCAGTTTTGTTGCAACCTCTTCAGAGCCTTGTCCCAGTACAGCGCAGTTCAATTTCACGCCATTGCCGTGGGATATAAACTTGTGGCGGGGGATGAGGCGCGAGACAACCCCTCTATGTGGGTGAGGGATATGCAGAGACATCGCATTGCGATTGCGCTGAGAGCGTAGGTCATCCTTTCCTGAGCCAGTGGGTAGGTGGAATCTGAGTGGACGCCATTTCAAGTAATTGATTTGATAGAGCTATCAAAATCTCACATGCCTTGTTTCGGATTATAAAAAATAAATTCCATAGATTTTATTGACTAATAATATGGGTGTCCGTATCGTTTCCTATATGGAGGTTGCCAACCCCGTGACAGGGGGTACTGCCCAGCAACCATATGGTGCGCAGATGGTGCTTCGCTTTGCCTCTGCGCGTGTTGGAGGTTGCACATGAATGCCCATTTGCCGCGCGCTCTGGCTTTCGGGGCGGAATATCCGCTGCCGGTGACAGATATCACTGCATCTTCCCCGAATGCGCTGGCCTATCGGGTGGCCATGCGCAAGTTGGCGGGAGCGGTGAGCCTGCTGACTCTGGGGGAGGGGGTAGAACGTATGGGTGTGCGGGTCACATCCGTTTCACCGCTGGGTTCAGAACCGCCCATGCTGCTTGTGGTAGTGCGGCGGGAAACACCGGTTTCCGCGCATCTGCATCAGAAGGGTGCTTTCGCCATCAATGTGCTGCGCGCCCGGCATGAGGCGCTGGCCACCCGGTTTGCTGATGCGGAAGAGGCGGACACCCCCGGTCTTTCCACGCCCGCCGCATGGACAAGGTTGGAAACCGGCGCTCCGGTGCTGGCGGATGCGCTGGTGAGCTTTGATTGCGATCTGGATGAAGTGATCTCCCGGCGGGATCATCTGATGGTGCTGGGGCGGGTGGTGGCCACCCGGATTACCGAGGGTGATGTGCCATTGCTGCACTGGGCCGGAGCCTATCGGCAGGTCGCCACCTGAATGATGCGGAACCGGGCATAGGCGGGCAGGCCTGTGCCCATTCCTCTTCTGCTTCTGTCTCCTGTCATTCTCTTTCTCTTGTCCCTCTCTTGCCCCTCTCTTGCCTTGCTCCGGGCCATGGTCTCAGATGGACATCTGGATGCTGCGCTATTCCAATGATGTGCAGCCATGGGAGCCCGAGACCATGAAGCTTTACGATTCCGCCTTCGCCCCCAATCCGCGCCGCGTGCGGATCTTTCTGGCCGAGAAAGGCATTTCCGTGCCACTCGTGCCGGTGGATCTGCGGGCGTTGGAGCATAAGGGCGAGGCCTTCCGGGCCATCAATCCGCAATGTCAGGTGCCCACGCTGGAGCTGGATGATGGTGCGGTGATCTGTGAAAGCACGGCCATCTGTCGCTATTTCGAGGCCGTGCAGCCCGAGCCGAACCTGTTCGGTCGCGATGCGCTGGAACTGGCGCAGGTGGAGATGTGGACCCGGCGGATCGAGTTCGGCCTTTATGCTGCCGTCGGGGCGGTGTTGCGGCATCTGCATCCCGGCATGGCGCAGGTCGAGATGCCGCAGGTGGGGGCGTGGGGAGAGGCCAACAAGCCCAAGGTTCAGGCCGCTCTTGAATTTCTCAATGAACAGTTGGCAGATCGGGCTTTCATCGCTGGCTCGCGTTTCACCTATGCCGATATCGTGGCCATCACTACGGTTGATTTCATGAAGATGGCGCGTTTGGAGATGCCGGAAAATCTGGATCACTTGCAGCGCTGGCGCGATGTCGTCTCTGTCCGTCCGAGCATGTCGGCCTGAGGGCGGCTGGCCGGTGATGGTGTCTGCCCAGTTGTCGGCACATGCGGCATGACAAGCCGGATATCTGATACGCACCCGGAACCCGTGGAGCCGGATAGGGCTGTCGCCGGGCTGTTGGCGCGCATCCGGGCCTGTCGGGTCTGTGTGGAAAGGCACTTGGGCGCGCCTCTTCCGCATGCGCCCCGTCCGGTGTTGCGGGCGGCGTCCACCGCCCGCATTCTGGTGGCCGGTCAGGCACCGGGAACGCGGGTTCATGCGTCGGGCATGCCTTTCACCGATCCTTCCGGTGACAGATTGCGCAACTGGATGGGGGTGGACAAGACCATCTTCTATGATGCGCGGCGCATCGCCATCATTCCCATGGGGTTCTGCTTTCCGGGGCTGGATGCGAAAGGCTCGGATCTGCCACCCCGGCGCGAATGCGTGCGCACATGGCATGATGAGCTGTTCACCACCTTGCCACCGTTTCGGCTGGTGCTGGCCGTGGGGCGACCGGCGCAGGCCTATCATCTGCGGCGACTGGGCCTTGGGGCCTATCTTGGCGGGAGCCTGACCGAGACGGTGCAGAACTGGAGGGCCGTACGCGCCGCAGGATTGCAGCCGCGAGAGGTTGGGCAAAATGCCGGGCAAGTAGTTGGGCAAGTGGTTGGGCAAGCAGCCATGCAGGGGGAAAGCGGGCCGGTCTGTGTCTATCCCCTTCCGCACCCCTCATGGCGCAACAGCGGCTGGCTGAAGCGCCATCCCTTCTTCGAGGCTGAGCTGTTGCCGCAATTGCAGGCGGATATTCAGGCGCTGCTGGGTCGCTGAAGCTGGTGGGGGTTGAGCCGATGGGTCTTGCACATTCCGCCCACAGGCCTCGCCTTGCCGGCCTGCCATGGTTGCCGCAGCGGGCAATGAGGCCCATATGAGCGGGATATGAAGGGCCTGCCCGTGTCAGGCTTTTGCCATTTGCCCTTGCGCGCCGCCTTCTCCGGGCTTTTCCGGAGCGGCGCATCATGTGAAGCAGAAACATGTTGGACCGGTTCCGGAAAATCGCCAGCGGCCTGATGGGGCGCAGTGGCGACAAACCCATAAAGCCCTCACACAGAGGAATGGCTGCGCATGAGAACAGGAAGGATGACGGCATGGCCGAGGCACGCAACGACATGGTGAGCGAAGATCAGGTGCGTGGTGCTCTCTCAGCCGTGAAGACCCCGGAAGGCGTGGCGCTGTCTCTGGCCTCCGCCCTGTCCGGCATCGCAGTCAATCAGGGCAAGGTCTATCTCTCCATCACGGTCGATCCGGCCAAGGCCCGTGCGTGGGAAGTCGTGCGCGTGGAGGCCGAGGACGCCGTGAAGGCGCTGCCCGGTGTGGTGTCGGCTCTTGTCACCCTTACTGCGGAACGCAAGCCCGGCACGGCCGGGGCCGGCGTTGGCGCTTCTGGCGGTGCCGCACCGGGGCATGGTGCAGCTGGGGGCGGCTCACGCACTATTTCTGTGCCGGGGGTCAAGTCCATCATCGCTGTGGCGTCTGGCAAGGGCGGGGTGGGCAAATCCACCACCTCCATCAATCTGGCGCTGGGCCTGCGGGATCTGGGCCTGAAAGTAGGCCTGCTGGATGCCGATATTTACGGCCCCTCCGTGCCGCGCCTCACGGGCCTTTCGCAAAAGCCGGAAATGGGCGAGGGTAAGACCCTGCTGCCGCTGGATGCCTTCGGTCTAAAGGTCATGTCCATCGGGTTTCTGGTGGATGAGGGGCAGGCCATGATCTGGCGCGGCCCCATGGTGATGTCGGCGCTGACCCAGATGTTGCGGGATGTGCAGTGGGGCCCGCTGGATGTGCTGGTGGTGGATATGCCTCCCGGCACTGGCGATGCCCAGCTCACCATGGCCCAGCAGGTGAAGCTGGCCGGCGCTGTCATTGTCTCCACCCCGCAGGATCTGGCGCTGATTGATGCGCGCCGGGGCATCGCCATGTTCGAGAAGGTGAATGTGCCGCTGCTCGGCGTGGTGGAGAACATGGCCTATTTCGTCTGCCCGCATTGCGGCGAACGCTCAGATATTTTCGGCCATGGCGGTGCCCATGCCGAGGCCGAAAAGACGGGGGTGCCCTTCCTGGGGGAAATTCCCCTGCATATGAGCATTCGCGAGCTGTCCGATGCCGGCCGTCCGGTAATGGAGGCCGCGCCCGACAGTCCACAGGCGCAAGCCTATCGGCACATCGCCGAAGGGGTGAAGGCCGCGCTGGAGAAGGCCGCAGGTGGTGGGCGCGCGGCACCCCGTATCGTGGTGGAATGAGAATGCCCGTGCCCCGGAGCGGGTCGGCTTCGGGGTGCTGCGCATGGTCGTCCGTTTGGGAAGCAATGCATGTGTATTGAGAATGCATGGGCATTGCGAATAGGTGCCATGTGCCGGCGGTTTGCCGCCAAGGGATGTTGCCCCTGTGCTTTTGTGCAAAAACTGCATAAAAACGGAGCGGAATGATCAGGTCCGCAGTGCGGGCCTGTCTGCTCAAGGGAGAGTTTCATGAAACGCCGCGACTTTCTCACCGCCGCAGGGGCCGGCATTGCTGCGTCCGCTTCGGTCGCCATGCCCGCCATTGCCCAGACCTTGCCGCAGGTGAAGTGGCGGTGCGCCTCCTCCTTCCAAAAAACGCAGGATACGCTGCACAGCACGGCGGTGAATTTTGCCAAGCGCATGGAAGAAATGAGCGAAGGCCGTTTCCAGATCCAGATCTTTACGGCCGGTGAGATCGTGCCGGCGCTGCAGGTGGTGGACGCCACGCAGAACCACACCGTGGAGATGTGCTACACCGCCTCCTATTATTATGTCGGCAAGGACCCGACCTTCGCCTTCGGCAGCACCATTCCCTTCGGCCTCAATACGCGGCAGATGAATGCCTGGCTCTATTATCAGGGCGGTATCGAGCTGCTGAATGACTTCTACAAGAAGTACAATGTCGTCATGCTGCCGGGCGGCAATACCGGTGCGCAAATGGGCGGCTGGTTCCGCAAGGAGATCAAGTCTCTCAATGATCTCAAGGGGCTGAAGATGCGCATCGCCGGCCTTGGCGGGCAGGTGCTCTCGCGTCTTGGTGTGGTGCCGCAGCAGCTTCCCGGCGGCGATATCTACCCCTCGCTGGAGCGTGGCACCATTGATGCCGCCGAGTGGGTGGGCCCCTATGATGACGAGAAGCTCGGCCTCTACAAGGTTGCGCCCTATTATTATTATCCCGGCTGGTGGGAAGGGTGCGCGGGCCTCAACTTCTTCTTCAATCAGGAAGAATGGGCCAAGTTGCCGGATGTCTACAAGTCCATGGCACGGGCGGCGGCCGGTGAGGCCAACAACAACCTCATCGCCCATTATGATGCGGTCAACCCGGCCGCGATCCAGAATCTGGTGAAGCAGGGCGCGCTGCTGCGGCGCTTCCCCAATGATATGCTGGAGGCTGCCTACAAGGCCGCCAACACCATGTATGATGAAATTTCTGCCGACAATGCCGATTTCCGTAAGGCGTGGGACCAGATCAAGGCGCTGCGCAATACGGACTATCTGTGGTGGCAGGTGGGTGAATTCTCCTATGATGATTTCATGGTGCGCGCCCGCGCCAAAGGTTGAGCGGTAAATGATCGAGCAGCTATGGGTTGAACTGGGCTGTCTCCGCTGAATTTGAAACCCGCGTGGCAGGGCTGCGCGGGTTTTTTCGTGCCATTTGCCCTTCCGGGCGCATGCAGCCTGTTTGTTTGCCGATCTTCACCTTGATCTCACAGGGGTGAAAAACTACTGTCCGCAAGCCCGTTCCGGGTACTGTCCGTTCTGCCGGCCTGTGGCCGCGGGGGCGCGGGTTTTCGGTCTTCCTGCCGGGGAGGGGAAAACGCGCGACACCGGCCATGGCAGGCTCATCGCCGCGAGTTTCCATGATCGACCCCGCTTTGCCCGCTCACATGCGGCCCGACCGTTCCTTTCAGGCCCTGCTGCTGACCCTTCAGCGCTTCTGGGCCGATCAGGGCTGTGTCATCCTTCAGCCTTACGACATGGAAGTGGGCGCGGGTACATTTCACCCCGCCACCACGCTGCGGGCGCTGGGGCCGAAGCACTGGAAGGCGGCCTATGTGCAGCCCTCCCGCCGGCCGAAGGATGGGCGCTATGGCGAGAACCCCAATCGCCTCCAGCATTATTACCAGTTTCAGGTCATACTGAAGCCCTCGCCGGAAAACCTTCAGGAGCTGTATCTCAAGTCTCTGGAAGCCATCGGCGTGGATCTGGGCCTGCATGATGTGCGCTTCGTGGAAGATGACTGGGAAAGCCCGACCCTGGGCGCCTGGGGGCTGGGCTGGGAATGCTGGTGCGACGGCATGGAAGTGTCGCAGTTCACCTATTTCCAGCAGGTGGCCGGCTTTGAATGTGCCCCGGTGGCCGGGGAACTGACCTATGGCCTTGAGCGCCTCGCCATGTATGTGCAGGGCGTGGAAAATGTGTACGACCTGAACTTCAATGGTCGCGAAGGGGCTGAAAAGACCACCTATGGCGATGTGTTCCTTCAGGCCGAGCAGGAATATTCCCGCCACAATTTCGAGTATGCGGATACGGATATGCTGTTCGAGCAGTTCCGCATGGCCGAGTCTGCCTGCAAGCGTTACATCAAAGCCGGAGATGCTGGCGAAAAGCATCTGATGGTGTTGCCCGCCTACGATCAGTGCATCAAGGCCTCCCATGTCTTCAATCTGCTTGATGCGCGCGGCGTGATCTCCGTCACCGAGCGACAGAGTTACATTCTGCGTGTGCGTGAACTGGCCAAGGCCTGCGGTGCGGCCTGGTTGAAGACGGATGCAGGCGGCGCTGACGCCGACACTCCGAAGACGGGGGCGAAGACATGAGCGGAGCGAGGACTCTTGTGCAATTGGCGGGTCTTCCAGCGGCGAAGCTGAACCTCGATGAGAGCGTGCTGGTGGTGATTGATGCCCAGCGCGAATATGTCGACGGTCTGCTGCCGCTGGAAGGTGTTCAGCCGGCGCTCGATCGGATCGGCAAGGTGCTGGAGTTGATGCGCGCCCGTGGCGTGCCGGTCATCCATGTTCAGCATCAGGCGCCGGCGGGCAGCGGTGCGCCCTTCGATGTGTCCGGCATGGGCTATGCCTTTGCCGAGCCTTCGATTCCCGCCCCGGGCGAGGTGGTGGTGCAGAAAACCAAGCCGAGCTCCTTTTACAAGACCGATCTGCTTGAGCGTTTCGAGGCCACAGGTCGCAAGACCATGATCTTCGTCGGTTTTATGACCCATATGTGCGTGAGCACGACCGCGCGGATCGCCTCCCATCTCGACATTCCCGCTTTTCTGATCGGGGATTGCGCCGCGACCCGTGCGCTGCCCGATCCGATGGGGAGTGAGGATGTGCCTGCCGAGGTCATCCATCGCGCCGCACTCGCGGAAATCAATGATTGCTTCGCGACCGTCATTTCGACGGCCGATTTGGTCTGAATAGACAGAGCCCATGCCCGATCTTCTGCTTGAACTCTTCTCTGAGGAAATCCCCGCCCGCATGCAGGCGCAAGCGGCTGATACCCTGAAGAAGCTGGTGACCGACGCGCTGGTGGAGCGCGGCTTGCTTTATGAGGGGGCGAAAGCCTTCGTTACTCCGCGTCGTCTGGCGCTGGCAGTGCACGGCCTGCCCGGCAAGCAGGCCGACCAGCACGAGGAAAAGAAGGGCCCCCGTGTGGGTGCGCCCGAAGCTGCACTGGCCGGTTTTCTGAAAGCGGCCGGCCTTTCCTCCATCGAAGAGGCGCAGGTCCAGTCCGACCCGAAGAAGGGTGATTTCTATGTCGCCCATATCCACCGTGCCGGTCGCGCCACGCCGGAGGTGATTGCGGAGATCATGCCGCAGATCATCCGCCAGTTCCCGTGGCCGAAATCCATGCGCTGGGGTTCGGGCAGCCTGCGCTGGGTGCGCCCGCTGCATTCCATCGTCTGCACCTTCGGGGCGGAAGGCGATGAGCCGGAAGTGGTGTCCTTCGAGGTGGAGGGCATCGTCTCCTCCAACGTCACCTATGGCCACCGCTTCATGGCGCCGCAGGCGATCTCCGTGAAGCGGCTGGATGACTGGATGGCCCAGCTTGAGGCCGCCCGCGTGGTGGTGGACCGGGATCGCCGCAAGGACATCATCCTGAATGACGCCAAGGATCTGGCGCTGGCCGCCGGTCTGGAGCTGGTGGAGGATGCTGGCCTGCTGGAAGAGGTGGCCGGCCTTGTGGAATGGCCCGTGGTGTTGATGGGCGAATTCGAGGAGCGCTTTCTCGATATTCCCGATGAAGTCATCCGCGCCACCATCCGCGCCAACCAGAAGTGCTTCGTGTTGAACGATCCGAAGACGGGCCGCCTCGCCAACCGCTTCATTCTCATTTCCAATCTTGTGGCGCATGATGGCGGCAAGGCCATTGTGGATGGGAATGGAAGGGTGATCCGCGCGCGCCTGTCCGATGCGAAATTCTTCTGGGATACGGACCGGGCCAATGGGCTTGAGAAGCATCTGCCGAAATTCGCGCACATCACCTTCCACGAGAAGCTGGGCAGCCAGCAGGCGCGGATCGAGCGGATCCGTCTGCTCGCCGTCGCACTGGCACCCCAGGTGGGGGCCAGCCCTGCACTGGCAGAGGAAGCCGCGCTGATCTGCAAGGCCGATCTTCTCACCGAAGTGGTGGGCGAGTTCCCTGAATTGCAGGGTCTGATGGGCCGCTATTATGCGGCGGGCGAGGGCATGGCTGCAGAGGTCGCCGCCGCCTGCGAGGAGCATTACAAACCGCAGGGCCCCAGCGATATCGTGCCTACCGCGCCGGTTTCCATTGCCGTGGCGCTGGCCGATAAGATCGACACGCTGGTAGGCTTCTGGGCCATTGATGAAAAGCCCACCGGCTCGAAAGACCCCTACGCCCTGCGTCGCGCTGCGCTGGGTGTTATCCGCATCATTCTGGAGAACGGGCTGCGGGTGCGTCTGGGCGAGGTGATTGCGACCGCTGTGAAAAGCGAGGCCATTCCGTCTTCTGCGCGGGAAGGTTGGCAGGCTGATCTGCTCTCCTTCTTCGCTGATCGCCTGAAGGGGCATCTGCGTGAGCGTGGAGCGCGGCATGATCTGGTGGATGCGGTCTTCGCACTGGAGGGGCAGGATGATCTGCTGCTCGTGGTGTGCCGGGTGGAAGCGCTGGCGGCGTTCCTGTCGTCGGAAGATGGCAAGAACCTGCTGGCGGGTTATCGCCGCGCCGTGAACATCCTGCGCATTGAGGAAAAGAAGGACGGCAAGGCCTATGCCGGCCCCACCAATGCCACGCTTCTGAAGCTGCCGGAGGAAGAAAAGCTCGCCTCCGCCATTGAGGATGTGAAGGCCCGCGTGGCCCGCGCTGTGGCTGCGGAAGATTTCGCGGCGGCTATGACGGCGCTCGCGGATCTGCGTGCGCCCGTGGATGCCTTCTTTGATGCAGTGACGGTGAATGCGCAGGAGCCGGACCTGCGTGAGAACCGCCTGAAGCTGCTGGATGAAATCCGCGCCACCACCCGAGGCATTGCTGATTTCGACCGGATCGAAGGCTGAAGACCTGAAGACGGGTGCTGCGGCCGGAGACAGTTCCGGTCGCGTCCCGGTTTCTGAACAGAAAAACCCTTCAGTTTTCACGTCCTAGGCATGCCATAGGCATTTCATGGGCATGGTAGGCTGAAAGGGCTTTTGCGTATCGAGGCAAAAGGGCTCGGCCTCCACAGGGGCAGGTGGCGTTCAGCCCCCATAGCGGTGCAGGCTGGCGCCTTGCATCCGCAGCCAGGCTTCGGCCTGTTCGCGCGCCGGGAAGATCTGCTCTACCAGCTGCCAGAAACGCGGGCTGTGGTTCAGTTCCAGCCGGTGCGCCACCTCATGGGCGGCCAGATAATCCAGCACCAAAGGCGGCGCGAGGATCAGCCGCCAGGAGAAGGAAAGGTCACCGCGCGAGGAGCAGGAGCCCCAGCGGCTCGCGGTATCGCGCAGGGTGATGCGGCCAATCTTCACCTCCAGCGCGGTGGCATGACGGCCAACCGCCTCGACAAGATCCTGCCGGGCCTCGCGCTTGAGAAAATCTTCCACCCGCCGCGCCATATGCGGCTCGTCGCCCGCCACATGAAGGGTGGGGCCATCCCCATCACTCTCGCCCGGCCAAACCGTGCCGCGCTTGTCCGGTTCGTGAATGAGGCGGTGTGGCACCCCGCGCAGCGGCACCATCGCGCCCGCGACAAAAGGCACGATATCGGGCAGACGACCGAGGCGTGTGTGCACCCATTCCCGATGCCGGTTGGCAAAATCGAAGATGGCGGCAAGGGAAACATGGGGCGGGGTGGTGAGTACCACATCGCGCGTGGCGGCGCGCACCCGCAGGGTAAGCTTACGCGCCTGCCCGTTGCGACGGATACGCACGGGCACAGTTTCCCCGCCGAGATCCAGCTCAAGGCTTTCACTCAAACCGGCGGATTGCGAAGCATCCTGACGTCGGAACAGCGACATGGCTTCCGCATAAGGCCACATGCAGCGCTGGGCAAGCCGAAGCTGTAGGCAACAGGCCGAAGCCGCGGGCAAAGATGGGGAACCGGACGGGGGCAGGTGAGCGTTCGCCCAACGCAAAAGCGCCCCTTGCGGGGCGCTTTCACAATCAGGTCAATCTGGCTTCAGCCCACATCCGTGCGGGGATATTGCTCGGAAATATGCTTGGGCAGGGAGAAGACGTCGGGCTCTTCCGGCTCATGCGCGGGCGCGACTTCATCCACCTTCATCGTCTCGCGTTCTGCTCCTTTCGGCAGTTCCTGAGAGAGGATGAAGTCGGAAATGCGCGGCGCGATTTCAGAGCGGAAGCGCGAGCCGTTGAACACGCCATAATGGCCCACTCCCGGCTGCTCATAATGGGCGCGCTTGTCCTCTGGAATGAGCGGACACAGCTTGTGGGCCGCCTTGGTCTGGCCGATACCGGAGATATCGTCCTTCTCGCCCTCCACCGTCATCAGCGCCACACGCTTCACCGCCTGGGTCTTCACCCGCTTGGTGTGATGCATGATCTCACCCTTGGGGAGCGAGTGGGTCATGAACACGTTTTCGACCGTTTCAAGGTAGAATTCCGCCGTCAGATCCATCACCGCGAGATATTCATCATAGAAATCGCGGTGCTTTTCGGCGGAATCGCCATCGCCATCCACCAGATGTCGAAACAGATCCCAGTGGGCCTGCACATGGCGATCCAGATTCATGCTCATGAAGCCGTTGAGCTGGAGAAAGCCGGGATAGACCTCCCGCAGCGCGCCGGGGTGGGGCCAAGGCACGCGGGTGATGACATTGCGCTTGAACCAGTCAATGTCGTTCTTCTTCGCCATGTCGTTCACGGCTGTGGGGGATTCACGCGTGTCGATCGGCCCGCCCATGAGGATCATGGATTTGGGCACGAAGGGGTCCTCCTCCTCCTCCATGCGGGAGACGGCCATCAGCACCGGCACGGCCGGCTGACACACGGCCATAACGTGGCAATCCCCGCCGAGGCGATGGAAGATGGAGATGAGATAATCCACATAATCGGAGAGGTTGAACTCACCCTGATCGAGACGCACCATTTTCGCATCCACCCAATCCGTCACATAGACATCATGGTTGGGCAGCATGGCCTCCACCGTGCCGCGCAGCAGCGTGGCATAGTGGCCGGAAACCGGGGCCACAACGAGCAGCTTGGGCTGGGGCCGCCGGGGCGGACGCTCAAAGGCGCGCTCGAAATGCAGCAGATTGCAGAAGGGGCGGCTCCACACCGTATTGACATGCACCGGCACGCGCTGGCCGTTGCTCACCGTGTGTGATACCCCATTCCGGCTTGCCATAACGCCTGGTCGTGCGCTCAAAAAGCTCACAAGCCGCAGCCATGGATTTGCCGATGGTGGTATGAGAAACCGGGTTAATCGGATTCTTCAGCATCAGGCGGCTGGCATCCGCCATGGCTCTAGAAGGATTCAGGGCGGCATTGCCCATTTCATAGAACCAGTAGAGGGGTGAATTGGCCCCCACGCCAGCCTGAGGCGGAAACTGAGCCGGACCGGTAAATTCTCCAATGGCCATTTTTCGCACCTCGCGCTTGGTTCCGTGTCACAGAGTCGATTGGAGAAGGCCCCGTGGCAATTTAGACAAAGGTTAAAAAACAGACACACGCGCGGCAAGAAGCTGAATGTCACATTGTCGCGCTTTTAGGCAGCAGCCTAACGCCGCGAACCTTGCCTGAAGGTGAATTTTGATGAATTCGGCCCTTTCCACCCCTCTTCATGGCCGCTCCCTTGGCCTGCGGCTCGATACTTTGATTCGCCTGCGCTGGTTGGCCATAGTGGGGCAACTCGCCGCACTTGTGGTGGTAAATCTGGTACTCGGCTATGCTTTACCTATTGTGCCCTGTGTGGCTCTGGTGGCGCTGTCGGCACTGGTGAATGTCGCGCTGCGTGTCAAATACCCGGTGGCCCGCCGGCTGGGTGATGGTCCGGCGAGTGTCCTTCTCGCTTATGATGTTCTTCAGCTTACCGCATTGATTTACCTCACTGGCGGGCTGAAAAATCCCTTTATTTTCCTGTATCTGGCCCCGGTCATGATCTCGGCGACCGGGCTGTCGTCACGCACCACCATTTTGCTGGGTGTGCTGGCCGCAGTGTGCGCCGGGGTCGTGGGCCTGTGGGCGCAGCCACTGCCCTGGTTCGATGGCGTGCCACCGGTTCTGCCGGATCTGTATCTGGCGGGCGTGTGGGTGTCGCTCGTCGTCGCCATTGGCTTTATCGGCATGTATTCATGGCGGGTTACCGAAGAGGCGCGGGAACTGGGCGATGCATTGGCAGCGGCTGAACTGGTTTTAGCCAGGGAGCAACATCTTTCGGCACTGGATGGACTTGCGGCAGCCGCCGCCCATGAACTGGGCACGCCTTTGTCCACAATCGCGCTCGTGGTGAAGGAAATGCAGCGGTCAATGGACGCATCTGATCCGCATGCGGAAGATGTCGCGCTGCTGCGCGATCAGGTGCGCCGCTGCCGGGATATCCTTCAGACGCTCACCTCGCTGCAATCCGGCGATGCGCCATTTGATCGCATGCCCCTGCGCCTTCTGCTGGAAGAAGTGGTGGAGCCGCATCGCGATTTTGGCATTTCCATCGCCATTCATGTGAAGGAAAGCGGCGACACACCGGTGATCGCCCGCAACCCCGGGCTGCTGTATGGCTTGGGGAACATCGTTGAAAACGCAGTGGATTTTGCATCTTCCGAAGTCGAGATCAGCGCCGAATGGACGCCGGATGCACTTGAGGTTGTGGTGCAGGATGATGGCCCCGGCTTCTCGTCAGAGGTGAGTGGGCGCATTGGCCAGCCCTATGTCACCTCGCGGGCGCGCGGGCGGCAGGCGCCTGATGAGGAGAGCGGGCTGGGGCTGGGTTTCTTCATCGCCAAGACCCTGCTGGAACGCACCGGAGCCAGTCTTGCCATCGAGAACCGTCCGCCACCATATTCCGGTGCGCGGATCAAGATCACTTGGCCCCGCGCCGCATTGGCCATAGAAATGGCCAACCATACGGAACCGGGTCAGGTGCCCGGCCATTCCATTCCGGGGCAGGCCTGAAGCTGTCCGTGCCAGCGGGCCGGCCGGCCCTTTGGCTTGAGACCTTTGAGGGCGAGGACAATGACAGAAACAATGCCGCTCGAAGTGGGGGAAGATCGTTCGGTTCTGATCGTCGATGATGATCGTTCCTTCCTGCAACGTCTCGCACGGGCGCTGGAGACGCGCGGCTTTGAAGTCACCACGGCGGAAAGCGTGGCCGATGGTCTGGCGCGGGTCGAGGAAGCTGCACCGGCCTTCGCCGTGGTGGATATGCGTCTGGGTGACGGCAGCGGTCTGGATGTGATCTCCGCCCTGAAGAAAAAGCGCCCCGGTGTGCGGGCCATCATCCTCACCGGCTATGGCAACATCACCACGGCGGTGACGGCGGTGAAGCTGGGCGCGGTCGATTATCTGGCCAAGCCGGCCGATGCCGATGATGTGGTGGCCGCGCTCATGGCCAGCAGCGACCACAAGCCCAGCCCGCCGGAAAACCCGATGTCTGCTGACCGGGTGCGGTGGGAGCATATTCAGCGTGTCTATGAGCTGTGCGGGCGCAATGTTTCGGAAACGGCGCGTCGCCTCTCCATGCATCGCCGCACGCTCCAGCGCATTCTGGCCAAGCGCGCACCACGCTGATGGGACGCGTTGGCGCGCAGAGGAACTATCAGCTCAGCCGGCACTGTCCGTGTCCTCACTCTTCTCTTCCAGGCTGAACAGCAGACGTGCGACCACTGGCAGCAGGACGGAGAGGCTGGCAAAGCGGAAGACGTGATGCGCGCTCATGAAGGCCGGATCATAGCCCAGCGCGAAGCCCAATGCTGTCATCGCCTCCAGCGCACCGGGGGCGAAGGCGGCCAGCATCTTGCCGAAATCATCCCCCGTCAGCACGCTGGCCAGCAGGGCGAAGGCGCCTGAGATGAGGATGGAGACCATGAAGGCCCCCATCGCCGTGCGGATGAAGGTGACGATGGTGGAGAGGCGTGTGCCGACAAAGCGCACCCCAACATTGATGCCCAGAAGGGTGAAGGCGGGCAGCAGCAGGGCTGGCGGCACCGCCACATCGGTCCATTCGCCCAGATGCAGCGCCCCACTGGCCAGAAGTGCTCCCAGAATGAGCCCGCCGGGCATGCGCAGCCGCTCAGCCACAAGCCCCACGATAAGAGCCGCTCCCAGCAGCAGGGCCAGATCCCGAAGGCCGGACAGGCTGGTGAGGGTGGCCACATGCAGGCCATTGGCCTGAGCGGCCATCGCGTCCGGGTCGGCTGCCTGGGTCAGATGCAGGGCGCTGAGCAGGCCGGGCAGGGCCGCTACCAACAGAAACAGCCGCACCGCCTGCGCAAAGGCCACCCGGCGCAGATCAGCTCCGCTGTCCGCCGCCATGGCGATGACGGTGGACAGCGCACCGGGGGCGGAGGCGAAGAAGGCGGTCGCCTTGTCCCAACCCGCCACACGATTGAGAAAGAAGATGCTGCCGGCCATGGTCGCGACGATGCTCACGGCCAGCACCGCCATGCTGAGGGGCCATGCGCTGGCGCGGGCCATCATTTGCGGGGTCAGGGCGCTGCCCATGGATGCGCCGAGAATGACGAAGGCGGCCTGCCGTAGCACATGCGGCAGATGCAGCCGCACACCGGCCACGGCCAGCACCATGATGGCGAGCATGGAACCGGAAATCCAGGCCGCCGGCAGCCCCAGCATGGCGAAGAGAAAGCCGCCGCCGCAGCCTGCCGCCAGTGTGGTGCCGATGGCGCGGCAGCGCTGTGAGTCAGCGGCGCGCATCAGCTGTGTGCATGCGATGCGTGAGGCGTTTCCAGCCAGCGCACCAGCCGGCGGCTGGCCTCTTCAAGATGCGCGGGGCTGCGGGCGAAACACAGGCGCATAAAGCCTTCCCCGCCGGGGCCGAAGGCGGTGCCGGGGGCGATGCCCACATTGGCCTCATCCACCAGTTGCAGGCCCAGCCGGCGGACATCATCCTGCCCTTCAATGCTGAAGAACATGTAGAAGGCCCCTTGCGGTTTCACCAACCGTACCCGGCCGGTGGCCAGCAGGGCATCGCCCACAATATCCCGCCCCAGCCGCGCGCGGGCGATCTGTGCAGCGAGGAAATCCTCTCCCTGTTCCAGAGCGGCAATGGCCCCGCGCTGCATGAAGGCGGCGACACCGGAGGTTGAGTACTGGATGAGGTTTTCCACCACCTGACCCAGCCACACAGGCGCTTCCAGCCAGCCGATGCGCCAGCCTGTCATGGCCCAGTTCTTGGAGAAGGTTTGCACGAAGAGAATGAGATCTTCCGGTTCCATTACATCATGCATGGAAGGCGCGCGGTCGCCTTCGCCATAGTGGAAGCGGCCATAAATCTCGTCGGCGATGATCCACAGGCCATGGCGGCGGGCCAGATCCAGCACGGCGCGTAACTCCTCAAGAGTGGCGACGAAGCCGGTGGGGTTGGCCGGTGTATTGAGGAAGATGGCGCGTGTGCGCTCCGTCACGGCTTCTTCCATGCGCGCCATATCCAGCCGGAACCCGTCCGGCCCATAGCTGAAAGGCACGAAGACCGGATGCGCGCCAATGCGCTGCGCAGCCGCCGGCGCATTGGGCCAGACGGGCGCGGGCACGAGTATTTCATCACCTGCCGCCAGCGCGATGGAGAAGGCGGTGGTGATGGCCTGCATGCCAGAGCCGGTGACGAAATAACGCTCCGGATCTTCCTCCACGCCATAGAGCTGGCTCATGTAATGGGCGATGGCGGCGCGCAGTTCGGGCAGGCCGCGCTGCCAGGTGTAGAAGGTTTCTCCTGCCTCAAGGGCGCGGGCGGCTGCCTGGCAGATAAAGGCCGGGGTGGGTACATCGCTTTCGCCGGCCCACAGCGGAATCATGCCCTCCCGCTCCTGTCCATATTTCATCACTTCCACGATGCCGCTTTCCGGCAGGGCGCGGATATGGGCCTGAACCCGCTCCATCAGGTCGGTTTCGCAGGGGCGGGGCGTGGAAGGCGTGCGCGTGGACATATTGAACTCGCTTGAGCTGATGCACAGGGTGCAGGAGGGGGCCGAAGCCCGGACGCAAGGTTATGACGCTGCGGCAGGGCTTTGGCACGTGATGCGCCTGCCCTTGCAGATGCCCCGGCCTTTGCGTTCATGCAACAGTGATTTGCAGCAGGGGGTATTGAGGCACTCTCCATATCGGGCCTAGACAAGGGTCTTCCCTGCTTCTTTCTGGATGGTTCCGATGTCTTACAAGATCGACGCTGCCGCCCTTGACCTGCTGTTTCGTGAAGCGCGCTCCCACAATGGCTGGACCAGCGCGCCGGTGACGGATGAAGAGCTGCGCGAGGTCTATGAACTGGTGAAGTTCGGCCCCACTTCGGCCAATACCCAGCCGGCCCGCTTCGTGTTTGTGCGCAGCGCCGAGGCAAAGAAGCGTCTGCGTCCGGCATTGGCGCCCGGCAACCTCAAGGCCATGGATGCCCCGGTCATCGCCATCATTGGTTATGACACCCGTTTTTATGACCGGATCCCCCAGCTCTTCCCGCATAATCCCGGCTTCCGGGATGTGTTCGCGAATGCGCCGCAGAGCGTGGAGCCGCATGCGCTGCGCAATTCCTCGCTGCAGGGGGCCTATCTCATCCTCGCCGCCCGCGCCGTGGGGCTGGACGTGGGGGCGATGTCCGGTTTCGATGCCGCGAAGGTGGAAGCCGAGTTCTTCCCCGGTGGCACGGTCAAGGCCAATTTCCTGGCCGCGCTCGGTCATGGCGAGCATTCCAAGGTGTTCGAGCGCCTGCCGCGCCTCGATTTCGAGGATGCGGCGGAGATCGTCTGAAGGCTCTGCCTTTTCAGGGTGCACAAGTTCCGGGTGCACAAGGCTGGGCCTTGCGCACCCTTTTTGGTGAAACCTGCTCAGTCCATGCCCGGATCGGCGACAAGGCCGGCGGCCTGAATGCCCGCCAGTGCGCAGGCTTCATCATGGTCGGAGCTGTCGCCTGAAATGCCGATCGCGCCGAGCAGGCGGCCTTCCGCCGAGCGGATGAGCACGCCGCCCGGTGCGGGAATCATCGCACCGCCAATGGACTGGCTGGCCGCAGTGATGAAATAGGGCTGGTCGCGGGCATGGCTCAGCAAGGTGCGCGAGCCCACGCCAAAGGCCAAGGCGCCGGCTGCCTTAGCCTCGGCGATATTGCCTCTGCGCAGGCTGGTGCCATCTTCGGCAAGGCCGGTCTTCAGCACGCCACGGGCATCCAGAACGCGGATGGCGAGCGGATTCAGATTCTGTGCGCGGGCATGGGCCAGCGCTGCGGAAAGAATAGTCTGCGCCATTTCCAGCGTCAGGTCGATGATGGGGGCGGCGGAAGCGGTCACGCCATTCTCCTTTTGCTTTCCTGCTTGAATTGCCGGTTGCAAGTGCCGGAATGCACAGTCAGGTGCGTCCTCTGTACGGGGCAGATTGAAGCAGTCCAAAGGCCAGATCCAGCCCATCCGGCTGGAAGAATGGCCTGGCAAATGGCGCCGGGCGCATTTTTCACTCCCCCCATTTGCCTCCGGCGTGTCACCATGTCACCCATCAAACCATGAATCGGCGCAGGCAGGGGCAGCAGGCACCCATGACTTCGACGCGGCAAAGCTATGAACCCGGTCACCGCCGGAAATTTCTGGTGGTGGTGGATGAAACCCCGGAATGTGACCGGGCGGTCTATTATGCCGGCCGGCGGGCGGCACGCACACAGGGCGGACTGGTGCTTCTGGGTGTGATGAAGCTGGAGGAAGCCAATCAGCAATGGCTGGGCGTGGCAGATCTGATGCGCGCCGAGGCAGAGGATGAAACCCGCGCGCGGCTTGAGAAATATGCCGTGCGGGCCCGTCAGGTGGCGAATGTTTCAGCCGAATGCGTGGTGCGCGAAGGTAGTACCGCTGACGCCATCGCCCAGTTGATCGCCGAAGATCTCGACATCGCCATTCTGGTGCTGGCCGCCGGCACCGGAAAGGAAGGGCCGGGGCCGCTGGTGTCTTCTCTAGCGGGGCCGCATTCGGGCGGATTTCCCGTGCCCATCACCATCGTGCCCGGCGCGCTGAGTGACGAGGAACTGGACGCGGTCGCCTAAAGACCGTTTTTCCGGTTCACCCATCCCGTGTCGCTCGCTTCCCGTGATCGCCCCTGCCAGATGGTGTAAACATGGCCTCTCCCCTTGCCTTTCCATCGCGCACATCCGGCGCGCAGACTGTTTTGCTGGCCGATATTGGCGGCACCACCACACGTGTGGCCCGCATCGGGCGGGATGGCGCGCCCTTCGATATCCGTCTGGAGGCGAATGATTCCTATGGCAATCTTGCCGAGTTGCTGTTGGATTATCTGGCCCAGACCGGGGGCGGGCGTCCGCGCATCGCCGTTTTGGCGGTAGCATGCCCGGTGGATGGGGAGGAGGTGCGCCTCGTCAACCGGGCCTGGAGCTTCTCACGCGACCAACTGGCGGAAGAGCTGGAGCTGGACCGGCTGGATGTGGAGAATGATTTCGTGGCGCTGGGCCATGGCGTTCCCCGTCTGAAGCGGGAGGATCTGCTGCCGCTGGGCGCATGGCGCACACCGGGGCAGGGTGTGCGGCTGGTCTGCGGGCCCGGCACCGGGCTGGGTGCAGCGCTTCTGATCCCTCGCGAGGATGGATATGACGTGATGGCTAGTGAGGCTGGCCATATGCGTTTTGGCGCTGTCACCACGGATGAGGCGCGCCTGCTGGCGCATATGGTGCGTGATCTGGGCCCGGTGGCGGTGGAGCATGTGCTTTCCGGGCCGGGGCTGGAGCGGCTGCATCGCATTCTTTCCGGTGAGGAACTTTCCTCGCGCGCCATCATCAAGGCTGCGGTCAGCGGGCAGGCTTGCGAGCGGGAAAGCTGCAATGTGTTCCTGCGGGTGCTGGGGCGTGTTCTGGGCGATCTGGCGCTGGCCTTTGAAGCGCGGGGCGGGGTGTATGTGGCCGGCGGCATCGGCCGGGCACTGGCTCCGCTGATGATGGACAGCCCGCTGCGCGAGGCGTTCGAGGATCACCCGCCCTTTAGTGAACGGCTGGCGAAGGTGCCGCTGCATGTTATCACCCATGCCACCCCCGGCCTGCTGGGCGTGGGTGAAATCGGCCGGCGTCTGTTGCTGGAGCAGGCGTGAGGCTCAGCCTCTGATGCCGGGTGAGGATAGGGCTACGGTGTGGAAGGAGAGAGTATCTGGCCGGAACGAGCCGATGGACCGCCATTGCAGAAGGTCGCAATGGCTTCGGCAAGGGCCAGAGCCGGTGCGTTTTCGCTCTGGCGTGCCTGACGGGAGATATACAGGGCCAGTTCTGTCTTTTCCGCTTCCGGCAGGCCGGCGCGCGCATCCAGAACGCTGTAATGCGAACCCATGCTGCGTTGTTCCAGAAGGCTGACGCCCATACCGACGGCGAGTGCCGCCTCCAGCCCCAGCAGATTGGGGCTTTCATAGGCGATGCGCCATTCAAGCCCGGCCTGTTCCAGTGCATGAATGGCGCGGTTGCGATAGAGGCATCCCTGCGGAAATACCACCAGAGGCACAGGCGTGAGAGGCAGGGGCAGGGCGGCCGGTGTCGCCAGCCACATCAGGCGTTCTGGCCAGTGCGCGATAATGTGCTCTGTCCCTATCCGGGCGGTCGGATCCTGTTTCAGCAGTACAAGATCCAGATCGCCCCGCGCAAAATCTGAGGTCAGATGGCAGCTTAGCGCACAGCGGACAGACAGGCGGACCCGCGGATGGTTCCGGCTGAAGTGGGCGAGCAGGCTGGTGAGAGCTACCATGGCGAAATCATCCGGGATGCCAAGGCGCACATGTTCCTCGCTCCAGCCCCGCACGGCCTGGGCTGCCTCCGTGCTGAGCGCGAGAATGCGACGGGCATAGGAAAGCAGACGTTCGCCCTCTGGCGTGGGTGAGGCCCCGCGGGAACCGCGCACCAGCAAAGGGTGGCCCACCTGTTCCTCCAGCCGGCGTACCTGCTGGCTGACTGTGGATTGTGTGCGGTGGACCCGCGCGCCTGCACGGGTGAACCCCCCCTCATCCACCACGCTGACAAAGGCCCGTAGAAGATCAAGATCAAACATGCAGCCATGATATTCAAAAATCCACTAATGTGGATCACAAGATTGAATTTTTAAATGATGTGAATTTGTGCTTCCCTGCAGAAATGTGGGCAGAGGTAATATAAAACCGTTTCGTGGGTTGTGTGTACAGATGCGGCATATGTCGTGCCCGTGCTTGAGGAAACGTGTGATGAGCAAGCTGTCCGTGCCGGCATCGACCCCCTGGGACGGGACTTTGGCGCTCATTGTTCTGTTCTGTCTGTTGTGGAGTTCGGCTTTTGCGGCAGCCAAAACGGTCATGGCGGATTGCCCGCCGCTCATTCTGCTTTCTGCGCGGTTTCTTCTGGCGGGAAGTGTACTGCCGGCGGCCTGTGCCTTCCTGCAGGTACTTTCCCGGCTGGGGTGGCGCAATGTGATGGTGTTTGTGGCCATTGGGCTCATGAATAATGTGGCGTATCTGGGCATGTCTCACCTCGGCATGCTCAGTGTTTCATCCGGGTTTGCGGCCGTGATTGTCAGCACCACACCCCTGCTTACGGCTATAGTTGCGGCCCCGTTGCTGGGGGAGCGGCTGAGCCTGCGCAAGCTGCTGGGTCTGGGGCTCGGGCTTGTCGGTGTGGCGGTGGTGCTGCGCTCGCGGCTTGGGTCCGGGCACGAGGATCTGCTAGGCACCTTTCTGGTGCTGGGTGCCATGGTGGGCCTGACGGCGGGAACGCTTATTTTCAAGGTAGGGCGGGTGCCGCCGGGCGCGCTGGTGTCGGGCGCGGCCATTCAGGCTCTGGCCGGTGGTCTGGCGCTGGCCCCGCTGGCGCTAATGCTGGAAGATATGGGGGATATCCGTTTCACGTCCTCCCTTGGCATCTCCTTCCTCTATCTGGTGTTTGGCGTCTCTGTCGGCGCATTCAGCCTGTGGATGCTCATTCTCTCGCGCACCAGCGCCACACGGGCCAGCGCCCTGCATTTCGTGATGCCGCCGCTGGGGTTGTTCTTTGGCTGGCTGGTGCTGGGGGAAGATGTGCCGATGCTGGATCTTCTGGGCATTATTCCGATTGCACTCGGCATCCGCCTTGTCACCCGGAGCAATGCCCCACCGATCGAGGAGAAGATGGCAGAAACCCTGACAGAAGAAACCTGTTGCACCGCCTCGTCTCAGAACTGATAGGCCGCGCTGAGCACCAGGCCATTTTCCTGTGGGGCATTGCGGGCATAGGCGGTGCCAACCATGGCGGCCTGCAGTGTCAGGTTCGGCCGCCATTCCCATGCCAGGGCGAATTGCAGCTTGTAATATTCATAAGAGGCATCGTACCAGGGCCCCTTGCCGGCACCTTCCGAAACCACATTGAAGGACTGGAACAGCATTTGCCAGCGCGGTGCGGTGTGAATGCCCAGCGTGACATCCAGGCGCACTTCATCCGGTGGGTCTCCGAAGCGGAAGCGCTGGGCCAGTTGCACATCCAGAAACGATTTGCGGCCCCAAAGGCTGAAGGACCAGCCGCCCAGAAAGCGCAGATCGATTTCCGTATTCTCATAGCCTATGGCGGCCGCGCTGCTGGAATTTCCGGTGCCGGAAAGGCGCAGGATGCCCTGAGCGGAAACTACGCGGTTTTCATCCTGCCAGAGCCGGGCGCGGGCACCCCCCTCCACATAGCCAAGGCCGGTATAGCTGGAGGCGTCCGGTGACCCCAGTTTCACATGGATGAGCTGTGGCGCAGCAATGAGGGTGAGCCAGTCGCGCACGCCATATTCGAACAGGAGGGTGATTTCCGTCTTGTCAAAGGGGCGGCTGGAATAGAGGCGGGAATCCGGCCCGAACTCCTGATCGGAATGGACGATGCTGGTCTGGAGGATGGCTTGTCCTGTCCCTTCCCGCAGGGTCCAGGCCCCGGCATGGGCATGTTGCGATGCAGCAAAAAAGAGAGAGACGGAGAGTGCAAAAAGGAGGAGGCCAAGGCGGAGCACATGGGCAAAACGCACCCGTTCCCGCATCTGCGAGAGACGGGACAGGTCTGCCGTGCACGCAACCCATGCGCGCATGGGTGATATTTTCCCTTTGCGATTCAAGCCTTTCCCCCGGCACCGAAACCTCCATATCCTACCCGATCGGGGGCTGGAATGGGTTGCCGCAGCGTTACCTTGCGTAAATTTCATGTGGGATCGTCTTGTGGCGCTGCACGTTACCCACCATATTGCAGTGTGAACCAGCAGGCCCGGTGCGGGCCTCGCCGACGGTTCGCTTGAGTTCTGAAAAGGGAACGACGATGTCCGATTATGATCGCCACGTCGCCGGCCGCTGGAATCCGTCGGTGGCGCGCTCGCAGGCCGAGATCGACCAGGGCCTGCGCTCCTACATGCTGAGCGTGTACAATTACATGGCGCTTGGCCTGGCCATCACCGGCCTGTTTGCGCTGGGCGTGTACATGCTCTCCGTCACCAGTGATCCGTCGCAGGCGGTGGCGCGCATCTCCGGCGGCATCATGCTGACGCAGGTGGGCTACACGCTGTTTGTCAGCCCGCTGAAGTGGGTGGTGATGCTGGCCCCGTTGGCTGCCGTATTCTTCCTCAGCTTCCGCGTGGAGCGCATGAGCGTTTCCGCCGCCCAGACGACCTTTTGGGTGTATGCGGCGCTGGTTGGCGTGTCACTGTCCACCATCTTCCTCGTCTACACGCATGAGAGCATCGTGCGGGTGTTCTTCATCACCGCGGCTTCGTTCGGTGCGCTGAGCCTTTATGGCTATACCACCCAGCGGGATCTGTCCGGCATGGGCTCCTTCCTGATGATGGGCCTGTTCGGCATCATCATCGCCTCGCTGGTGAATATCTTCCTCGGCTCCTCGATGCTGCAGTTCATCGTGTCTGTGGTGGGTGTGCTGGTGTTCGCCGGCCTCACCGCCTATGACACCCAGCGCATCAAGGAAATGTACTTTGTGGGCGATGATGCTGCCGTGATGGGCAAAAAGGCCATCATGGGCGCTCTGGCCCTCTATCTGGACTTCATCAACCTGTTCATGATGCTGCTCCAGCTCTTCGGCGGTCGCTCCAGCGACTGATACGGAGTTTCTGTGAGAGGCCTTGTGAAGACATGCCTGAAGCCCCGGCCCTGCGCCGGGGCTTTTTGTTTGGGAACTGATGGTGAAACCTGGGGTGAAGGCCGCTGCCCGGATGGCGGACCATATGGCATGAAACAGATTCCGGAGGGTGCGGATGGAGAAGGCAGATCAGCCGGACCAAGGTGATCAGCGTGGGCGCGGGGTAAAGATTCGTTCGGTCGCCATGGCAGACATACCGGCGCTGGCCACCATTTATGATGCCGCTGTTCTTACGGGAACGGGCAGCTTCGAGACGGTCCCGCCCGGCGTGGACGCTATGGCGCAACGGCAGGCGACGCTTCTGGCGGCGGGCTTTCCTTGCCTTGTTGCGGAACGTGCCATGCCAGAGGGCAGCGGGCACGGCGGCAGGCCCGAGATCCTCGGCTATGCCTATGCCAGCAGTCTGCGGCAGCGCGCAGCCTTCGGCCATACGGTGGAAGATTCCGTCTATGTGGATGAAGAGGCGCGGAGGCAGGGTGTGGGGCAGCTTCTTCTGGCGGCGCTGATTGAGGACTGTATGCGCCGTGGCTTTCGCCAGATGGTGGCGGTGATTGGCGATAGCGCCAATCTGGGCTCCATCGCGCTCCATCAGGCTTGTGGGTTTCAGCATCAGGGCCTGTTGCCAGCTTGCGGTTTCAAATTCGGCCGCTGGCTGGATGTGGTGCTGATGCAGCGTCCTCTGGGTGAGGGGGCGCAAAGCCTGCCACCTGCATGAATGGTGGGGCCAAAGGGCTGGGGCAAAGCAAGGGCGGTGCGAAACTGGTGAGAATGCACCGCCGCCGCGCGTGACGCGGGCAGGGACGTTGCATGGCATTGAGAGGCCTGCCCCGAACCCGCATGAGCCTTTCCCCTCCGCGCCGGAGGCCTTCACACAAAACGTGCCGACAGAAACAAAAAGAGACCCTTGCGGGCCTCTTTCATCTGGTTGCCGCGCGGGTGTGTCAGCGGGTGATCAGCGTGCCGGCGCCATGGTCTGTCAACAGCTCCAGCAGAACGGCATGGGGCACCTTGCCATCCACGATCACCACGCCTTCCACACCCTTTTCCAGCGCATAGATGCAGGTTTCCACCTTGGGGATCATGCCGCCGGAAATGGTGCCATCGGCGATCAGCGCATGGGCCTCGGCAATGGTGAGGCGGGGGATGAGCTGCTTGTTCTTGTCCAGAACGCCAGGCACATCGGTTAGGAGCAGCAGGCGCTTGGCCTTGAGCGCCCCGGCAATGGCTCCGGCGAAGGTATCGGCATTCACATTATAGGTGCTGCCATCGCGCGCCGCCGCTACGGGCGCAAGCACGGGGACAATCTCACGGCGTAGAATCTGGTCGAGAACTGTGGTGTCGACCTCTTCCGGCTCACCTACAAAGCCGAGATCCACTACCTGCTCGATCTTGCTGTCGGGATCCACCACGGTGCGGCTGACCTTGCGGGCGCGCACCATGTTACCATCCTTGCCGCACAGGCCCACCGCCTTACCGCCGGCCTCATTGATGAAGCCCACAATCTGCTTGTTGATGGCCCCGGCCAGAACCATCTCCACGATCTCCACCGTGGCCTTGTCCGTTACGCGCAAACCGGCGGCGAACTGGGATTTGATGCCCAGCTTTTCGAGCATCGCGCCAATTTGCGGGCCACCGCCATGCACCACCACGGGATTGACGCCGGCCTGCTCCAGCAAAACCACATCGCGCGCGAAGTGACGGGCGACTTCCTCATTGCCCATGGCGTGGCCGCCATATTTCACCACGACGATGGCGTCGTCATAGCGCTGCATGTGCGGCAGGGCGCGGGCCAGAACATGGGCCTGCAACTGCGCTTCTTCGGTGGGGGAGATGGGGGATGTGCTCATGACAAGCTCACAGGAAAAGGGTGGCCGAAAGGGGACGGCTTGTGGCGGCGGCTTGGGGCCCGGCGGGTCCGGTCCTCACTGGAGGGCAGCGCCTGCGGGCCGCGCGCTATGCTCTAGCCCGTTCGCAGGCAGGAAGAAAGGGTTGCGCAGGCCCGCAAGCACACATTGCGCCCGATTTACGCCGTCCCGATCCTCGACGGACCCATGCTCAGAAGGCCGACGGCACCCGGCCCACGGGCAGGCCGCTGAGGCGCAGGCTGCCATCCTTGAAGCTGAGCGGGAAGGTGACGGCCTTGCGCCCTTCAATCTGCGTCGGCCGGCCTACCATTGTGACCGCACCCACAATCGGGGCCATCTGGGGGGGAATGACGCCAGCCTGACCCAGTTTCTGGATCAGTTTTTGCACCCCGGCGAAGGAGAGATCCACCGCGCCATTGAGCTGGCCCTGTGGGTTGAGCGAGACGACGCCTGTCGCCGCCGCGATGATATCAGGCGAGATGACGGTGAGTTGCTCCAGCCGCAGCAGGCCCTTGGCATCTGCCCATGCGCGCAGGCGCTCCTCCAGTGGCATAGGGCGTAGATTGGCCGCAGCAGTCACGACCCCCTTCATAGACACATCAATCGGCCCGTTGCTGCCAAACTGCGTCAGCAGCGGAAGCTGTGCGCCGGAAAGGGTGAGGGCATAGGCCACATCATCCAGCGCGCCGGTCGCGTTCGGCCCGGCACCTTTCTGGGTGTGGGCGCTGACATTGAGAGACGCGGCGGAGAAGAGGGGAGAGGGCGGCGCCCCATCATTCTGTGCCGGGCCTTCCAGCAAGGTCAGCTCGGGCTTTTCAGCTGTCACGGCGAAGCTCTCCGGCCGGCCGGATGTCATGCCCGCGCCCAGCACCTGAAGATGCTGCCATGTGAGGCCCAGCACCTCGCCGGTTTCCTTGTTCTCGATCCGGGCAGGCTGTTGGATGTCGGTGACGATCTGATTGGGAGACCAGACCTGCGAGATGGCGCGGGCCGAAGTCGCCGTCATGCGCAGCGGTTCGCCGGATTGCATATCCAGAGAGGGGGTGGTGCAGTTGAGCTCAAGCCTGAAAGGAAAGCCGGAAAGTCCGCGTTCCGCACAGTCCCAGATGCGACCGGCCTTCGCTTCGCGGGCCATCCAGGCATCCAGTTCCTTTTCCACCCGGTTGGCGGCATAGACCCATGCACCGGACCAGCCGAGGCAGACCAGAACCACAAGCCCGATGACGGTGAGAACCGCCCAGTTGCGGGCGCGCGATGAAGAGGTTTCAGTCGTGCTCATGCGGTTCCTCTACAGCTCATCAGGGCTGAAAGTCAGGGTCCTGGCCGGTGAAGGCGGCTTCAACGGGCAGGTCAGGCTTGCAGCAAAAGGTGACGCCTGTTAGGCGACAGGGCACCCCAACTGTCAATGCCGCACATCAACCAGATTGACCATGCCTGAACAGACCAAGCCGCGCCATGATTCGCCCGAGATGGGGGCACCGGAACAAAAGGATGGCCACTGGGTGTTCGCCTATGGCTCACTGATCTGGAACCCCGGCTTCTCCTTTGTGGAGCGGTGCGAGGCCCGGTTGATCGGAGCCCATCGCGCATTGTGCGTCTATTCCCATCACCATCGTGGCACGCCGGAAGCGCCGGGACTGGTGCTGGGGCTGGAGCAGGGTGGCTCATGCCATGGGGTGGCATATCGCGTGGCTGCGGAAAACTGGCCTGAGATTTACGCCTATCTTACGGAGCGGGAGCAAATCTCCGGCGTGTATGTGGAGAACAGGCTGGAGGTGGAGCTCCTGGATGGCTCACAGCGCCATGCAACGGCGCTGGCCTATCTCGCCAACTGCACGCATGAGCAATATGCCGGCACCCTCACGTGTGAGGAGCAGCTGCATCTTGTCCGGCGGTCTCACGGTCGGGCCGGGCCCAATGCAGATTACGTAACCTCCACCGTCGAGGCCCTGCACAAGATGGGCATCAATGATGACGATCTGAACTGGATCGTGCGCAATCTGGTCTGAAGAATGCATTGCAAGGCATGAGCGTGCTTCCACTCAGGCCGCGCGCCGGCTCTGGCACAGGGGAGGGCAGGCATAGCCGGGCACGGGCAGGTTCTGATGCGAAGCCACCACCACCGGCAGGCCAGCAGCACTTCCTGAACCATCCCGGACGTGACCGGTAATCGCGAAGGCGGGATGTTCCATCATTCGCTGTTGCGCATTCAAATGTGATGTGCTTGTGGCTTCAGCCTTGGCTTGCTGAGCTTTCTGCAGAAGACGGTGAAGGGCCGGGGCCGGGCGCGCACCAAACACATGAATGTGGATTTCGTCTCCTTTGAGCCGCTGCGCCGCACGATGCGCATCTTCTCCCGGCTGGCCGGCCCACATGGCGATGGAGGCCGCGGGGGTACGCCGTGTGACGACGGCGATGGCATCGGGATAATCGGGCGCGGCATCGGCCGGGTAGACGGAGAACACATGGCGCTGCCCATCCTCATCCCGCCAGAAGCGGTAACGGGCGCCGAGTGTTTCGACAAAGCTGTCGACCTGCCGACCATTGAGGCATCCGGCATCCGACAGGGGGATCAGAAGCGAATCAAGCGTGTTCATGGGAACGAAACTAGAACACTTGTTCTCCCCAGGCAATAGTTTTCCACAGCGGTGGAAAATGGGAATGGTTCCAATATCCTGCTACCGCTCCGTCTCAGGGGCAGGTTGGGGCTCCCCCAGTTCCTTCAGGCCAATCTGCAGCAGGCGATTGCTGGCGCTTTCGATATCGTGCTCTAGCCTTGTGGAAAACGCGGTCCGTGTCAGGCCGGGGGGGATCACAGGCAGCACATCCACGCGAATGGTGCCGGGCCGCCGCCTCAGTGCCCGGCGTGGCCAGTAGAGCCCGGAATTGAGCGCGATGGGCAGGCAGGGGGCTTTCAGGATGGCATAGAGGTAAGCCGCACCCGGCTTGTAATCCGGCGACGCGCCCGGTGCGCGGCGCGTGCCTTCGGGAAAGATGAGGATCTGCCGGCCTTCCTCCGCCGCGGCGCGGGCGCGTTTCGCCATATCCCGCAGGGCGGAAGGGCCGGCGCTGCGATCCACCGGGATCATCCCCATCTTCTTGAGATACCAGCCGAAGATCGGGATCTGCATCAGCTCCCGCTTGAGAATGAAGGCCGGATCCCGGAACAGTTTCAGAAGGGCTATGGTTTCCCAGGCTGACTGATGCTTGGCGGCGATCAGCAGCGGCCCTTCGGGCATGTTCTCCAGCCCGCTGATGTCCTCGCGCACACCGCACAGCATCCGCAGCAGAAAGGCCGTGGTGTTGAGCCACAGCCGCACCCCGCTGCGATGTAACGCATGACGCGAAAGAAAGGGCAGAAGCGGCAGAAACAGCAGCATGTAGAACAGCGTCGCCAGATAAAAGGCGATCTGGAAAAGCAGCGAACGCAGGACCGTCACCAGTGTTTCCCTTCCAGGGTGGCATTGTGACTGACGGTCTGGCCCATGCGGGCTGGCAGGGCAAGATCCTTGTGCGGATTCAGGTGGGCCGAATTATTCGGGGCTCACGGACGGGAGCCCGGCTCCCCCCTGCAGGCGGCTTGTAGTCGGCTGGGTGGCATAGTGCTGGGGCGGAACATCCTCAGCCTTGGCCACGGCCTGAGCGGGGCGGATCTTCACCCGCGCCATCACATATTTCAGATATTCCTTGAACAGGAGCTGGAGGATGGCCGGATCCCGCCACCAGCGCTGCGCATCCATACGCGAGGTGACGACAGGATAGGCGATCAGTTCCACATCCGGCAGGGAGCGGTTCAGCTCCACCAGCGCGCGGGGCATGTGCCATGTGGATGTGACAACCACCAGGGAATGAAAGTTCATCTCCCGCGTCCATTCCGCCGCTTCAATGGCGTTTCCGCGGGTGTTCAGCGCCTTGTGGCCTAGATCGATGCAGCAGGCCAGAAGCCTTTCACCATCCGGCCAGTCATCTTCCGAGAGGGCGCGACGCAGCTCTCCGGGCGAGGTGGTCGGGTTCACACCGGTAATGAGCAGGCGCTGGCCATAGCCTTTGGCCAGCAGGGAGACAGCATCAATCACGCGCCCCTCGCCGCCGGTCAGCACCACAATCGCGTCTACCGATTTCAGCAGCTTGGGCTCGCGCGTGGCGATCTGCGTGGTGAAGGCGAGAAAGCCGGCCACAACGGCCACGGCGCTGAAACCCACGGCCAGCACCAGCCCAAGCAGAAGCCTGCGCCACAGGCTGTGACGCCGGGGCGTGTGGCTTGAATCGGGTGTGCCGCCTCCCGTCTCCTGCGGGGGGGCGCCATGGCTGGGCTGGCTCTGCGTCATGGGCGGCAGAATGTCGTGGGAATGCGGCAGTGTCGAGGACAGGGCGAACCGTTTGCGGGACAGCTCATTGAATACTTCTCAGTGTGCGATACACCGTGAAGCGGGATGTGAGCGCCGTGGCGCAGGCCACCAGCACCACCACAATGGCGATGCCGATGAAGCCGGCAAGACCCGGATCCAGCCATGTCAGCAGGCTGGGGTCTTCCGGCGCTCCGGAAAGGCCGAGGCGGGGCAGCAGCACCAGAAGGCCGAACAGGGCGACAGCCGCAAGCCCGCCCAGCACTCCCCCCTGCGCACCGATCTTCAGGAAGTGGCGCTGGAACTGGGCGGCAATGAAACCGTCACGCGCCCCCACGAAATGCAGAACTTCCACCACGGTGCGATTGGTGGCCACAGCGGCGCGGGTGGCGAACACCACGCTGAGCACGGTGGCGATGCCCACCAGAACCAGCAGGCCGAGCCCGGCGAAGGTTACACCTTCCGCCGTGGCGCTGAGCCGGCGTGACCATGTGCGGTGATCATCCAGCGTGGCGGTGGGAATGCGGTCGCCCAAAGTGCGTCGCAGGGCGGGAATATCCGCCTGTCCGGACCTGTCCAGACGCACCACAAGGACGCGTGGAACAGGTAGGTCATCCAACTCCAGCCCTGAGCCCAGCCAGGGCTCCAGTAGGCCGGCCGTTTCCGCTGTGCTGAGCACATGAACACCGGCGACACCAGGGGCCTTGCTGGCGATTTCGGTGGCCAGTTTCACCTCGGCATCGGTAGTGGCCGGCTGTCCGGCGCGGATCTGGATGGTGACTTCACGCGTCACATCACTGCGCCACTGGCTGGCGGTGGCGCGCACGCCAAAAGCTGCGCCCACGGTGAGGCTGGCCAGAAAGGTCATGATGGCGACCACCGCCACCAGAGCCCGGCCGGAAATGGTAGAGCGGGGCACGATGGAGGCTTGTGGCCGTTCCCTCGCCGTGGGGCGGGCGGCAGGTGTGATGTCGTTTTTCTTGCCTGAGCCCTTGCCAGAGCCCTTGTCGTTCTGGCTTTCCTGCCCATCCGTTAGCGGGCTATCCTCATCCAGGTCATCACCGGTGGAGGGGGAGTCCGAACGGACGGCTTTGTCCGAGGCAGTGTTCAGTGGGCGCGGCGTGGCCTGTGTACGGAAGCCGGTGCTGGGCGCGCTCCCGGTGGTATCACTGGCCCCGGGCAGTTTTTGCGGCTGGTCAGGAAGGTCATGAAGGCGCGTGTCACGGTTCGCTTCCGCAGAAACGGAGGCGCGTCCATCGCGGCCTGTGCCGCCGGGAGTTTTGGCGTCGCGTCCTGCCATGTCAGTCATAAACATAAAGGCGACCGTCAGCGATCACGAGACGGCGGGCGTCATATTGATCCATCAGGGCGATATCGTGGGTGGCCAGCAGCACCGAGGTGCCGGTGCGGTTGAGTTCGATGAACAGACGCAGCAGGCGGCGGGCCAGAGTAGGGTCCACATTGCCGGTGGGTTCATCGGCCAGTAGGAATTCCGGCCGGCTGATGAGCGCACGGGCAATGGCGACGCGCTGTTTCTCGCCGCCAGAGAGTACCGGCGGCAGCACATCCTTGCGCTCGCCAAGGCCCACCCAGTGCAGAAGTTCCGTCACTTCGGCGCGGTAGCTGGCTTCCTCCTTGCCCAGCACCCGTAGCGGCAGGGCCACATTCTCATAGGTGGTGAGATGGTCAAGCAGGCGAAAATCCTGAAACACGAAGCCGATGCGCCGGCGCATGGCGGCCACCTCATCCGGCGTGAGGGAGGAGACATCCCGCCCGAACAGGGTGATGAGCCCGCGCGTGGGCCGCAGGGAGAGGAACAGCAGGCGCAGCAATGTGGTCTTTCCCGCGCCCGAGGGGCCGGTGAGGAACTGGAACGAGCGGGGCTCAATGCCGAAGGTCACATCCTTCAGCACTTCCTGCCCCATTCCATATCTCAGGCCGACATTCTCGAACCGGACCAATGGTACCCCCGTTGCCGAATCACATCCTGCATGCCGCATGCCACCATAAATCAGGCCTGCCCGGAACCGGCGTTTGAGCCCCACCACGCCAGAAAGCCGAGACGCCACACAGCTTGTGCGGTTTTGGCACGCGGTTACAGTGGCAAGGTTGCAGGCGCACAGACCGTGTCTGGCCGGGTGCTGATGGCGAACAATCTGCATCAGGCAGCATGACGGGTTAACGCACCTTTTCGGCACAACCGGATTTCTCCTGCCTGCTGCACTTTTCCGGTGAGGCAGGGGGCGGAGAAAACACGGCAGGATGCAGATTTTCCAGCCTTTTCTCTCCTCTTGTGACAGATGATGAAACATCCCGCCACTTTGGGCGAGGTGGTTTTGTCGCCTCTCCTGACGTAAGCTGGTGCAGAAAATATGCAGTCCCTGCCCAACTGCCACTGGCACACAGGCGGGGAGGGCGTACATAAGATGCAGGGGGAGGCCATGCGCGGCGATGCCGGCAGCAGGAATCCCGACATCACAACCGGCGCGCGGCCTGCCGCGGGCCAAAGGCATGGCGAAGCAGTGTTCGATCTTACCACGATCATCTTTCTGGCTCTGGCGGTGTTCATCTTCATTCGCCTGCGCAGCGTGCTGGGCCAGCGCACGGGCCGTGAGCGGCCGCCTTACGATCCCTTCTCCGGAGACAAGGCGGACAAGCCCAATGGCAACAGCTCCAATGATGATAATGTGGTGCAGTTGCCCAATCGCGCGTCGGCCCCGCCACCGGCCCAACCCCAGCCTGAAAGCGCGGGGGATGATGAGGATGAGGCCAAATCCGCCGTCTGGCGCTGGGAGGGCATCGCGCCCGAAGGCAGCCCCAATGCCGCCGCTCTGGATGAGATCGCGCGCGCCGAGCCGGATTTCAACGGCCCCTACTTCCTCGAAGGCGCGAAAGCCGCCTATGAGATGATCGTGACCGCCTATGCCAATGGCGACCGACGCACGCTGAAGGACATGCTGGCGAAGGATGTCTATGACAATTTCGTCGCCGCCATCAGCGATCGCGAAGGGCGGGGCGAGACGATGGAAACCCGCTTCGTGGCCATTGAAAAGGCGGATGTGGAAGAAGTGGCCGTGGAAGGGCGCAAGGCCCGTATCACGGTGCGTTTCCTTTCCCAGCTCATTTCCGTCACCCGTAACAAGGAAGGCGCGGTGGTGGATGGCAGCGCCGATACGGTGGGCGATGTGGTGGATGTGTGGACCTTCGCCCGCGAACTGGGGGCACGTGATCCGAACTGGAAGCTGGTGGCGACTGAAGCGGGCCAGTGAAGCTGCTTTTCAACTCGAGTTTTCAAAGGGCGTGGAAGGCTGCTTCCACGCCCTTTCTGCTTTGAAAGGCTCGACAAGCGCGCGGGAAGCTTTCACAAAAGGGCGGAGCGTGCCGGGCCGCATGTCCGGCAGCCATGATGACAAGCCCCGAGAAGATCAGGTGTTTTACACATATGTTTCCCGCTTGCCCCGGTGGCCTGTGCACGGGTTTGCCCGGAGCTTGCTGGCGGATGCCCGGCTGGCTGGGTCGCGCGCGGGTGAAGCCTTCTTCAGGAGGAATGCTGACGCCCCCAGGGGGAGTGCTGCGGCAAGACCATGCAGCCACGCTGTGTCGGCGTCTGCAAATGGGGAGCGCAATCGGTGCCGAAGCGCCGCGTGGGCGTCGGTTTCTGGCCGGATCGGGCATTGTGTGGGGCTTGCGATGGCGGCAGGCATGCTTTTGACCGGCATGGACAGCCCGAGTGCGCGGGCCAATCCGGCCACAGAGGCAGGTGCGGTTTCCCCAGCGGATGCTTTGAGCGGTATGTCATCCATGCCCGGCGCGCGGCTCACGCCCGTGCCTTATGAGGCGCTTGCGGGCTGGCACGCGGATGACCATGCCGCAGCATTCCAGGCATTCCGGGCCAGTTGCGCGCGTCTCAAGCCTCCGGCCTGTGGTGAGGGGGATGCGCGCCGACGTCAATTTCAGGCTGGGCTGGTGGCGGCCTGCAAGGCGGCGCGCACTCTGGGCGAAGCGCCAGATGCCGGATTGGCGCGCCAGTTCTTCGAGGCGCATTTCGAGCCGATGCGCATTGTGGCGGCAGAGACAGGCCGTGGCGGATTTTTCACCGGCTATTATGAGCCCGAGGTCGAAGGTGCCCTGACGCCGGATGACACCTACACCGTACCCGTTCTCGCCCGCCCGTCGGATCTGGTGGAAACGCCTGAAGGCGCCCACCGGCAAGGGGCGGATGCGGTGCTGCACCCCTATTTCACCCGTGCCGAAATCGAGGATGGGGCTCTGGCCGGGCGTGGGCTGGAAATTGCCTATCTGAAAGATCCGGTCGATCTGTTCTTCATGCAAATTCAGGGCTCGGCGCGTATGCGTTTGCAGGATGGCCGGGTGATGCGCCTGAATTATGCCGGCAAGAATGGTCATCCTTATGTGGCGGTTGGCCGGGAGCTGATCGCGCAGGGATTGGTACCGCGAGAGGAGATGTCGATGGCGCGCATCCGCGCCTATATGACGGCGCATCCCGAAGCCGGGCGTGCCTTGCGGCGGCTGAACCCTTCCTATGTGTTTTTTCAGGCGGTGGAACTCAAGCCGGGTAAGGGGCCGATGGGCGCGCAGGGCGTGCCGCTGACAGCCGGGCGTTCACTGGCGGTGGACCGGCATCTGCATGTCTATGGCAGCCCGGTTTATGTGGATGCGGAACTGCCCCTGTCGGCTCCGGGCACCTCTTCTGCCTTCCAGCGGCTGATGATTGCCCAGGATACCGGCTCGGCCATCATCGGCCCGGCACGGGGCGATATTTATTTCGGAGCCGGTCCGCCGGCCGCCGCACAGGCCGGCCGCATGCGCCATGGCGGCAATTTCACCCTGCTGGTGCCGCGCTTTCACCCTGCTGGAAGGGAGTGCCAGCCATGAGCCGGCGCGGTCGCAAGCGGGAGCTGAAAGCAGAGGAGCGGGCCTTGTGGGCGCATGTGGTGCAACACATCACGCCCCTGCGTCCTCAAGCGGAGACCGCGCCCGCATCCGCGCCGGCTGTTCCTCCCGCCGAGCCGCCCCCCTCACCGGAGCCGTCCGCACCCCACAAGGTCGGTCCTGCATCACCCTTCCGCAAACGCCCATTCGCACCGCCTGCGCCACCTCCACTCATGGCGCTGGAACCAAAGGCGCGCCGGCGTCTGGGCCGGGGTGCAGAGGTGGATGCCCGGCTTGATCTGCATGGTCTGACACAGACGGCGGCGCATTACCGTCTGCGCATGTTCCTGATGGAGGCGCAGACCAGCGGCCATTCCGTGGTGCTCGTCATCACCGGGAAGGGCGGGGGAGAGCGCTTCGGACAGGACCGTGAGAGCGCCCGCCAGATGGCAGCCCTGTTCGGAGAAGAGCGCGGCGTGCTGCGCCGTGCCGTGCCGCACTGGCTGGCTGCGCCGGATTTGCGCAATGTGGTGCTGGGCTTTGAATCCGCAGGGCGTCGCCATGGTGGGGAAGGCGCGCTTTATGTGCGCATCCGCCGCCGTCGCTGACATGATCCGGGCGGATGCCGGCAGGTTTCAGCGGGAACGCAGGGCGCAGGCCGGAAGGCGATAGGTGCGCCCGTCTCCCAGCAGATGCAGGTCGTGAGGGCGTGTCGAAAACAGGCCGGCAATGGCCGGATCGCGCACATCCAGCCCGCCGGTAAAAGCCCCGAAGGCGGGCAGCACCATGCGCAGGCCATCCGTGACGAAGCACCGTCGACGCACGCTGCGCCCGCGTGTCGCCACCCGCGCCACCGGATGCAGATGGCCGCACAGCTCGCCCGCCGCCTCACCCCCAACAGGCTCACCCCCACGGGTTTCACTTTCAGTGGGTTCATTCTCACTGGGTTCGTGGCGAAAGGTGAGCGGGCCCAGTTTCAGTTCTGCCAGCCCTTCGCCACCAAAGCCGTGGGGCAGGGGGTCATGATTGCCGGCGATCCAGATGAAGTTGAGGCCCTGCTGGAGTGCGAGAAGGCTGTCCCGCGCCTGTTGCGGCAGGCGCTCTTCGGCCCAGCGGTCATGCAGGCTGTCTCCCAGCGCAATCACCGTGCGGGGCTGATGCCGCCGGATCTGTTGGGCGAGGCGGCTCAGTGTCTCCTGCGTGTCATAGGGCGGCAGCATCTGACCGCGCCGGGCGAAGGATGAGCCCTTTTCCAGATGCATGTCAGCGATCAGAAGCGCGCGCTCCTCCACCCAGAACACCGCGCCGGACGGGTCCAGCAGCAGTTCCGCACCATTCAGGTCCACAAGGGCAGGGGGGCTGGTGCTGTTCGATTCGGATATGGAGGATGGCATGGGCTGCATGGCGAGAATGTGCCTCACCTTCGGCAGGTGATACGCTAGGTCAATTCCCGGGTCCGCTCAGGCCCTGCCATGGCGCTGGCCGGCAAGGGGGGAGAAGATGGGCGAGAAGATCCGGATCTGACGCTGGGGCAAGGTGAAAAAGGGCTCACATTGTGAGGCTGTGACGCATTTTCCGCCAGTGCTTTTCTTGCTCTTTGCGTTGCTGGCCCCCTATAAGGCGCGTGAAGTCAAACAGTATCGGCCCGGGCAGCGCCGTTTTCAGCGGGGCGCGGGGCTGATCGTCAGAATATGGTGACGCCGTCATGGCCGGACATTCACAATTCAAGAACATCATGCACCGCAAGGGGCGGCAGGACGCGATGCGTTCCAAGCTGTTCTCCAAGCTGGCGCGTGAAATCACGGTTTCTGCCAAGCTGGGCATGCCCGATCCGAACATGAACCCGCGCCTGCGTGCTGCCATTCTGGCTGCCCGCGCCGAGAACATGCCGAAGGACAATATCGAGCGCGCCATCAAGAAGGCCGCTGGCGGCGATGGCGATAATTATGATGAGATCCGCTATGAGGGTTATGGCCCCGGTGGTGTGGCTGTCATCGTCGAGGCGCTGACTGATAACCGCAACCGCACGGCCTCTGAAGTGCGTTCCTATTTCACCAAGTCCGGCGGTAATCTGGCTGAAACGGGCGCGGTGTCCTTCATGTTCGATCGTGTGGGCGCAATTGAATTCGAGGCCGAAAAGGCCGATGGCGATGCCATGATGGAAGCGGCCATCGAAGCCGGCGCGGAAGATGTGTCTTCCGATGAAAATGGCCATGAGGTCATCTGTGCGGCTGAAAATCTGGCCGAAGTGCAGCGGGTTCTGGAGGCCCAGTTTGGCGAGCCGCGCAAGGCTGGCTTGATCTGGCGTCCGCAGAACACGGTCGCTGTGGATGACGAGACGGCTGAAAAGCTGCTGCGCCTCGTGGAAAATCTCGAAGACAATGACGACGTGCAGAATGTGACCGGCAATTTTGAATTGTCGGATGCCATGATGGCCAAGCTGAGCGGCGAGGACTGAACCACTTCTGCATCTTTGTTCGCCTTCCGCTCTCAGTTTCAGAGGCGGGAGGCACATATGAAAATGGCGGGCACTGGGCCCGCCATTTTCATATGTGAAATATGTGATCCGCTCAGGCCGGCAGGCTTTCGGCAATGGCATGCAGTTCGAGAATGGCGGAGTCGATTTCACTGCGCTGATGTTCCAGCTGGGCCAGCTGCTTCAGGCAGCGCTCACGGGTCAGGGCCAGGCCGGTGTCATTCTTGTTTTCCGCATTGTCCGGCAGCGCCTGTTCCGGCAGGCGGGCGGCGACAAGCGCGCGGATTTCCGCAAGGGTGAAGCCCAGATGCTTGCCCTTGAGAATGACGGTGAGGCGCTCGCGGTCCGCAGCGGTGTAAAGGCGGGTCATGCCATCGCGCCGCGGGTTCAGCAGGCCCTTGTCCTCATAGAAACGCAAGGCGCGCAGAGTGGTGCCGAATTCGCGGGCCAGTTCCCCAATGGTGAAAAGCTCTTCGCTGGCCGGCGTCGCCGGTGCAATGGAAGGCTGCGGAATGGCGGTATGGGGCCGGGCATTCAGGGGAAAGGCGTTCGCGTTCATCACTCATTATCTCCCGGGACACATGGGTGTGACGTGTCATGATGCGACATGTCATGTCGAAGCGCGCGAGCCTCTGCGCGCTGGGCGTCGGCCTAGCTCCCGTCGTGGTTGGCGCTCCAGATCCGCATGACGTCCGGGGCCGGATGACAAACTGGGACCTGGAAGCGGGCGCAACCACACGGTGCATCCGATCTGATGCAGTATGATAGGCCGACCCGGCCGTTGACCTGTGTTCTGTAAAAGAGCGCTGGAACGGAACGGGCCGAGAAGCATCACCTGCTGCATCCTTCCTAGCCCGGCAGCGGTGTCGGAGGGAGGTTGAACCGGCTACCCTAAGGGAAAGTAACTGTTACATGTGGATGATAACATGCTGAAAAACAATATATTAATACTAAGTTTACCATATGTGGCAAAAGCTGGAAGGGACGAATCACCGCAACGCCACGCGGATCTGCCGCCTGCTGTGAAGGGGCTTCGGTGCGGGCATAGAGGTGGGGATGGAGCGGATGGAGCGGTTTCAGCCAGTCAGGCAGGAGGGTGTTGCACAGGTTGCGGCGCCCGGCAGCACGAAGCGCGGATGTGAGCCGTCTGGCCGACATATGCCGCCTCCGGTCTTCCCCCCATCAGCCGGACACAAGCCGGGGGAGGCCGAGGGCATGACCATGCAGCGCATGAGGGCAGAACTGGCGGGGCTGCAGGCGCAGCTGAAGAAGGCTGCGCCCCGTCGTGCAATGGTGGAGATGGACCGTGCCATCACGGTCCTGAACCGTCGCCTGGATGATCTGCACAGCGCGCGGCTGCCGGATACGCTCTCCACGAATGGGCAGGCTGAAATGGGTCTGCTGGCCAGTGAACTGGCCGTGTTGCGTGAAACCCTGGAAGACATGCGGGCGCCCGAGCGATTTGAGGCACTGAATGCTGGCGTGGAGATGCTTTCCCGCAAGCTGCAGATGATGGATGCAAAGGCCGTGAGCCCGGTGGAGATGGCACGTCTTCAGGCCCGGCTGACCGAACTTTCCACGCTGGTACAGCGTGCCTTGTCCGGTTCCGGTTTGCTGGAGGTGGCGGAACGTCTTGAGGCCTGTGCCGCGCAGGTGGCCCGTGCCGGGGATGATGCCGCTCGACAGATGGTCGCCGCGACAGGGCGTTTTGAACAGCAGGCCAGGGCTCTTCTCAACCGTGTGGAAGAGACGGATCGCGAGGTGCGCAAGGGACAGGCCGCCTCCGCGCAGGTGATGCGGCAAGGCGTGAGAGAAGAGGTTTCTGGCCTTCATGTGCAGCTGGATACCATGGCGGCGCAGCTTGAGGCGCTGGCCCCCGGCGCGGCTTCCCTGGACTTGAACCAGGAACTGAAGGAGGGCCTTTGCGTCCTTGCGGACCGGATCGGCCAGTTGGAAAAAGCTCATCAGGGCGCCACGCAAGGGGGCTCGCAAGGGGCTTCGACGGCGCTTATCCGGGTGATTGAACGCCATCTTGTAACCTTGACCCAGCGCTTTCACAAAACGCAGGCGGATTTCAGCCGTCTAAACGATATTGAATTGGCGCTGGAGCGGGTCATTGGCGAGTTGCAGCAGGTGCGTGCGGCCTCGGCGGAAGCGACGGCCGATGCCGTGCAGGCCGTGGCGCTCAAGGTGTCTGATGCAGAGGGCGGCCCGGCCGTTCTGGGGCTGAAGCGCGGTCTGGCTGCGCTGGAAGCACGTCAGGATGAAGTGGAGCGGCAGGCCAGCGCATGGCTGGGCGAACCCTTCCATGACACCTCCCTTATTCTGGATCGGGCCGAGGATGGCGTGTGGGCCCCGCAAATGGAGCAGGCCCCCTCGGCGGGCCGGAATGAAAGGGCTCAGGATGCGCCCGCTCCGGAAGATGTCGCGGGTGTGTCGGTTCCCCCGCCTGTCTTTTCAGATGCGCATGATGAAGTCTTTGCGCGTCAGGCCCGTCCCATCACGCAGCCGGATCTCGTCGATCAGCATCTGATCGAGCCGGATGTCGTGGTCGAGGATGCGCCGGCCCTTCATGACCGGGAGGGCTGTGACTGGCCCGCAGCCGAACAAGATGGCGTGCGGGGCCTGACAAACACGGCCTTTTTTGATGCGTCTGAGCGAGAGGTTCAGGCCGAGCCCTATTTCGGCGCCGCATCTCAGTATGCTGTGGATGAGGCGGGCATGGAAAAGCCCGCCCTCCATGCGGAAGACCTGACGGAAGAGCCCTTCCTTTCTGATGCCCCCGCGTCCACCCTGGATCAGGTGAGCTCCGGCACGCATGAGGCCGCATCCATTGTGCCGCGCTTCAGTGAGTCTGATGAAACCTCGGCTCGTGCTGAGGATGACATGGCCTCATCGGTTCGCCCGCCACGGCGAGTGGACTGGAGCGGGCGGAAAAAGGATGAACAGCCTCAGGTCCGTCGCAGCGGGTTGCTGAATGGTGTGCTGGATGGCTGGGTTGTGCGGCGGGCGAGCCGCAAGGCGCTGGCCGGGCGTCGGCGGGGCAGCTCTGCGCGCTGGGGCGGGGTTGCGGCTTCTGCTCTGGTGGTGGCACTGGCTTCAACCGCGAGCTTCGCCTGGATGCATCGCGATACGCTTCAGGCGCAGATGCAGACAGCCGCCAATGGGCTGACAGACAAGGGAACATCTGGTGTTGCTGCATCGGGTGGCCTGATGCAGCAGGCCTCCGCCATGACGCCTGAGGCTTTGCCCGCGCCTGTCGGTCCTGCGGCCTTGCGGACAGATGCGCGCGGTGGCGACCTTGCCGCGGCCTATGAGGTGGGTGTGCGCTATGCCGACGGCGTGGGTGTGAAGGCCGATGCGCATAGCGCAGCCCAGTGGCTGCGCTATGCGGCGGAGCGCGGGCTGGTGCCAGCGGCCTATCGTCTGGGCACGCTGTATGAGAAGAGCCTTGGCAATGACAAGGAGGCCGCTCGCTTCTACAAATGGGCCGCCGAGCGGGGCAATGTGCAGGCCATGCACAGCCTTGCGGTGCTGATGTCGCAGGGGCTTTCCGGCCATGGGCCGGATTGGGCGCAGGCCATCCAGTGGTTCCGTGGTGCGGCAGAGCATGGCGTGCAGAATGCCCAATACAATCTGGGTATCATTTTCGCGCGCGGGCTTTCCGGGCAGAGCAACCTGCAGGATGGGCTGATGTGGTTCGCCATCGCGGCCAATCAGGGCGATGATGACAGCGCCGACAAGCGCGATCTTCTGGCACGCAAGGCCGACCCGCAGATGCGGGAAACAGCCCTGCAGCGTGCCGATGCCTTCAAGCCCAGGCCGCTGAATGAAACGGCGAATGTGGTGCAGGCGAAGCCGAAATGGAATGAGGCCGGGCCCGCACGGGGCCAGCTCGCCAGCGCAGCATACAGCATCCGCGATGAGGGTGACCTCTTCTTCGGGCAGGCCGTGCCTTCGGGGGCTTTCTCCAGCCAGCCCATCGCATCGCACATGGTGGCCAGCCGCCAGTGATGCCGGATGGCAGTGGCCCATCTTTCTTCAGGCGCAGGAATGGAGCACTTTGCCGGCATGAGTGCATGTCCGATTCGCATTATCGGCCTGGATCCGGGCCTGCGGCGCACCGGCTGGGGCGTGATTGAGCAGGATGGAACCCGCCTGTCCTATGTGGCCAGCGGCACGGTTCTGCCACCTGAAAAATCGCCCATGGGCGCGCGTCTGGCCGCTTTGCATCAGATGCTGGCGGATGTGCTGGCCCGCTATGCGCCGGATGAGGCGGCGGTTGAGGAAACCTTCGTCAACATGAACCCGGCCTCCACCCTCAAGCTGGGGCAGGCGCGCGGTGTAGTGTTGCTGGCCCCGGCGCAACTGGGCCTGAGCGTGGCCGAATATGCACCCCTTCTGGTGAAAAAGAGCGTGGTGGGCGCGGGCCGGGCCGAAAAGGCGCAGGTGCGCATGATGGTGAGCGTGCTGCTACCGCGCGCCGCACCTGAGAGTGAGGATGCGGCCGATGCTCTGGCCGTCGCCATCACCCACGCCCATCACCGGGGCTCGGCGGCGCGTCTGGCCGGGCAGGGCTAGGGGCTGTCTCCACCTACGTTCTACGCACGAGACAGCATGATGGCGCACCGCCCCGCGCCCCGTTATCAGGGTGCGGCAGGCAGGAAAGACAAAGATGATCGGCAAGCTGAAGGGCGTGGTGGATCTGGTTCGTGAGGACCATCTGATCCTGGATGTGCAGGGCGTGGGCTATCTGGTGCATTGCTCGGCCCGCACGCTGGAAAGCCTTCCGCGCGGTGGGGAGAAGGTGGCGCTCTTCATCGAAACCCATGTGCGCGAAGACATGATCCGCCTCTATGGTTTTGCATCCGAGGCCGAGCAGGAATGGTTCCGCCTGTTGCAGGGCGTGCAAGGCGTGGGGGCGAAGACCGCGCTGGCCGTGCTCTCCACCCTGCGCCCGGCGGATCTTTCGCAGGCCGTGGCGCTGGGAGACAAGGCGGCGATTTCACGCGCGCCGGGCATTGGCCCGCGCAGCGCCACGCGCATCATCACCGAGTTGAAGGACAAGGCCCCGGCAACGGCCATGGGCACGTTCGTGCCGGCGGCGACCTCCGGTGGCGCTGCGGTGGGTTCGGGGGAAAGCGGGGCCATTGCCGATGCCATCTCCGCGCTCACCAATCTGGGTTATGCTCTGGCGCAGGCCCATGCGGCTGTCGCCGTTGCATCGCGTGAGGCCGGAGAGGAGGCCAAGGCTGAAACCCTCATTCGTCTTGGCCTGAAGGAACTGGCAAAATAGACGCGCCCCACTGGTTTTTGGGGGCAGCCTCTGCGATGTTCCGCTTTCGTACACTTTTGCGCGGCATGTTCGGGCGTGCTTTGCGAAACAGATTTGAAGCGGGGCGGGGCGATGGGCCCGCTTCGTGCAGGACAGGCAGCTTGATTCGATGAATACCCGTCTCATCTCGGGCGAGAAGCGCGGCGAGGATGAAGCCGATTCCACCCTGCGCCCCCAGCTTCTGGGAGAGTTTGTGGGGCAAGCGCAGGCGCGCGCCAATCTGGAGGTGTTCATCAAGGCCGCCCGTGTGCGGGGGGAGGCGCTGGACCATGTGCTGTTTGTCGGCCCGCCGGGCCTCGGCAAAACCACGCTGGCGCAGATCATGGCGCGCGAGATGGGGGTGGGGTTCCGTTCCACCTCCGGCCCGGTCATCGCCAAGGCGGGGGATCTGGCCGCTATTCTCACCAATCTGGAAGAGCGCGACGTGCTCTTCATTGATGAAATTCACCGGCTGTCCCCGGCAGTGGAGGAAATTCTCTACCCCGCCATGGAGGATTATGAGCTGGATCTGATGATCGGCGAGGGGCCGGCGGCGCGCTCGGTGAAGATCTCCTTGCCGAAATTCACGCTGGTGGGGGCCACCACCCGATCCGGTCTGCTCACTACGCCTCTGCGTGACCGTTTCGGAATTCCGGTGCGTCTTCAGTTCTACACGGTGGAGGAACTGGAAAAGATCGTGACCCGTGGCGCGCGGGTGATGGGGGTGGGCATTGCGCCGGACGGCGCGACGGAGATTGCCCGCCGCGCCCGTGGCACGCCGCGCATTGCAGGCCGTTTGCTGCGCCGGGTGCGCGATTTCGCGCTGGTGGCCGGAGCCGAGGCGATTGATCGCGCCATTGCCGACAGGGCCCTGCGTGCGCTGGAGGTCGATTCGCTGGGGCTGGATGCCATGGACCGGCGCTATCTCACCGTGATCGCGGAATTCTACAATGGGGGCCCGGTGGGCGTGGACACGATCGCCGCCGCGCTTTCCGAACCGCGTGACGCCATCGAGGAAATCGTGGAGCCCTATCTGGTGCAGCAGGGCTTCATCCAGCGTACCCCGCGCGGGCGCATGCTCACCGCGCTGGCCTTCCGCCATATGGGCCTGCCCGAGCCGAAACGTGATGGAGCTGTTGCGGGGGTGGCCTTGCCATTGTTCGGTGATGAAGGCTAGTTGTGCGCCTGAAACGACGCCCTGCGTGCAGCACAGCGCGTATCGGTACACCAACAGGACACACGGGGTCTCGGCATGAAACTGGATGTGGCGGGCGAGCGGACCGTGGCGCAGGGTGAGCTGGAAGCTTACCCCACTCTAGCCGGACGACTGGTGCCGGGCGGGCATTGTCTGGCGTTGCGGGTCTATTATGAAGACACCGATTTCTCCGGCATTGTCTATCACGCGAATTATCTGAAATTCATGGAGCGCGGTCGCTCGGATTACATGCGGCTGCTGGGCGTGGTGCAGGGCGAACTGTTCGCGCAGGCGGCGGCGGAGGCCCCCGGTTTCCATTTCGTCGTGCGCGGAATGCAGATTGATTTCCTGCGTCCGGCCCGCATTGATGATGTGCTTGAGGTCTACACCCTCTCGCGCGAGGTGGCCGGGGCCTCCATTACCCTGTTGCAGCAGGTGCGCCGGGGCGATGAACTGCTGGTGAGCGCCACCGTGCGCGTGGCCTTCGTTTCTCAGGGCAAGGCCAAGCGCATTCCTGATGCGCTGCGGCAGGTGACAGCCGAACATGCTCGCGAAACCGAACAGCTCAACATTCCCCGTCGCTGAGGTGCTGGTCATATGATGTTGCCGGGAGGAGCGGTTCCAGCGCCGGCAATCTCTGCATATTGTGCGAAGCTGCTGTTCTTTTTATGCATGTCGGGTCTTGTTCACCCGTCATTAAGCCTGTTTATGCCTAGATTCGCCTGAAGCTGCGGTATTGTGCTGCGCCGCAGCAGGAAGCAGAGCCACCGTCAAAGTTTGGACAGACTCCCCAGTGAAACACACGGGAGATCTGGACAGAAGCGGCGGGGGCTTGTCCTGCGCGGCCCTGATGTCGCGCCCAGCGGAGCCGGGAATGGACCTTAACACTGGAATTTCTGGCAGGCAGCCGGCATGCATGGCCGGGCAGCCCGCCTTCTCTTATGTCGGCCCTGCGGCGATCGGCAAAGGCAATCGCCGCCTGAAGGGCGCAGTGCTGGGCGCTGGCGCGCTGGCGCTGCTGGCCGTCGGCCTTCTGGCGGATGCCGCCCCCGCGCTGGCGCAGGGTATTGAAACCGCCGGGGCCGCGCCGTCCCCGGGGGCGGATATTTCCTTCTTTGGCCTGTTCTGGCAGGCCCACTTCGTCGTGAAGCTGGTGATGATCGGCCTGATCGTCGCCTCTGTCTGGGTGTGGGCCATCATCATCGACAAGACTATTCTCTACGGTCGCAACAAGCGCGAGATGGACCAGTTCGAGCAGGTGTTCTGGTCCGGCCAGAGCCTTGAGGAGCTGTATCGTTCGCTTTCCGGGCGCAACAATCATGGCATGGGCGCAATCTTCATTGCCGCCATGCGGGAGTGGAAGCGCACCTATGAGGGGGGGGCGCGCTCGCTCGCCGGGCTGAACCAGCGGCTGGACAAGGTGATGAATGTCACCATCACCCGCGAGGTCGAGCGGCTGGAAAACCGCCTTCTGGTGCTGGCTACGGTGGGTTCCGCCGGCCCCTTCATCGGCCTGTTTGGCACGGTGTGGGGCATCATGACCTCGTTCCAGTCCATCGCGGCCTCCAAGAATACCTCTCTCGCCGTTGTGGCACCGGGTATTGCGGAAGCCCTGTTCGCGACTGCAATGGGCCTCATTGCCGCCATTCCCGCGACGATTTTCTATAACAAGTTCATCTCCCAGGTGGGGCGTCAGGCCCAGCGCCTCGAGGGTTTTGCGGATGAGTTCTCCGCCATTCTCTCCCGGCAGATCGACGAGCGGGGCTGAGATATGGGCATGTCCGCAGGAGGGGGAGGAGGCTGGCAGAGCCGTCGCTCACGCCGCCGCGCCGCGCCCGTCATGTCCGAAATCAACGTGACGCCCATGGTGGACGTCATGCTGGTGCTGCTCATCATCTTCATGGTGGCGGCGCCCATGCTCTCGGTGGGCGTGCCCATCGACCTGCCGCAGACGCAGGCCTCGGGCGTGAACCAGGACAATGACCAGGAGCCCATCACCCTCTCGGTGAATGACAAGGGGCAGGTCTTCATTGGCGAAAGCGAGATTTCCTATGAGGAACTCGTGCCCAAGCTGGAGGCTATCACCAAGGCGCGCGGTGGGATGGAAGAACGCATCTTCGTGCGCGGTGACAAGAAGGTGGATTATGGCACCGTGATGCGCGTGATGGGCAAGCTCTCCGGGGCAGGCTTCAAACGTGTGGCGCTGGTGACCGAAGTGGAACAGGGAGAGTGATACGGCCATGAAGGTCGGCCTGACGGCATCAACCGCTATTCATGCGGCGGTTCTCGTTGTTGCCCTGGTGTCTTTCACCGGGGCGGAGCCGTTTGAGCCCGTGCCTGAATCCATGCCAGTGGATGTGATTTCGGCTTCCGATTTCACCAAGCTGTCCAAGGGCTCCAAAACCTCGCCCAAGGCGGACAAGCCCAAGCAGATCGCGGAGAAGGTGGGGGACCCCACGCCGGTGGAAGACGCGCGCCTGAAGGCGAGCGAAAAGGCCCCGGTGGAAGCCACCACGCCGCCTCCGCCCGCGCCCAAGGTTGAGGCCAAGCCCGATCCGAAGCAGGAGGCCAAGCCGGCAGAACCCAAGCCGGCTCCGAAGGCGGCTGAGCCTGCGCCGGCCCTGCCAAAACCTGCCGAGCAGAAGGCGGACGAGGCCCTGAAAAACGAGCCGAAAAAGCCGGAACCACCCAAGCCGGAACAGGCCCAGCAGCAGGCTGCCGCCCAGCCCATGCCGATGCCGCCCAAGCGCCCGCCGGTGCCCCGCACCCCGCCGCGCCCGGTGGAGAGCGACGCGCCATCGCGTGATTTCAATACGGATGAAATCAAGGAACTGATCGACAAGCGTCTTCCGAGCCGGGAACTGGCCAGCGCCAGTGAACTGTCTTCGGATTCATCGCTCGGGTCACCGCGCGGGGAGGGGGCGACCCTCACCATGAGCGAGATTGATGCCTTCCGCGCCCGCATGCGCCAGTGCTGGAACACCACCGGCATTCCAAACGACCAGCCGGTGTTCGTGGATATCCGGGTGGATCTGAAGCCCGATGGCAGCCTGCAAGGTGAACCACAGGTGATGCGCGGCACCGCGCCGCCTTATGGGCCGGTGCTGGCCCGCACGGCCATTGCTGCTCTGGTGCGCTGTCAGCCTTTCACAATGTTTCGTCGTGAAACCTACAATCAATGGAAAAGCATGGATCTGACTTTCCGCCCGCAGGAGTTTGACTGAGCCGGATGCTTCGGTTGCAGATCAGTTCTGTTGAAATGGCGCGGCCTGCCTGAGGTTCGGCCGATGTTGGACACGTCTTTTCCTTAGAATCGTCATCCTGCTGGTATGTATGGGCCCGCAGGAGATGCGCTGCGTACATGAATTGTCGCAGCATTTGGCCAGGGGGCTTTGAACCGTGATGCAGCTTACCAACCGCTCGGGACTTGTGTTGAGCCGTCGCCATCTTCTGGCGGCTGGTGGCGCGCTCGCCGCCGGAGCGGCGCTGCAGGCTTCTCCGGCCGCCGCTGCACTGAAGCTGGATATCACCTCCGGCACCCCGCAGCCGATCCCGATCGCCATCACTGATATGGTGGGCGACAGCGCGCAGGGCCGCGCCATGTCTGAGGTGATCGCGGCTGATCTGAAGCGCTCCGGCCTGTTTGCTCCCATCGACCAGCAGGCTTTTGTCGAGAAGATCACCAATCCCGATACGCCGCGCTTTCAGGACTGGCGCATCATCAATGCCCAAGCGCTGATGACCGGCCGCGTGGAGCGGCAGGCCGACGGGCGTTTTCAGGTGATGTTCCGCCTGTGGGATGTGTTCGCCGGCCAGCAGCTCACCGGCCAGCAGTTCGTGGCCCAGCCCGATAACTGGCGGCGCATCGCCCATATCATCGCAGACGCTATCTATGAACGGCTGACGGGTGAGAAGGGCTATTTCGATACCCGCGTGGTGTTCGTGGATGAGAGCGGGCCTAAGCAGCAGCGGGTCAAGCGTCTCGCCATCATGGATCAGGACGGTTTCAATGTCGGCTATCTGACCCGTGGCGACTCGCTGGTGATGACGCCGCGCTTCTCGCCCACCAGCCAGGAAATCACCTATATGTCCTATTCGGGCGGTGAGCCGCGGGTGTATCTGCTCAATATCGAGACCGGCCAGCGCGAGGTTGTCGGCAACTTCCCCGGCATGAGCTTTGCGCCGCGCTTCGCACCGGATGGTCAGCGCATCATCATGAGCCTGGAGCAGAATGGCAATGCCAATCTGTTCGTCATGGATCTGCGCTCCAAGGCCACCACGCGTCTGACCGATACGCCGGCCATCGATACTGCCCCGTGCTATTCGCCGGACGGGCGGCAGATCTGCTTCGAGAGTGATCGCGGCGGATCCTCGCAGATTTATGTGATGAATGCGGATGGCACCAACCAGAACCGCATCTCCTTTGGTAATGCGCGCTATTCCACGCCGGTGTGGTCGCCCCGCGGGGACTGGATCTCCTTCACCCGTCAGGCGGAAGGTCGCTTCGCGATTGGCGTGATGCGACCGGATGGTTCGGGCGAGCGTGTGCTCACCGAGGGCTACCATAATGAGGGGCCGACCTTTGCGCCGAATGGTCGTGCGCTGATGTTCTTCCGTGATCCGGGCGGCGGTTCCGGCCCGGCGCTCTATACGGTGAATGTCACCGGTTATAACGAGCAGCGCGTGCCCACGCCCAGCTACGCTTCGGACCCGGCCTGGTCACCGCTGCGGTCGTGAGACCATGGGTCATATTCAACCTGCAAGAGGGCGCCCTGACCGGGCGCCTTTTTGTGTTTTGTGACCGCTTGAGAGGATGCGGAGGCCCTAACATGTACATTCTGGAATGTGTGGCCGGGATGCAATAACTGTTGCATAAAACGCGCAGATGCAGGGTATATGGGCACTTGACTTCCTCTGCCACGGGGCCTGCACAGCGTTGCCATGATGCCGCCATGTGGCCGGGTGAGTGAGGAGCCACGAAAGACAGGTGCAAGCGTGCTGGCCTGCCGCAGGGCAGGGTGGAGTTAGCATGGGTCGCGGTGAAGCAAAAAGCGAAGCCCGGCCTGTCGCCTGTTCTAGGATCGAATTTGAAACCGCTTGGAAACCATGTCTTGCACTTTCGGGTATGCAGGCCACAGTTTTCGCTGCGGGCGGGAATGCGGAACGATCGTTTAACCAGCGTCTTGCTAATGCGAGACAGATCCGGTCTGCATAGACGATGGGAGACTCCGGAATGGGTTTCAATGGGCAAGCTCGCGGCTTCCGGTTTGCGGCGCTTCTCGGTCTGGCTCTGGCTTTGGGAGCCTGCGCCAACACACAGAACAAGGGTGATGGTTTCGGCTCTGCCGGTGGCCCGCCCGGCTCACCGCAGCAGTTTGTTGTGGCGGTGGGTGATCGCGTCTTCTTCAACAGCGACAGCACGGACCTGACCCCTCAGGCCCAAGCGACGCTGGACAGGCAGGCCCAGTGGCTGCAGCAATATAACCGCTACACCTTCACCATCGAAGGCCATGCGGATGAGCGCGGCACGCGTGAATATAATATCGCCCTTGGCGCAAAGCGCGCCCAGTCGGTGAAGAACTATCTGGTGGCGCGCGGTATCGATCCGCAGCGCATGCGCACTATCTCCTATGGCAAGGAACGGCCGGTGGCGGTGTGTAACGACATCTCCTGCTGGTCGCAGAACCGTCGCGCGGTGACGGTGCTGAACGCCGGCGGCTCTTGATTGCATCAGGCCGGATGGAATGCAAAAAGCCGGTGCCCGCAAGGCATCGGCTTTTTGCATTCCTTGCAGGTATCAGGGACGGACCTGTAGGAGGGTCGCAAAACGTAACGCGGTGACATTTTGGTGCCGTAGCTGAGGTTGCGGACCAGAGCGGGTGTCCGGCAGGGCCTTACTTTGGTCGCCTTCCCTCCGTTATTCTGGCTTTCTTCAGGCAGGCTTCGGCAGGCCATACGTCACTTGCCCTGAGGGTGGGCGGCGTGTTCCCGCCCTTCCATGCTGGTCCTTCAGTTGATTTGAGCATCAAGCCAACGATGATGAAGCTTCGTTTGCCTCTTGCCGGCGCACTGGCCCCGGTTCTGGCCCTTTCCGTTGCATTGAGCCTTCCCGCGATACCTGCGGCCGCCCAGCAGGATGGTGGTCTGTTCGGTAATCTCTTCAAGCCGCCGGGCTCCGTGCCTGCAACTCAGCAGCAGGAGGCGGATGACGCTGCCGGGCTAGTGGTGCGGTTGGAGCAGATGGAAAATGCCCTGCGCCGTCTCACCGGGCAGGTGGAAGAGTTGCAGCATCGCAATGCGCAGCTTGAGGCGCAGTTGCGCATGGTGCAGGAGAAGCTGGGCATCAAGGCCGCAACGCCTGCTGCTTCCGACATGGTGGGAGGGGAGGCTGTTGTGCCGGTTGCGCCTTCTGCCCGTGCGGGCCGGCGTTCTGATGCGTTTGATCCGCAGGGCAACCACCCTGTCGCGCCCGGAGCGCCGCATCCTCTAGGCTCGCCTGAAAGCAGCTCTGCGGGGCTGGCCAGCCCGGTGGGGCAGACGGAAGTGGGCGCTGTACCTGCAGATGCAGGCGCTGTCGCGGGTACCAGTTCGGCCCGCGATCTTTACGATGTCGGGATCAAGAATCTTCAGGATGGAAAGCTGGAGGAGGCGGAAGCGCTATTCCGGCAGATCATCGCCGGCAATGCGGATGACCGGCTGGTGCCGGATGCCCTCTTCATGGTGGGCGAAAGCCTGTTCCTGCGGAAACATTATTCCGATGCGGCGGCGTCTTTCCTTGATGTCTCCACCAAATATCCCAATTCCACCCGTGCGCCTGAGGCCCTGTTGCGGCTGGGCCAGTCTCTGGCCGGTATGGGCGAGAAGGAAACGGCCTGCGCAACATTTCAGGAAGTCGGGCGCAAATATCCGCGCGCTCCGTCTTCCGTGCGGCAGGCGGTGGAGCGTGAGCAGAAGCGTGTGGGCTGCTAGCCCTCATTACGGGAGTAGTTCGGGAAGGGGTCTGCTCCTGAAGCATAGGCCATTGTCATGAACAGCAAATCTGCCGGATCGGAGAGGCCGGCCGGAGAAGATGCGCCTTTGGTGCCTCAGGAACGCGATGCGCTTCTGGCCCCTTTGGCGGCCTGCCAGAAAGTGCTGATCGGCATTTCCGGAGGGCCGGATTCCACGGCTCTGGCCTGGCTGGCCACAGGCTGGCGACAGGCTGTGGAGGCCGGCACTGGTCCTGCCTTGTGCGCTGCCACGGTTGATCATGGCCTGAGGGTGGATTCCCGTGCCGAGGCGGAGGAGGTTTCCCGTTTCTGCGCTGGGCTGAGTCTGGAACATCATATTCTGACATGGCAGGGCGAAAAGCCGGCGCGGGGCATTCAGGCCGCCGCGCGCACCGCCCGTTATGGCCTGCTGCTAGATCTGGCGCATCAACTTGGTGCGGATGCGCTTGCAGTTGCCCATACGGCGGATGATCAGGCCGAAACAGTGCTGTTCCGTCTTTCCCGCGGATCGGGCCTTTCCGGGCTGAGGGCGATGCACCCGGTGGTCACGCGGCAGGGGGTAGCGCTGTTACGTCCGTTTCTGAATGTGCCTAAGGCCCGCCTGGTGGCGACCCTGAAGGCCGGGCAGATCGGATTTGTGCAGGACCCGGCCAATTCCAATCCCCGCTTCACCCGCGCCCGGCTGCGCGCTCTGGCTCCGGCTCTGGCGGAAGAGGGGCTGGATGCGCGGCGTCTTGGCCAGTTCGCCCGGCGCATGGCGCGGGCAGATGCGGCGCTGGAGGCTACCGTGGATGATGCGCAAGCCCATCTGCTGCAATCCGTCACACGGGAGAGGGGTGGGGTGATTCAGGCTGGCTTTCATCTGCCGGTTGAAGCTTTCATCTCACTGCCAGAAGAGATTGGCCTGCGTCTTCTCGGCCGGCTCATCGACAGGGCCGGGCATGAGGGGCCGGTGGAACTGGGCAAGCTGGAATCGCTTGTGGCGGCGCTGCGCAGCAGCATGCAGGGAAAGGCGGCGCGTGGGGCAAAGTCAGTCCATGATGGACGACTGGAGTCGTTCCGCCGCACACTTGCAGGCTCCATTTTGGAGATCAAAGGGGGCGATATGTGGATTTTTCCCGCTCCTGCGCGACGTAACGGCACGATACTGCCGGATTCTGCGCGCATATCATGCGATGTCCTTGGCAAGGCCGGGGTGGATACCTAGATTAGGTGGCAGACGGTAGAGGCGCATGACCGTGAGGAGTCGCGTGCGGAAGTTGTGCTTCCGTATGGGAATACGAACGGGAAGAGTGTTGTTTGCTGCCCAGAGTTTTGAGTGTGCCGCAAGGCGCGCTCATGTATGTGACAACGCCAGTAGGATCGTGCCCGACATGCTCGCGCCGGACATGCTCGGCCCAATATGATCATGATCGCGCCCACGAGGGTTTTATGAACGCCAATTTACGAAACTTCGCCCTGTGGGTGATCATCGTTCTGCTGCTTCTGGCGCTGTTCTCCCTGTTCCAGAGCCCGGGGCAGCGTACCAGCGCGAACGATATCTCCTTCTCCCAGTTGCTGGCAGATGTGGATACGGGCCGCGTGCGCGACGTGGTGATAGAGGGACCGAACATCTCCGGCACCTTTACAGATGGTCGCCAGTTCCAGACCTATGCCCCCAATGATCCGTCTCTGGTGGAACGCCTGTATGGCAAGGGCGTGCAGATCACCGCGCGTCCGCCTTCGGACAATATGCCGTGGTTCGTGAGCTTGCTGCTCTCCTGGCTGCCCTTCATCGTGCTGATCGGCGTGTGGATCTTCCTCTCCCGCCAGATGCAGGGTGCCGGCGGCAAGGCCATGGGCTTTGGCAAGAGCCGCGCCAAGATGCTGACGGAAGCGCATGGCCGCGTGACCTTCGAGGATGTGGCTGGCATTGACGAAGCCAAGAGCGACCTGAGCGAGATCGTCGACTTCCTGCGGGATCCACAGAAATTCCAGCGTCTTGGTGGCCGCATTCCGCGCGGCGTGCTGCTCGTCGGCCCACCCGGCACGGGTAAGACGTTGCTGGCCCGCGCCATTGCGGGTGAGGCGAATGTGCCCTTCTTCACCATTTCCGGCTCGGATTTCGTGGAGATGTTTGTGGGCGTGGGCGCAAGCCGCGTGCGCGACATGTTCGAGCAGGCCAAGAAGAATGCGCCTTGCATCATCTTCATCGACGAAATCGATGCGGTGGGTCGCCACCGCGGCGCTGGCCTCGGCGGCGGCAATGATGAGCGAGAGCAGACCCTGAACCAGCTTCTGGTGGAGATGGATGGCTTCGAGGCCAATGAGGGCATCATCCTCATCGCCGCCACCAACCGCCCGGACGTTCTGGACCCGGCGCTGCTGCGTCCCGGCCGTTTTGACCGTCAGGTCATCGTGCCGAACCCGGATGTGGTGGGGCGTGAGCAGATCCTGAAGGTGCATGCCCGCAAGATCCCTGTTGCGCCGGATGTGAACCTGAAGGTGATCGCCCGTGGCACGCCCGGCTTCTCCGGTGCGGACCTTGCGAACCTGTGCAACGAGGCGGCGCTGATGGCGGCTCGGCGCAACAAGCGCATGGTGACCATGAGCGATTTCGAGGACGCCAAGGACAAGGTGATGATGGGGGCGGAACGTCGCTCGCTCGTCATGACCGAGGACGAGAAGGCCCTCACCGCCTATCACGAAGGCGGCCATGCCTTGGTGGCGCTGAATGTGCCGGCCACAGACCCGGTGCACAAGGCCACTATCATTCCGCGTGGCCGGGCACTCGGCATGGTGATGCAGTTGCCGGAGCGCGACAAGCTCTCCATGAGCTACGAGCAGATGACCTCCCGCCTCGCCATCATGATGGGGGGGCGTGTAGCCGAGGAACTGATCTTCGGCGATGACAAGGTCACCTCCGGTGCGGCGTCCGATATCGAGCAGGCCACCCGTCTGGCCCGCATGATGGTGACGCGCTGGGGCTTCTCGCCCAAGCTGGGTGCCGTGGCCTATGGCGAGAACCAGGACGAGGTGTTCTTGGGCATGTCCATGGGGCGTCAGCAGAATGTCTCTGAGGCAACAGCTCAGACCATCGACAGCGAAGTGCGCCGTCTGGTGGAAGAGGGTTATGTCGAAGCCAAGCGCATTCTGACCGAGAAGCACGATTCCCTCGAAATCCTCGCCAGGGGTCTCATCGAATATGAGACGCTGAGCGGCGAGGAGATCGTGGATCTGCTGAACGGCAAGGCTCCGAATCGTGAGAGCACGGTTGAGCCCGCCAATCCGCGCGGTTCCGCCATTCCCACCTCGCGCAATCGCCCGAGTGCGGATGGTGCAGGTGGTTCTGTCGAGCCCCAGCCGCAGGCCTGAGACATCCGGCCCTGAATCTTGAAAAAGGCGTCAGCTTTGTAGCTGCCGCCTTTTTTGTTGCTTGCCCGAAGTGGAAAACGGCCCCTTGTGTGCTGGCTCTTTGGAGAGAGGCGCGCAAATCTGCTAATCAGCGGCAGGTGACATGGCTGCGGCCCTGTCTGGAATATGGGGCCGGAGAGGGCGCATCATGGAAACAGGGGAAGCAACCGCTCCGGTCTGGCATGGGGGAGATATTGGGGCTGCCCGCAGGCTGTTTCCCCATGCGCCTGAGCCCTGGGTGGATCTGTCCACCGGCATCAACCCCGTGCCCTATCCGGTAGGGCCCTTGCCAAATGCCGCTTTCCGCCAGTTGCCGGCTCCCGAAGATGTGCTGGCACTGGAGGAAATCGCGGCGCAGGCCTATGGCGCATCAGATCCTGCTCATGTGGTGGCTGCGCCCGGCACGCAGGTGCTCATCAGCCTGTTGCCCTATCTGTTTCCGGCAGGCAGGGTCGCCGTGCTGGGGCCGACCTATGCCGAACATGCGCTGTGCTGGACCCATGCCGGGCATGAGGTCGAGCTGGTGCGCCAGACAGAAAAACTGGTCGCGGCGGATATCGCCATTGTGGTGAACCCCAATAATCCGGATGGCCGGAGGCTGACACCAGAAAATCTTCAGGAGTTGGCGCGCGTTTTAGCGGCGCACCGGGGCTGGCTGGTGCTGGATGAGGCGTTCGTGGATTTCGAGCCGGAACTCAGCCTTGTTCCGCATTTGCCTGAAAATGCCGTAGTGTTGCGCTCCTTCGGCAAGACATATGGGCTGGCTGGGGTGAGGCTGGGCTTCGCCGTGAGCCAAGGTGCAGCACTGGCCCAACGCATTCGCAGCCGCCTTGGGCCATGGGCTATTTCCGGGCCGGCTCTGGCGGTTGGGCAACTGGCCCTGGCGGATCTGCCCTGGCGAAGCCATGCCGCCGGGGCCCGCATGGAAGAGGCGAGGCGTCTGGATGCACTGATGGCACCCTTGCTGGGGGCACCTGTGGGCGGCACGGCCCTGTTCCGCACCTTCTCGTCACCACGCGCGGCGGAGGTTTTCAATCTTCTGGGGGCGGCCGGCATTTTTGTGCGCCGCTTCGCGGATGATCCGCGCATGCTGCGGCTGGGTCTGCCGGGAACTGAGCAGAAATGGAGCCGGCTGGGGGAAGCCATGCAGGCGGCGGCGTGAGTGCGTGATAAACCCGCAATGAGGGAATCGCGGCAAATTCCACGAAGGACCCGGCTTAAAACGGCAGCGCAGAATAGAGGCTGTGGCCGGGTTCCGGGAACATGTTCATAAGAACATGCCGGAAAGCCTGCCCATTTCGGGCAGGCACAATCATGCGGTCAGATATCAGCAGTCAGATATCGACACGTCGATGCTGACAGGCGAGACCAAGGGGCCTTCAGTTCGAGCCCGGGCGGTATTCACCGGTTTTCGGATCGCGCACCAGAGGGATCGTCTTGATCTCCCCCTTGTCGGCCGCGCGCTGACGTTTCAGCGATTCATTGACGCGGCGGCTTTCCGAGGCGAGCATTTTCACAAGGGCGGCAGCGCCAACAGCGCCGAGAGCGGCAATGACAAGCGGGCGCAACGGAACCTCCTTCAATATCAGCACAACCCATCATATCGGTATGCGTGAGTCACGCTACGATACAACCCCATTGAGCATGAAGCCATGGCGAAAAATAGTCCGCCAGCTCATTTGCGTGTCATGGCAGAAAGGCTGGTCCGTAGGGGGTGTTTCACGCCTTGGCTGCGGGAAACACCTTGTAGCGGCGAGGCAGAAGCCCCACCCGCTCACCCACCTGCAAGGTGCGGTCTAGCGGCACAGCGGCCTCGATCACCACATTGCCACTCTCGCCGGCAATCTCCACATCTGCCCGCCTTGTGGGGCCGAAGGTGCGCACGGCCAAAACCTTGCCCTGGAAGGGCGTTTCGTCCGGCGCGCGCAGTTCCACATCATGGGGGCGGGCCAGAATATGGGCCGGTCCATCAGCAAGGCCCTGCGCATCCAGCTCCAGCGCGCGCTCTTGCTGATACAGGCCGCCATTGCGCACTTCCCCCGGCAGGGAGATGGTTTCACCAATGAAATCATGCACAAAGGCCGTGGCCGGGTTGTCATACACCTCGCCGGGCGTGCCCACCTGCTCAATACGGCCGTGGCCCATCACCACCACGCGGTCTGCCAGTTCCAGCGCCTCTTCCTGGTCATGCGTAACGAGCACGGAGGTCACGGGCAATTCCTCATGAAGCTGGCGCAGCCAGCGGCGCAGTTCCTTGCGCACCTTGGCGTCCAGCGCGCCGAATGGCTCATCCAGCAGCAGCACCTGCGGCGAGATGGCGAGCGCGCGGGCCAAAGCCACACGCTGGCGCTGACCGCCCGAAAGCTGGGCGGGGTAACGATCCGCCAGCCAGTCAATCTGCACCAGTGTGAGAAGTTCTTTCACCTTGGCCTGAATGGTGGCTTCCGGCACCTTGTTCTTGCCCTTGCGCACCCGCAGGCCGAAAGCGACATTCTCGAATACCGTCATATGGCGGAACAGGGCATAATGCTGGAACACGAAACCCACATTGCGCTCCCGCACGGAGCGTGAGAGCGCATCCTCGCCATTGAAATGCACTTCGCCGCTATCAGGCCATTCGAGGCCCGCAATGATGCGCAGAAGCGTGGTCTTGCCAGAACCGGAAGGGCCCAGAAGCGCAATCAGCTCACCGCTATTGATGGTGAGGCTCACATTGTTGAGCGCGGTGAAGTTCTTGAAGCGCTTGGTTACGCCGATGACCTCGATACTCATGAGTCTTCCTCTGCGAGGCGGTGTTCCAGAATGGCCTTGGCGATCAGTGTCACAAGGGCGAGCAGCGCCAGAAGCGAAGCCACCGCGAAAGAGGCGACGAACTGATATTCATTGTACAGAATTTCGATATGCAGCGGCATGGTGTTGGTGAGGCCGCGAATATGGCCGGACACGACCGAGACCGCACCGAACTCTCCCATGGCCCGCGCATTGCACAACAACACGCCATAGAGAAGCGCCCATTTTATGTTGGGCAGGGTGACGCGCAAAAAGGTGGAAAAGCCGCCGGCACCCAGCGAGATGGCGGCCTCTTCCTCCGCCGTGCCCTGCTGCTGCATTAGCGGTATGAGCTCGCGGGCGACGAAAGGGAAGGTCACGAAGATGGTGGCCAGCACAATGCCCGGCAGGGCGAAGATGATCTGCAGGTTCCAGGCATCCACCTGCGCGGCGAAAAGCCCCTGAGACCCAAACAGCAGCACGAACACCAGACCCGCCACCACAGGAGAGACCGAGAAGGGCAGATCGATCAGGGTGATCAGTAGGCTACGGCCGGGAAATTCGAACTTTGCAATCGCCCATGCCGCCACCAGACCGAAAAGCAGATTGGCCACCACTGAGATGGCCGCCACAATCAGGGTGAGGCGGATGGCCGCCAGCGCATCCGGATCCAGCAGGGCGGAAAAATAGGCATCCCAACCCCGCTTGAGCGCCTCCACAAAGACCACGATCAGCGGCAGGCCGATGAACAGGGCAAGAAAGCCCAGCGCAAGCAGGGTGAGCAGCACCCGGACGGTGACGGGCTCTGTACGCACGGGGCGCGGGGCGCCTTCATAGGTGCGGGCTTCCACCACGCCGGTGGGTAGCCCTTCAGTGGTGGGCGCGTGTTCGGCCTTCAGGCTCATGTCAGCGCGCCCCCCGGCTTTCGGCCCAATGCTGCAGCCGGTTGATGATGAAAAGCATGATGAAGGCGGCCACCAGCATCACCGCGGCAATGGCTGTGGCATCCGCATAGCGGAACTCCTCCAGCCGGATGACGATGAGCAGGGGCGCGATTTCGGAAATGCCGGGCAGATTGCCGGCAATGAAGATAACAGATCCATATTCGCCCACCGCCCGCGCGAAGGCGAGCGCAAAGCCGGTGAGCAGGGCAGGCCACACGGCCGGCACGATGACACGGCGAATGGTTTGCCAGCGACCCGCCCCCAGGCTGGCGGCGGCGTCTTCCAGCTCCTTGTCGAGATCGGCCAGAACAGGCTGCACGGTGCGCACCACGAAGGGCACGCCGATGAACACCAGCGCCACCAATATGCCCAGAGGCGTGAAGGCCACCTTGATGCCCAGCGGGGCCAGCAGGCTGCCAATCCATCCATTCTCGGCATAAAGTGCGGTCAGCGCGATGCCGGCCACCGCCGTGGGCAGGGCGAAGGGAATGTCGATCAGCGCATCCACCACCCGTTTCAGCGGGAAATCATAGCGCACCAGCACCCACACCACGAGCGCGCCGAACACCATGTTCACCAGCGCCGCCACCAGCGACAGGCCGAATGAAATCTGCAGGGCATGCAGGGTGCGCTCGCTGGTGACGATATCCACGAAACGCGCGAAGCTGATTTCGCTGGTCTTGATGAACAGCGCCGAGAGCGGCAGCAGCACGATCAGCGACAGCCATGTAAGGGTAAGCCCGAGTGTGAGGCCGAAGCCGGGCATGACGGTGCGGCGCTGCGAAAACAGGCGATTGGCGAGTGTGCTCATGAGGAAAGTATAGCGCTCTGAACCGCTGTTTCTGAACCCGCAAGTGGCGGTGATGAACGGGAAAAAAGATGCAATGCACCATCTCGCCTGCCTTGTCTGCAGACATTGGCAGGGTGTTGAGCCGGCAGGGCAGGCCTGCCGGCTCAACAGATGTCATGCGGAAACCATGGTGGTGTCTGTCCCGGATCAATCGCTGTAGATCTGGTCGAATACGCCACCATCAGCGAAATGATCTTTCTGGGCCTTGCGCCAGCCGCCAAAAACCTCATCCACGGTGAAGGTGTTGACGGGGGCAAATTTGTCGCTGTAGCGCGCGGCTACCTCTGCATTGCGCGGGCGGTAATAATGTTTGGCGGCCAGTTCCTGCCCCTGTGGCGTGTAAAGGAAATTGAGATAGGCTTCCGCCACCTCCCGGGTGCCCTTGCGGTCCACCACCTTGTCCACCACCGAGACCGGTGGTTCCGCCAGAATCGACACGGCCGGCGTGACGATATCGAACTTGTCCGGCCCCAGCTCATTCACGGCCAGATAGGCTTCGTTTTCCCAGGCGATCAGCACATCACCAATACCGCGCTCGACAAAGGTGACGGTGGAGCCACGCGCGCCGGTATCCAGCACGGGGGTATTTTTATAGAGGGACGTGACAAAGGCGCGGGCCTTGGTTTCATCCCCGCCGGAAGCCTTCAGCGCCTGCCCCCAGGCCGCCAGATAATTCCAGCGTGCGCCGCCTGAGGTCTTGGGATTGGGCGTTACCACCTGAATGCCGGGGCGAATGAGATCATCCCAGTTCTGGATGTTCTTCGGGTTTCCCTTGCGTACAAGAAACACGATAGTGGATGTGTAGGGGGTCGCGTTATCCGGCAGGCGCTTTTGCCAATCCGGGCTGATGAGGCCGCGATCGGCAATAGCGTCAATGTCATAGGCCAGCGCCAGTGTCACCACATCAGCGGGCAGGCCATCCATCACCGAGCGCGCCTGCTTGCCGGAACCGCCGTGAGACTGGCGCACCGTGACCGTATTACCTGGATGGGTCTTGGCCCATTCGGCGCTGAATGCCTTGTTGACATCCGAATACAGCTCACGGGTCGGGTCGTAGGAGGCATTCAGAAGGGTGGTACTGGCGGCCAGGCTTGCACTGGTGGAGAGCAGCAGCGCCAGCAGGGCGCCGCCAATGCGCGTGGACACACGCCGGGCCGTAGGGAGCTTGGTCGGGTAGGCAGGCTGGAGCATGACATTCTGGCGCATGGTGAAACCTTCCGGTGAGAGGAGGCCCGCCATGGCGCGCCTCACCTGTCATGAGAGGATGGTGACACTGCCCGCATCAGGGGTCAAGATTTAATTCAACAAAATCTATAGAAATAAGACTAAATGCCTTCGCCGCAATGAATGCCGCATTCCGTCTTGGCGCGGCCACGCCAGCGCCCTGCGCGCGGGTCCTCGCCTGGCTTCACGCGGCTGGTGCAGGGCATGCAGCCAATGGAGGCAAAACCGTGCTTTTCCAATGGGTGCCGGGGCAAGGCATGGGCATCCATATAGGCCAGCAGATCTTCACGCCCCATATCGGCCAGCGGGTTGAACTTCACGCGGTTGCCATCCTTCTCCACGAAGGGAATCTCGGCGCGCGTGGCGGCCTGATAGCGCTTGCGGCCATTAATCCAGGCATGGAAGGGGCGCAGGGCGCTCGCCAGTGGTTGCACCTTGCGGACATCGCAGCAGGCGTCCGGGTCCGTGGACCACAGGTCGACGTCCGGATCACGCGCGGTCAGGTCGGCGCTGTCGGGCTGGAAGGTACGCACATCCTTCAGGCCCAGAAGCGCGGTGAGGTCATCCCGATAGGCCAGCGTCTCGGGGAAAAGGTGACCGGTATCCAGAAACAGCACCGGAATCGTCGGGTCGACCTGCGCCAGAACATGCAGCAGCACCACGGATTCCGTGCCGAAGGAGGACACCGCGGCAATGCGTCCGGGGAAGGCGAAAAGGCCCGCAGCGATGATCTCCTTGGGGGCGGCGTGGCGCAGGCTGGCATTCAGGCTGGCGATATCCAGCGGGCTGTTATCCTGTGCTGCGGAGAGGGGGGAAGGGGCCTCTCCGGCCACGCTTGTGCTGGCAGTCATGAGAGTTTCTCCTGCAAGGCTCTGGCCGCGCGCAGATCACGCACGGTGCTCCGGCCTTCTCCGGTGGGCTGGTAGAACAGCGAATATGTCTGCAAGGCTTCGTTGAAGGTTGCGGCATCTGCATCCTTCTCAATGTCAAAGGCATCGAATCCGGCGCGCACCATCATCAGGAGCTGATCGCGCAGCACATTTCCGCAGGCGCGCAATTGCCCCTCGAACCCAAGGCGTTCGCGCAGCAGGCGGGCCTGGCTGAATGCCCGGCCATCACGGAATTTCGGAAAGTCCAGCGCCACCAGTGTGAGGCGGGAGAGATAGGGTGCAAGTTCCGCCACATCCCGGTCATTCGGCCAGGCGACGCCAAGGTCGCCATTACGGGTGCGCAGGCTTTCACCTTCAGCCAGAAGACGTTCTGCCGAAACGATGACCGCGCCTTCCGGCAGGGCCTCGTCATCGGGAACACGGATATAGGCGGCGGGAGAGGGGACGCCAGTTTCAACGAGGGGCATAGACGCTCTCCTTGAAGGGTTCTGTACCAAGGCGCTCCACCGTGGCGATGAAGCTTTCTTCGGGTGAGGTGCGCAGGGTGAGGTAGGTTTCCACCATGCGTTCCACGGCATCCACCACTTCGCTTTCCGTCATGGCCGGGCCCAGCAGCGTGCCGATGCGCGCGTGGGAATTGCCCTTGCCACCCAGCGTGATCTGGAAGAATTCCTCATCCTTCTTGTCCACGCCCAGAATGCCGATATGCCCCACATGGTGGTGGCCGCAGGCATTGATGCAGCCCGAAATATTGAGATGCAGCAGGCCCACCTGCTTCTGGCGGTCGAGATCGGCGAAGCGCTCGGAAATGCGCTGCGCCACCGGGATGGAGCGGGTATTGGCCAGCGCGCAATAATCCAGCCCCGGGCAGGCGATGATGTCCGTCACCAGCCCCACATTGGGGGTGGCCAGGCCCGCAGCCTTCAGAATCTTCCAGATGGTGGGTAGATCCTTCTGGCGCACATGCGGCAGGGTCAGGTTCTGCTCATGGGCCACCCGCACCTCGCCATAGCCGAAGCGCTCGGAAATATCGGCCACCACCTCCATCTGCTCGGCCGTGGCGTCACCCGGTGGCTTCCCAATGGGCTTGAGCGACACGGTGAGAATGGCATGGCCCGACACCTTGTGCGGCGCGATGGAATTGGCGCGCCAGCGCAGGAATTCAGGGTTCTGCTCGGCCAGAAGTTCGTGCGGATTATCGGCCAGCGTCTCGAAATCTGGCGTACGGAACCGCGAGCGAATATCGGCAATCAGCGCCTCATCGAGATGAAGCGCACCATCGCGGGTGCGCTCCCACTCTTCCTCCACCCGGCGGGCAAGTTCCTCGGTGCCCATCTCATGCACCAGAATCTTGATGCGGGCCTTGTAGATATTGTCGCGCCGGCCGTTGAGATTATAGGTGCGCAGGATCGCTTCCAGATAAGAGAGCAGATGCTCCGCCGGCAGGAAATCGCGAATGGTCTTGCCCACATAGGGGGTGCGGCCAAGCCCGCCGCCCACAATCACCTCAAAGCCGCGCTGGCCATCGCGCTCATGCAGGCGCAGGCCGATATCATGCACGCGGATGGCGGCGCGATCCTTCTTGGCGGCGGTGATTGCGATCTTGAACTTGCGCGGCAGATAGGTGAATTCCGGGTGGTTGGTGGACCACTGGCGGATGATTTCCGCATACAGTCGCGGGTCTTCCAGCTCTTCCGGCGTCGCGCCCGCCCACGGATCGGTCGTGGTGTTACGGATGCAGTTGCCGGAGGTCTGAAGACCATGCAGGCCCACCTTCGCCATCTCTTCCATGGCATCGGGCAGTTCGGAGAGCTTGATCCAGTTGAACTGGATGTTCTGCCGGGTGGTGAAATGGCCGTAGTCGCGGTCATAACGCCGGGCCACATGGGCCAGTGTGCGCAACTGCTCAGCCGAAAGTGTGCCATAGGGAATGCACACCCGCAGCATATAGGCGTGAAGCTGGAGATAGACGCCGTTCATCAGCCGCAGGGGCTTGAACTCTTCCTCTGTCAGCGCGCCATCCATGCGGCGCTGAACCTGATCGCGAAATTCGGCGACGCGCTCCTGCAGGAAGGTCCGGTCGAACTCGTCATAGATATACATGGTCAAACCCTTGGGTAATGCCGTCTCAAGCGTGCCGTCAGGGCCGCGGGGCCATCAAAGGCGCAGCGGGCAGGGCTTCAAGATGTGTTCAGCCTGCAGGGATGCTCAGCGCGGGGCTGCAGCATCCTGTGGGGTGTGCTGGCCCAGGATAGGGCCGGCTGTGGGGCCCTTCAGGCGGATGCGCTCACGCAGCGTGCCGGGCTGGGCGCGACCTTCCTCATCCAGTGTGACACGGGCCGAATAGGCCCCCACCGCAACGCTTTCATCGCCATTGGCCAGATCCAGAAGATCCAGCACCGCTTCAGCGGTGTCGCGCACTATGGCATCGGTCAGATTCTCGCTCCAGCCGCCATTCGCCATCAGCCACACCACGGCACCATCCGTCAGCCGGTTGGCCGTCACCACGGTGGGGCCGGTGATCTTCAGCTTGCGTTGCAGGGGAGAGGCCATGGGTGTCTTCCGACTGTCTGCTTTGCCCCATTCCACGTTCTGGGAATGTTAATGGGCATGAATTGAATGGATAAAATGTAAAATAACGCAGAAAAATGCGCAATAGGAAAATTAATACGTATATTTTTTGTGAAAAATGCCCTGGCCATTGTGCTGACGGCCTGTGGCTGGGCTGGGCGGAATTCACAATTCCATAATAAGCAAAAAAATTTTGTTGTATAAATTATTTCCCATTCAATCCATAATGGCCATGGATAAAATGGAGTAATGGCCATGACAACTCAGCGCGGCCGCTTTGTGCGGGACAGCCTGCTCTTTGCGCTCTCTTATGGGGTGATTGTCGCCGCTGTGCTGTTCGGCTGAGGTCGCGCTCAGGTCGCGCCGTCACCGAAGGGCCTTCAGGCGCATGATTTGTCCGCTGCAGGGCAAGCTGGAAGGCGCTGTTGCGCGCACGGCATGGGGTTTGTGTGCAGGACGACGTTGAGGGCGCTTAGCGCGTCAGAACGATTTTCTGCCCGGAATCCGTCATCTCGCCGACAAAGCGGTTCGTTCCATCCGGGCTCAGGCGGGCTGTGACCTTGCCCTGATGGTTCTGTAGAACAAGATCCGGCCCCATCATGCTCCAGCCCTTGGTCATGAAGATTTCTCCGGGGCAGGAGATGTCCGCCTGCGCAGCAAGGCCGCTCAGGCCGCGATCGGTCGAGAGTTTCAGCGGGCAGCTGTTCTTGCCGTCATCCCAGTTGAAGGTCCATGCGCCTGCAAGCTGGTCCCGCGTGGCGGAGGAGGCATAGGCCGTTGCGCCGGGATTGGCGGCGGGAGGCGTGAGCGGCACATTGCTGGCCGTGCTGCGCGGGGTGATGGCTTCAGTCGTGCTGCCATCCACATTTGCGACATTGCCGGACGTGCGGCCAGGCAGAGTGGTTGTCTGGCTGGCTGAGGCCGGTGGTGGAGGTGGCAGGGCCGCCGTTTCCACCACACCTGTTGGAGCGCTGAGCACCTGATTGGATTGAATCGCCGAAGAGCGGGTACCGAAGCCGTCCAGTTCTGTACTGCAGGCCGTCAGGCCAAAACCAGCCACGGCAAGCGCCATGGGGAGAAATACAGAACGGAAAGCCACCGGCATCAAGTCTCTCCACATGCCGCGCTGCCATCCCTGCATTGCGGTGAATCATCACGAGCTTCAGACCCATCCGGAAGGGGCATTCCACGCCGTTCTGATGCTTCGCCTCACATTATCCGCCAGCGCTGTTGCACTGCAAGCTCTTGCATAGCCATAAAACATACCTGACGGGGCGGCAGGATTTGAGCAGAAAATGGCAGCAGAATGGCTGTCCACGGGTTGGTTGAGCCTGAAACTGCATCAAATGCGTGTTTCATGGTCATCAGCCAGTCTTGGAGGATATGGTGCCCACCAGGCTGTCGTTTGATACAGCTCACTTCATAATGACAGGAGGTCGCCCATGACATCATCCCGTACGCAAAAAGCCATGCCGGACACATCCGCCCCCATGCTCGATCCACAAACCCTCACGGTGCTGATTACCGGTGCATCTTCCGGCATTGGTGCGGCAGTTGCCCGGCGTTTTGCACAGGCTGGCGCGAAGGTCATTGTCACCGCCCGCCGGGAAGAGCGGCTACAGGCGCTGAAGGATGAGTTCGGCGCGCAGATTCATGTTGCGGCGCTGGATGTGCGTGATTTTGCGGCCCTGAAGGCGCTGGTGGCCGATCTGCCCGAGCCTTTTCGCAATTACAATGTGGTGTTCGCCAATGCCGGCCTCGCCTGCGGGCTGGACCCGGCCTATGAGGCCAAGGTGGAGGACTGGGACGCCATGGTCTCCACCAATGTCAGCGGCCTGATGTATACGGTGCTGGCCACTTTGCCCGGCATGGTGGCGCGCGGCGAGGGGCATGTGCTGCTCACCGGCTCCATTGCGGGGGATTATCCTTATCCCGGCGGCCATGTGTATGGGGCCACGAAGGCTTTCGCCAAGCAGTTTTCGCTGGGTCTTTGGGCTGATCTTGCCGGAACCGGCGTGCGGGTCACCAATATCGAGCCTGGTATGGTGGAGACGGAGTTTTCCGTGGTCCGCTTCCGTGGCGACAAGGACAAGGCCGATGCGGTCTATAGCGATATGGAACCGATGACTGCGGTGGATATCGCCGAACAGATCTTCTTTTGCTGTACCCGTCCGCGACATGTGAATATCAACCGGTTGCAGGTCATGGCCTCGCAGCAGAGCTTCGCGCCCTATGTGGTGAAGCGTCGCCCGCGCTGAGGCGGAAGGGGCCGTGCCGCGCCTTTGGGCGTGGCAGCTCCTGGTGGCAGCCCTGGTGCGGGGCGGTGTGAAGCCAGCAGGGTCGTAGGGCATTTCCATGTTGTATCCAGCTGATGAGAGAGGGGCGGGGTGTGTCGGGTTCGGGCGTAAAGTTTGTGGTCGGGTGTGAAGTCGGTCGTGGCATTTGGCGTGGAACATGGGGACATCCCCTGTTGTTTCATCGGGACAGGCGGGCTGTGCAGATGCCGGGCACATGCGGTGGCACGCATCAGGCCTGCGGGTGCGTTGCCGCTGTTACCGGTCATGCGGTCCGGGTTCTGTTTCATGGCTGATTTGCGTCCGTCCACCGGCTCCGGGCCGGGGGTGAACCTGCCCAATCTCATCACCCTGTTTCGCATCATGCTGGTGCCCACCATTGTGTGGGCTATTGCTTCTCATGAGGTGGAGCTGGCCTTCTGGCTGTTTGTGACTGCCGGTGTCTCCGATGCGCTAGATGGCTTTATTGCCAAGCGTTTCAACATGCAGACGGAGCTGGGCGCATATCTGGATCCGGTCGCGGACAAGGCGCTTCTGGTGTCCATCTATGTGGCGCTGGCAGTGGCGGAACTGATCCCGCGATGGGTGGCGATTGCGGTGGTCTCCCGCGATGTAATGATTGTGGGGGCGGTGGTGTTGGCGCTGGCGATGGCCCGCCCGGTGCGCATTCGGCCGCTGCTGGTTTCGAAGATCAATACAGCCGTGCAGATCGCTTTCGCCGCCTTCGTGCTGGCGGTTTCGGGGTTTGACCTCTCCTTGCCAGGGGCCTTTGGGGTCGGGCTGGTTCTTGTGGGGGGGTTGACGGCTCTTTCCGCCGCTGCCTATCTCGCGGAATGGATACGCCACATGGCGAACTGAAGGGCCGGGCTCACCGGCCCCCCTGGCGGCGGGGCCGAAAGCCGCCATCACCAGCCGTGCTGCGGGCGGCCGTCGCTGATTCACGACGAAATGGAGCCCAGCCCATGCGTATCGAATGGCGCTTCTGGGTTGGGGCATTGGCTGTCGCGGCGCTCGGGCTGTGGCTGCTAAGCGGTATTCTGCTGCCCTTTGTCATGGGCGTTGTGTTGGCCTATTTTCTCAATCCTGTCGTCGTGCGGATGGAGCATATCGGCATCCGGCGCATGCTGGCCGCCCTGGTGGTGGTCATCATCATGCTACTGGTTGTGGTGCTGTTTCTGCTGGTTCTGCTGCCGCTTCTGGCCAGCCAGCTTCTGGAGTTCATGAGCAGGCTGCCATCCTATGTGGTGCGCCTGCAGGGGCTGATTACGGAAGAAAACCGCGAATGGCTGAGCCATATCGTGGGAGATCGCCTGCCGGACATGCAGCGCACCATTTCCGAACTGATGACGCAGGGAGTCTCCTATCTGCTGGGCCTGCTTTCCTCGGTGTGGACGGGTGGACGAGCGCTGATTTCCGTGTTCTCGCTCATCGTGGTGACCCCGGTCGTGATGTTCTACATCCTGTGTGACTGGGACAATATGGTGAAATTCGTGGATCGGTTGGTTCCACTGCCGCATCGCCCGGTGGTGCGCGGCCTTGCCGGCGCGATGGATGGCGCAGTGGCCGGCTTTGTGCGCGGACAGGCCATGGTGTGCCTGCTGCTGGGCAGTTTCTATGCTGTCACTCTCACCTTATCGGGGCTGAATTTTGCCCTGCTGATCGGTCTGATCACCGGCACCATTACCTTCATTCCCTATGTGGGCACGCTGACCGGCTTCGTGCTGGCCATAGGGGTTGCGATCGTGCAGTTCTTCCCGGACTGGTCGATGATCAGCCTGATCTTCGGGATTTTCGTGATCGGGCAGATTCTGGAAAGCTATGTGCTGTATCCCAAGCTGGTGGGCAACAGCATTGGCGTACATCCGGTGTGGCTGATGTTCGCCCTTTTTGCCTTCGGCTATCTGTTTGGTTTCGTGGGCCTGCTGCTGGCCGTGCCCCTGACGGCCATTGCTGGCGTGCTGGTGAGTTTTGCCATTACCCGTTACCGTGCCTCGGTTCTGTATACTGGCCATTCGGATCAGCCAAAGCTGCCATCCGAGTCGGAGCAGTACCAGGACGGGCGGTGAGAGGGGTCGCTGAGAGGTTTTCATGGCTGCTGCCCGCGCGTCTTCCCGCCAGCTGGCGCTACATCTGCCATCCACGCCCGCCATGCGGCGTGAGGATTTTCTCGCGGCCCCCGCCAATATGGCGGCGCTGGCGCTGATTGACGCCTTTCCCGAATGGCCGGCCCGTGTGGTGTGCATTGCCGGGCCGGAGGGGGCGGGCAAGAGCCATCTGGCCAGTATCTTTGCCGAGAAGGCCGATGCGCTGGTGCTGCCCGCCCATGAGCTGACACGGGAGAATGTACCTTCCGCGCTGGAAACGGGCGCTCTGGTTCTGGAAGATCTCGCTGGAGGGGATTTCGATGAGGCGGCGCTGTTCCATCTGCTGAATCTGGCGCGTGAGCAGCAGGCCTATGTGCTGCTGACGGCACGCACGCCGCCTTCCGGCTTTGCGCTGGCCACTGCGGATCTGGCCTCGCGGCTCCGGGCCGTGCCTCTCTTCACGATTGCGCCGGCCGATGACGCCTTGCTTGGGGCCGTGCTGGTGAAGCTGTTCGCAGACCGCCAACTGGCGGTGGATGAAGCCACGGTGAATTATATTCTGCTGCGCATGCAGCGCTCTGTCGCCGGGGCGCGGCGCATTGTGGAGGCGGTGGACCAGGCCGCCCTTGCCGCGCGCCGGCCTGTCACCCGCACCCTTGCTGCTCAGGTGCTGCGCGAACAGCCAGCCCTCGCCGCTCATGATGATGACGGGGAGGAGGATGAAGACGATGCGGATCCGCCAGATTTGTGACAGTGAAATATGACAGTGGAAGCTGTGTGCGGAAGTGTCATGGCGGCAAAGTTTTGCGCGTATATGTTTGCCATTGTGATCTTTCATGCAGACAGATGTGGGCTATGCTGCAAGAAGAGCCGTTTCGTCATAGAGCGGTCATCTAACAGGGCCATGGTCGCGCCCGCTGGAGCGAGTGGCGGGTCACTGCATCCTGCCGCGACATGATCGATGGAAGCGAGGCGAATGTGAGCACGGCGGATCTGGATAGGGACGAGCTTGCCATGCGCGAGTTCGGCACGGGAGAAGCAGCCGGTTTCGTGAATGACGAGGCCCGCACCGCTCTGGAGCTGGCGCGTTCGCCGGAGCGCTTTATCAATCGGGAAATTTCCTGGCTGCATTTCAACCGGCGGGTGCTGGAAGAGGCATCCAACCGGAACCATCCGCTGCTGGAACAGCTGCGCTTCCTCTCCATCTCGGCCAATAATCTGGACGAGTTTTTCATGGTGCGCGTGGCGGGCCTGAAAGAGCAGGTGCGTGAGGGCGTGCAGACGGTGAGCCCGGATGGGTTGACCCCTTCCGAGCAGCTTTGCACCATTCTGGCCAGCGCGGCCACGCTCATTTCAGACCAGCAGGAACGCTGGCGTGAGCTGCGCCAGGATCTGGCTGAGGCTGGCGTGGTTCTGGTTTCGGGGGCTGACGCCACCGAGGATGACCGCGAGGCGCTGGAAACCTATTTCCTCAACCGGGTGTTCCCAGTACTGACGCCGTTGGCGATTGATCCGGCCCATCCCTTCCCCTTCATTCCCAATCTGGGTTTCTCGCTGGCGCTGCAGCTTGTACGTGAGGGCGATGGGCGCGGCATGAATGCACTGATCCGCATTCCCGCCAAGGTCGATCGCTTCATTCGCCTGCCGGATCGGGCTGAGCAGCCCGGCCAGCGCTTTATTGCACTGGAGCAGATGATCGGCCTATTCATCGCCTCGCTCTTCCCCGGTTATGAGGTGAAGGGGCAGGGTGTGTTCCGCGTGATCCGCGATAGCGATCTGGAAATCGAGGAAGAGGCGGAAGATCTCGTCCGCCTGTTTGAAACCGCTCTGAAGCAGCGTCGCTATGGCGAGGTGATCCGCATGGAAGCGGACGCGACCATGCCCGAAGAGCTGCGCACCTTCGTCGCCCGTGAGCTGGGCGTGCAGGATGACGAGAACTTTGTGGTCAATGGCGTGCTGGCGCTGAATGAATTCTCGCAGCTCGTGGGGGTGGATCGGCCGGACCTGAAATTTCAGGCCTACAATGCCCGATTTCCCGAGCGCATCCGAGATCATGGCGGAGACTGCTTTCTCGCAATTCGCGAGAAGGACATTCTTGTTCACCACCCTTATGAATCCTTTGATGTGGTCGTTCAGTTCCTTCGCCAGGCCGCCCGCGACCCCAATGTTGTCGCCATCAAGCAAACCCTCTACCGAACCTCCTCCGACAGCCCCATCGTGAAGGCGCTGGCCGAGGCGGCGGAGGCGGGCAAGTCTGTTACCGCGCTGGTGGAGTTGAAGGCGCGCTTTGATGAAGAGGCGAATATCCGCTGGGCGCGTGATCTGGAGCGGGCGGGCGTGCAGGTGGTGTTCGGCTTCATCGAGCTGAAGACCCACGCCAAGCTGTCTCTGGTGGTGCGGCGCGAGGGCAATGCGCTGGCCAGTTATGTACATGTGGGCACCGGCAATTATCACCCCATCACCGCGCGTATCTATACCGATCTCAGCTATTTCACGGCAGATCCGGTGGTGGCGCAGGATGTGGCGCGCATCTTCAATTTCATCACCGGCTATGCCGAGCCCGGTGAGCTGGAGGAGATGGCGGTTTCCCCCACCACCCTCAAGCCGCGCCTGCTGCAGAATATCCATGAGGAAATCGAGCATGCCCGTGCCGGGCGGCCTGCGGCCATCTGGCTGAAGTGCAACTCGCTGGTCCATCCCGAGATCATCGATGCGCTATATGAGGCCAGCCAGGCCGGTGTACAGGTGGATTGCGTGATTCGCGGCATCTGCTGCCTGCGCCCCGGTATTCCCGGCCTTTCGGAGAATATCCGGGTCAAATCCATTGTTGGTCGGTTCCTCGAACATTCCCGCATCTACTGCTTCGGCGCTGGCCATGGCCTGCCGAGTGCGGAGGCTGTGGTCTATATTTCTTCCGCAGACCTGATGCAGCGCAATCTGGACAGGCGCGTGGAAACCCTCTGCCCCATCACCAACCCCACGGTGCATGAGCAGGTGCTGGATCAGATCATGGTGGCCAACCTGATCGACAATCAGCAGAGCTGGAACGTGTTGCCTGATGGTTCATCAGAACGCATAGTCCCGGCGCTGGGCGAAGAGCCCTTCAACGCCCATCAGTATTTCATGACCAATCCGAGCTTGTCTGGACGTGGAAAGTCTCTCAAAGATTCTTCGCCGCGCAGCCTTCTTGTCCGGCGCTGAGGCGGGGGACAATCTGCGAAAGGCTCCGGCCCGTTTGGGGGCCGGAGCCCCCGTGGCTGTTATCGATATCGGGTCCAATTCGGTCCGTCTCGTGGTGTATGAGGGCCTTGAACGGGTGCTGACGCCCCTGTTCAATGAAAAGTCCCTGTGCGGTCTGGGGCGCGAGGTGGTTTCCACCGGGCGCCTTCAAGACGATGCCGTCGAGCGGGCCTTTTCGGCTCTGCGCCGTTTTCGTGCGCTGTGCGAGGCTATGCAGGTGGGTTCCATCCACGCATTGGCGACTGCAGCTGCGCGCGATGCGGAAAATGGACCGGCATTCATTGCCGAATGTGAAGCCATTTGTGGCACCAAAGTCGAGATTCTGTCTGGCAAGCGCGAGGCGGAACTGGCGGCCAATGGCATTCTTTCCGGTGTGCATGAACCGGATGGTGTGGTTGGGGATCTGGGCGGCAGCTCTCTGGAACTGGTAGATGTGAAGGGCCGCAGGCTCGGCACGGGTATCACCCTGCCGCTGGGCGGTCTGGCTCTGCAGGATCGCTCCTCCCGTTCCCCGCGCAAGGCCGAGAAGATCATCAAGGACCAGATGTCCGACGCCGGCGTGCTGGACGGTCTGAACGGGCGCACCTTCTATGCGGTGGGTGGCACATGGCGGGCGCTGGCGCGGCTGCACATGTTCCAGAAGGGTTATCCACTGCACGTGATGCACGCCTACACCATCACGGCGCGTGAGGCGCTGGAATTTGCCCGTGTGGTCCACCGGTCCGAGCCGGAAACGCTGGCGCATATTGATGCCGTGTCGTCGGCGCGGCGTCAGCTTCTGGCCTATGGAGCTCTGGTGCTGGAGCAGGTGGTGCGGCAAGGCAAGGCCGCGCAGGTGGTGATTTCGGCTCTCGGTGTGCGCGAGGGGTTGCTCTATTCCCTGCTGGAGGAACAGCAGCAGGAAGAAGATCCGCTGCTTCTGGCGGCGGTGGAAGCCAACCAGTTGCGCTCCCGCTCCCCCCGTCATGGGGCGGAACTGGTGGCGTGGACGGATGCCTTTTTCGGTTCATCTCCGGCGCTTGAGGAATCTACAGCCGGCTCCCGACTGCGTCGGGCGGCGTGTTTGCTGTCTGATGTCGGCTGGCGCTCTCATCCCGATTATCGCGGCGAGCAGAGCCTCAACATGATCTCCCGCGCCGCCTTTGTGGGGGTGGACCATGCCGAGCGGGCCTTCCTCGCGCTGGCAGTCTATTTCCGCTATGAGGGGCTGAATGCCGAAGATCAGAGCAGCCGCATTCTGGAGCTGATCTCCACCGGCATGCTGGATCGGGCGCGTATTCTGGGTGGGGCCATGCGGGTGGCCTATGTGCTTTCAGCTGCCATGCCGGGTATTTTGCCGCGCGCGCCGTTGCTGGTGGAGGGCGAAAAACTGGTGTTGCGCCTGCCGAAGGATCTGGCGCCTCTGGTGAATGAGAGGGTGCGCACCCGCGTGCGCCAATTGGCTCGCCTCATTGGGCGTCAGCCTGTCGTGAAGGTGCAGGATTGAGTTTCTGCCCGGATCTGTCTGGAATGAAACCAATCAGTTTGGCTCGGGTGCTGGGCAATTTGCTTTGAGCCTGTTAAGAAATTGCCATCCGGGCGTCCATCCTAGGCGGCGCCGCAGCGGCGATATGCTGCGCAGCGCTGCTCTTGATGTGTGCGCCTTCTCCGCAGCAGGAAGGCTTGAGAGTTCTGTAATGGACAAGTTCTCGGTTCTCGAAGGGGTTGCCGCTCCCCTGAAGCTGGTTAATGTCGATACCGACATGATCATCCCCAAGCAGTATCTGAAGACCATCAAGCGCACGGGCCTCGGCAAGGGCCTGTTCTCCGAGATGCGTTATAATGAAGACGGCTCCGAGAACCCGGATTTCGTGTTGAACCAGCCGGCCTATCGCAATGCGAAGGTGCTGGTGGCTGGCGACAATTTCGGTTGCGGGTCTTCGCGTGAGCATGCCCCTTGGGCGCTGCTGGATTTCGGCATTCGCTGCGTGATCTCCACCTCCTTCGCCGACATCTTCTACAATAACTGCTTCAAGAACGGCATTTTGCCGATCATCGTGTCGCAGGAAGAGCTGGACAAGCTGTTTGAAGATGCCGAACGCGGCGCAAATGCCACGTTGACGGTGGATCTGCCGTCGCAGGAAATCCGCGGGCCGGATGGCGGCAAGATCCATTTCGAGATCGACCCGTTCCGCAAGCGCTGTCTGCTGGAAGGGCTGGATGATATCGGGTTGACCCTGCAGAAGGTGGCCTCCATCGACAGCTATGAAGCGGCCAAGTCTGTCGAGCGTCCGTGGCTGTGAGGTCTGGCGCCGCTGTGCCTTTGCCTGTTTGAGCCTGTCGCAGGGCTCGTGTGCCTGAGTGTCAAAAGCGCCCTTCAGGGGCGCTTTTGTCTTTTTGGGTGTTTTTCTGTGGTCAGGCTGGCATGGCATCGTCTTTGCCTTAGTCTTGTAATGACTCGCCTGTCTGATGGTGGGTGAAGACATGGTTGCAGCCGGGTGCGGGGCCTCAATCTGCCGCATGGCTGGCCATAACGGTTTGAGAAAAGTCGTTCTTTATCTGGTGCGGCTGCATTCCTGAAGGAGTTTCGAGAGTGCTTCACGACACGCCGCTCATCGCGACACTTGTCGGCGCTTTCGTGCTGGCTTTCGTGTTCGGTGCCATTGCGCAAAGACTGCGGTTGTCTCCGCTTGTCGGTTATCTGCTGGCGGGCGTCATGGCGGGGCCATTTACGCCGGGTTTCGTGGCTGATCAGCATCTGGCGGGGGAACTGGCGGAACTGGGCGTCATCCTGCTCATGTTCGGGGTGGGGCTGCATTTCTCCCTGAAGGATCTGCTGTCAGTGAAGGCGATTGCGGTGCCGGGCGCGGTGCTGCAAATCTCTGTCGCGACACTGCTGGGCATGGGGCTTGCCTATTTCATGGGCTGGAGCGTTGGCTCGGGGCTGGTTTTTGGCCTTTCCCTTTCCACGGCCAGCACGGTGGTATTGCTGCGCGCCATGCAGGAGCGCCGGCTGATCGAGAGCGAACAGGGGCGCATCGCGGTAGGTTGGCTCATCGTGGAAGATCTGGCCATGGTGCTGGCGCTGGTGTTGCTGCCAGCCTTCGCCTCCGCTCTGGGTGGCACGAGCCTGCCGACAAGCGCAGCTTCCGCTTGGTTCGGGCCCATGGATGTGTGGACCACGCTGGGTGTGACCCTGGCCAAGGTGCTGGGCTTTGTGCTGGTGATGCTGGTGGTTGGTCGACGGCTTATTCCGTGGGTCATGAACTGGGTGGCGCTGCTGGGTTCGCGTGAGCTGTTCCGCCTTGCGGTGTTGGCCATTGCACTGGGGGTCGCCTATGGCGCGGCGGCGCTGTTCGGCGTGTCCTTCGCGTTGGGCGCCTTTTTTGCCGGCATGGTGCTGAGTGAATCTCCTCTCTCCCACCGTGCAGCCGAGGAGAGCCTGCCCCTGCGAGATGCCTTCGCCGTGCTGTTTTTCGTGTCGGTTGGCATGATGGTGGATCCGGCAAACCTGCTGAACAACCCGCTGGCGCTTCTGGCCACGGTGGCAATTGTGCTGGTGGGCAAATCGCTTGCCGCGCTGGTTTTGGTGCGCCTGTTCGGTTACGGCCTGCTCACCGCTCTGACCATTTCCGTCTCGCTGGCGCAGATTGGTGAATTTTCCTTCATTCTTATGGCGCTGGGGCTCAGCTTGGGGCTGTTTCCGGAAGAGGCGCAGGATCTTATTCTGGCCACCGCCATCTTCAGCATCATGATCAACCCCTTTCTGTTTCTGGCGCTGGACCGGTTCCGGGCGAAGCTGGCAGACCCGGTGGCCGATGATCCCACGCCGGAGACAGTGCTGGTGCCGACCATGAAGAGCCATCACACCATATTGGTGGGCTATGGACGGGTTGGCATTCTGGTGGGTGAGGGGCTGAAGGCCGCCGGCGCACCTGTGCTGGTGATCGAGGATCAGGAGGACAGGGTGGCCGAGGCCCGTGCTTGCGGGCTGGAGGTGCTGGACGCCAACGCCGCGTTGCCAGAAACAATCGAGGCGGCGAATGTGGCCGGGGCGGAGCGCATTATCATTGCCATTCCGCACAATTTCGATGCTGGCGGGATCATTCGCAAAGCCCGGGCGCTGAACCGGAATATCGAGATCATCGCCCGGGCGCATACCGATAGTGAGGTGGATTATCTGCGTGAGAGCGGTGCGAATTTCATCATCATGGGGGAACGAGAAGTGGCCCGCGGCATGCTGAGCCATGCAATGGCCGGTAGCGTTCTGGCACAACCGGGTTCACAGAACGGCCCCGTGCCGGATGGCGGATTGCCTGTACCTGCAGTTCAGCGCAGGAACAATGCGCCCCAGCCTTGCCCGGAAGAGGTGAAAAACAGCGCGCCATTGCAGGAACGCCAGGAAGAACCCTCACAGCGCGAACCGGAAGATCTGCAGGTCGCGCACAGGCTTGAGGGCAATATGGGGGCCGCGTGATATCGATGTGTTATGGGTTTGCTTTCGCTCAGATCTTTTATTGCAATTAATTTGCAAAAGCAAAATAAGGGATTATTCTCCTGTACATCGAATCAAGGGAGAGGCAGATGCTGGGTGAAAAGCCAGACAGCGCGGTTTCAAGGATCAAGGAAAAGCTGGTGGCTGCGCGCTGTAAGTGTCTTTCCAGTCTTGCGCGGCTCGCCCGGAATCTCATCTCGGCCGCCTTACTGGCTGGTCTAACAATGGTCACGGCTGCCTCTGCCGCAGAAGGCGAGGGGGAAAAGTTCAAGGCCGTCACCACCTTCACCGTTATTGCCGACATGGCGCGCAATGTGGCGGGGGATGCCGCCATTGTGGAATCGATCACCCGGCCCGGTGCGGAAATCCATAATTACCAGCCCACACCCGGAGATCTGATCAAGGCGCGTGATGCCCAGCTCGTGCTGTGGAATGGCCTGAATCTGGAACTCTGGTTCGAGAAGTTTTTCAAGCGCCTCAAGGGGGTGCCCAGCGTTGTGGTGAGCAAGGGTGTCGTGCCCATGAGCATTGGCTCCGGCCCCTATGAGGGCAAGCCCAACCCCCATGCCTGGATGTCGCCCGAGGCCGCGCTGATCTATGTGGACAATATTCGCGATGCCTTTGTAAAATATGATCCTCAGAATGCCGAGATCTACAGGGTCAATGCCGAAGCCTACAAGGCGAAGATCACCACTGCTCTGGCCCCCGTGCGCGCTGAGCTGGAAGCCTTGCCGGACGACCGGCGCTGGCTGGTGACGAGCGAAGGGGCTTTCAGCTATCTGGCGCGCGATTATGGGCTGAAGGAACTGTTTCTGTGGCCGATCAATGCTGATCAGCAGGGCTCGCCCCAGCAGGTGCGCCGGGTGATTGATGAGATGAAAGCCCATCATGTGCCCGTCATTTTTTCGGAGAGCACCATCTCCGATAAACCCGCAAAGCAGGTCGCGAGGGAAACCGGCGCGCGTTATGGCGGCGTGCTGTATGTGGATTCCCTCAGCACTGAGGATGGACCCGTGCCCACCTATATCGACCTGATGCGGGTGACCGGCGAAACCATCGCCAACGGGCTGGCCCCGAAACAGACGGAGGCGCGATGAGTGCGCAGAGTGTGAGCGGGGAGGGGGATGTCCAAATGGTCGCCCGAGAGGGGGGTGTAAAAGGCACACCGGCTGATGAAGCAGCGCAACCCGGGCCCGGAATCAGCGTGCAGCATCTCACCGTTACCTATCGCAATGGGCATACGGCGCTGCATGATGCCAGCTTTGAGATTCCCGCCGGCTGCATCGCCGCACTGGTGGGGGTGAATGGCGCGGGTAAGTCCACCTTGTTCAAGGCCATTATGGGCTTCCAGCAGGCCGCACGCGGACAGATCTCGGTTCTGGGCCTCAGCGTGCGGCAGGCGCTGCGGCGTAATCTGGTGGCCTATGTGCCGCAGTCCGAGGAAGTGGACTGGACCTTCCCCGTGCTGGTGGAAGATGTGGTGATGATGGGCCGCTATGGCCATATGAATATGCTGCGTATCCCCCGTACACAGGACAGGGCCATGGTGGATGCCGCCCTTGCCCGCGTGAATATGCTGGATTTCCGCAAGCGCCAGATTGGTGAGCTTTCCGGCGGGCAGAAAAAGCGGGTGTTTCTGGCCCGCGCACTGGCGCAGGATGCCCATGTCATTTTGCTGGACGAACCCTTCACCGGTGTGGATGTGAAGACGGAAGACGCCATCATCGTCTTGCTGAAAGCCCTGCGGAATGAAGGGCGGGTCATGCTGGTTTCCACCCACAATCTGGGCAGCGTGCCGGAATTCTGCGATCGCACCATTCTGGTGAAGAATACTGTGCTGGCCTATGGGCCGACGCAGGATGTCTTCACGCAGGCCAATCTTGAAAAGGCTTTTGGTGGGGTGCTGCGCCATTTCGTGCTGGATGAGAGCCACGGCTCGCGGCCCGGCATGGTGGGTGTGCTGACGGATGATGAGCGCCCCCTCGTGCTAGTGCAGGACAAGCCCACCGCAAGCACCCGTCCGGAGGATGAGGCGTGAGCGTGCTGCTGGAGCCCTTCGCCTATGGCTACATGACCAACGCCATGTGGGTGAGCGCGCTGGTGGGGGCGGTGTGCGCCTTTCTGTCCGCCTTTCTCATGCTCAAGGGCTGGTCGCTCATTGGTGATGCGCTCTCCCATTCCATCGTGCCCGGTGTGGCCGGGGCCTTCATGCTGGGCTTGCCCTTTTCCATCGGGGCGTTCTTTTCCGGGGCGCTGGCGGCGGCGGCCATTCTGTTTCTGCAGGAGCGCACGCGGCTGAAGGAAGATGCGGTGATCGGGCTGATCTTCACCTCCTTTTTCGGCCTAGGCCTGTTCATGATCTCGCTGTCACCCATGGCGGTGGATGTGAAAACTATCGTGCTTGGCAATATTCTGGCTATTTCACCGGAAGATACCTTGCAACTGGCCCTGATCGGTTTTGTTTCACTCGCCATCTTGCTGGTGATCTGGAAAGATCTCGTCGTCATCTTCTTCGATGAAACCCATGCCCGCAGCGTGGGGCTGCGTCCGCGACTGATGAAGGTCATCTTCTTCGGTATTCTGGCGGCCTGTACCGTGGCGGCCATGCAGACGGTGGGGGCCTTCCTCGTCATCGCCATGGTGGTGACGCCGGGCGCGACAGCCTATCTGCTGACAGACCGCTTCCCGCGTCTGATCGCGCTTTCCGTGCTGCTGGGAGCGGGTACCAGCTTTGTGGGGGCCTATGCCTCCTTCTTTCTGGATGGCGCGACGGGCGGCATCATCGTGGTGCTGCAGACGCTGATCTTTCTGGCTGCCTTCATCTTCGCGCCAACTCACGGGGTGCTGGCGGCCCGCCGCCGCGCCGCCGCCGCCCTTTCTGCCCCCACCCTTGCAGACGCCGCACATGCCGAAACATCAGGGGAGGCAGGCTCATGAGCGGCCTTCTGGATACGCTGCTGCTGCCCTTCGAGTTTGATTTCATCATCTATGCGCTGGTCATCTCGGCGCTGATGGCACTGCCCATGGCGCTGCTGTCCTGTTTTCTGGTGCTGCGGGGCTGGTCGCTGATGGGCGATGCTGTCTCCCATGCCGTGCTGCCGGGGGTGGTGCTGGCCTATATGGCGGGCCTGCCGCTGGCGCTGGGGGCATTCTGCGCCGGCATGGTGTGTGCACTGGGCACGGGTTATCTGCAGGCCAACAGCCGTGTGAAGGAAGACACGGTGATGGGTGTGGTGTTCTCTGGCATGTTCGGTCTCGGCATCGTGCTCTACACGGCCATCCAGTCCGATGTGCATCTGGATCACATCCTGTTCGGTGATGTGCTGGGCGTGGGGCTGGATGATATTGCCGAAAGCGCCCTGATCACCGTGCTGGTCACGGGAGTAATCGTCGTGAAGTGGCGAGATCTCCTGCTTTTCGCCTTTGATCCGGCGCAGGCGCGCGTGGTGGGGCTGCCGGTCCGTCTGCTGCATTATGGCTTTCTGGTGCTGCTCTCGCTCACCATTGTGGGGGCGTTGAAGGCGGTTGGAATCATCCTTGCCGTCGCTTTGCTCATTGCGCCGGGCGCGATCGCCTTCCTGCTCACGCGGCGCTTTGGCACCATGCTGCTGGTGGCGGTTCTGGTGGGGGTGGGCAGTGCGGTTCTGGGCGTTTATGCCTCTTTCTTCATCGACAGTGCCCCCGCGCCGACCATCGTTTTGTTGATGACGGGCCTGTTCCTTGCCGTTTTCATTGGCACTCGCCTTCATGCGCGGCACATTATGAGCCGCCATGCGCAAGGCGATGCTTGACGCAGGCCCTGCCGAAGCGTATCTGCAGCGGCGGGACACCTCCCCCCAACGGGAGGCGCTCATCTGCAAGGATGGTCACATGACTGCGAATACTGCCCCGGCAATCCGTCCGGAGAATCCCAATTTTTCTTCGGGCCCCTGCGCCAAGCGTCCCGGCTGGACGCTCGAAGCGCTTGCCGATGCGCCTCTCGGTCGCTCTCACCGTGCCAAGGTTGGCAAGGCGAAGCTGAAAGAGGCGATTGATCTCACCCGCGAAGTTCTGGAAGTGCCTGCCGATTATCGCATCGGCATCGTGCCGGCGTCTGATACCGGTGCGGTGGAAATGGCCCTGTGGTCGCTGCTCGGTGCGCGCCCGGTGGACATGCTGGCTTGGGAGAGCTTCGGCGAAGGTTGGGTCACCGATGTCGTCAAGCAGCTCAAGTTGGCCGATGCCCGTGTGCTGAAGGCCGCTTATGGCGACCTGCCGGATCTGGCCCAGGTCGATTTCACGCATGATGTGGTCTTCACTTGGAATGGCACTACCTCCGGCGTGATGGTGCCGGATGCCAACTGGATCCCGGCCGATCGTGAAGGCCTGACCATTTGCGACGCCACCTCTGCGGCCTTTGCCCAGCCGGTGGACTTCTCCAAGCTCGATGTCGTCACCTTCTCCTGGCAGAAGGTGCTGGGCGGTGAAGGTGCGCACGGCATTCTCATTCTTTCGCCCCGCGCTGTGGAGCGGCTTGAAACCTACAAGCCCGCATGGCCGCTGCCGAAGATCTTTCGTCTCACCAAGAACGGCAAGATCAATGAAGGCATCTTCAAGGGTGAAACCATCAACACCCCGTCCATGCTCTGCGTTGAGGATTATCTCGATGCGCTGAAGTGGGCGAAGGAGATTGGTGGCCTGAAGGCGCTTCAGGAACGTTCCAACCGCAATTTCGAGGCCATCGCCCAGTGGGTGGCGCGCACGGATTGGGTGGATTTCCTGGCGAATGATCCCGTCACCCGCTCCAACAGCTCGGTGTGCCTGAAGGTGGTGGACCCGGAAGTCACCGCACTTTCCGAAGAGGCGCAGGCCGCTTTCGCCAAGGCGATCCCGGCTGGTCTCGAAAAGGGCGGCGTGGCCTATGATATCGGTGCCTACCGCGATGCCCCTCCCGGCCTGCGCATCTGGTGTGGCGCGACGGTCGAGCGTTCCGACGTGGAAGCGCTGACCCAGTGGCTGGACTGGGCCTTCAACGAAGCCAAGGCTGCCCTCAAAGCCTGATGCAAGGTCTCGTGAGTGGGGCGTGACTTTTGACACGCCCTTGTTTCACGGCACTGTCGCCTTGTGGTCATCCTCCGCGCATACAAGCGCCTGACGGCTTGACCTTTCTCTTTCAATTCGCGGCCGGCCCGTATGCGGGCTGGCTTTCACACCGGCCCATGCCGTGTGGCATGCCGGTTGCGATCCTCATATCTGATGGAGCCCACCATGGCACCTCGCGTTCTTATTTCCGACAAGCTGTCCCCCGCTGCCGTGCAGATCTTCAAGGATCGCGGCATTGATGTCGATTTCCAGCCGGACCTCGGCAAGGACAAGGACAAGCTGGCCGAGATCATCGGCAATTATGATGGTCTAGCCATTCGTTCGGCCACCAAGGTCACCCCGAAGATCCTCGAAAACGCTGCCCGTCTGAAGGTGGTGGGTCGCGCCGGTATCGGCGTGGACAATGTGGATCTGCCGGCCGCCACGGCCAAGGGCGTGATCGTGATGAACACGCCGTTCGGCAACTCCATCACCACGGCCGAGCACGCCATTGCGATGATGTTCGCCCTGGCCCGTGAAATCCCCGCTGCGGACGCCTCCACCCAGGCCGGCAAGTGGGAGAAGAACCGCTTCATGGGTGTGGAGCTGACGGGCAAGACCCTCGGCATCATCGGTTGCGGCAATATCGGCTCCATCGTGGCGGACCGCGCCGTGGGCCTGCGCATGAAGGTGATTGCGTTCGATCCCTTCCTTTCGCCTGAGCGTGCGGTGGATCTGGGTGTTGAAAAGGTGGAGCTGGAAGACCTGCTCGCCCGCGCCGATTTCATCACCCTGCATACCCCGCTGACCGAGAAGACCAAGAATATCCTTTCGGCCGAGAACCTCGCGAAGACCAAGAAGGGCGTGCGCATCATCAACTGTGCCCGTGGCGGTCTGGTGGATGAGGTGGCCCTGCGCGCAGCGCTTGATTCCAAGCATGTGGCGGGTGCGGCATTCGATGTGTTCACCGTTGAGCCAGCTGAAACCAATCCGCTGTTCGGCCATCCCAATGTGGTCTGCACTCCGCATCTGGGCGCTGCCACCACCGAGGCGCAGGAAAATGTGGCCCTGCAGGTTGCCGAGCAGATGAGCGATTATCTGCTGGATGGCGCCATTACCAATGCCATCAATTTCCCCTCCATCACCGCTGAGGAAGCGCCGAAGCTGACGCCCTTCGTGGAACTGGCGGAGAAGCTGGGTTCCTTCGCCGGCCAGCTCACCGATACCGACATCAAGACCGTTCGCATCACCTATGAGGGCCCGGTCGCTGAACTGAAGGTGAAGGCTCTGACTTCTGCGGCCGTCGCCGGCCTGCTGCGCCCGGCGCTGCAAGATGTGAATGTGGTTTCGGCCCCGTCCGTCGCCAAGGAGCGTGGCATTACGGTGGAGGAAACCACCCGCGCCACCTCCGGCGATTATGAAAGCCTCATCACCATTACGGTAGTGACGGACAAGTATGAGCGCTCTGTCACCGGCACGGTGTTCGCCGATGGCCAGCCGCGTATGGTCAATATCAAGGGCATCAAGATGGACGCGGAATTCGCGCCCTTCATGATCTATGTGACCAATGAGGACAAGCCGGGCTTTATCGGTGCGTTTGCCGGTCTGCTGGGTCAGGCTGGCATCAACATCGCCACCTTTGCTCTGGGTCGCCATGCGGAAGGTGGCGAAGCCATCGCTCTGGTGTCTGTCGATGGCAAGGTGCCGGATGACATGCTGGCCAAGATCCAGGCCCTGCCGCATGTGAAGCAGGCCAAGCTGGTTCAGTTCTGAGCCTGCCTGTTTGCAAGGTGGTTGGCCAGGGCCTGCCACCTCTATCAAGCCAGCTGCACACAAAAAGAAAACCCGCATATTCGGCGTTCCGGATATGCGGGTTTTCTTTTGGGCTGATAAAGCCGGGCCTTTTGCCCGGATCAGGTCGGCGGCTGGAGTCGTTCGGGTTTGTGCCCGGCGCGTGTGGCGAGGAAAATGCCGCAGATCACCAGCGCGTAACCCATGAGATGGAACCACGCTAGAGCCTCGCCCAGAAACACGATGGCCAGCGCGGTGCCGAACACCGGCATGAGATGCAGGAAGGGGGCCGCCCGGTTGGCGCCTACCAGCTCCACCGCCCGGTTGAAAAACAGATAGGCAATCAGGGATGGCCCAACCATGACATAGCCAAGCGTGATCAGCGTGGTGGTGTCGAAGTGCAGGCTTTGCCCCGCCGCCAGTTCCCGTGCAGAAAAGGGCACCAGAAAAATGGCGCCCAGAGCCATGATAACGGCGAGAAAGGATAGCGCGCCCATGGGCGGGCGATTGCGCAATATGGCCGTGTAGAAGGCATAGATCAGCAGCGCGATCACCATCCACATATCGCCGATATTGGGCGTGAGATGGAGCAGCGTATCCAGATCTCCCCGGCTGATGATGAGGACCACGCCACAAAGAGAGGTGCAGATGCCGGCAATCTGCCCCAGTGATAGCCTGTCCCGGAACAGGAAGAAACTCCACAATCCCACCAGCAGGGGGGCCATGGACTGGAGGAGCAGTGCATTCACCGCCTGCGTATATTGCAGGGCATGATAGCTCATGGCGTTGAAGCAGGCGATCCCGGTGGCGGCCAGCAGAACCAGCAGCCAGAAGGAGCGGCGGATCAGCGGCAGATCGCGCTTCAATTGCGGCCATGCGAAGGGCAGGATGATGGCTGTCGCTCCAACCCAGCGTAGCAGGGCAAGTGTCACGGGCGGCACATGGCCAGCGACATAGCGGCCCAGAACCAGATTGCCGGCCCACAGCAGGGCTGTGAGAGAGAGCAGCAGATAGGGCGCATCAAAAAGCCCCCGCAGGGAGCGGGGCGCCGGGGAGGCGGACATGGTTTCTCCTCTAGCCGCCTTGGCTGGCCCCGTTGCACGCATCTGCGACGTGCCGGACGCAGACGGAATGCGAATCAAGGCGCAGCCGAAGCTGCGTCACCTTCCAGGGAAGATTGCTGGCCGGGCGGAAATAAGGTTGTTCAGCACCCTGAATGGTGCAGTGGTACGGGTTAGAGTGATGATGCCTGCTTAGCAAATATATGCAAGTCTCATCCTCTCTCAGTTTTCCAGAATGTCGGCTCATCATGGGCGTTGGGCATTAAAGTCCAGGCAGGCGCGATCAACCTTCATTCACAAAAGGAAATGGCCGCGCGAAGCGGCCATTTCGGAAGTGCGGCCAGCAGGAAACTGTAATGTCCTACTGGGGTGCGCCAGATGTTTGGTATCAGGCGGCCTTGCTGGTGCGTTCATCCACGATGGAGACGACATCCGCCATGATGCGGTTCAGCTCAAAATTTTTCGGCGTATAGACCGCCGCCACGCCAAAGCTGAGAAGCTGGGCCTCATCTTCCGGCGGAATGATGCCACCGACAACAACCGGCACATCATCCAGCCCTTCGGCGTGCATCCGCTCCATCACATCGCGCACCAGCGGCACATGCGAGCCGGAGAGGATGGAGAGCCCCACCACATGTACACTCTCTTCCAGAGCGGCATTCACGATTTCGGCTGGTGTAAGGCGGATGCCTTCATACACCACCTCCATGCCGCAATCGCGGGCGCGCACGGCAATCTGTTCCGCACCATTGGAATGGCCATCCAGCCCGGGCTTGCCGACAAGGAATTTAATGCGGCGGCCGAGGCGATCGGAGACGGCATCGACATCCTTGCGGACCTCTTCCAGCCCCTGAGTATCAATGCGCGCGGCGCGGCCGACACCGGTGGGGGCGCGATATTCGCCGAATACATCGCGCAGGCACGTGCCCCATTCACCGGTGGTGATGCCGGCCTTGGCGCAGGCGATGGAGGGCTCCATGATGTTGCGGCCTTCCTGCGCCGCGCTCTTCAGCTCAGCCAGCGCCTTTTCAGCCACCTTGGCGTCACGGGCCTCGCGCCAGGCCTGAAGGCGGGCGATCTGCTCGGCCTCCACACCTTCCGGCACGGTGAGAATGGCCCCTTCGCCCGTGGTGAGTGGGGAGGGCTCGGTCTCGGTCCAGCGGTTCACGCCCACCACCACCTGATCGCCACGTTCAATGGCTTCCAGACGGCGGGTGTTGGATTCCACCAGCGCCTGCTTGAGATAGGAATTCTCGATGGCCGCAACCGCGCCACCCATGGCCTCGATGCGGGCGAGTTCCGCGCGGGCCTCTTCCTTCAGCTCTTCCACCTTCTTGGCGATCTCAGTGGACCCATCGAAGATGTCGCCATATTCCAGCAGGTCGGTTTCATAGGCCAGCACCTGCTGCATGCGCAGTGACCATTGCTGATCAAACGAGCGCGGCAGGCCCAGCGCCTCGTTCCACGCCGGCAACTGCACAGCGCGAGCGCGGGCCTTCTTGGAAAGGGTCACCGCCAGCGCCTCAAGAAGGATGCGGTAGACGTTGTTTTCCGGCTGCTGCTCGGTCAGGCCCAGAGAGTTCACCTGTACGCCATAGCGAAACAGCTTCTGCTTCGGGTCCGTCACGCCATAGCGGTTGATGCAGATTTCATCCCACAGATCCACGAAGGCGCGCATCTTGCACATCTCGGTGATGAAGCGCATGCCCGCATTCACGAAGAAGGAGATGCGGCCCACCACTTCGCCGAAGATGGGGCCTTCCGCCTCGCCGGAATTCTTCACCGTGTCCAGCACGGCGATGGCGTCCGCCAGCGCGAAGGCCAGTTCCTGCACCGGCGTCGCCCCGGCTTCCTGCAGATGGTAGGAACACACATTCATGGGGTTCCACTTCGGCAGATTCTGCGTGGTGAAAAGAATGGTGTCCTTCGTCAGCCGCATGGAGGGGGCTGGCGGGAACACATAGGTGCCGCGTGAGAGATATTCCTTGATGATATCGTTCTGTGTGGTGCCTTTCAGCTTGGCGCGGTCCGCGCCCTGCTCGTCGGCCACCGCGATATACAGAGAGAGCAACCATGCCGCGCAGGCATTGATGGTCATTGAGGTGTTCATCTCAGCCAGCGGAATGCCCTCAAACAGGGCCCGCATGTCACCGAGATGGGAAATCGGCACGCCTACCTTGCCCACTTCGCCGCGGGCGAGAGGGTGGTCACTGTCATATCCGGTCTGGGTCGGCAGGTCGAAGGCGACCGAAAGGCCGGTCTGTCCCTTGGCCAGGTTCGAACGGTAGAGCTTATTGGATTCCGATGCCGTGGAATGGCCGGCATACGTGCGGAAGAGCCAAGGTTTGTCGCGGACCACCATCCGAATTACCCCGTTATTCGACCGAAACATCTTACCTCCCCCCGGTTGTAGGGGCGAGATCCTCCCGCCTGATTCCTGCGAAACAAGCCGGCTTATTGTGCGACGCAGCGCGCGGCGCGTCGATGGAAAAGTTCCACATCCCTCGTGAGGCGGGATCTTTATATGACGTAAAGTGCAACTGTCTGCCGCAAGAGGCAAGTCCAGAGTCGCGGCCCGCTCCGGTCTTCGCGCCGGCCTGTGCACTTCAACGTCTCTGGATCAGCGAGATGACAAACAGCAGGATGATGGCCCCGATGGTGGCGCAGATGATGCGTCCCACCAGCCCACCGACCAGAAACACATTGCCGAACAGAAAGCCGCCAATGAGTGCACCCGCCACGCCCACGGCCATGTTGCCGACCAGTCCGAAGCCGTAACCGCGGAAGATCTGCCCGGCCAGAAAGCCGGCGATCAGGCCAATGATCAGCGTCATTGCAAGGGTAGCCATGGGGGTGATCCTTCCATGTCTCAGGCTGTTTCATAGATAGTCTAGTGCGATGCGCGGTGCGCGGGAACAGGAAAGGAGAGAGGCTGCATTCACCTAAAGACGGGGGGTGGTGTCGTTCAGGAAAGCAGTTGCTGCGAAAATCTTCTCTGCTACGCTGCATTGCGATAATGATTTAAAAATGGAACCCTGAGGTTCTTGAGAGGAAGAGAGGACGGAACGCTATGGGCCAGAACGCAGAAGCGGGTAGCACGGCGCTGAAGGATCTCTACGAGATGGGCGAGATTCCGCCCCTCGGCCATGTGCCTTCGAAAATGTATGCCTGGGCTATCCGGCGTGAGCGCCATGGGCCGCCGGAGAAGTCTTTCCAGCTGGAGGTGGTGCCCACCTGGGAGCTGGGCGAGCATGATGTGCTCGTGTTCGTGATGGCTGCCGGTGTGAACTATAACGGAATCTGGGCGGGCCTCGGTGAACCCATCTCCGTCTTCGATGTCCACAAGCAGCCCTATCATATCGCCGGTTCTGATGCTGCGGGTATTGTCTGGGCCGTGGGCTCCAAGGTGAAACGCTGGAAGGTGGGCGACGAGGTTGTCGTGCACTGTAACCAGGATGATGGCGACGACGAGGAGTGCAACGGCGGCGACCCGATGTTCTCTCCCTCGCAGCGCATCTGGGGTTATGAGACGCCGGATGGTTCCTTCGCCCAGTTCTGCCGCGTGCAGGCTCGCCAGCTCATGCCGCGCCCCAAGCATCTCACCTGGGAAGAGAGCGCCTGCTATACCCTGACCCTCGCCACGGCCTATCGCATGCTGTTCGGCCATGCGCCGCATACGGTGAAGCCGGGTGATTATGTGCTGGTGTGGGGTGCTTCCGGCGGCCTTGGTGTGTTCGGTGTGCAGTTGGCCGCAGCTTCCGGCGCCCATGTGATCGGTATCATCTCGGATGAATCCAAGCGTGATTACGTGCTGGGCCTCGGCGCCAAGGGTGTCATCAACCGCAAGGATTTCAAGTGCTGGGGCCAACTGCCCAAGGTGAATTCGCCAGAATATAATGACTGGTTGAAGGAAGCCCGCAAGTTCGGCAAGGCCATCTGGGAAATCACCGGCAAGAAGGATGTCGACATCGTGTTCGAGCATCCGGGTGAGAACACCTTCCCGGTGTCGACCCTGGTAGGTAAGCGCGGGGGCATGATCGTGTTCTGCGCCGGCACCACGGGCTTCAACATCACCTTTGACGCACGCTATGTGTGGATGCGCCAGAAGCGTATCCAGGGCTCCCACTTCGCCCATCTCAAGCAGGCGTCTGCGGCCAATGAGTTCATCATTGACCGTCGCGTGGACCCCTGCATGTCGGAAGTGTTCACCTGGGATCATATCCCCGAGGCGCATGGCAAGATGCTGGCGAACAAGCATGCCCCCGGCAACATGGCCGTTCTGGTCAATGCGCCGCGTCCCGGCCTGCGTACTTTTGATGATGTCATCGAGGCGTGCAGCGGCAACTGAAGCCGGGCTTCTCCTGATCTGAAAAAGCCCTCTCCCTGCAAAGGGGGAGGGCTTTTTCTTTGGACGTTCAGGCCACATCGCGTTGCTTGAAAGATACTGCGGGCAGGCATGAAAAAACCTTCCCGACAGGGCCGGGAAGGTGGGTTCCGCACGATATATCGCTCTCAGGCTCTGCCTTGAGGAGAGCGGATCAGCCTTCGATCGGCTCCACGCCGGCGATGGCGATGCCAAAGCCGTTCAACCCCACATAGGTGCGCGAGGTGGAGGACAGCAGCCGGATGGAGGAAATGCCCAGATCGCGCAGAATCTGTGCGCCGAGGCCCACTTCGTGCCACTGGCGGTCCCGCTCGGCTTCGCTGCTGGTCTGTTCGGTCGGGCCCAGCGCATTGGTGGGCACGCCCGCCGTACCATCGCGCAGATAGATCAGCACGCCGCGACCTTCAGAATCGATTCGTTCCAGAGACTTCAGCAGAGTCTGGCCGCCCGCGAACAGGTCAGCGATCGGGTCCGCGCGGTGCAGACGCACCAGCACATTCTCGCCATCGCCGATGCGGCCCTTCACCAAAGCCAGATGGTTCACCGAGTCGAAAGGCGTGGTGTAGGAGAAGCCCTGCAATTCGCCCACAGCGGTCGGCACTGGGAATTCGGCGCAGCGCGACACCAGCTTTTCGCGGGCCTGACGATAGGCGATGAGATCGGCCACGGAGATGCGCAGCAGATTGTGGTGCTCGGCAAATTCCGTCACCTGCGGGCCGCGCTTCACCGTGCCATCATCATTCACCAGTTCAGAGATCACGCCCACGGGTGGCACGCCGGCAAGGCGGCAGAGATCCACCGCCGCTTCGGTATGGCCGGAGCGCATCAACACTCCACCTTCGCGCGCAATGAGAGGGAAAACATGGCCGGGGCGCACGAAATCCGCCGCACCCATATTGGGGTTGGCCAGTGCCCGCACCGTATTGGTGCGCTCCTCGGCGGAAATGCCGGTGGTGGTGCCGTGGCGCACATCAATGGAAATGGTGAAGGCCGTGCTCAGAGGCGCATCGTTGTTGGAAACCATCGGGTCCAGCCGCAGGCGGCGCGCCTCGGAGGCGGGCAGAGGTGCGCAGACAATACCTGACGTGTTGCGGATGACGAAAGCCATCTTCTCCGGGGTGGCCATGGAGGCGGCGAGAATCAGGTCGCCTTCATTTTCACGGTCATCATCATCAGTCACGACGACGATTTCACCACGGGCGAAGGCTTCGATGGCGGCCTGAACACGGGCCTGAATGCTGTTGTCAGTCACGGGCATATCCCCGGCAGGAGGAGTGGAGAAGCCGAGAAAGTCGTTGGGAGTAACCGCATTCGCGGTGGCCTCGGCGATCCGTTCGGCGCTTTCGCGGGAGATCCAGGCGCGCTCATCATTGCACAGAGCCGTGATGCTGGCGGGAGAAAGCCCCACCTGCCGAGCAAAGGCGCTGCGTGTTGTGCCTGTGGCTGAAAGCCATTCCGCAAGTTTCATGCCCGTAGCATAGCACTGTCGATTTCAGTGACAATGAAAAATGGAAAAATTCAGCATCACTGAAATCTGGCCGATCTCAGCTCTCGAACGGCCAGTGCGGCGTTTGCCCCACCTGTCCGCGATGGCGCAGCAGATGGTCTGCCAGCACGCACCACATCATGGCCTCACCCACCGGAACAGCGCGAATGCCAACGCAGGGATCATGCCGGCCCTTGGTGAAGAGGTCTGTCTCCTCGCCGGTGCGATCCACCGTCTTGCGGGGCGTGAGAATGGATGAGGTGGGCTTGACGGCGAAGCGCGCCACAATGGGAGCCCCGGTGGAAATGCCGCCCAGAATGCCGCCGGCATGGTTGGCCAGAAACTGCGGATGGCCCTCATTGCCGCGCCGCATCTCATCGGCATTGGCCTCGCCGGTCAGGCGGGCGGCATTGAAGCCCTCGCCAATCTCCACGCCCTTCACGGCATTGATGCTCATGAGCGCACCGGCCAGATCCGCATCCAGCTTGCCATAGAGCGGTGCGCCGAGGCCGGCCGGCACAGCTTCCGCCACAAGCTCGATCACCGCGCCGACCGAGGAGCCGGCCTTGCGGATGCCATCAAGATATTCGGTCCACACCGGCACGGTTTCAGGGTCCGGGCAGAAGAAGGGATTGTTGCCGACTTCATCCCAGTTCCAGCGGGAACGGTCGATCTCGATATCGCCGATCTGCACCAGGGCCCCGCGCACCGTGACGCCTGGCAGCACCTTGGCGGCAATGGCGCCGGCAGCCACGCGGGTTGCTGTCTCGCGCGCGGAGGAGCGTCCGCCGCCGCGATGGTCGCGGATGCCATATTTGATGTCATAGGTGAAATCGGCATGGCCCGGCCGGTAGGCCCCGGCAATGGCGGCATAATCCTTGGAACGCTGGTCCACATTCTCGATCAGCAGGGCGATGGGGGTGCCGGTCGTGACCAGCCCGCCTTCAGGGTGATCCATTACGCCGGAGAGCACCTTGACCTGATCCGGCTCGCGCCGCTGGGTGGTAAAGCGGGACTGGCCGGGGCGACGGCGATCCAGCGCGGTCTGCACCTCGTCCAGCGTGAAGCGCAGTTGCGGCGGGCACCCATCCACCACGCAGCCAATAGCCGGTCCATGGCTTTCGCCAAAGGTGGTGACGCGGAAAAGATGGCCGAAACTGTTGAATGACATATCTGGACCCTGCCTTGCTTCCGCTGCTGCATAGACCAGCCTGACGATTATGCAAATCTTCCGGGCGCAATTCGTCTTGCAGATGGCCCGTTTCGTGAGCCTGTCCGAAATGGGGGCGTGTTTGTTCCCGTCAGATTATCGCACCTGTGCATTGCATCATGCTATGCAGATGAGGCAACGAGGATGATAGGCGTTATGCCTTTTCTGGAAATTTTCATCGTTCTGGTTCTGGTGCTGCTGAATGCCGTGCTGGCGGCGGCGGAACTGTCCATCGTGTCATCGCGCCCGGCACGGTTGCGCTCCATGGCCGGGCAGGGGCGGCGCGGGGCGCAGGCGGCTTTCAATCTGGCGGCGGAACCGGGCCGCTTCCTCTCCACCGTGCAGGCCGGCATCACGCTCATCGGCATTCTGGCTGGCGCGTTTTCCGGGGCCAGCCTCGGGGCGCAGCTGTCCGACCTTCTGCGGGAGGCGGATGTGCCGGCCAGTGTCGCCGGGCCGCTGGGTTATATTCTGGTGGTGGCGGCCATCACCTATGTCTCGCTGGTGATTGGCGAGCTCATTCCTAAACGTCTCGCCTTGCAGAATCCTGAACCACTGGCCTGTGTTCTCGCCCCGATGATGGTGGGGCTTTCGCGTGCCGCCGCGCCGGCCGTATGGCTGCTGGATGCCTCCTCGCGCGCGGTGCTGCATCTGCTGGGGGCCAGTCAGGGCAGTTCCAGCGCGGTGACGGATGAGGAAATCCGTGCGCTCATCACCGAGGCGGAAAGTGCGGGCGTGATCCACCCGGCAGAGCGGCGCATGATTTCAGGCGTGATGCGGCTGGCGGACCGGCCCGTCACCGCGATCATGACCCCGCGCACCGATGTGGAATGGGTGGATGTTTCCGCAGATGTGGATGAGGTGCGTGCCGCCCTGCTGGCCACACCCCATTCCCGCTTGCCCGCCTGTGAGGGCACGCCGGAAGAAACCGTGGGTGTGATTCAGGCCAAGCGCCTGCTGGACGCCTATCTGCGTGATGAACAGCCGGACCCGCGCGCTTTCGTGCAGACGGTGCCTTTCATCGTGGAAAGCGTAGGGGCGCTGGAGGCCATGCGTATTCTACGCGGGGCGCAGGTGCCCATGGGCATTGTGGTGGATGAATATGGAGACATGGCCGGCGTCGTGACAGGCTATGATCTGCTGGTGGCCATTACCGGGCTCACGACAGGTCTGGAAGACGGAGCGCCGAGCGCGGTCTCCAATGTGGTCGTGCGGCAGGATGGCAGCTATCTGCTGGATGGTGACACCCCCATGGATGAGCTGCGCGAATTGCTGCATGTCGATTTCCCCGAGGATGAGGATTTTAACACCGTTGCCGGCTTCGCCCTGTCCTGCCTGAAGGAACTGCCGCGCGAAGGGGATGTGTTCGAGGATTCCGGCTGGCGATTCGAGATTGTCGACATGGATGGCCGGCGGATCGACAAGCTGCTGGTGTCACGCACCCATCTGCTGCGCCGCCAGCCGGTGTGAGAAACCTTCGGGCTTGTAGATGCCGTCTGTCACACGCTGCGTAATGGCTTTTCCAGAACGGCCAGCACGCGGGGCAGTTCGTGTCCACGTTTCAGGATGAGCCCGGTTTGGGACACCACGCTGTAGGCCCCCTGCTTGCGGGCGAGGCGCGGATATTTCTCGATACGATAGACCGGCACATCCGCCGCCCTACGGAAGATGGAGAAAATGGCCTTGTCGCGGGTGAAATCAATGGCGTAATCGCGCCATTCTCCCTGCGCCACCATACGCCCGTAGAGGCCCAGAATACGATCCAGCTCCCGGCGATCAAAGGTCACCTGTGCTGGCAGTGTGTTTTGTGGGGCAGGGGCGGGAGAGAGACGGCGAGGCCGGGCCTTGTGCACCGGAACCACCACATCTGCGACGACCGAGACAGAGCCTGTGGAACTTTCATCTTCCATGAAGTCTCCCGTAAAATCCCGATGGATGAGACCATAGGATGTCGGCTCATGATCGCTGCTCCATCAACAGGTTTCAAGATAAGCTTTGTCTGGCGGGCGGGAAAACCCGGATGGCGTTTCGCATATGGAGAAGCCAAAAGCGATCACGGCGATGTTAGAGAGAAACACAGTGTCGCCGGAATTTGGTCAAGACCCTGCCGGTTCGCTCACCGAAAGTAGCTTCCATAGCAGGGTCGGCTCGTGAGGCGCTTCGGTCTATCCCAGCCCCCCAAGCCCCCCCCCGAGGTGCTTTCGAGCCGGCCACTGCTTGCCTCCCCTCAGATTGATCCATGCCTGTTGATCTCCGCCTGTTCAGGCTGATGCAGACGACATGCAGCATGAGCTGCATCTTCGGTTCAGGCTTTTCTCGAATTCCTCCTCTCCCAAATGTCTTGATGCGGTCAGCGGCTTCTGAGAGCCGTGTGGAATTTTCGCGGGCCATGGGGGGAGTGGGGGCCCTATTTTTGACTTTCACTATGCCTTTACTTTGCCGGTTGGGCCGATGCTGGCAGCTGAGGTGTTGAAACCGGCGTATCCAAAGCGGGCTGTGTTATGGAGCGGGTCGCTTCAGGCGCGATAGAGGTGTGCTCACTACTAAGATGGCCACTGCTAATGGGTTGGCCGTTCGTGGGCTCAACTTTCTGCGGTGGGGTGATAGGAATAAGAGCGGCGCCAAGAATGGAACCCGGTGCCTTTGATGCCCGCGGCTGCACCAGAACCGCCAATGAATCGGCATCCTGCATGCCAAGTGCGGAGAGGGGCGTGCGTTCCTTCGTGGCTGTACCATTCCAATCCGCCAGCTTCACCCATCCGCGTACGACATTGGTGTAGGTAAGGGTCCGCCCTTCATTTTCGCCTCCACCAATATCGACGGTCACAGAACTCTTGACCGGACAGACCCAGATTTCTGCGCCCGCTTCACCCAAATGGGCGTGGGGCAGGTACACCTCAATATCATCGCCATTCTGCTGCAGGGAAACCGGGATGGAGGGGGCGGTATTGTGTTCCTTGCTTTCGCGGATGATACGCCGGAGAGACTGGCGATCATGCCCTTCCACCACATGTGTGCCATTGATAATGGCTTGAGGGGTAAGAATGCGATGGTCGCCGCGCATTTCGGCATAGGCGCGTTGCCGGCGGGAATTGATGTTCAGGGCCAGCGTGTCATGCCAGCCGGTATAGTCCCAATAGTCCACCGGTAGGGTCAGAGTGAGAATGGAAGGGTCATCGGCCAGTTTGGCGATGCAGCTATCCATTGGCGGACATGCAGCGCAGGCCTGACTTGTGAACAGCTCAACCACTGCCCGCGGCTGGGCCAGAGCTGCCCCTGCCGGCACCATGCTGGTGACGAGTAAGGGGAACAGCGTAAAGGCAAGCGCAGGGACAATGTTGCGAAAAATCATGCTCGCAAAGCCGCTTCATCTGGATCACACCCGGACTATATCTGCCGGGGATACCGGTGAGTAAAGGATCGGGATGCTCACAATGGAGTGTTCAAGGTCACATTTCGGTGTGCCGCCAGGCATGAGAACTGATGGTTCAGCTATAACTCTTTATGCAACTTATGGTTTTTGAGAGTGCGCATCAGGAGCAGAGCAGTTCATCATTTCGCGTATATGCCCTGCAATGGCCGTGCTGAGGGCGCGTGAGGCGGAATCAACCATGCTACGCATGGTGGGCGGGCTATGCGGCATCTTGTGATGACCTCCAGACATGACAACGCCGGCCCGAAGACCGGGCCGGCGTGTTCTTTGTTTCAGATTGTGCGTTGGGCTCAGGAAGCCAGCGAACGCAGCACGTAGGGCAGGATACCGCCATTGCGGAAGTAATCCAGCTCATCGAGCGTATCGATGCGGCAGATCAGGTCCACATTTTTCACCGTACCGTCCGCGAACTTGATTTCGGCGGTCAGGGTCTGGCGGGGTTTCAGATCGCCCTCGATGCCCTTGATGGTGACCTGCTCGTCACCCTTCAGGCCCAGCGCCTGCCAGCTTTCACCTTCCTTGAAGACCAGCGGCACGATGCCCATGCCCACCAGGTTCGAGCGGTGGATACGCTCGAAGGACTGGGCCACGACAGCGCGCACGCCGAGCAGGTTGGTGCCCTTGGCCGCCCAGTCACGCGAGGAACCGGTACCATATTCCTTGCCGGCGAAGACCACCAGCGGCACACCCTCGGCCTTGTAAGCCATGGATGCGTCGTAGATGAACTCCTGCTTGCCTTCCGGATAGTGAATGGTCACGCCACCTTCAACGCCCGGCACCATCTGGTTCTTGATGCGGATATTGGCGAAGGTGCCGCGCATCATCACCTCGTGGTTGCCACGACGGGTACCATACTGGTTGAAGTTCACTGGATCGACGCCATTGGCGATCAGATACTGGCCAGCCGGGGAATCCTTCTTGATGGAGCCGGCGGGCGAGATGTGGTCGGTGGTGATGGAGTCGAGGAACAGGCCGAGAATGCGGGCATTCTCGATGTCCTTCACCGGAGCCGGGGTCTTGCCCATGCCCACGAAATAGGGCGGGTTGCGGACATAGGTGGAATTGTCATCCCACGCATAGGTCTGGCCCGACGGCACGGTGATGGCCTGCCAGTGGGCATCGCCCTTGAAGACGTCGGAATATTTTTCCTGGAACATCTTCTTGGTGACGTTCTCGCGGATGAACTGCGCCACTTCCTTGTTGGAGGGCCAGATATCCTTGAGATAGACCGGCTTGCCTTCGGTGTCGGTGCCGAGCGGCTCGGTGGTCAGATCGATCTGCAGCGAACCGGCAATGGCGTAGGCGACGACCAGCGGCGGGGAAGCGAGATAGTTCGCCTTCACGTCGGGGTTCACGCGGCCTTCGAAGTTGCGGTTGCCGGAGATGACGGCGCCCGCCACGAGGTCATTCTTGTTGATGGCCTCAGAGATGGCTTCCGGCAGCGGGCCGGAATTACCGATGCAGGTGGTGCAGCCGAAGCCGACCAGATTGAAGCCGAGCTTGTCGAGTTCGGTCTGCAGGCCGGAGGCGTCAAGATAGCCCTCCACTACCTGGGAGCCGGGGGCGAGCGAGGTCTTTACCCACGGCTTCGTGGTCAGGCCCTTCGCGGCGGCATTGCGCGCCAGCAGGCCGGCGGCGATGAGCACGGAGGGGTTGGAGGTGTTGGTGCAGGAGGTGATGGCGGCGATCACCACATCACCATGGCCAAGCGTGTGATCGGTGCCGGAAACGGGCACGCGCTTGTCGACTTCGCCAGCCTTCTTGAATTCGCCTTCCAGAGCGGCGCGGAAGCCGGTCTTGGTTTCGGCGAGCAGCACGCGGTCCTGCGGACGCTTGGGGCCGGCGAGAGAGGGCTGCACAGAGCCGATATCCAGCTCCAGCGTATCGGTGAACACCGGGTCCGGCGTGTCCTTGGTGCGCCACATGCCCTGAGCCTTGGAATAGGCTTCCACAAGCTTCACGCGGGCATCATTGCGACCGGTTTCGTCGAGGTAGGCGATGGTTTCACCATCGACGGGGAAGAAGCCGCAGGTCGCGCCATATTCGGGCGCCATGTTGGCGATGGTCGCGCGGTCGGCGAGGGAGAGGCTCTCAAGGCCGGGGCCGTAGAATTCCACGAACTTTCCGACCACACCCTTCTGACGCAGCATCTGGGTGATGGTGAGCACCAGATCGGTGGCGGTGATGCCTTCCTGCAGCTCGCCATTGAGCTTGAAGCCGATGACTTCGGGAATCAGCATGGAGATGGGCTGGCCCAACATGGCCGCCTCGGCCTCGATGCCACCCACGCCCCAGCCCAGAACGCCCAGACCATTGACCATGGTGGTGTGCGAGTCGGTGCCGACGAGGGTATCGGGATAGGCTACCTCAACGGTCTTGCCATCCAGCTCTTCCTTGCGGGTCCACACCGTCTGGGCGAGATATTCGAGGTTCACCTGGTGGCAGATGCCAGTATCCGGCGGCACCACGCGGAAATTGTCGAACGCGCTCTGGCCCCATTTCAGGAAGCGGTAACGCTCCTGATTCTGCTTGTATTCTTCTTCCACATTCTTCTTGAAGGCGGAATCAGAGCCGAAGAAATTCACGATCACGGAGTGGTCGATCACAAGGTCAACGGGCACCAGCGGGTTGATCTTGGCCGGCTCGCCGCCCAGCGCCACCATGGCGTCACGCATGGCGGCCAGATCCACAACGGCGGGCACGCCGGTGAAGTCCTGCATCAGCACGCGCGCGGGACGGTAGGCGATTTCCTGCCCGGCCTTGCCCTTGTCGTTCAGCCAGGCGGCAACGGCCTGGACATCTTCCTTGGTTACGGAGCGACCGTCTTCATAGCGCAGCAGGTTTTCCAGCAGCACCTTCATGGAGAAGGGCAGGCGGGAAACGCCTTCGAGGCCATTTCGCTCCGCAGCTTCAAGGTTGTAGTAGACATATTCCTGATCATCCACCTTGAGGGTGGTTCGGCACTTGAAGCTGTCGAGGGAAGTCACGGCGTTCTCTCCGGTTTCAGTGAATGACTGTCGCCAGGGCCGCAGGCGCGGGAGAAAGCTCCCGTCACCCTTGGTCGATGCGGTTGGGCCGCTTTATAGAGCCATTTCAAGTCGCGGTCATGCGATAATGAAGTGGAAAGATGCAAATGCAACGAAAGCAGCACATATGAGCGCTTCGCCCATTCAGGCCCTGAAGGCTGAAGGATTGAACTGTCGCAGGGGTTTTCGGCTGTTATTCGAAGGGCTTGAAGTGCAGGCGCGGGCTGGGCGCGCGCTGGTGGTCGTGGGGCCGAATGGCGTGGGAAAGTCATCCTTGTTGCGGATTTTGTCAGGTTTTCTGGCCCCGGAGAGTGGACGTGTGTGGCTGGATGGGGGCCTGAAGGAGACCCCTTTGCGGGAGCAAATGCACTATCTGGGCCATGATGACGCACTGAAAGGTGCGCTCAGCGTGGCCGAGAATCTGGGCTTCTGGCGCAATGTGCTGGGTGCAAATGGCTTGGCTGTGGAAGATGCACTGGAAGAAGTGGGGCTGGGTGGTCTGGGTCGGTTGCGGGCCGCCGTTCTCTCCGCCGGGCAGAAGCGCCGGTTGGCCATTGCCCGCCTTCTGGTGTCCCGGCGACCTGTTTGGATTCTGGATGAGCCGACCACGGCGCTGGATGTGAAGGCGCAGGCGCGGTTTGCGGCTTTCAGCCGGGTGCATCTGGCGGAAGGTGGCGTGCTGGTAGCCGCCACCCACGCACCGCTGGATCTGGGCGAGAGTGATGAATTGCGGCTGGGGAAGCTGGCATGATGAAAGCCTTCTGGGCCGTGGTGCGGCGTGATCTTCTGCTGTCTCTGGGATCGGGCGGCGGGGCCGGGCTGGGGGTGGTGTTCTTTCTGTGCGTCATCACCGTGGTGCCCTTCGCTGTGGGGCCGGATCTTGTTCTGCTGGCGCGCATCGGCCCGGCCGTGTTGTGGATCGGTGCGCTGCTGGCCAGTCTGATCGGGCTTGAACGCCTTTTCGCCGCGGATGTGGAAGATGGTGCGCTGGATGCACTGATGCTCTCGCCTTTGCCGCTGGAACTGGTGGCCGCAGCCAAGGGGCTGGCGCACTGGCTCGCCACCGGCCTGCCGCTGGTGGTGGCTGCGCCTGCACTGGCGCTGATGCTCAATCTGGAGCCGGCCGCCATTGGCGCGGTGGTGCTGACCCTTTTGGTGGGAACCCCGGCCGTGACTTTTCTGGGGCTTATCGGGGCGGCTTTCGCTGGAGCTTTCCGCCGAGGAGGTTTGCTGATTGCCGTTCTGGTGATTCCCCTCACCATTCCCGTGCTGATCTTCGCGGTTTCTGCCACCACCTCTGCGGTTTCAGGGCCGGTGCCCTTCGATACGCCGTTCCGGGTGTTGCTGGGGCTGGCGCTGTTCTCCCTGATTCTGGGGCCGGTGGCGGCGGCTGCCGCATTGCGGGTGGCGCGTAGCTGAGGCGTGTGAAGTGAGCACAAGAGAAGGCCTCGAGAGCATGCCGGGCGCTTGTGTCGCACCATTCAGCGCGCCTTCATCCCCTGAAAGTGAGAGGGAATGGGTGTTCTGCGACGTCTGGCATCTTCCCTCTGCGCACGGGGCGCACTAGAACCGCTCCATGGCGCTGCTCGATCTTGCCAATCCTGTCCGTTTCATGGGCCTGTCCGCCCGTTTGCTGCCTGCGTTTGCGGTTGCGACGGTGGTGGTGCTGGCCATGGGCTTCTATCTCGCCTTCGGCGCACCTGCGGATTACCAGCAGGGCGAGACGGTGAAGATCATGTATATCCATGTGCCATTCGCCTGGCTGGCCATGGGGGGCTATACGCTGATGGCGCTTTCCGCCATCGGGCTTCTGGTGTGGCGACACCCGCTGGCGGATGTGGCGCACAAGGCGACCGCGCCCGTGGGGGCGACCTTCGCTGCGCTGTGTCTGGTGACAGGCTCGCTATGGGGGCGGCCCATGTGGGGCACCTACTGGGTGTGGGATGCCCGCCTCACCTCCATGTTGGTGCTGCTGCTGCTCTATCTGGGCCTGATGGCGTTGCGGGCCGCCATTGATGACCCAAATCGCGCCGGGCGCGCAGCGGCCGTGCTCACGCTGGTGGGCTTCATCAATGTGCCGATCGTAAAATTTTCGGTCGACTGGTGGAACACGTTGCATCAGCCCGCTTCGGTTTTCCGTATGGATGGGCCGACCATCGACCCCAGCCTGCTGTGGCCGCTTCTGGTGTGCGCGTTGGGGTTCGCGTTGCTGTTCATCACCTTGCAAATGCTGGGCATGCGCACGGAAATTCTGCGTCGTCGGGTGCAGGCGCTGGAAGCGCGGGCCGCAGCCGAGGCCGGGGCCTGAGAGAATGGGCATGCACATCTCCGCCTTCGCTTTCAGAATGGCCGGCCTTCTTCATTCGGGGGGTGAAAACCCATGACCCATTTCACCTTCATCGCCACCGCCTATGGCGTCTCCCTGTTGGGCCTTGCCGTCCTGACCCTCTGGCTGATGCTGGATTATCGCGGGCAGAAGCGCCTGCTGGATGAGATGGAGACGCGCCGCAAGCGTCGCCGGCGTGAGGCGGCTGAGCGCCAGCTCGAAGCCCGCAGGGCCGAGGCGGAAAAACCGGGCGCGGCGTGACCATGGGGTGGACCAACGGACCATGGAACAGGAACGAACGGATATGAGTGGCGAGATGAAGCCCGCACCGCGGCGTCGCCGTCTCTGGTTGCTGGTGGTGCCGCTTGTGCTGTTTCTAGCGCTGGCCTTCCTGTTTCTGGAGCGGCTGGAAAGCGGGAGCGATCCTTCGCGTCTGCCCTCCGCTCTGGTGGGTCGCCCTGCGCCGCAAATGGTGCTGCCGCCGCTTGAAGGGCAGCGTGATGCCCATGGCCAGCCCCTGCGCCCGCTGGATGTGATGGCGCTGAAGGGCAAGCCAGCGCTGGTGAATATCTGGGCCTCTTGGTGTGTGCCCTGCCGCCAGGAGCATCCGGTGCTGATGGAACTGTCGCGCGATCCGCGCATGCGGGTGGTGGGGCTGAACTATAAGGATGCGCCGGAAAACGCCCGTCGTTTCCTCGGCCAGTTTGGCCTGCCTTACGAGATGGTGGGGGTGGACCCGAAGGGACGCGCGGCCATTGAATGGGGCGTTTATGGTGTGCCGGAAACCTTCGTGCTCGATGGCGATGGGCGCATTGTCCACAAATTCGTCGGCCCGCTGACGCAGGAAACGGTTCAGAACACACTGATGCCGCTGATCGACAATTTGGTGGCGGCTCAGACGGGGGGAGAGCCGAAAGGCGCGGGCGCGAATGCCGCGCCGGATGAAACAGGCGCAGGTGCGCATTAAAGGGCCGCGCCCAGCCTTCAGACGGGCGCGGCCTCAGGCAGGGAGCATTCGGCGGCATGGCATTTTCAGCGGAAGAGGTGGAGCGTTACGCCCGCCATATCGTGCTGCATGATGTGGGCGGGCCGGGCCAGCAGAAGCTGAAGGCGGCGCGCATTCTGGTTATCGGTGCAGGCGGTCTGGGTGCTCCGGCGCTGTTGTATCTGGCAGCGGCCGGCGTGGGTCAGTTGGTGCTGGTGGATGATGATGCCGTCTCCCTCTCCAATCTCCAGCGCCAGATCATCCATCGCACAGCCGATATTGGCCGCCCCAAGACAGAGAGCGCCCGCGCGGCGATAGAAGCGCTGAACCCGCATGTGGAGGTGGTGACGCACCACACCCGTATCACTGCCGACAACGCCATGGAGCTGATCGGCGGCGTGGATGTGGTGGTGGATGGGTCCGACAATTTCTCCACCCGCTTTCTGGTATCGGATGCCTGTGTGTTGGCGGGCCGGCCTCTGGTGGCGGCGGCGCTGGGCACATTCGACGCCAGCATCACCACCATCCGGGCCCATGAGCGGGGGGCTGATGGGGTGTTGAACCCCACATATCGCTGCCTGTTTCCCGAACCTCCGCCGCCCGGCACTGTGCCCACCTGTGCGGAGGCCGGCATTCTGGGCGCGCTGGCGGGCATTGCCGGTTCCATTGCCGCCATGGAGGCACTGCGTGCCATTGTGGGATTCGGCGAAGGGCTGGTGGGCCGCTTTCTGATGATTGATGCGCGCACCATGCGGTTTGAAACGCTGAGCTATGGCTGGGACCCGGATAATCCGCTCACCGGGGAGATGCCGACCATTTGGGATCTGTCGATCCACCGCTAGGGCAAATAGCGGGCTTCATTGTTTTCCGGCCTGTTGCGCGGGGGACATTGCGGCTATTTTATGTTTCTGTATCCTGCGAATGGTATGGCGAAATTTTCAGCAGCCAACGCCACCGAAGGGGCCAGATGCATGTTTCAGACGCTCTCCGACTTCATTACAGATATTTCGGGCGGGCGTCGCAATGCGCAGGCTTTCGACGAGAATGATTATCGCCTCGCCACTGCCGCACTGCTGGTGCATGTGGTTTCCATCGACGGCGCGGTCACAGAGGCCGAGCGCATAAGGCTACAGGCTATTCTGGCCAGCCGTTTCGATCTTGATGCAAAAATGAGCGGCGCTCTGATGGCGCAGGCTGTTGTCAAGGATGCCGAAGCCGTCGATCTTTATGCCTTCACCAGTGTGCTGAACCGCGCACTGGACGGGGAAGGGCGGCGTCGCATCGTGGAGATGATGTTCGAGGCCGCCTTTGCGGATGGCGGGCTCACGGAGTTTGAGGACAATCTCGTCGCGCGGGTGGCGGAATTGCTGAATATCGAAGACCGTGATCTCGTCGCGATCCGCCAGGTCATCAGGGAAGAGGCGGAAGCGGGTGTTGAACAGCAAGACAGCAGCGCAGGGCGCGGCAGCGAGGGATGCAGCGCCTGAACAGAAAGATGTTCTGGTTATTGTTCATCAGGCATGGTCATCTGCCGGGCGGGTGGGTGAGCGGCTGGAGCAGAGGGGCTACAGGTTAGATATGCGCCGCCCCTCACTGGGTGATCCCCTGCCGGATACGCTGGATGACCACACCGCAGTGGTGGTGTTCGGTGGGCCGATGAGCGCGAATGACGATCTGCCATTCCTGCGCACCGAGATGGACTTTATCGACAAAACGCTGGCAAAGGGTGCACCGCTGCTGGGCATCTGCCTCGGCGCGCAGCTCATGGCGCGGGTTCTGGGCGCGCGGGTGCAGCCGCATCATGAAGGGGCCTGCGAGATCGGCTATTATCCGATTTCCGCCACCGAGGAGGCGGCCTCGATGCTGCCCTGGCCGGATCATGTCTATCACTGGCATTCGGAAGGGTTCGAGCTGCCGCCGGGAGCTGAACTGCTGGCGACCGGGCCGACCTTTCCCAATCAGGCCTATCGGTATGGGGCCAATGCCTATGGCATCCAGTTTCACCCAGAGGTGACGCGGGCCATGATGTGCATGTGGACCAGCCGCGGGGCTGAGCATCTGAACCGGCGTGGGGCGCAGGACAGGCCCGCCCATCTGAATGGATGGGAGCAGCATGATCCCGCCGTCTGCCGTTGGCTGACGGCGTTTCTGGATACATGGCTTGGCCGTTCTGATGAGAAGGTCGCTGTGGCCCGGATGGTACCCGGACCGGCCTGATTTGAGGCTTTCGCAAAATGGACGTGAAATGATCAATTTTCGCAAATTGCAAAATTTAGATTCGCGATCTAGGAATGTGCAGTTTATTGCGGTCCATATATAGCCTCACTGATGTTATGTGGCCCAAGATATGGTGTTGCCCTAGTTTGATCCGCTTTTTGCCATAGGGGAAAGGCCGGTTGTCAGGTTTATGCGTCACCGGCTTTGAGAGCGCCCGCCTTGAGCGGGCGCTTTCTATTTGGGCCTCTCATCATTTCTTTCCGGGAGGGGCGGTTTCCTCCAACTTCTCTTTCTGGACAATCTGGCTGTCCGCAGATTCCGTTGAGGGCTTTTCCGGCGCAGGGCGTGAGGCGGCAGCCTCATTCACCACATGCAGCGGTTGGCTCTGGCCGTTCTTGTCCACGCCGAAATAAAGGATCTGATGCGGGAAGGGCACCTGAATGCCCTGGGCGTCGAAGGCCGCCTTGATGCGACGATAATATTCGCGCCGCACCCGCCACTGGCACAGGGGCATGGTGCGAAAACGTCCGCGCAACCATACGGCGGAATCGCGCAGGGCCTCCACGCCGAACATTTCAAAGGGGGCGGTGATGAGTGGCGCAAATTCACGATCCCGCGCCAGTTCTGCTGCGACCTCCTCCATTACGGCCATGGCTTCATCAGCATTTTCCCGGTAGGAGATGGCGACATCCACCACGGCATGGGCGAAATGCTTCGACATGTTCTGGACAACCTGCACTTCTCCGAAGGGCAGGGAATGCACATTGCCGTCGAAATCACGCAGATGCACCGTGCGGATTGAAATCTTTTCCACCGTGCCCGAATGGGTGCCCAACTGCACGAAATCTCCCACAGAGAGTGTGTCTTCCATCAGAATGAAGACGCCGGTGATGACATCCTTCACCAGTGTCTGCGCGCCGAAGCCGATGGCCAGGCCAAGCACGCCGGCGCCGGCCAGCAGCGGGGCAATATCGACACCCAGCTCCGAGAGCACGATCAGCGCGGTGATGGTGATGAGCACAACGCGGAAGGCATTCTGCAGAAAGGGTAGCAGCGTCATCATGCGGGTGGAGTTTTGATGGCGCTGATACATGCGGGCGATGAACATCATGCCGATTTCCCACACCATGAACGCAAGCAGAGCTACCAGCAGAATGGAGATGCTCTTGCCCATCAGGGCCTGTCCGTCGTTCGAGGCTAGCCAGGCAAATGGTCCGATACCCCAGATCTCCAGCAGAATCAGCGCGGTAATAAAGATGATGAAAGAGCTGACCCCCTGTTTCAACACCGGCACATAACGGTTGGCGCGGGCTTCCAGGCCGGGAAATTCGGTGCGCAGTTCATCATTCAGGCGGAAGACGCGCTTGAAGACGCGGAATAGCCCCAGCGTGAACAGCCGGGCAACAAGCAGCGCCAGCACGGAGAGCAACGTGGCCTGAATGATGAAGGCCGTACCGCCCTCAATATGCAGCACCCAGATGATGAATACTGCAATGATGTAGATGATCGCCAGCAGATGCCAGATATTGGCCACCCGGTTGCGGATCGCCTCCATGCGCCCGGAGAGCCGACCCATGCGTCGCAACCGCCGAGCCACAGGTTTTTGCACCTGCAGCACGAAGACGATCATCATGCCCGCCAGAATGAAGGCGAGCAGATCGAGCATCACGTTGAAGGCCGGGGTGGAAAGGCCCAGCAGCCAGGCAGCCCGCAACAGGAAATAGCCATAGATGAAGGTATGGGCGAAGCGACGGGCCCATAAAAAGCAATAGGCCGCCCCTTCATCATGCAGAGGAAGCAGCCTCAGGCGCGGCATATCCGGTGCGAGAACGGCCCGCGAAGCGGCAATAACAACACGATCCAGCAGGCTGGCATTGATGATGGTCAGGGTAGCCAGGCGGATGGCGAAGGGCAGGTTGGTGAAGGTGAGTACCCCAAAGGCCACGATGGCGAAGGCGATGATGGGGAGCACATCCAGCATGGTATAGATGGCGAGCAGGAGAATGCGCCGCACCAGCCCATGCCCATGCCAGGTTTCGATAGACCGGCGCGGCCTGCGCAGAACAAAGGTGATGATCCGCTCCGCACTCAGGGCCGCAGCCAGCACCACCATTACCATCAGCGTTGCCCAGGTGATGTTCTCCGTGATGGTTGGGTCAGAGAGGCTGACGAACAGATGCCAGATCCGCTGGGGCAAGGTGTGGATTTCGCTCACCAGCTCCAGAATCAGGTTGGAGAAGCTGCTCAGCGCATGGGTCGCCTCACCCAGCCAGTCGCCCTTGTATTCAGTATGTTCCACGGGCTTGGTGACAGTGACCAGCGTTTCCAGATTGCGCAGAAATTCGGCGCGCAGATTGTCGTTCTTCAGGGTCTGAAGCAGGGCTTCGACATTGCGTCTCTGCTCCTCGCTCAGAGGCGTTTCCGGCTCGGCTACGGTTACCGTTGGCGTGGCGCTGGTGTCCGGGCTCAATGTTGCGCCGGAAATCGCGCCCATGGGCAGGGCCATCTGGGCGCGTGCCTGCGGTATGGGGCCGGCCATTATGATAAGGGCGGCGACGATCAACAGGGTGCATAGCCGGAAAAAGGAAAAGGCAATATGGGGGCGCATGCGCAGCAGCATTGCAGATGTCTCCCGGCAGGGCAGAAGTGTCGGGTGCGCCGAAATGGCGTCACGAGGTGACAGGGAACAGGGCGCCATTGCGTGAGGGGCAGGGCAATTTCAGCTGGTGCTTTGCCCGGCAAGTATGGCCAGATTTTCATTGGAGGTCAGCATTGTCCACCCTGAAGCCTGCCAGAGTGGTGTGAAACGGGAGGGAAGCCGGTGGGTGTGTCCTTTTGGCCTTGGTGGCATGCGCTATGGAGGGGGGGAGGCTGGTGCAGCTTACCTTGCGCAGTGCCTGACGGCTTACCATATCCATGAAGCGGGGTGCCCTTTGGACCCCGCGGGTGTGGACACAAGAGGTGTACACCCGGCAATGCAAAGTCGCTTGATGAGGGCTTTGAGGTATGTCGCGAGTTTCTTCATTGTCGAGCCCGTTCCTTCTGGGCTTTGACGAGGTCGAGCGGGCTCTCGATCGGGTGACCAAGGGTGCCGATGGATATCCGCCTTACAATGTGGAGCGGATGGATGTTGGGTCGGGGGGACCGCCCCGTCTGCGGATCACGCTGGCTGTGGCCGGTTTTTCCGCAGAACAGCTTGAGGTCACGCTTGAGGAAATGGAGCTGACCATTCGCGGTCGACAGGCCGATGACATGGAAAGCCGCACCTTCCTGCATCGTGGGATAGCGGCGCGCCAGTTCCAGCGCACCTTCGTTCTGGCGGAGGGCATGTCTGTGCTCGGAGCCGAATTGCGCAATGGCCTTCTCTCGGTGGATCTCGTCCGCCCGGAGCCGATGCGCAGCGTCAAGCGGATCGACATTGTGTCACGACCCTGATGGTGGGCACGCGATCGGCAGAGCAAGCAGACAGGAGACATATCACATGATTGAAAACACGACACCGCATCACATCAGCCCCGAGGCTCTGGCCGGCATGGGGGGAGGGCAGATTGCCTATGTGCGCGCTATCCGTTCGGAAGATGTGCGCAACCTTTATCCGCAAGCGCCGGAGATTGCGCCGGGCATGACCCTTTTCACCCTGCACGCCGCTGATGGCACGCCTATTTTGCTGACGGACAGCAAGGAAGCAGCTCTGGCCAATGCGGCTGAGCATGAGCTTGTGACCATGAGCGTGCACTGATCCATGAGTGCAAGGGTCGTCGTCGCCGTCGCTGACAGAGATGGCAGGCCGTGGACAGAAGCCCGAGGCAGGGCAGGCGGGTGCGCATGAATATGCCGTGCATCAGCATAAAACACAGGTGAGCGCGCGTCGGGGAATGCGCGCTCTTATCATATCTGGGCCAGCATCTTTCCCGTGTGGGTCACATGAATGGGCGTGGGCCACGGAGACGCGATAATCCAGACGACCCTTGTGCCGAGGTGATCGGCGCGGGATGTGGAGGGGATAGCTTGTCGCCGGACGTGTTCTTGGCTTACCCCGAATTACCGCTGGGCGAACGGGGGGCTTCCTCAGGCGGCGTTGGACGCGGCGGCCTGAGTGAGCAGGTTGAACATGGTGTTTGCATCACGGGTGGCGCGCAGTTTTTCCACCATGTCAGAATCCCGCAACAGGCGTGCAACGCGCGCCAGAGCCTTGAGGTGATCCGCACCGGCTGCTTCCGGCGCGAGAAGCAGAAAAACGAGATCGACGGGCTGCCCATCGAGGGAATCGAAATCAATCGGCTTTTCAAGGCGGGCGAACATGCCCAGCAGCTTGTCGAGATCCTTCAGCTTGCCATGCGGAATGGCGATACCGTTTCCAACGCCTGTTGAACCCAGACGCTCACGTTCCAGCAGAGTCTCGAAAATCTCTCTCTGGTCCCTGTCGATCAGGGATGCCGCATGTTGCGCCAGTTCCTGAAGAAGCTGCTTCTTGCTGCTCGCCCGCAACATGGGAAAAACCGCGTTGGGCACGAGGAGGTCGGCAAGGGGCATTTCTCGGATCCTGAGACTGATGGATGCCCGGCTCGGGTTGCGGGGCATGAAGCGGCGGACGCTAATCCCGAGCCGGGCTCCGGGTCAATGGGCTTGGTCGGATGGCTCGATCCAGCCGACATTACCATCCGCGCGGCGATAAACCACACCGAGGCGTCCGTGGCTGGCATGGCGGAACACCACGACAGGCGCGCCAGTGATCTCAAGCTCCACAACCGCATCGGCGACAGAAAGTGTGCGCAGATGGGTGGGGGCTTCGGCAACCACAGTGGGGCTCCAGCTGTCCGGCACATCATCCGTTTCCGATTCGGGCGCGGACGAAAGCACATAAGCCTGTGCGGCAATACTGGCAGTTGGGGGTGTGCGCTCCTTGATCCGCAGCTTGCGCTCCTTGTAGCGCCGCAGCCGCCGTTCGATCCGGTCCACCGCCGCATCCGCGCTGGCATGTGGATCCGTGTCGGTTCCCTGAGCCTGAAGGTTCACCCCGGTATCGATATGAATGATGCATTCGGAACGATAACCCGAGCCTTCGCGGGAAACGGTGACATGTCCCGACCACCCACCATCATAATGTTTCGAGATAACGTCGGAAACACGAGAGATCAGACGCTCACGCAGAGCATCACCGATGTCGATGTTTTTTCCGGACACGCGTAGGGCCATGCGATTTGATCCCCTTTAAGCAGGCGCTTCAACGGCGCAAACTGCATTTTTTACAAACCGGCCGGTAACATAAGAGGTAGGGTTGCTTTGCCGGCCTGTCAACGGAGGGGAGGCGGATCTGGCCTTTTCTGCCCTCCGGTGTGGATGCAAGGCCGTCGCAATGGGAGCTTTTGCGATGGCCTGGTATCGTTTCCTAACGCATAGAGGTTGTCGTGGCGCATCCTGGCCGCAACAGCTCCAGGTAAACCCCCTTCCTCCGTGTGATGGAGGATATGCCTATTGGAATCAATTGGTTAGACACAGAGGCGCGTTCGCGACGCAATGCCTTCATGGTGATTTCGTCCAGATTGAGATGGCCGCGCACCAGATCTGGTGGTGCCAGCGCCAGCCACTGATTGAGGGATACATCCTTGTAGAGCGGGGTGTTGAAAACATTCAGCACTCGCACCGGTGTTTCGCCAATATTTTCGATGTAATGGGCGAGTGTGCGTGGCACATAGTCGACATCACCCGGGCGAAAATTGAACGTTCGGGCCTTGTTTGTCGCGTCAAACACGGTCATCCGGGCTTCACCACAGAGGTAGTATTGCTACTCGTCTCCATCAGGATGTCAGTGAATTTCCCGCAATGCACCCGGCTCCAGATCTATGATAAGCGCGGACATATTGGTGACAGGAAAATTCTTGGTATCAATAATGGTCGTGGCGTCACCCTGCCATGGCGTAGGTTCCACTTCAGTCGAGGCATGAATGGTGTCGGGATTGGCGGGCGGCTGGTGCAGCAACTGCGCCTTCACTCCTCAAGGGAGGGCGGGACCGGAAGGCGGAAAATATATTTTTCCTTCTTCGGCAGATTGGCGAAATGCTCTGCGGCTACTCCGAAATTCTTCGCGATCACATCCTGCGGCATATGCGCCATCAATTCGGTGACGAGCAGGGTTTCATTTTCTGAAAAATTGCCATCGTCGAAAACCAGCAGAAACTCGCAGCCCCCTTCCAACCCCTGGATGGAATGAGGCGTGCCGAAAGGAAAGAGCTAGATATCCCCGGGGCCAAGATCATCAATAAAGACATTGCGATCAGGGTCGACAACGGTGACGTGGCAGCGGCCTTCCAGCACGTACCCTCATTCGGCTTCTTTGTGCCAATGCAGTTCCCGCACCACGCCGGCATCCAGCCTCATATCCACGCCTGCCAGATTTTTGGCGGCAGGCAGTTCGCGCGCCGTGGCCTCGCGAGCCCAGCCTCCTTCTTCCAGCCGGTTATGGGCCATGCCAAAAGAAAATTTGAGATTTGGAATGGAGCCGCTATCGGTTTCCGGAGGCGTCAGAGTGTCCGGGTTTTGCCGGTCCAGCTCCACATTGGCGGGCCGGGATCTGTTGCGCCCTTATCGCTGCGGATGGATTGCAGAATGGAGGCATGTGTCATGGGAAAGGACTCCATTTGGCCGTCAGAGAGTTGTGAAGTCATGCATGTGATATGTCAGATTTTATGGATTCTCCAGAAAGTGAATTATAATATAATGTATTCAGTCTGTGACTCTTCATAATACTATTAAAAATAAAAAACAATCAGCATATTTATTATATAATTTTCATCTGAGATTGAATCAATTGTATTTCAGTGGGCGCGCTTCGCTTTTGGGAGGGGCGCGTGGGCTTCCTGTCTCGGATACCGGTCGGGCAGAATGATCAGCCAGAACCTTGTCGACGTACGGAAATCGCGACTGTTCCGGGAATGTTGAGAGGGGCTCAAGGAAAGTATCGTCTGCAACCGAGGGGCAGACCAGGCCGGCTGGCCATATTTCCAGATTTTTCAAAAATGAGGATAATGGTGTCCCCGGCGTGACTCGAACACGCGACACCAGGTTTCATCCCACTTCGGCTTTCGCCGCCGCCGGGCCAGATGCCGGGCGTTCGTGGTCTGGACTATCCCTTCGCCATAGCCGCAATTGTTCCGTGAAGGCTCAATCACAAGGCCGTAGGCGCCGCCCGTCTAGTCTCTACACCTTCCCGGCAGCTTGCGCTTTCGGGCTTGGCTCGGGATTGGCATGGCCATATGGCCGAAGCTTTCCCCGACTTTGAGCGGATTCACGCCGGAGTTTCCAGCCAGCGTGCCCAAATTTAGGAAACCTGTGCTCTATCCTGCTGAGCTACGGGGACCTGCGGCTCTGTATAGCGTCACAGAAGCGCGCACGCCAGCCCCCAGAGCAGGCTGGCGTGTTCTGCCCACAGAATGGGGTTTTCAGGCGCGTGCGAAGGCCGGGTGCGGAATGGGTGATGCTGCGGGGCGACGCAGGGCCTCGAAGCCGCCCAGCGTGTCCTCCATCCATTTCTCAAGCGTGTAGCGCTGGGCGGATGTGCGCAGTTGCCCCATGCGTCCGCGCGTTTCGGCCTCGCCCATGTTCAGCGCCTGATCCAGCGCCTTGTCCATATGGGCATAGGAGAAGGGATTGACCGGAATGGCCCCTTCCAGCAGTACGGACGCCCCGGCAAATTCGGAGAGAATGAGTGCGCCACGCCCATCCGATCCCTGCGCGGCACAGAATTCGCTGGCGACGAGGTTGAGCCCGTCCGCGAGCGGGGTGATGGAGGCGATATCGGCTGCCCGGTAATAAGCCACCAACTCGGCCAGCGGAATAGCCGTAGAGATCAGCGAGACGGGCTGCCATTCAAAGCTGCCGAAGGTGCCATTGATGCGCCCGGTAAGTTCTTCAATACGCTGCTGGATATCCCCATAAACGGAGGACATGCCCCGGTTGGCGCCCACGGAAACCATCATGAAGCGTACCTTGCCATGCAGCTCCGGCCGGCGCTGCAGCAGGCGTTCGAACGTCTCCAGTTGCTGGATGACGCCCTTGGTGTAATCCGTGCGCGAGACGGAAAGCACAAGCTGGCAGCCATGGAGTTCCGCGCGAATGGCCTCCACCTTTTTCGTCACCTCGGGGGCGAAGGCCAGCTGTTCGATATAATCGAAATTCACCCCGACGGGATTGATGTCGAGCTTGATGATGCGCCCGTCGGCTTCCATTTCAAGAGGGGTGAAGAATTCGCTCAGCGCGGTGCCTTCACGGTCCATGTCGGGGTTGGTCTCGGTGTCAGAGATCACGCGGGCATGGGTGAGGGAGTGCGCAACCGAGGCGAAATTCTGCGCATAGCGCGGAATGTGAAAGCCGATGGAGTCACACTGCAGCAGGCTCTGGATGATTTCCTTGCGCCAAGGCAGCACATTGAACATGTCCGCCGCTGGGAAGGGGGTGTGGTGGAAGAAGGCGATGCGCACATCCGGCCGCAACTGGCGCAGATAGCCGGGCACAAGCCACAGATTGTAGTCATGCACCCACACCACGGCACCGGGAGCGGCCTCTTCTGCGGCAGCTTCTGCGAAGGCCCAGTTCACAGCGCGGAAGGTCGGCCAGTCCACCGGATCATAATTATAGCGCTCCTTGAAGCCGTGCAGGATGGGCCAGAACGCCTCCTTGGAGGTGATGTGATAGAAGCTCTTCACCTGCTCCGGCGTCAGCGGCAGGCGGCTGACATTATAGGTACCGAAGCTGTCGCTGATCTCGATCACACGTTCGAAACCGGGATCACTGGGCGTATCGCTTTCCTTCCACGCGACCCATGAGGCGCGATCCGTGCGGCCCAGCAGGGCCTTGAGCGTGGGGACAATGCCATTCGGGCTGGAATGCTCGCGCCGTACGATCTGTCCATTCTCCTCCACCTCCTGATAGGGGGCGCGGTGATAGACAATGACAAGTTCGGATTTCATAGGGAGGTCTCCGGAGGTTCCGGGTGAAGCTGAAAGGCGGCAATGGCTTCGGCAATGCCGCCTGCGCCGGCCGTCTGGCACTGGCGGGCGTGAGGCAGGTCGCAGGTGGCGGCCAGAAGGCCGCTTTCTGCACCGCCGACCACAGCCCCGTGCAGGCCGGTCTGAAACATGGAAAGGTCGTTGAGCGTATCGCCGGCCACCAGCACCTTGCTGCGGGCAATGCCCAGGTGATCCATCAGGCGCAACAGGGTGGAGCCCTTGTTCACGCCGCCGGGCAGCACATCCAGAAAGCAGCCGTGGGAAAGCAGAATATCCAGTCCCTCACGCTCCAGTGGGGCCGTGAAGGTCGGGTCATGCTGCTCCGGGTCGCAATGATAGGAGACGCGATGGCGGAAGGCCGTTTCCTGCTCCTTCAGGCCGGGGGCGCGGGCGAGTGTCCGGCGCACCAGATCCGCACGGGCACCCCAGGCTTCCGCAATGGGGGCCTCCAGCGTGTGCAGAATGTGCAGAACAGGGCGAGAGCCTTCACCGGGGGGCGGCTGATCCATGCGCGCCAGCGTGGTGCCGACATCGGCCACCACATAATCGGGCGTGGGCACGGTGTCCTCGATGCTGGCGCGGCGGGCGCACAGATCCACGATGAAATCCGGGTCGCGCCCGGTCACGAAGATCAGTCCCACGTCCTGGCGTTGCTGCGCAATCCAGCGGTAAAGGCTGGCGCGCATGGCCTGTGTGCCACCCAGAAAGGTGCCATCCAGATCCGTGGCCAGCACGAAGCGCCATGATGGGGCAGGTTCTGTCGTATCGCTGCCGGGCGGTGGTGCCGGAGTGTCCGCCACAGGGGTGTACGTGTTGCGAGACGGGGCGTTACTCATGGCATCACCTCATCGAAGCGGCGGGCCACGGCAGCCATGGCCGGATGCGGAATCTCGATATCCAGAGCGCGCGGCTCGCCGACCAGCGGCGCGCCCCAATAGGCTGCGAAGGCTTCGCTGATGGGCCGTTCTCCGGTGACAATGGTGCGCACCATCTCGCAGATGGGCATGTCCAGCTCCAGCCGCCGGGCGAGATCCGTCACGGTCACGGCATTGTGACGGCCTTCCACCAGCACGGGTTTCCCATCGAAGACCTGATCTTCGCGTAAGCCCTGCCCACGCTCATGACCATAGCGGAAATTGCGTGATTTGGTGCTGGAGCAGGTGAGCATCAGATCGCCCATGCCCGAGAGGCCGGTGACGGTTTCGCGTCGTCCGCCAAGGCGGGCCGCCAGCTCTTTCATTTCATCAAGGCCGCGCGTGATGAGAGCCGCACGCATATTCTCGCCCAGCCCTGCGCCCGCCAGCATGCCGCAGGCGATGGCGATGACATTCTTCACCGCGCCACCCACCTCTACGCCGGCCATGTCATCGGAGACATAGGGGCGGAAGCTGTCTGTGGTGAGGGCTACGGCCATGCGGGCCGCCGCGCGATGGGCCGGTGGCGTCTGGTCGGGCGAGTTGCAGGCGATGGTTACGGCTGTGGGCAGGCCAGCTGCGGTTTCCTGCGCAAAAGTAGGGCCGGTGACCACACCAATGATATGGCCCGGCGCGGCCTCTGCCACCACTTCGGACATCATCAGCCCACTGTCGGCCTCAATGCCTTTGGCGCAGACGAAAATGGGTATGTCGGGCGTTGCGAGCGCATGGATGCGTCCGGCCATTTCCCGCACGGTTGTGGAGGGGGTGACGAGCAGCACCGCCTGTGCGCCCTTGAGGGCTGCAATGAGGTTGGTGGTGGGCTCGATATTTTCGGGAAGCGGCGTGTCGCCCAGATAGCGCGGGTTGCGCCGGTTGCGGGCAATCTGCGCGGCGGTTTTTGCATCGCGCAGCCACAGGCGAACCCGTCGCCCGGCTTTTGCCGCCACTGTCGCAAGGGCGGTGCCCCATGCGCCGCCGCCAATCACGGCGATATCTTCAAAGGCGTGAGAGCGAGGCGGGCGCAGGGTGCCTGTCGTAGGAAGAAGGATGCGCGCGTGCGCCGGTTCCGGTGTGTTGAATCTGGTCATGTATCCGCGGGTTTGCGGAAGAAGATTTCACCGCATTTCAGCGAAAAACCTCGTCCCTCGCGCCTTCCGTATATGAGGGCTGAGAAGAGCGCGTATTAAATTTGTGTATATGCATTATATATTGACAGATTGACTTAAGTCAATGTCCGCTGTGAGGGCTGATATTTGTAAAACTTATGACAGTTAATTATAAGATTATTTGGATGTATTGGGATATGTTTAATTTGAATTGGTGTCGCCAATAGTCTGGATTGAAATGGATCTCGCAGTTGCGAAATAAAGTGGGCTCTGCGATATCGTGTTTGTCTTGGTCGCGCGCAGGGATGAGCTGGCGATTTGAAGCCGCTGACGGACGCGCCCAATATGAGGTTGCGTCTTTTTATCCCGTTGTGAATATTGATAAATATTTGTGTCTAGTGGGTCCCTCAGGCCATCGCAAGGTGTGCGAAGCGAAGAAAGGTCTCAGGGCAAGAAGAAGGACGGCATTCGTCTGCTGCGTCTGGCGGAGATGAGAGAGGGACGCAACGCGGCATCCGGCAATAAGCCGTATTCGTTCACAGCCTTGCCCTGCATCCGCAGGGATGCAGGGCTATCAGTCATAGAAGGAGGGGCGGCCTCAGTCCGCACCGGGCTCCAGATCCTCGCAGGAGAGTCCGAACTGGTTCATGGTCTCTTCCAGATAATCGGCCAGCAGGGGCATGCCGAGCAGATAGCGCGCCGTGTGCTTGTTATGGGCATCGCTGGCGGCAGCGCGGGCATCATCCCAGTTCTCGAAATCATTATCGCTGCGCCCCAGCCACACCATGGCGACAAGGTCGATCTGCTCATCTTCATTCATGGCGTTGATGAAGCTGGCAATTTCCGTAATCACCGGATCATCGCGATGGTCCTCCAGAACGGAGAGCATGGCGTCATCGGTGCTGTTGGAGCCGGGATCGGGGACGCTTACGGCGTCCTTCACGTCAAATTCGCGGAACTTGGCCACCAGAAAGCAGAGCTGCTCAAGCGTGATCGAGAGATCTGGAAGCGAGGGAAGGGGCCTTGTCATGATGTGCATCTCCTCCTGAGGCCGGGTGCGACACCCATCGCCTGTGCTGGATGCGCGCGGCATCCGACCACAGCTGAAACTGATGGCGCAGGAGAGCACGCGCATTGCCCTGTATCAAGGCTGGCTTCTTATCATGCTGAAAGGCTGGTGGTCTCCCTTGTATCTGCCTTGTTTTGCAGTGGGATAATACAAACCTGACCGGGCAGCGCCTCTTGTGCACAGGTCGTGACATGGTGGTGATGGGTGAAAACGATGACTTGAGTCCGATCACCCAGCTCCGCCAGCAGGCGCAGACCGGCCATGGTGCGTTCTTCATCGAAGCTGACGAACAGATCGTCCGCCAGAAAGGGCAGCGGCGTGGCGCGGCGGGCATGTTCTTCAATGGCGGCAACCCGCAAAGCGAGGAACAACTGGTCTGCCGTGCCTTCCGAAAGCGCATCGAACCCCAGCAACTGCCCCTTGCGCCGGGCGGCGAGGCGGGGGACAGGGGCGTCATAATCCACCCCGATCCCTTCCCAGCGCCCGCAGGTGAGACTGTGAAAGGCCGCACTGGCGCGGGTGAGAATGGGGCTTTGATGCGCCTCGCGATAGCGCTCCACGGCAAGAGTCAGAAGGCGTGCGGCAACATGGTCGCTGATGAAGCGTTCCGAGGCCTCGGTGAGTTCGGCCTCGGCATCCTGCACCATCTGGGCGGCAGTGGCGGCGCCTTCACGCTGGTCCAGCGCCTCCAGAGCGATGCGGGCCTGACTGTCGCGTTCCACGGCCCGCACGGAGGTGGTGCGGGCCTCTTCATGAGCCGCTGAAGCATTGGCCATGTCCAGTGCCAGTGCCTCATCATCCTTTTCGGCAATGGCGTCGCGCAGGTCATCCAGTGAGCGTTCCTGGCGGCTCTCTTTCAGTCGCTCCAGCGCTTCGGCGCGCTGGTGGCGCAGCTCCATGGCCTGTTCCATCCGTTCCAGCCATGCCGGCAGCGCTGCGGGCTGTGCCATGGAACTGGCAGTCAGATGAGGCTCCAGCGCGGCCAGCGCCTGTTGCAGACGGGCCTGTGCCTGGGCATGGGCCTGTGCGCGCGCTTCAAGGGCTGCGTCAGCATCACGCGCCCGGCTGCGGGCGTCGCGCCCGGTAGTCAGGCGTTCCCGCAGATGGCGGATGGCGGCGGAAGCGTCTGCCTCCAACGCGGTGAGGCCGGCCTGTCGCAGCAAGTCCTCCACATGGGTTGCGAAGCTTTCGGCATCGCGCTCAATGCCGGCAATGCGGCGTTCGGCAATGCTCAGCTTGTCATGCTCGTTGAGGGCTTCCTGCCACAGATTGATGGCCGCGCGTGCCTCATCAACACTCGCGCCCGGGCGGATGGCCAGGGCGGGGAAGACCTCCGCCATCTCCGCATCAAGCGTGGCGCGTTCCGGGGCCAGTTCTGCTTCGCGCCGGGCGAGATCTGCGGCTTGCCGCTCGAGCCCCTGCAGGTCCCGTAGCGTGTCGCGCACAGCGCGGAAGGCTTCTTCGCGGGTGCGGATGGCCGCGCGCAGTTCCGCCATGCGCAGGGGCGCATCGCCGAGAGGGGGGAGGCCGAGAGCTTCGCGCAGGGCGTCCGCCTCGGCCCTGTCCTGCTGGCGGGCTTCAGCCAGAGTGCGGGTCTGCACCTCGCTCTGGCGCAGCGCCTCACGTTCGCGGCGTGCTGTTTCGACATCCCGCAGCATGGCCAGCGCCTGTGGTTCCCCGGCAGGATCAAGCCCCGACGGAGTCCACAGGGCGCACCATGCAGAAAGCGCTTCGCTTTGCTGGCGGGTGGCGCGCTCCAGAGCCTCACCCCCCGTGGTGATGCGGGCTTCGATATCCGCCAGATCAGACGTAGCGCGGGCCAGATCGCTCAGGCGCCGGGTTTCCGTCTGGCGATCATCCGCCAGACGGTCGGCGGTGGTGAGGGCGCTGTCAAAGGCCAGCGCCTGTGCGGGATCTTCCGGCCGGGCCGGGCGCATGCCGGTAGCCAGCGGGCGCAGATCCGCCCACAGGGCATCGCGCGTGGTCCGCGCCTCTGTAATGGCGGAAGGCGTGGGGGCCGGGCCGCCGGCATTCAGCGCCTCCAGATGCGCGACCAGCCGGGCCCTTTCGGCAGCCAGCTCATGAAGATGCGCCTGTGCTCTGTCCTGCGCCGCTTCTGCATCCTGAAGGGCGTTCAGCCGGGCTTCCGTGCTGGCCATGTCCGGTAGGGGCATGGCATCCAGTGCGTCGAGATCACGCGGGCCGAAGGGCAGGCGGGCGAGACGGGCGGCAAGGCTCTCGCGCGCGGCCCGTAAATGGTGGATCTGCTCGCGCAGGCTGGCCTCACGCGCTTCCGCCCCATCCAGTTGTTCCAGACGATGGGAGAGGGGGGTGGGGTCGGCGACATCCCCCTTCTCACGCCGGGCCGCTTCCAGCTGATGGCGCAGATGATCCAGTCCCGCGCGATCATCTGCCAGTGAGTGGCGAAGCGTGGCGTGGCGGCTCAGGCGGTCCGCCAATTGGGTGGCGCGCACCAGTTGTGGCCGCGCCGGGCGTTTTTCACGCAGTTCTTCCAGTGTCGTCAGGCCAAGGCCGGCGGCGATGCGGGTGAGAGCGGTTCGCGCAGCTTCAACCTCGCCGCGCCGGTTGGGCAGCGCATTGTGCTTGTCGCGCATGGCGGCGGCGTCTTCCGCACAGCGCTCGATCGTGTCCGCCAGAGCGAGAATGGCGTCATCCACGCAGATGGTGGCGCGCAGGGTGCGAGCCTGCTCATGCTCATGGGCGGCATGCCGGGCCTCTTCCTGCGCCTCCTGCCAGCGGGCCAAAAGGGTGCGAGCCTGCTGTATCGTGTCATGCCCCATTGCGGGGAGGGGGCCAAGCTCCGCAAGCGCCTGTTCCTTGGCCGTGACAAGACGCAGATCCCGGGCGGCTTGGCGCAGCTTTTCGGCGCGCTCCAGCGCAAAATGGGTCTCGATTTCGGCAGCCACGGCCTCTTCGCGCGCGGTGCGGGCCTCCTCTGCCTCCGTGCGCAGCTTTTTCACTTCATCGGCCCGCAATTCCTGCGTCTTGATGAGATCAAGCGCCTCCTTGCGGCGGTTCAGAGCCTGATAGAAAAGATGGTTGGAACTGCGCCGGGCCGGGCTGAAAACCGTGCCGGCGCTGGCGCTCAGCCTGTCCCGCAGGTCTGCCACCGGGGCCAGGCCGGGGGCCGCCGCCAGCAGGGTTTCGGCCAGATCCCCGCCACCGGCGAGCAATTCCTTGCCGCCGGCACGCAGGCGATACTGATCCAGCCCGAAAATATCCAGAAAGGCCTTGCGGTCATGCGCGCCCAGAAAGGGAGCGAGCGCATCATCCGGCAGCGGGGTGTCATCCTCCAGCTGCACCAGCGTATTGTGACGGCGCTTCAGTCGGGCGAAGGAGAGGGTACGTCCGGCCCCGTCACTGATGGTGGCGGACAAGCGCATGGATTTGTAATCATGCAGGAAATTGAAAGGCGATTGCCCACCAATGCCGAACAGCAGATCCGTGACGGCGGCCAGTGCGGTGGTCTTGCCGGCCTCATTGGCCCCTTCAATCACCACCAGCCGGGCGGAGGGGTCGAGTTCGATCTGACGGTCGGTGAAGCGGCCATAGCGCTCAAGGCCGATGCGATGAAACTTCATGGCCGCGCCTCCGCTGCGTTTTCATCCGTGTCGTCCGCAGAAGGGTGTACGGCTGCGGCGTCGTCGCTGAGATGGGCGAGGATGGTGTCGCGCGCCGCCCTGATGGCCTGCCGGGCCAGATCCTCTATGCCATCAGGCTGAAGATCTTTGAAGGGCGGCAGACCGGATGGGGCCTTCTGGCGCAATGTATCCAGCGTGCCGGAAATCTCGGCGAGAAAATCCGGGTCCGCCGCCACCTCATCCAGAAAGGCGTCAAAGCCGGTGACGGACAGGCTGACATGGGGCTGCGGGTCCGTGGTGTGCAGGCGCACCTTCTCCACCAGCATATCCGTGCCGGCCTCCGCAGCCAGCGCCATCATTTCCTCGAAGATCTGGCCGGGATGGGCGAGCAGATGGGCATGCAGCGGCGTTTGCCCCTTCAGCACCAGCCGTGCGGCCAGCGGGCGGCCTTCCGCCCGTTCCGCTGCCGCCAGAAGGGCAGTGCGGGCCAGTTGATGCAGCCCACCCATATGAGTGACGCCGCTCAGGTCGATCTCCAGCCGTTCAAAGCGTGCCGCATCCAGTGTGAGCGGGTCGAGGGCGGTGATGTGCCCGCCCTCGACCTCCACCAGCGTAGCGCCCTTGGGGCCGGTTTCCCGCGCATGGCGACCCTGAAGATTGCCCGGATAGACAATGGCCGGGTGCGCATCCTTCACCACCTCGCGCTGATGCACATGGCCCAGCGCCCAATAGTCATAACCCGGCCGCTCCAGATCGGAGAGGGAGCAGGGCGCGTAAACCTCATGCCCCTCGCGCCCGGTGAGAGAGGTGTGCAGCACACCGATATTGAAATGGCCGGGCCAGGCGGCTGGATAATCCAGCGCAATATTGCGCGGCACATGGCGGGTCGCGAAGCCGTGGCCATGCAGGGCGACATTCAGCTCCGGCATGGTCACGGTCTCTGCGGTGTTTTCACTGAAGATGTGCACGTTGCGCGGGACCGGCAAATCTTTGGTGATGACGGAGGCTGCGTCATGGTTGCCCCGCAGGGTGAAGACCCGGATATCGGCCTGCGCGAGCCGCCCCATCTGGCGAATGAAGAACTGGCCGGTGGAGAAGTCTTTCCAGTCCCCGTCAAAGATATCACCGGCGATCACGACAAAGGCCACCTGGTGGTGGATGGCCGCTTCCACCAGATTTTCCAGCGCCCGGCGCGAGGCTTCCAGAAAAGCACCGGCCATTTCGCCCCGGCGGGCCAAACCGCGCAAGGGGCTGTCGAGATGCAGATCCGCAGCATGTAGAAAACGGAAGGACTCAGGAGAGGGCGCGGCAGGGGACATGTTCGGGCGAGGGCTCCGGGTCGCGGGGGGGCAGATGAGAAAGGGGGCCGTGCGGCAGGTGGTTGCGTTGGAGTGATGTGCACGCGGATTATGACATATCCGGATGCATTATGCTGTCTTCCTGGGTGCGGATATTCTCACAGGTTGTGGCGCTTTATCCTTCTGTCTGCTTGACCACCCGCATCCATACAGGGCCTATGCCTTGGAAACAGGGGCATATGGCCGCACGATGCTCGATTTTCTCACGCTCTACATCATCATTCTGCTGAACTCGCTGCTGTTCGTGGTGGTTTGGGCCGGTTTCGTGGTGACCTATCGGGAGATTCCCGGTGCGCGCCTGTGGCTGGCCGCCTGTTGCAGTACCATGCTGGGCGGTTTGCTGTTCGCCGGTGATGGCGGGGCATGGGGTCGGGCCTTCTGTATCGCCGGAAACATGCTGGTGGTGCTGGGCTTTTGCCTAATGTGGAATGGGGTGCGGAAATTCTATGGCGCATCTCCGAAATGGCGCACCACGGCATGTCTCGTTGCACTGAGTGTGGTGATGGGGCTGGTGGCGGGGCCGGAGCGACCCGGCCAGAATATTGCCTATGCGGTGGCCCAGATGCTGCCCATGGTGCTGGCGTTTGTGGATATTCATAGGCTGGGGCATGGCAGTTTCGGTGCCCGGATCGCGATCCTCGCCGTGAGCATCTCCTTTCTGGGGAATGGCACGGAAGCGACATTGAACTTGCTGCGCATCGCCGGTCTACTCTCGACAGACGCCTATTATTCCGTAGCGGCATTCCTGCTGATTGCGGTGATTTGCGGGGCCGGCTTTTGGAATTTCGGCTATCTGCTCATGGCGATTGACCGGCTGAGTGAAAAACTGGCGGCGCTGGCCCGTTTTGATGACCTGACCCGCCTGCCCAATCGCCGGGCCTTTTTCGAGCGTGCGGAGCGGGAAATGCGTCTGGTGCGCCGCCGCGTGAAGACGGGGAAAGTGGCGCGGATTTCCCTGTTTCTGCTCGATCTGGATCATTTCAAGCAGATCAATGACAGCCGGGGCCATGCCGCGGGAGATGCCAGCCTGTGCCACTTTGCTCAGGTGGTTGCAGATGTCTGCATGCAGCATCTGGGGGAGGATGACGGGCTGGGGCGGCTGGGGGGGGATGAGTTCGGCCTTGTGGCACGCGGGCTCTCCCATGAGGAAGAGGCTGAACTGGCGCAGGATATCCTGCAGGCTCTGGCCGAGACACCTCTGGAATGGCGCGAATGGCCCATCTACCTGTCTTCGAGCATCGGCATTGCCGCCTGGCCCGTGCCGGGTGAGGGGGAAGACCTGCCTGCTGACGTGGCGCGACTGACAGAACGCGCGGATATGATGCTCTATGAGGTCAAGCGGCGTGGTCGTAACAGCTATGCTCAGGCTGAAGCCCTGTCCACAGGGCGGGATCAGGACGCGCAAGAGGAGGCACAGGAGGAGGGCGCGCTGGAAACCGAAGTGCCCGTGGCGGCCTCACCTTCTGTCTGAAGCGGTTACCCGGCTTGTGGCGGGCCTGCGCCATATCATGGACATGCCATCATGCTGGGCTCACCCTTGTGCGTAGATGAAGCCACACGGCTGCTCGGCCACACGTTTCGGCAAGGAGGACACCATGACCACTCAAGCCATGACAGATGCTTGCCTTCACAGTTTTCTGGTCTTGCTCGCCCAAAGGCCGCCGGCTCGCATCACCCTTGCCGATGTGGCCGCGGGGGCCGGGTGCCCCCTTTCCGAGTTGCGCGCCGCCTTCTCATCCGTGGATGACATGCTGGCGGCCTTCTTCCGCGCCACGGACAGGCGAGTGCTGGCGGAAGGTGAGGCTGATGACGGGGATCTGGCGGAAGAAAGCCCGCAGGCGCGTCTGTTCGAGGTGCTGATGCGGCGCATTGATGCGCTGGAGCCGCACAAGGAGGCTGTGCACACCCTGATGCGTGCGTCCCACCGTGATCCGCTTCTGGCACTACGGCTGGCGCGCCTTTCCGAAAGATCACAGCGCTGGATGCTGGCGGCCGCTGGTATTGATTGCACCGGGCTTGCCGGCGAAATGCGGGCCAAGGGGCTGGCGGTGATGTTTGCGCGGGTGGTCGATGTCTGGCTGAAGGATGAGGATCCCGGCCTTTCACGCACCATGGCCACGCTGGATCAGGAACTGGCCAATGGCGCAAAGATGCTGGGTATGCTGGATGATCTGCTCTTCATTCTGATGCCCTGGCGCAGACGGAGGCGCTCGATATCACGGAAAGGGCGTGGTGCAAGCGACAATGCACCGGATGTGGAGACGGAGACAATGCCGGGCCACGCCTGAGTGCTCTGCCGTGGGATCGTCCTGCAGATTCGCCTCTCATGTCGGGTGCGGATGGGGAGCATCCGCTTGCGCGCCGACTCAGTCGCGAAAGGCTTTTTCCACGAGCTCCAGTGCGGCGGCGAATGCCGCTTCAATGCCAAGGTCTGATGTATCCAGCCGTGCGGCATCTTTCGACATGGTGAGGGGGGCGCTGCTGCGCCCCGAATCACGTGCATCACGCTTGCGAATGTCTTCCAGAACAGCCTCATAGCTGGTGATTTCGCCACGGCCCTCCAATTCGTTGAAGCGGCGTCGGGCGCGCACCTCCGGGGTCGCCGTCACGAAGAGCTTGGCAGGTGCATCCGGACAGATCACGGTGCCAATATCGCGCCCATCCAGAACCGCACCGCCGGGCTGTGCGGCGAAATGCCGCTGCAGTTCCAGCAGGGCTGCGCGCACGCCGGGACGCGCAGCAACCACGGAGGCTGCTTCGCCAATGCCGGCGGTCCGCAGCGCTTCCGGGTCCAGATGGGAAATATCCAGCGCGTGGGCGATCGCAACGCTGGCTGCCTCATCTTCCAGCACGCCTTGTTCCAGACATTGCGCGCCAACGGCACGATAGAGCAGGCCGGTATCCAGATGTGGCAGGCTGAAATGCAGGGCTAACCGCCGGGCCAAAGTGCCCTTGCCGGAGGCTGCGGGGCCATCAATGGCGATTCGTTTCGGATGGCAGGGAGCGGGGTGGCTCATGAAATCACCGCACCCAGATCACGCATCATGGGCAGGAAGCTGGGGAAAGATGTGGCGATGAAAGCCACATCATCGACGCTCACGCCCTTTTCGCTCGCCAGCCCCAGCACAAGGAAGGACATGGCGATACGATGGTCCATATGGGTGGTGATCGGGCCGCCACCCACCACCGGGCCACCGGTGACGAACAGATCATCCCCCTCCACGCGGTGGGGCACGCCGCAGGCGGCCAGTCCATTGGCGACGGCGGCCAGACGGTCGCTTTCCTTCACGCGCAGTTCGGCTAGGCCACGCATCACCGTTTCACCTTCCGCACAGGCGGCGGCGACGGCGAGAATGGGGTATTCGTCAATCATTGCCGGAGCCCGTTCGGCCGGCACCTCCACGCCTTTCAGGCGGGAGTGGCGCACGTGCAGATCGGCGATGCTTTCCCCGCCTTCAACACGCTCATTCTCGATGGCGATATCCGCGCCCATCTCCAGCAATGTGGTAAAAAGCCCGGTGCGCAGCGGGTTCATCATCACATCCGTCAGCAGCACGTCGGAGCCGGGCACCAGAAGCGCGGCCACCAGAGGGAAGGCGGCGGAGGAGGGGTCTGCGGGCACATCCAGGGGTGCACCCTTCAGCTGCGGATGCCCCTGAAGGGTGATTCGCCGGCCATGCGGGCCGTGGGGCTCCACAGTGATTTGCGCGCCAAAATGGGTGAGCATCCGCTCAGTATGGTCGCGGGTGGCCTCGCATTCCACAACAATTGTTTCACCCGGTGCGCCAAGGCCAGCCAGCAGCACGGCGGATTTGACCTGCGCGGAGGGCACGGGCGTTTCGTAGCAGATGGCTTTCAGCGCTGTGCTGCCCTTCAGGCGCAGGGGCAGGCGCTGGCCTTCGGCGGACGCTTCCACCGCAACACCCATCTCCACCAGCGGATCGAGCACACGCTTCATGGGCCGACGGCGCAGGCTGGCGTCGCCATCAAGGCTGACCTCGACAGGCTGGCCGGCCACAACGCCCATCATCAGGCGCACGCCAGTGCCGGAATTGCCAAAATCAAGAGGTGCGAGAGGGGTTGAAAGCCCTTTCTTTCCAACGCCTTCCACGCACCATTCGCCGTCTCCCATCCGCTCCACCTTCGCGCCCAGCGCAGCGCAGGCACGGGCTGTATTGAGCACATCCTCGCCTTCCAGAAGGCCGGTAATCCGGGTTCGGCCATCTGCCAAAAGGCCGAAAAGCAAAGCGCGATGCGAGACGGACTTATCACCTGGCACCCGCACGCGGCCCTTCAGCGGACCGGAGCGCAGACCCGTTGCGGGGGTGCCGGAATGGCCTTCGGAATGGGCGGAAGACATCATCTCACCTCGGATCGAGCCTGCGACGGAATGGCCGAAAAGCCCCGCCTGAAATTGCGGCTCGTCTAACACAGCTCGCGACAAGCTGCCATGCGCATCCCCCTGAAAGGGTGATTGTGCCTTGACACAGCTCATGCAACGCTTCAATGGAGCACGCCCTTTCCACAGACTTACCGAGGATCTTTGCCGTGGCGAAGCCTGAACTCGGCGCGAAACGTACCTGTCCGGTGACTGGTCGCAAATTTTACGACCTGAACAAGGACCCTATCATCTCGCCCTTCACGGGTGAGAGTTATCCGCGCTCCTATTTCGAGCCGGCAGCTCGTCCGTCGTCCCGCCCTGAGGGTGAGACCACCGATGAGGCTGAAACCGAGGAAGAATCCGCTACCGAGGTGATCAGCCTCGAGGAAGCGGATGCGGAAGCGTCTGGCAGCAATGCCAAGGCTACTGCCAAGTCCGACATCGACGTGGATGTGGACGATGACCTCGATGATGGTGACGACGACGCCTTCCTCGAAGAGGATGATGACGAAAATGACGATGTCTCCGACCTGATCGGTGATGGTCGCGACGAAGACGAAGAGGGTTGACACCCGATTCAGGTTGTGCTTTAAGGCCGACCTCGCTCGAGAGATTAACGCTCCCGAGCACCCCGCCGCGGGACTTCCCGGCGCAGATTTGGCCTTTAAAAATCTGGAGTTATCCAGGTGGTCAGAATGCGCAGCCCGCGGCCCGGTGGGGCCATAGCTCAGTTGGGAGAGCGCTTGAATGGCATTCAAGAGGTCGGCGGTTCGATTCCGCCTGGCTCCACCAAATCAATCCAATATTCAGGGTTTGAGGGGCGCCTGCAAGGCCGCGCTTGCCTTCGCCTAATGGCCATCCGCGGCTCATGCATTTGCAGGGCGGCGTGGTCTCATCCTGCGATTTTTTCCGCACATCCCAACTCCGGTTTCATGGATTTCTGGTGTAGGGGAGGGGCGGGAAGAGGCGGATATGGCGCCGGGCTCAGCAAGCTGTGGATTGCGAATTTTCCGACAGTGGAAAACGAAAGCCGCCTCTTGATCTCGTCTGCGCGTGCAAGTACTAAGCTCTCACACCTGAGGGGCCATAGCTCAGTTGGGAGAGCGCTTGAATGGCATTCAAGAGGTCGGCGGTTCGATTCCGCCTGGCTCCACCAGTTCTCTCAGGTGTTGTTCGCGGGTCGCGAAACATTTCCAATCATAAATTTTGAAGCTGTGAATCAGGCCATTACATGATGGCGTGGTTTTGTGGCCGGTGTTCCACCTTGATGGTGAGCTGCGACAGATCGTTGCGGTGGCATGATTGTATCCATGTCCCATATAGGGTAGACCCCTATGCTATGGCACATACAGGCAAGCCGATATTCAATGAGGCCCTGCGCATGCGGGTGAAGCGCATCGCCGGGCAGGTTGAGGCCATAGACAAGGCGTTGGCCGGGCATGCCGCCTGTGCGGATCTTCTGCATCAGGTGGCTGGCGTGCGGGGCGCGGTGAATGGCCTGATGGATGAAATATTCGAAGCGCATCTTCGAGAGCATGTCGCCCGGCCGGGCCTGTCCGATGCGGAACGTGCGGAGGCGGCGGATGAACTGGTGGCCGTGATTCGTCGTTACGCCAAATCCGGCCGCTGAGCTTGATGGGGCGGGCCACGCCTTAGGTGCTGCGTCGGGGCCAGACTCGCAATGCGTGGGGGCGACCTGTCTGGGCCTTCACACTGGCAGGAGGTGAGGGCATGACTGGTGACATGACACATTCCCCCGCGAGCGCGCATGACGGCACTGGAGAGCACTCGTCTGCGCCGCACCTGCTGGATCCCGGGCGGCCTCATGCTCACATTTTTCTGGGCGAGAATCATGGCGAGCATGCCCGCAGGACCATGTGGGTGGTGCTGCTGACGGCTGGCATGATGGTGGTGGAGATTGTTGCGGGCCTGATGACCGGCTCCATGGCGTTGCTGGCCGACGGTTTCCATATGGCCACCCATGCCGGTGCGTTGGGACTGGCTGCGGGCGCCTATATCTATGCCAGCCGACATGCGGAAGATCCGCGCTTTTCATTCGGCACCGGCAAGGTGGGCGATCTGATGGCCTTTGCCTCGGCCCTTCTGCTGGGGCTCGTGGCGCTGGGGCTGGCTGTTGAATCCACGATGCGTTTGTTCGAGCCGACCGAGGTGGCTTTCACCGATGCTGCGATCGTGGCTGCCGTGGGTCTTGCTGTGAATGTGATCAGTGCGCTTCTTTTATCGGGCGGGCACCATCACCACCACCATGGGCATGGCCACGCCCATCCTCACGCGCACGCCCATCCTGATGAGGATAAGAGTGACCGGCATAACCATGCGATGGCTGAAGACCACAATTTGCGTTCGGCCTATTTCCATGTGCTGGCAGATGCGCTGACGTCCGTTCTGGCCATCGTGGCGCTTCTGGCGGGGCGTTATCTGGGGTGGACATGGTGTGATCCGCTCATGGGCATTGTCGGCGGCGTGGTCATAGCGCGCTGGTCCTGGCAACTCATGCGCGATGCCTCATCCGTGCTGCTGGATGTGACGGATGCACAGGTGGCCTCTCAGGTGCGCACGGCTGTCGAAGGGCCGGGGGATGCCACGATTGTAGATCTGCATGTGTGGCGTGTGGGGCCGCAGGCCCGGGCGGCCATTGTCAGCGTCAGTGGGCTGGGGCTATCTGCCGAGGTGATTCGCGCTCGTGTGGCTAGCATTGACCGTGTCGCGCACCTGACTGTTGAGTGTCAGTGACCTGTTGGCTGGTATTTTATTGCTGTCAAAATCCTCAGGGCGGGCTGTTTCGCCACTATTAAGTGCAAAATATTTTCGCATGGTTTCATAGCACCGCATAAATATGCGTCGGCATAGCATTATGGAATGGTATGCAATTTTAACATGTAAAAATCTTGAGTTTCTCTCATTCGTGATCAAGAATTTCTCTGACATCACAGGCAAGGTCGATCGGCAGAAAGCATACACCCAAACAGTATGTGTGGGTGTGCTCATATCCGGCTGTTCCTTGGAGGTGGGAGGCCTGGAATGGGGGGGGAATGGGACGTTATTTGATTTTGCGTAATGCAGCTTGTTCGTTCTTGCCCCCAGAATATGGGTTAGTCAGCTTTTTGTGGGGCTTGGAATTCTTTGATTGACGGGAAACCATCCCTCTCCGGGAGCGCGCTTCAGTTTGCGGATGGGTACCGTGAAGCAGGACCGCTGCGCTTGGAGGCTATTATAGAAGCCTGTGGGGAATGGGCGTGGCAGGTCAATGCCGATAACGCTCTGACTTTTTCCTCAGATACCTGTCGCACTCTGTTCGGGCTGGACCCGGAACAGATGCAGGGGCGATCCTATTTTTCCTTGCTCTGTGCTGATGAGGCGGAGAATGGGGGAGAACAGTTGCACGCGGCTTTTGCATCTGGTCACCCCATTTCTCGCCTCCGTCACAAGGTGATGGATATTCATGGGCAGGTCAGATCCCTAGAAATGGATGGGATGCCATTACGGGGAGTGGATGGTCAACTGGAAGGGTATTGTGGGCTGTGCCGGCCTGTGAAGCTTGAAGTTCAGCACAACTCCGGCAGCCCCGTGTTCAGCACATCAGATGGCATTTCTCATGAGTTCGAGGCCATTTACGAAAGTGCGCCCGTCGCTTTGTGCCTGGCTGACCGGAGCGGACGTTATATGCAGTTCAACCGCGAATTCTGCCGAATTCTGGGGGTTTCTGCCTCTGCCATAGAAGGGCGTTACATTTCTGATTTCAGCCCGGAAGGCGCGCACAATTTTCAGCGCGATATTGAGGTGTTTGATCGAGGGGGCAATGTGCCCGATCATGAACTCAATATGCGTGGCCGTTTTTATCAGGTGCAGGTGCGCCCGGTGCGTAATGGCGCAGACGAGGTCGTGGGGGCGACCATCGCCATGACAGATATCAGCGTTTACAAGCGGGCGGAGCGCGTATTGGCCGCTGCCAATGAACGCCTCCAGGCCACAGCTGAGCGCGATTTTCTGACAGGTCTGCTGAACCGCCGCCAGTTTGAGGAAATCTACCGCATCGAGGTCAGCGCGGCCCGCCGGGAGCAGGCGCCGGTTTCGCTGTTGATTGCAGATGTGGATCACTTCAAGCGCTTCAATGACCGCTATGGCCATCCAGCGGGGGATATCTGCCTGCGCAAGGTGGCGCAGGCGCTGGCCAGTGCGCTTTCCCGCGCGCGGGATGTGGTGTGCCGCTATGGGGGGGAGGAGTTCATCGCTATTCTGCCCAATACCGAGCCTGCTGGCGCGCTGGTGGTGGCCGAAAGGGCGCGTCAGGCGGTGTGGGATCTGGATATTGAACATGCCACCAGCAAGCTGGGGCGCATCAGCGTCAGCATGGGTATTTCCACCCTGATGAGCATTGATCCGTCTGTGGACATGGCTCACCGCCGCCGGCTCATGGTCGATGCGGCTGATGCCGCGCTCTATGAGGCCAAACGGGCCGGGCGCAACCGGGTGCGCGCAGCGCATCTGCCGATTGCGGGCTGATATCCGGTTTTCGGCCTGCTGGTGATGCACATGAAAAACCCCGCCCAGTAAAACAGGGCGGGGTTTTTCGTTTCAACATTCAGGGCGCAGATCTCAGCGTGTGAACTTCTTGTACTGAAGGCGCTTGGGAATGGTGGAATCCACTCCCAGACGACGCTTCTTATCTTCCTCATAATCGGCGAAGTTGCCCTCGAACCATTCCACATGGCTATCGCCCTCAAAGGCCAGCATGTGGGTGGCGATCCGATCCAGAAAGAAGCGATCATGCGAGATGATGACGGCGCAGCCGGCATAATCTTCCAGCGCCTCTTCCAGCGCGCGCAGGGTTTCGACGTCAAGGTCGTTGGTGGGCTCGTCGAGCAGCAGCACATTGCCGCCGGTCTGCAGAACCTTAGCCAGATGCACGCGGTTGCGCTCACCGCCGGAGAGCATGCCGACCTTCTTCTGCTGGTCGCCGCCCTTGAAGTTGAAGGCCGCACAATAGGCGCGCGAAGGAATTTCCTTCTTGCCCACATAGATGACGTCATTGCCGCCGGAAATTTCTTCCCAGACGGTCTTCTTGTCATCCAGCGCATCGCGGCTCTGGTCAACATAGGAGAGCTTCACCGATTCACCGATGATGATGGTACCGCCATCCGGCTTTTCCTGCCCGGTAATCATGCGGAACAAGGTCGACTTACCCGCACCATTAGGGCCGATGACGCCGACAATGCCACCGGGCGGCAGCTTAAAGGTGAGGTCATCAATCAGCAGCTTGTCGCCGAAGCCCTTGGAGAGATTCTCGAAATCCACGACATTATTGCCGAGGCGCTCGGCCACGGGAATGATGATTTGCGCCGTCTGCGGGGCCTTTTCGGAGGCCTTCTTGACGAGGTCGTCATAGCGCTGGATACGCGCCTTGTTCTTGGCCTGTCGGGCCTTGGGGGAGGCGCTGATCCATTCCTGCTCGCGGGCGAGGGCGCGCTGGCGGGCCTCATCTTCACGACCCTCATGCTGCAGGCGCTTCTGCTTCTGCGCCAGCCAGGAGGAATAATTGCCCTCATAGGGAATGCCGCGGCCGCGATCGAGCTCGAGAATCCAGCCGGTTACATTGTCGAGGAAGTAGCGGTCATGGGTGACGATTAGGATCGCGCCCGGATAGGTCCGCAGATGGCCTTCCAGCCAGTTCACCGTTTCGGCGTCTAGATGGTTGGTGGGCTCATCCAGGAGCAGGATTTCGGGCTGCTCCAGCAGCAGGCGGCACAGCGCCACGCGGCGACGCTCGCCACCGGAAAGCTTGGTCACGTCCCAGTCATCAGGCGGGCAGCCAAGGGCTTCCATGGCCTGTTCCACCTTAGAATCGAGATCCCACAGGCCCTGCGCCTCGATCTCGTCCTGAAGGCGGGTCATTTCATCGGCCGTCTCATCCGAGTAGTTCATGGCGAGTTCGTTGTAACGGTCGAGAATGGCCTTCTTTTCGGCCACGCCATCCATCACGTTGTCGCGCACATTCTTTTCGGGGTCGAGGTGCGGTTCCTGCGGCAGGTAGCCCACGCGCACGCCATCGGCGGCCCAGGCTTCACCGGCATAATCTTTGTCGATCCCGGCCATGATGCGCAGCAGCGTGGATTTACCCGCGCCATTGATGCCCAGCACGCCGATTTTCGCATCGGGATAGAAAGACAGGTGCACATTGTCGAGCACCTTCTTGCCGCCCGCATAGGTCTTGGTCAGACCGCTCATATGGTACGCAAACTGATAGGGGGCCATGCGCCGCCGGCTCCATCCGGAAAAGGGATTGAGGAAAGTTGCAGTTCTTCTAGCCCCCCCTTGCCGAAGCGGCAAGCCGGGCCTGGGCGGTGGAATGAAATGTGAGCGAGGGCATGGCCCGGTGGCTGTGCGGCTGGCGTGATATGGGGCGACTGCACACCAAGCTGTGGAAAATTGACGGGAGAGGTGTTGCCAAGTTTCCGGTATCTGACTAAAAGCACCTCCATCGCAGCGGCACCGGCTGCTGTGGTGATGAAACAGGATGCGGGTGTAGCTCAGGGGTAGAGCACAACCTTGCCAAGGTTGGGGTCGTGGGTTCGAATCCCATCGCCCGCTCCAGTTTCCATCAGGAATGAAGGCTCGCGGAAGCGGGTCTTTTTTCTTTCTCCGGCGCTTTCAGCCTGTCAGGCTGGAGGTCAAGTGATTGATAAAGAGCTTGCGCTTTTGTGGTCGGCTCTTTAAAAAAATCATCGCACGGGCTTTGCCTTTGTGAAGTTGAAACTGATGCGGGTGTAGCTCAGGGGTAGAGCACAACCTTGCCAAGGTTGGGGTCGTGGGTTCGAATCCCATCGCCCGCTCCAGTTTTACTAGGAAAATCAGAGAATTAGGGAGCCTCCTTCGGGAGGCTTTTTGCTTACACACCCAATGCGCCTCATCGTGTAAGCACTATGTAACCAGCTCAACGCGCAATTTCGGATAGCGTAACGGCGGTTTGGCGCTTTCAAATGCCCTCACAAGCCCCACAGTCAGTGAATGCGCGATGGTGCGCGGATGCCCACCATGGTTTCGATGCGCTAATTGGGAAGCTGCCTTCTGACAAATGCCAGATCGAAACTACTGGGCTGGCTGATCACATTATGATTCGAATTTCGAATGTTAGGAGGGGGAAAGCCTTCCCCCGGGGCCGAGCCCAGGGTCTCGCCCGCCCCCTTCTGCGAGGCGACGCGCTGTTCTTTATCTCCTCAAGCCTTGCCGCCATCAGTCAGTGCTTCCCCGAATGATTCACAGCTGAAGCTCTGCCTTTTCAAGCGCAGCTTCGGTTTTTTGCGGTTTATTGTCACAATATGCTGCGTGTACGCGCTTTGCTTTGGGGCATCGGGAAGCAAGCCGAGCGCGCACTCGCCAATGTCGATCTCTATCTCAGCCTTTCGACGGGGTATGCCGTGCGCGGTCTGCGCGTCTTCGCCGAAGCCATGACAGCAGCATGGTCCGACGAGGCGCGCGCCGTCGAGGGGTGGCTTGACGCGCAAGAGGAAGCGGTTGCGCTGTTTGCCATACATTTGGCCAAGGGGCTGGAATGGCCGATCGTCATTCCGATCAATACCATGACCGGCGTCATGGCGCCCGAAAGCGCTGTCATCGACCGTCAGGCCGAGACCTTTCATTGTCCCGTCCTGAGTGTTGCGCCTGAGGGCTACGAAACGGCACGCCAGGCGGAAAAGGAAGAACTGGACCGCGAACGCATCCGGTTGTGGTATGTCGTGGCAACGCGCGCTCGCGGGCTTCTCGTTCTCCCGCGGCTCGACATCACGCCGTGCGGATCGCATGGTTCATTATGGCGGCGTCTGCATCGACATCTTGATCGATATATATGCCCCGCACGAGCTGCACGAACTCGTCGGCTTGCGCGTGCTGGTGCGCGCGCTTGGCATCGATCGTCTCGCCAACCAGATGGATCGTCATAGAATTATCTCGCATTTCAGATGCGCGATAATTCCAAAGGTCATTGTGGAGCGCGCCGATTGCACCTGCCATCGGCGCGCTCCAGAGACCAACAGGCCGTCCACACGGCACGCAGCCAGCCCAATGACGGCTGAACCAAGCGGAGCTTCGAGACGGGTTAGCCGCATCCCCGCCGCCATCCTTGATCCACCCCATACGATGGCTTCTCCGACGGTCCCGGCGCTTTGGGGTCCCGGTCCCCATAGGGTTCTTGCCGTCAGGCGGACATCGACTGGTCGAGCGATGTGGTCTGACAATGGCACCGAAATTCTCCAGAAACTCCGGATGACGACGCTCCAGAAAGCCCTCGATCTCGGGCTTGGAAAGGAGCCGTTCGATAAAACCTGAGGCATCCGCGCTGATCCCGGACAGCAGGTGCTGCCGGATCTCGCCAGCATCCGCTTGCGAGAAGCCTGGTCTCTCAGTTTTTTGTCAGAATCCGAACGGCGGAGGCGGTCGCAGAGGCGCGGTTCTCGACGCCGACCTTGCTGTACACCTGCTCCAGATGCTTGTTCACAGTGCGTGGGGAGAGGCCGAGAATATCGGCAATATCGCGGTTGGCCTTTCCGCGGGCCAGCCACAGCAGAACTTCCGCCTCGCGAGAGGTGAGGTTAAAGGCCGTGCGCAACAGCTCTTCATCACTGCGGGCGGGCTTGGCTTCCGCCACGCGCAGCAGCAATTCCTGCGGTCCAACCTGCCCGACATAGGAAAATTTGAGTTGCGGTGTGCCGTCGGCCGAATGGGTCTGCATGGCGGCATCATCGCCTTGCCGGGCCACATCCTTGCTATTGGCCAGCCAGGCGCGCACTGCCAGCGGAAGCCGTGCGCCTTCACCGGAGGGCAGGCCGGCCGTCACCAGCAACTGGGCCGCCTGTGGCGTGCTCCACAAGATGAGACCATTCAGGTCTGCCGACATGAGGAACCGCCCCGCCACATCCAGCGCCGTGCGGGCACTGTGAGCCTGGCGGGCATTGGCCAGATGCACCCGCATCCGCGCGATGATCTCATCTGGCGCAACGGGTTTGGCGACATAGTCCACGCCCCCCACATCCAGCCCTTTCACGATATGCTCAGTCTCGGAAAGGCCGGTCATGAAGATGACGGGAACATGGGCCAGCGCGGCCATATCCTTGAGTTGGCGGCAGGTTTCGAAGCCATCCATGCCGGGCATGATCGCGTCCATGAGAATGACATCCGGCGTGATCTGCTCCACCAGCCGCAAGGCCGCCGCCCCATCCGTCGCCACCAGCACGGTGAGGCCGGCTTCTTCCAGCGCATCGGTCAGCAGGCTGAGGGTCTCGGGGGAATCATCCACCACGAGAACGATGTCACGACGGCTCGCGCTCTGAATCATGGGTGCGCAGGGCCTCCAGTTCGGCCATATAGCGGTTGAGATCGAAATTGCGGACGAGTTCATTCATCTGCCGCACAAAGGGCCCGTAAGCGGGAGACTTGGCAGCCAGCGTCTCCAGCCGGGCGCGAATGCCGCGCACATAGCCGATGCGTCCGAGATTGAGCAGCTCTTCCAGATCCGCCTGCGGAGGCGGGCAGATCTGCTCTGGTTCACTGGAGGGCGGGGCAGGCTCGTCCTCGAATGTCCATTCCAGATCCAGAAGGGTGCTGATCTTGCCGAGCAGGGCCCGCATGTCCACCGGCTTGGTGCACTGGTCGTCATGGTAGCGTGCATCATCATGATGGGGAATATCCCCTGTATTGGCGGAAACCATGATGATGCGCGCCTGTGGAGCGACCTTGTTGCGCAGGGCTTCGGCCACCTCCCAGCCGGTAAGATGCGGCATGGAGATATCGAGCAGCACGAGATCCGGCTGAATCTGCCCGGCCATGTCGAGGCAGGCGGAGCCGTCGCTGGCCGTGAAAACCTGAAATCCCAGCGGCAAAAGCAGATCCCGCATCATGTTGCGATGCGCGCTGTCGTCATCCGCTACCAATATGGTGCGGCTTGGCCCGGCATGGCCGGTGATGCGGCGTTCCGGCGGCGCAATCTGCGCGCTGTGCACGGCGGACAGCATGAATTTCACACGGAATGTGGTGCCCTTGCCCATCTCGCTGGTGAGCGAAATTTCACCGCCCATGATTTCCGTCAGCAGCTTGGTGATGGTGAGGCCCAGGCCAATGCCGATGGTATTGGGGTTTCCAGCCTGGCTACCGCGTTCAAAGGGCAGGAAGACGCGCTTCTGCTCCTCCGGTGGAATGCCGATGCCGGTATCCGTCACCTCGAACCCGGCGACCTGGTTACGATAGGTGACCGTGAAGGTGACCGCGCCTTTCGCCGTGAATTTGAGAGCGTTGGAGAGCAGGTTGATGAGCACCTGTCGCAGGCGCTTTTCATCCGTATGCACCACCTGCGGCAGATGGGCGGCGCGGTGGTGGATGAACGAGATGCCGCGCGTTTGCGCCTGCAGGCGGAACATGTCCACGATCTGGTCCAGCAGCTCATGGATGCGCACCACATCATGATAGAGATGCAGCCGGCCAGCCTCGATCTTTGAAATATCCAGCAGGCCATCAATCAGGCCGGACAGATGCTCGGAGGAGCGGCGCACCACGCGAATGGCGTCTCTGCGGTGGGCGGGAATGGAGCTGTCACGCTCCAGAATTTGCGCATAGCCAAGAATGGCGTTCAGCGGGGTACGCAATTCATGGCTCAGCCCCACCACATAACGGCTCTTGGCCAGATTGGCGGCCTCGGCCACCTCTTTGGCTTTCTGCAGCTTGGCATCGGTGCGTTTGTGGGCGGCAATCTCGCGCATCAGCAACTCGGTCTGGTGGCGTGTTTCCTCCTGCGCCACGCGCCGGCTTTCCTGAGCCAGAACAAACAGCCAGGCGACCACGCCGATAATGAGCATGAGCACGAAATACAGGGTCCACAGCGTGGTGCCGATGGCTTCACCATGCAGGGGGGGTTCCAGCCGAGCATGAAAATAGATCAGCGCTAGTATGCCGCCCGTGACCGCCGCCAGAAGGGCGAGAATGCCGAGATAATGACCGATGCGGGTATTCAGTCGCCGCACCAGAACATCCGGCAGCGTGGCCTGCAGCAGGCCCAGAACCTGATCGGCGGCGCGCGCATCCGTCTTGCAGCGGTCATTGCAGCGGGCATCCAGCGAGCAGCACAGCGAGCAGATGGGGCCGGAATAGACCGGGCAATGCGCCATGTCCTCGCATTCAAACTGGGTTTTGCAGATGCAGCAGCGCACCTTCTCGCGTCGCCATGAGGTTTTGGGTGTGCGGGCGATGTAGTAGCGCCCCCCTGTCACCAGCGCAATGGCCGGCGCGCTGAGGAAGGAGGTGACAAGCGCGATGAAAACACTGAGCGCCTGTGCGGTTTCGCCCAGCACGCCGGTATAGGAGACAATGGCCAGCCCCGCGCCCGCCAGAACCGACCCAATCCCTACGGGATTGATGTCATAAAGATGCGCGCGTTTGAACTCGATATCGGGCGGGGAGAGGCCCAAAGGCTTGTTGATCACGAGATCGCCCGCCAGCGCCGCCACCCATGACACCGCGATAATGGCGTAGACGCCCAGAATCTGGTTCAGCGCCTTGTAGATTCCCAGCTCCATGAGGGCGAGGGCGATGGCCACATTGAACAGCAGCCACACCACACGGCCGGGATGGGAATGGGTGAGGCGGGAGAAAAAGTTGGACCAGGCGATGGAGCCCGCATAGCTGTTGGTGACGTTGATCTTGAGCTGGGAAATCAGAATGAAGAGCCCGGTGAGGATCAGGGCGATCGGATGATTGGGGATGAGGCTTTCAAACGCCAGCAGATACATCTGCGTGGGCTGGGTGGCCTCCTGCGCGGGTGCGCCGTTCTGGAGCACCAGATAGGCCAGAAGGGAGCCCACAAGCATCTTCAGCGCGCCGGGGATGATCCAGCCCGGCCCGGCAGCGAGCAGGCTAGCCCACCATTTACGGTCTCCTCCCTCCTTGCGTTCAGGTAGAAAGCGCAGGAAATCCACCTGCTCGCCCAGTTGGGCCACCAGCGCGAACACTACGGTGGAAGCCGCGCCAAAGGCGAGAAGGCTGAAGCTGCCATCGGCCGGGCCGGAAAGGCCGGTAAAGTGCGTCCAGCCTGGCAGTTCATCCTGCCGCTGCATCAGCAACCAGGCCAGCGGCACAATATGCAGCACCAGCCAGATGGGCTGCGTCCACACCTGAAAGCGGCTGATATAGGTGATGCCATGGGTGACAAGGGGAATGATTGCCACCGCCCCCAGCACATAGCCTAAAGGCAGGGGAATGCCGAAGCTCATCTCCAGCGCCAGCGCCAGAATCACGCCCTCTATGGCGAAAAAGATGAAGGTAAATGTGGCGTAGATCAGGGAGGTGACGGTGGAGCCGAGATAGCCAAAGCCGGCACCACGGGTGAGCAGATCAATATCCACACCAAACCGGGCGGCATAATAGCTGATGGGCAGGCCCAGCGCGAAGATAAGCGCGCTGACCACAAGAATGGCGGTCACGGCATTGCTGAAGCCATACCCCAGGGTGACAGCCCCGCCAATCGCTTCCAGTGCGAGAAAGGAAATGGCACCCAGCGCTGTGTTGGCCACACGAAAGGCGGACCAGCGCCGCGCGCTTTTGGATGTGAAGCGCAGCGCGAAATCTTCAAGCGTCTCGTTGCGCACCCACTGGTTATACTGACGTCTGACGCGGACAATTCTTTGTTCCGCCGCCATGGAGCCACGTCCTTCCGTTTTGGAATTGGGAAGGGCCTCCTCCTGCATCGTCCCGTCTGATCTTTCTCGGTTGCTGCTCTTTGGCAGCTTCATGTCTGTTCTGTTGGTAATGGTACAGATACACCCTTCAGCGTGGCCGTCAAAATCCCTTTTGCGTGATGCGGCGCAACATGGTGCGCCCGGCATGTGTGTTCCGCCCAAATCGCCCTTCAAGGCCGGACAGGGTGTGGCGGCTGAGGCTCATCCTTCCATGCAGGGTTAGAGAATAAGCATGATTTCAGGTTCTTGTTTCTCTGCTTGAAGCGCGCCTTGGGAGGAGTTGAATCACCCCCCCCCTCAAGCTGTGTGCGCACGATAGCGAAGCGCGGCAGGGCGCATATACGTCAATTGACGTATTGCTGCTTTGCACAAATCCCGTGAACGATAGTGGCAACAATTTGGCTCTCACCCCATCGCTGCAGGCCAGAACTCATACCCTTATCTTCATGGAGGACCGGACATGGCTTCAGATGACGACCGTCGCGGTAAGACTATTGGAAATATGAATATTGGACGTCGCCAGCTCCTCAAGGGTATGGCGGCTATTCCTGTTGCCGGAGCATTAGGGTCTTCCTTCTTCTCTGCACCGGCTTTCGCTGCAAATCCTGCCACTTCTGCCGTCAATACAACCGGCCTTGCCGTGACGGATGATGAAGTCACCGTCGGCATCCTGCACTCTGTCACCGGCACCATGGCCATTTCGGAAACCGGCTCCGTGCAGGCGGAAAAGTTGGCGATTGACCAGATCAACGCCGCTGGCGGTGTGCTGGGTCGCAAGATCAAATATGTGCAGGAAGACGGCGCGAGTGACTGGCCGACCTTCGCTGAAAAATCCAAGAAGCTGCTGGTACAGGACAAGTGCGCGGCCGTGTTCGGCTGCTGGACGTCCGCCTCGCGCAAGGCCGTGCTGCCGGTCTTTGAGCAATATAACGGCATGCTCTACTACCCCACTTTCTATGAAGGTCTGGAGCAGTCCAAGAATGTGATCTACACCGGTCAGGAAGCGACCCAGCAGATCATTGCCGGTCTGGACTGGGTGGTGAAGAACCAGGGTGCGGAAACCTTCTATCTTCTGGGTTCTGACTATATCTGGCCGCGCACATCCAACAAAATTGCCCGCAAGCATATCGAAAACTTCCTCAATCTGAAGGTCGTGGGTGAGGATTACTTCCCGCTGGGCCATACGCAGTTCAACTCGGTCATCAACAAGATCAAGCTGAAGAAGCCAGACGTGATCTACGCCATCATCGTCGGCGGCTCCAATGTGGCCTTCTACAAGCAGCTCAAGGCAGCCGGTATTGATCTATCCAAGCAGACGCTGCTCACCATTTCCGTGACCGAGGATGAAATTCTCGGCATTGGGGGTGAGAATATCGAAGGCGCCTTCGCCTGCATGAAGTACTTCCAGTCCATCGATAACGAGAACAACAAGAAGTTCGTCGAGTCCTTCAAGAAGGCCTATGGCGACAAGATCGTGATCGGCGATGTGACGCAGGCGGCCTATCTGGGGCCCTGGCTGTGGAAGCTCACGGTGGAGAAGGCCGGCTCCTTCGATATCGACAAGGTGGCCGCCAATTCACCCGGCGTGGCCTTCCCCGAAGCGCCTGAAGGCTATGTGCGCATCCATGAAAACCACCATTTGTGGTCGAAGAGTCGCGTGGGCCGCGCGCGGGCGGATGGGCAGTTCGATGTGCTCTACACTACGGCTGAACTGGTGGAGCCCAACCCCTTCCCGAAGGGCTATCAGTAAGGTTTCCGCCTGTCGGGCCTGAAGGGGCCTGATGCGGAACAAAAAGGTGGTCCGCCTTGAATGTGCGCCATGAGGCGGGCCGCTCCTCTCCAATCCTGAAGCCGTCTTTCCCGGTCGGGCTGTAGGCCCGGCCGGACCCTGGCTTGCGGCCTGCTGTCTACGCGCGGGGGTGGCTGTCAATCCGGGTTTCTGGCCTGAAACAGTGAGCGGCAAAAGCCATATCCAGCGCGTGCCGTTGCGGGGTGTTCGGATGTTTATGGGATATACACTCGACGAGCTCGGCTCAATTTTCGCCATGCAGGCTTTTGCCGGCCTGATCCTGTTCTCCATCTTCGTGCTCATGTCGCTTGGTCTGGCCATCATCTTCGGTCAGATGGGCGTGATCAATATGGCGCATGGTGAGTTCATGATCCTGGGCGCCTATATGACATGGCTGACCTCGCAGGTTTTTCACGCCTATGCTCCAGATCTTTATGGCATCTACTTCTTTGTCGCCATGGTGGTCGCCTTTCTGGTGGCAGGCGGGCTCGGCATGCTGGTGGAATGGAGCCTGATCCGTTTTCTCTACAAAAGACCACTCGATACGCTTCTGGCCACATGGGGCCTCTCGCTCATCATGCAGCAGGCCTTTCGCACCATTTTCGGCGCGCGTGAAGTGGGTGTGGAGCTGCCGGAATGGATGATGGGCTCCTTGCCTGTCACCGATATCATCGAAGTGCAGATCAACGGCCTGTTCGTGATGGGCCTGACCTTGCTCATCACCATTGCCGTCTTTCTTCTCATGTTCCGCTCACGCTGGGGCTTGCAGGTGCGCGCCGTGGTGCTGAACCGGCCCATGGCGGGTGCTGTCGGCATCAATGGCGAGCGGATTGACCGCCTGACCTTCGGCTTAGGTTGCGGCATTGCGGGCATTGCGGGCAGCGCCTTCACCATGATCGGTTCCACCGGGCCGACGGCTGGCCAGCTTTATATCGTTGATACCTTCCTGGTCGTGGTCTTTGGTGGCGCATCCTCGCTGCTCGGCACCATCGCCTCTGCATTCGTTATTTCCCAAGCCCAGTCGACCATGGAGTTCTTCCTGTCCGGCTCCATGGCCAAGGTGCTGACCCTGCTTGTTGTTGTCGCCATCCTGATGGTGCGTCCGCAGGGCCTGTTCGTTCTCAAGATCCGGCGGTGAGGAGATCATGATGAAAAATGCAATCACCTCACACAGAAAAGACATTCTCGGTCTTCTGGTTCTGGCAGCTCTTCTGGTCATTGTCCTACCGCTGATGCTGGACTCCTTCCGGCTCAACATGGTGGGAAAGTATCTTACCTATGCCTTTGTGGCGGTGGGTCTTGTTCTGTGCTGGGGCAATGCCGGTATTCTCTCTCTGGGGCAGGGCGTGTTCTTCGGCCTCGGCGGCTATTGCATGGCCATGTATCTGAAGCTGGAAGCCTCCACCCCGGAGGCGACCGCCATCCAGTCTACTCCCGGCATTCCGGATTTCATGGACTGGAACCAGCTCACCCAGTTGCCCTTCTTCTGGGTGCCGTTCAAGTCTTTGCCCTTATCGCTGATCCTGGTCATTCTTGTGCCGGCCGTCTTCGCACTGCTGATTTCCTACGCCATGTTCAAGCGGCGTGTGGGCGGTGTGTACTTCGCCATCATCACCCAGGCGATTGCGGCCATTCTCTCCATCCTCATCATCGGCCAGCAGGGTTATACAGGTGGCGTGAACGGCATCACTGATTTGCGCACGCTGGCCGGCTGGGATATCCGCACCGACAGCGCCAAGACCATTCTGTACTTCGTGAATGCAGTCTTGCTGCTCGGCTCCATCGTGCTGTGCATCTATGTGCGCAACTCCAAGCTGGGCCGCATCCTCGTCGCCATGCGCGACAAGGAGGACCGGGTGCGCTTCTCCGGTTATGACGTGGCCAGCTTCAAGATCTTCGTGTTCTGTCTGGCGGCGGCGCTGGCGGGTGTGGGCGGGGCCATGTTCACCCTGCAGGTGGGCTTCATGTCTCCCTCCTTCGTGGGCATCGTGCCATCCATTGAAATGGTCATCTACACGGCTGTGGGCGGGCGTCTGTCTCTGCTGGGCGCGGTGTATGGCACGCTGGTGGTGAACTGGGCCAAGACCAGCTTCTCCGAAAGCTTCCCTGAACTGTGGCTGTTCGGTCTCGGCGCACTGTTCATCGCCGTGGTGCTGCTGTTCCCCAATGGTCTGGCGGGCCTGTACCGCAGCTATGTGGAACCGCGCCTGCCGCCCTTCCTGGGCGGGCCGGATCGCAGGAACGGAACGGGCAATGGGGCATCCGCTCCGGCCCCGGCAGAGTGAGGAGGGCGCATCATGAACGCAACCGCTGTTCCCGGGATCATCAGTGACAAGATGGCGCCAGACTTCCTCCTCTCGGTGGAAGGGCTCACAGTCTCCTTCGATGGCTTCAAGGCCGTGGATGATCTCTCCTTCTATGTGGACGAGAATGAGATCCGCGTCATCATCGGTCCCAACGGGGCCGGAAAGACCACGGTTCTGGATCTGATCTGCGGACGCACCAAGGCGACGTCAGGCTCCATCCGTTTCCATGACACCGAACTGACGAAGCTGAAGGAATATGAAATCGTGCGGGCCGGTGTGGGCCGCAAGTTTCAGAACCCCTCCATCTATGAAGATCTCACCGTCTTCGAAAATCTGGAAATCTCCTATCCACGGGGGCGCGGCGTGTTCGGTGCGCTCACCTTCAAGCGCGATGCACAGGTGAAATCCCGCGTTGAGGAAGTCGCCGAAATCATCTTCCTGAAGGATCATCTCGATCAGTGCGCCGAATATCTCAGCCATGGTCAGAAGCAGTGGTTGGAGATCGGCATGCTGCTGATCCAGGACCCGCAACTGCTGATGCTGGATGAGCCGGTGGCCGGCATGAGCGTGGCCGAACGCAAGAAAACCGCCGAACTGCTCAACACCATCATCAAGGATCGCTCGGTGATCGTGATCGAGCACGACATGAAGTTTGTGGAAGACATCGCCCACAAGGTCACCGTGCTGCACCAGGGTCGCATTCTCGCTGAAGGCCCCATGGCCAAGGTGCAGGCCGATCCGAAGGTGATTGAAGTCTATCTTGGACACTGAGGGAGAGTGCCATGCTCGATGTTGAAAACCTCGTCGTGTCCTATGGCCAGAGCGAAGTGTTGCATGGCCTGAATTTCAAGGTCGCGCCGGGCGAGATCGTCGCCATCATGGGGCGCAACGGCATGGGCAAGACCACGCTCATGAAGTCCCTCATGGGGGTGGTGCCCACGCGCTCCGGTGTGGTGAAGCTGGGTGATGACGAAATTACCGGGCTGAAGAGCTTCCAGCGCGTGGCGCGCGGTATCGCCTATGTGCCGCAGGGCCGCATGATCTTCTCCTCCATGACCGTGCAGGAGAATATCGAGACCGGCCTGGTGGTGCACAATGATCCGCGTGTGCCGGATGATATCTACGCCCTGTTCCCCGTTCTGTGGGAGATGAAGAAGCGGCGCGGTGGCAATCTTTCAGGCGGGCAGCAGCAGCAGCTTGCCATTGCCCGCGCACTGGCCACCCGCCCCAAGGTGCTGTTGCTGGATGAGCCGACCGAAGGCATCCAGCCCTCCATCATCCGTGAGATGGGGCGCACCCTGAAACGCATTCGTGATGAGAAGGGCCTGTCGATCGTCGTGTCGGAGCAGGTTCTCTCCTTTGCCCTGGATATTGCCGACCGCGTTCTTGTGATCGAGAATGGAAGTCTCGTCCACGAGGACAGGCGTGAAGATATCGACGAGGCAAAAATCACAAGATTCCTGTCCGTGTAGCATAGAGGAAGTGCCCCATGCCTGAGACGCTTATATCCGTTGATCTCTCGCGCCCTGCGACAGAAAATGAGAATCTGCACAATCGCTGGCATCCCGATATTCCGATCAATGTCTGGGTGGAGCCTGGTGCGGATTTTCGTGTGGAAACAGTGGACTGGACCGGCGGTGCCATCAAGAATGATGACAGTGCCGATGATATCCGCGATGTCGATCTCACCACCGTGCATTATCTGTCCGGCCCCATCGGCGTGAAGGGCGCCGAACCCGGTGATCTGCTGGTTGTGGACATTCTGGACGCCGGAACGCTTGAAGGCCATGAGTGGGGCTTCAACGGCTTCTTCTCCAAGAAGAATGGCGGCGGCTTCCTGACCGATCACTTCCCGCTCGCCCAGAAGTCGGTGTGGCATTATGAAGGCATGTTCACGCGTTCGCGCCATGTGCCGGGTGTGGGCTTTGCGGGTCTCATTCATCCTGGTCTGATTGGCACCCTGCCGTCACAGCAACTGCTCGACACCTGGAATACGCGCGAGCAGGCGCTGATTGACACTAACCCCACCCGCGTGCCCCCGCTCGCCAATCCGCCCCACGCGCGCACCGCGCATCTGGGCTCGATCGCCAAGGGCAGTGAGAAGCACGCCAAGGTGGCGGCGGAAGGCGCGCGCACCGTGCCCCCGCGGGAGCATGGCGGCAACTGCGATATCAAGGATCTGTCACGTGGTTCGCGCATCTATTTCCCGGTCTATGTGCCGGGAGCGGGCCTCTCCATGGGCGATATGCACTTCTCGCAGGGTGATGGTGAAATCACCTTCTGCGGTGCCATCGAGATGTTTGGCGCATGGCTGCATATCCGGGTGAATCTCATCAAGGAAGGCATGACGAAATACGGGATCAAGAACCCGATTTTCAAGCCTTCGCCCATGACGCCGAACTATAAGGATTATCTGATCTTTGAAGGCATTTCGGTGGATGAGAGCGGCACCCAGCATTATCTGGACGCCAATGTGGCCTACAAGCAGGCCTGCCTCAACGCGATCGAATATCTGAAGAAATTCGGTTATTCGGGGGCGCAGGCTTACTCCATTCTGGGGACGGCCCCGGTGCAGGGGCATCTGTCCGGCGTGGTGGATATTCCCAATTCCTGTGCCACGCTGTGGCTGCCCACCGAGATCTTCGACTTCGATATCAATCCCGGTGCGGAAGGTCCGAAGAAGTTCCTTGATGGCTCGGTGGATATGCCCATCGCGCAGGACGTGTGAGCCTTCTGCTTCCGGCGCATCCCGGTGCGCCGGAGCGCTGATGGTTGGTTTCTTCCGTCGCATTTCCGCTGCAGGGGCGGGGAGTGGGGTCATGGGTCGTCGAACCGCTTCGGTTCATGGCTCGCAGAAGAAACCGCCTTCCGCCGGGGCTTGTTCCCCGGCGGATCACAAAACATCATGTCAGGTGCGCAAGGCTGGCCGGACGGCCGAAAGCAGGGCTGGCCACCGGCACGAGCGGAGGAGGCAGCATGCCCGTTTATGATTATCTGTGCGAAGAGTGCGGCCCTTTCACCCAGATGCACCCCATGAGTGCCTGTGATGAAGCCCAGCCGTGTCCGGAATGCCGGGCCTTTTCGCCACGCGCGCTTTTCACAGCGCCCCATGTGGCCGGTATGGATGCAGGCCGGCGCAATGCCTTCGCCACCAATGAGCGCGCCGCCAATGCGCCCATGAAGGTGGGTGAATATGCCGAGAAGCAGAATTCAAAACGTCATGGCGCAGGGTGCTCCTGCTGTTCGGGCGGCATGAGGAGCAGCAAGAAGAGGCTCACTCAGGTCAGCGCCAACGGCTCCAAGAGCTTCCCGACAGCGCGGCCATGGATGATCAGCCACTGAAGAGCCACCTTTGGGGCCGCCCGATGTGGCAGGCATTCAGTGTGGCAGGCATTCAGACCATGACATTCAGGATGTGACATGAGACAGGCGGGTGCGATGTGACGCGCCCGCCTGTTGCGTTTTCCGGAGAAAACGCCCGGACAGGTGCCCCCGCAAGCTGCGTTCACCTGTCTGGTTCGGTCTTCTGATTCAGCTGCGCAGGCGAATGGCCGCATTCATGTCGAAGCCTGCAACCTCATATCCGCGACGGAAATCGCTGATATGACGTTCCATCCAGTGCTCGGCCTCATCGGCATCCCCATTCAACACGGCGTCCAGAATGGCCTCATGGGCTTGAAGCAGGCGATGACGGGCTTGAGGGACATGGTTGTACAGATCCGTGGTGGCGTTCAGTACCAGTGTGCGCGTCGGGGCTGAGGCCAGTTCCAGTGCCGTATTCTGCGTGGCCTCGGCAATGAGGCCGTGAAACTCGATATCGAGAAGGATCACGTGCTCATCATCCTGTAGATGTTCACGCAGGGCGGCGACATTATCCTTGAGAGCGTTTTTCAGTTCGGGCGAGATGCGCAGGGCCGCCATCCGGGCCGCGAACGGCTCCAGCTTCATCTGCACTTCCCACAATTCGGCGAAGGAAACCTTCATCATGCTCATCGCGCGGGCATTCACCCGCTCGATGGTGGCGGCAGGCGGGGCGCAGACCATGAGTTTCTTGCCGCCGGCCCGGCGCACCAGGGCCGCACTTTCCAGCGCGCGAATACCCTCACGCACCGTGGAGCGGTGTACACCCAGCTGTTCGGCAAGATCGGCTTCCGCCGGCAGATATTCGCCCACCTTGAGGCGGCCGGATGTGATTTCCGCCTCAATGGCCTTGGCCACGCGCTTGTAGCCCGGATCCCGGTCGATCTGCTGCAACAGCGGATGATCGCGATTTTCGCCCGTCAGGAGCTTTCCAGCCGCCACTTGCCCCGCCTCCATTCCATGCAATATCGTATGGGATTGTCCCCATACGGTGTCAATCTCATGCCGTGTAGGGCTCTCCCAGCACTTCCCACGCACGGTGGGCGAAGCGCTCGGCCAGCGGGGCATAACGCGCCGCTTCAGGATCCGAAGCATTGCCGGCCGCGGCGCGGTCCGCAATGCCCACGAAGATCACCGCAAAGCGGAAGAGCGCGAAGGCCACATGGAAGGGCTTCAACGGCGGAACATGGCTCATGATGGAACGATAGCGTTCCACAAAGGCTGCCTGGGTGGGAAGACCCGGCAGTTCCGCGCCGAGAATGCCGCCATATTCATCCGGTGCGGTGTGCCAGGGCATGCAGCAGAAGCCCAGATCTGCCAGCGGATGGCCAAGGGTGGAGAGCTCCCAGTCCAGCACCGCCACCACGCGGGGCTCGGTGGGGTGGAACAGCATGTTCCCCAGACGGAAATCACCATGGGCGATGGAGACAAGCCCGTCATCGGCCGGTATGTCGGCGGCAATGCGCGTCGCCAGATCTTTCAGGACAGGCAGCGGCTTGCCGGGGGAGGCATCGAGCTGGGTGGTCCAGCGATGCACCTGACGGGCAAAATAATTGCCCGGCCGGCCATGTTTTTCCAGACCGATCTCATCCGGGCGCAGGCGGTGCATGCGGGCCATGGTTTCCGCCATGGAGAAATAGATGGCCTCACGCTCTTCCGGCGACAGATCCGGCAGGCGGCAATCGGTGAAGACGCGCCCGTCGATGAAGCCCATCAGATAGAAGGGCGTGCCGAGCAGGGCGGCATCCTCATGGTAGAGAATGGGCTCCGGCACGGGCACATCCGTGCCATACAGGGCCTTGAGCACGCGATATTCGCGATCAATGGCATGGGCCCCGCGCAGGATTTCGCCATTGGGCTGCTTGCGCAGCACCATGCGCCGCCCGCCCCAATTGACAATATAGGTGGGGTTGGACTGTCCCCCGCCAATGCGGGTGAGGTCCAGTTCTTCCGGACCGAAGGTTTCGCGAAGAAACGCGCGCAGGACTTCCGGGCTGAAATCGGCAGTTTCGGGAATCGCGTTCATGCGGCACCTTCCGTCGTCTTCTGGCCGGCGACATCCCACTTCCAGAAGTCGCGTTCTTCCTTGTTGAGGTGGCGGGTCAGAACCATGCGGTGCACTTCATCCGCGCCATCCACCAGACGCGCCTGACGGGCATAGCGATAGATCCATTCCAGCACGGTATCCTTGGAATAGCCGCGCGCGCCATTGAGCTGGATGCCGGTATCTGCCGCGCGATGCAGCAGGTTGGCGACATGCACCTTGGCCATGGAAACCTCCTTCTGGGCGAAGCCGCCCCGGTCCAGTTCCCATGCGGCCTTCATCACCAGCAGGCGGCCGATCTCGATATCGGCGCACAATGTGCCGAGCATAATCTGCACGCTTTCCCGGTCCGCCAGGCGAATGCCGAAGCCTTCGCGACGCCCGGCATATTCCATACCGATTTCCACGCAGCGCTTGGCCAGACCCAGCCAGCGCATGCAGTGGGTGAGGCGCGCCACGCCAAGGCGGGTTTGCACCACCTTCAGGCCGCGTCCTTCTTCCAGCAGAATGTTGCGGGCGGGAATACGCAAGCCATCAAACTCCATCTCGCAATGGCCGCCATGCTCTTCCGGGCCCATGATGGGAATGCGCCGCACGATGCGCCAGCCCGGATCATCCTTGTGGAACAGGAAGCAGGTATGGCCCCGGCGGGCGTCATCCGAGGTGCGGGCAACCAGAATGAAATGGTCGGATTCATCTGCGCCGGTGATGAACCATTTGCGGCCATGCACTACATAATCATCGCCATCACGGGTCGCGCGGGTCAGCATCATGCCGGGGTCAGAACCGCCGCCGGGATGGGGCTCTGTCATGGCGAAGGCGGAGCGCACGCGCCCTTCCACCACGGGCTTCAGCCACCAGTCCTTCTGTTCGGGCGTACCCAGTGCTTCCACCACCATCATGTTGCCGTCGTCGGGGGCGGCGGAGTTGAACACGGCGGGGCCGAAGATGGAGCGGTTCATCTCCTCGTAGCACACCGCCATGCCCACACGGCCGGCACCGCGCCCGCCATTCTCAGGCGAGAGCTGGAGGCACCATAAGCCCCGCGCCTGCGCCTTGGCCCGCATCTGGGCGAGCAGGTCGAGGCGGATGTTTTCATGTTCATCATAAGAGGCGGGGTCGGCTTCCAGCGGCAGCAGCTCGGTGGCGACGAAATCCGCGATACCCGCACGCAGCGCTTCTATTTCGGGAGAAATAGTGAAATCCATAGCTTTATCTCACAGGCTGGAGACGAGATGCCCGCCATCAACGGCGAGAATGGAACCGGTCATGTAAGCGGCGTCATCGGAGCACAGCAGGCGCAGCGGCGCATTGAGATCCTCAAGCTTGCCGAGGCGGCGCTGGGGGATGCGACGGATTAGAGCCTGCCCGGGTTCGGTGGCGAAAAACTCTGCATTCATAGGTGTTTCGATATAGCCGGGGCACAGCGCATTGACACGGATGCCATAGCGTGCCCACTCCAGCGCCAGCGCCTTGGTGAGCTGCACGATTGCGGCCTTGGAGGCGGTATAGGCGGCCACATTGCCGGCCACGCGCAGGCCGAGAATGGAGGCGATATTGACGATCGCGCCGCCCCCATTCTTCTGCATGCACAGGGCGGCTTCTCGGGCCACATAGAAGGCCCCTTTCAGATTGGTATCGACCACGGCATCGAAATCCGCAGCTTCGGTCTTCAGAGCCGGGCCTCCGCCGCTGATTCCGGCGTTGTTGACCAGCACGTCAATAGGTCCGCCGATTCTGGCGAAGGCTGATGAAACGGAGGCGGCATCCACCACGTCCATTTCGATGCATTCAGCCGCTCCGCCGGCAGCGGTGATCCGCGCGGCGATGTCTTCCATCTTGTCACGGCGGCGGGCGGTGAGAATCACCTTCATGCCATCCTGTGCCAGAAGCTGGGCAAAATGTGCGCCGAGCCCACTGGATGCGCCTGTAATAACGGCAGTTTTTAGGGCCACTGCGTTTCCTTCCCCTGATTTCCGTTCTGGTCTGCGCCAAACGGATATTGCTGTTTCAGGCCGGCTCTGCCGGGCCGTTGCGGCCCGTATCGTCCGGCTCTTCTCCTGTGACTCTCCCTTCAATGACGGGCTGGCCATTACAAATTCACAAGGCTGCCTTGCATGAAGGGCTTGACTGCCGTCCTATTGTCCGACAATTCTATTTGCAGATGTTCCTGTCAAGGGACACAGCGGTCGCAGAACCGAACCGGAATGGGAGGTTGGATTGAGCAAGGTGTATGCGTCGGCCCAGCAGGCGCTGGACGGTCTGTTGCGTGATGACATGCTGATTGCAGCAGGCGGTTTCGGTCTGTGCGGCATTCCTGAGAACCTGATTGCGGCGATCCGCGATTCCGGGGTGAAGGATCTGGTCTTCGCGTCAAACAATGCCGGCGTGGATGACTTCGGCCTCGGCCTGTTGCTGCAGACCCGACAGATCCGCAAGATGATCGCGTCCTATGTGGGCGAGAACGCTGAGTTCATGCGCCAGTATCTGAGCGGTGAGCTGGAAGTGGAGTTCAGTCCCCAGGGCACCCTGGCCGAGCGCATGCGCGCTGGCGGGGCGGGCATTCCCGGCTTCTATACCAAAACCGGCGTGGGCACCCGCGTGGCCGAGGGCAAGGAGCACAAGGATTTCGACGGCGACACCTACATTCTGGAACGGGGCATTGTCGCGGATCTGTCCATCATCAAGGCCTGGCAGGCCGATGAAACCGGCAATCTCACCTTCCGCAAGACGGCGCGCAACTTCAATCCGCCAGCGGCCAAATGCGGGCGCATCTGCATTGCCGAGGTTGAGGAAATCGTGCCTGTCGGCAGCCTTGATCCAGACCGGATCGACCTGCCCGGCATCTATGTGCACCGTCTGGTGCAGGGCGCGCATGAAAAGCGCATTGAACAGCGCACCGTGCGCGCGGCGTGAACAGCACAGGCGGAGGACAGAACATGGCCTGGGATCGCAACCAGATGGTGAAACGCGCCGCGCAGGAGCTTGAGGACGGGATGTATGTCAATCTTGGCATTGGCATTCCCACCCTTGTCTCGAACCATATTCCGGAAGGGATGCGCGTGACCTTCCATTCCGAGAACGGCATGCTGGGCGCGGGGCCTTACCCGCTTGAGCGCGAGGTGGATGCCGATCTCATCAATGCCGGCAAGCAGACCGTAACGGCCCTGCCGCACGCCGCCTTTTTCGACAGCGCGGAAAGCTTCAGCATGATCCGCGGTGGCAAGATCGCCATGGCCATTCTGGGCGCCATGGAAGTCTCCGAAGAGGGGGATCTGGCGAACTGGATGATCCCCGGAAAGCTCGTGAAGGGCATGGGCGGAGCCATGGATCTGGTGGCCGGCGTCAAGAATGTGGTGGTGGTGATGGACCACACCAACAAGAAGGGTGAGCCCAAGCTTCTGCGCAGATGCAGCTTACCGCTCACGGGGCAGCGCGTCGTTAACCGCATCATCACCAATCTGGGTGTGTTCGATGTGGTGCCGGGCGGGCTGGCGCTCGTGGAACTGGCGGATGGTGTGACCCGCGCCGATGTGGAAGCCGCCACCGAGGCCACGCTGGTGGCCTGAGCCGAACGGAACAGGCCCGCAAATGGCTTTAGAACAGAAGTCAATAAAGAAGTTCCGGCGGCATATATGTTCTGAAAACCGTTTCCGAATGGGCCGATGGCCTGGCCGGAAGAAAAGCTGAAAGCGTACCCCCGATCAAAAGGGGCATGGGAGGATTCAATACATGACGACGGCTCGCGCAGACAAGCCGGGGAGTGAACGGGGGAGCGTGCTGAACGCTTTCGCCAACCCCTTCGTGAAGCTTGTGGAACGGTGGATGCCGGATGCATTCATCTTCGCCATTCTTCTGACGGTTCTGACTTTCATTCTGGCCATTACCCTGGCCGGTCAGTCCCCGCAGGCCGCCATTGAAGGCTGGGGTGATGGCGTGTGGAAGCTGCTGACCTTTACGGCGCAGATCTCCATGACGCTGGTCACTGGCTATGCGCTGGCCAATACTCCGCTGCTGCAGCGGGGCATCAATGCCGCGGCCGGCTCCATCCATTCCGCCGGTGCGGCCTATACGCTGGTGACCTTTGTCGCCGCCGCCGCCTCTCTGGTCTCCTGGGGGATGGGGTTGATTGTTGGTGCGGTGGTGGCCCGTGAAGTGGCTAATGTGTGCCGCAAGCGCAATGTGAAGGTGCATTATCCGCTGCTGGTGGCCTCCGGCTATGCCGGCTTCGTGCTGTGGCATCAGGGCCTTTCCAGCTCGGTGGCGCTGAAGCTGGCTGAGGAGGGGCACTTTCTCAGCAAGATCACCGGCACCATTCCGCTGAGCGAAACGCTGCTGAGCTCCACCAATATCATCATTGTCGTGGCGGTGTTCCTCACCCTGCCTTTCGTGATGCGCCTGATGCGCCCGGCGGACAAGGATTGCGTCGAGTTCGATCCCGGCCATGTGGAGCCGCACGAAGGCGAGCACCATTCCGACCCCACCCCGGCCGAGCGCATCAGCGAAAGCCGCTGGCTGAACTGGATCGTGGGTCTGGCCGGTGTGTTCTACCTTGTCAACAAGGTGATGAATGGGGGCACGATCGACCTGAACTTCGTGAACTTTGGCTTCCTGATTGCCGGCATTCTGCTCACCAGCTCGCCGATCCACTATGTGCGGCTGATTACCGAGGGTGGGCGTACGCTGGGCCCCATCATCCTGCAATATCCCTTCTATGCCGGCATCATGGGCATCATGATGAGCTCGGGTCTGGCGCAGATCATGTCCGAAGGGCTGGCGGTGGCAGCCACGGCCGATACGCTGCCCTTCTGGGCGATGATTTCCGGTGGCGTGGTCAATATGTTCGTGCCCTCCGGCGGTGGCCAGTGGGCGGTGCAGGGCCCGGTGATGATGGAAGCCGCAACCCAGCTGGGTGCGGATCAGGCCAAGGTCGCGCTGGGCGTGGCCATTGGTGACCAGTGGACCAACATGCTCCAGCCCTTCTGGACCATTCCGGCGCTGGCCATTGCCGGACTGAAGGTGCGCGATGTGATGGGCTATTGTGTCATCGCCTTCATCTGGACCGGCATCATCTTCAGCATTGGCCTGCTCTGGTTCTGAGGACAGGCTCCGGCAGAAAATACGAAACGATGCAAGCGGGCCAGTGCAGGCGCGCTTGCATCTTGCGATCCGACTTCCGCTCCCTCGAGCAAACCTTGGCAGCCCCTTCACAGGAGGGGCTGTTCCTTTATCCGCGCCGGCCTGTTCAGGTGATCTGAAGGGAGCCCTTTGAGGCCATCAGCAGATCCACCACATCCGGCGCAGTGATGATCTCATAGCCCGGCACCATCTCTTCCGCGGTGAAGCCATTATGGATCATACAGGAGCCGCATATGGCGATGCGGCCACCGCCGGCCAGAAACGTCTCCAGCATATCGGAAACAGGCGAGAAGGGCTTGCCGATATCCATGCCGTCCGTCGCCCCCGGCTTGCCAAGCTCCACCGCTTCCACCATCAGCAGAATGATGGCGCTGTGGCCCTTTTTCAGGGCGTTCAGCGCCATGGTGAAGGCCACGGTGACCTTGTTGGGGTTGGATTTGCCATCAAAAATGGTCGCGACGAAATCTGCGGTCTGCATGTGTTTCTCCCTCTGGCTACTTACGGCTCAACCCTATCATGTTAGGCATACATCCTGACCGTGCTGCGGCAATGACAAAGATCAGTCTGAATGCGCCCCCCGCGGGGAAGATGGGGATGAGGCCGTGAGGGCGGTGCAAACTCCGGCTTTGTCGGGCCGTCCCGTCCCGCAATGGCCATATTGAGACGCTGTGCTGGCTCCAACTTCATGCTGCATGGAGGGACACTAGGAGACGACATGATCCATCGCCTGCAAATCTCCGGATATCTTCCCTTACGGCCTGTGTGGGCTTTTGCGCTGGGCCTGTCCGGCCTCGCCATGCTTCTGGCTTCCGCTGCCCATGCGCAGGAGGGGGCACCGAAGATGCGGGTGGTGTGCACGCTCATCATGGCCGAGCCCGCGCACAAGCCTGTGGTGGAAGAGGGCGATTGCACGGGCCGGATGCCACCGGCCTCCACCTTCAAGCTGGCGCTGAGCCTGATGGGGTTTGATGCCGGTATTCTCACCTCGCCCACAACACCGGAATGGCCTTTCCGCGAAGGCTATGTGGACTGGCGCGAAGAATGGAAGAAGCCGGCCAACCCCACCACATGGATGCGCGATTCCGTGGTGTGGTATTCCCAGCAGCTCACGCAGCGTCTGGGTGATGCGCGTTTTGCGGCCTATGTGCGCGGCTTCGATTATGGCAATATGGATGTGAGCGGCGACCCGGGAAAGAAGAATGGCCTGAGCCGGGCCTGGCTGAGTTCGTCCTTGAGGATTTCGCCGCGCGAGCAGGTGGGATTTCTCCACCGCATGCTGGGCGACACATTGCAGGTGAACACCGTTGCGGTGAAAAACACCATCGCCATTTCAGATTACGGCACCCGTCCGGGGGGCTGGCATATTCATGGCAAGACAGGCGCGGGCTTTACCCGTGATGCGCGCGGGCAGCTTGAGGAAAACCGGGCGTTCGGCTGGTTTGTGGGCTGGGCCGAGCGGGACGGGCAGCGTTTCACCTTCGCCCGTCTGGTGCAGGATGAGGCGCGCCATGAGGTGCCCGCCGGTTTCCGGGCGCGGGATGGACTGCTGGAGGCCTATTTCGGGGCGGACAGCCCATTGCCGCGGGAGAACTGACGCATTGCGCCCTCCGGTTTGCCGGGTTTAGCTGGGGGAAACAACAGACAGGTCTCCTCTCATGTCGTCAGGCTCTTCTTCCGCGTCTGCACGCATCTCCCCCGTTGTGAGACTGGCGGATCTGGCTCTTGCCGGGCACAGCCATGGGGAGCGCTTCGCCGCGCACATGGCCTCCATCTCCGGTCCTTCAGGGGCTGGACGGCTGGGGGCACGTTATGTGGAAGTGCCGCCGGGAAAGCGGGCATGGCCCTTCCATGCCCACCACGCTAATGATGAGATGTTTGTCATTCTGGGTGGGTGTGGCCGCCTGCGGTTTGGGGCGGAAGAGTATCATGTTGCGGCCGGGGATGTGGTGATGTGCCCGGCCGGAGGAGCCGAAACGGCGCATCAGCTTTGTGCCGGGGGAGAAGAGCCCCTGCGTTATCTGGCCATCAGCTCCATGCATGAGCCGGATGTGCTGGAATATCCAGATAGCGGCAAGGTGGCCGTTTTCGCCGGTTCCGCGCCCGGTGGCGACAAGGCGGCCCGCCAGATGGAAGCCACCTTCCGTGCCCGGGACAAGGTGGATTATTGGGACAGAGAAGACTGAAAACGCGCGGGGGCATTACGCCATTCCCGCGCGCTTGTTCCAGATGCGCCCCGTTCACGCGCGGCGGGAGGTGGGCCTCATTCGGCCGCCTGCTCCGGCACCACTGTGGAAACGATGGAGGCGTCCAGCGCCTCGAAATCCTTCAGGCCAATGGTATCATAAAGCTCGGCGCGGGTCTGCATCTCATCCACCATGGCTTTTGTGGAGCCATCGCGGGCGAGGGTGGCGTAGAGCTTTTCCTGCGCCTTGTTGGCCACCCGCAGCGAGGAGACTGGCCAGATCACCATGCGATAGCCCATCTCCTCAAACTCGGCGGCGGTGAAGAAGGGCGTGCGGCCGAATTCCGTCATGTTGGCGAGCAGCGGCACGCCGGGCATGCGACGAGCAAATTCGCGGAACATCTCGGCGGTGTTCAGCGCCTCGGGGAAGATGGCGTCGGCCCCGGCTTCCATATAGAGCTTCGCGCGCGTCACAGCGCCATCCAACCCCTCGCTGGCGGCGGCATCTGTGCGGGCGATGAGATAGAGATGACGACGGGCCTTGGCGGCGGCGGCGACCTTGGCGGCCATGTCATGGGCATCGGCCAGCTTCTTGTCGTTGAGATGGCCGCATTTCTTGGGCAGAAGCTGGTCCTCGATATGCACCGCGCCCGCGCCTGCATCCTCGAAGGTGCGCACCATATGCATCACATTCAACGCCTCGCCATAGCCGGTATCGCCATCCACCAGCAGCGGCAGGCCGCTTGAGCGCGCGATCTGGCGGATGAAGAAGGCGGCCTCATCCACGGTGATGATGCCCAGATCCGGCAGGCCCATGGAGGCCGTCATCGCCGCTCCGGAAAGATAGAGCCCCTTGAAGCCGGCGGCGCGGGCCTGAAGTGCAGCCTGTCCATTATGCGCGCCGGGCAGGCGGGCGATGCCGCCCTGTTCCACAAGGGCGCGAAAGCGGACGCCGGCGGGTTCGGAGGGCAGGTCTGCGGCGATAAGATAGGGCATGGTCTTCTCTCCTTGGGCCAGTGTGGCGGCGCTCAACGGGCGCGGGCGCGCATGGCCTGTGGAATGGGGAAAGTCTGGCATGAAGGGGCAGTCGGGAAAAGCCGGCTGCATCCGTGTATCGTCACGGCGCATGGTCGGAACTGAAGGAAAGGCCCATCCTGCCCCTCAGGGGTATGGCTTGGCAGGATGATGCGGCCGGAGCGCCGGGCCCCTCCCTCAGTATTCCGGATCAGATGGCGGACTGGAGGGGCACGCCATTGAGGCCCGCCCGTCCGCGTGCTTCCAGCGGCACGAACACCTGGTTCTCCGGCCCCACATAATTGGCCGAGGGGCGGATGATCTTGTTATCCAGCCGCTGCTCGATGATGTGCGCGCTCCAGCCGGAGGTGCGGGCAATGACGAAGAGCGGGGTGAACATGGCGGTGGGCACACCCATCATGTGGTAGGAAACCGCGCTGAACCAGTCGAGATTGGGGAACATGCTCTTGGCGTCCCACATCACGCTCTCGATGCGCTCGGCAATGTCATACATGCGGGTGGAGCGGGCCTCCTGAGAGAGCAGGCGCGCGACCTTTTTGATGACCACATTGCGCGGATCCGCCACCGTATAGACGGGATGGCCGAACCCGATGACCACTTCCTTGGCGGCCACGCGGCGGCGGATATCGGCTTCCGCCTCGTCCGGATCAGCGTAACGCTTCTGGATTTCGAAGGCCACCTCGTTCGCCCCGCCATGCTTGGGCCCGCGCAGCGCGCCGATGGCCCCGGTAATGGCGGAGTAGAAATCCGCGCCCGTGCCGGCGATGGATCGCGCGGTGAATGTGGAGGCGTTGAACTCATGCTCGGCATAGAGAATGAGCGAGGTGTGCATGGCCCGCACGTGATTTTCCAGCGGGGCCTTGCCATGCAGCAGATGCAGGAAATGTCCGCCCACGCTGTCATCATCGGTTTCCACCTCGATGCGCCGGCCGTTCTGGGTGTAGTGATACCAGTAGAGCAGCATGGAGCCGAGGGAGGCGATGAGCCGGTCGGCAATATCGCGTGCGCCGGGGGTGTTGTGGTCAGCTGCTTCCGGCAGCACGCAGCCCAGAGCGGAGACGCCGGAGCGCATCACATCCATGGGGTGAGCGGCGGCGGGCAGTTCCTCCAGCGTGCGTCGTACGGCGGCCGGAAGGCCACGCATGGTCTTCAGCTTGGCGCTATAGGCGGCAAGTTCCGCCGGGGTTGGTAGGCTGCCATGAATGAGGAGATAGGCGATTTCCTCGAAGGTGCAGCTTTCCGCCATATCGAGAATATCGTAACCGCGATAATGCAGATCATTGCCGGTGCGTCCCACCGTGCACAGAGCCGTATTGCCCGCCACGACGCCGGACAGGGCGACGGATTTTTTCGGCTTCTTCACGGTTGCAGCCGGACTGGTGCTGGTCTGGGTCATGTGAACCTCCCTGAGCCGGGGCCGACCTGTGTGGTGAGGCCCGGTGATGGAGTGATGAGGGCCACGGACATGGGGTAGCTGCCTTGGAGCGGCTTGCCTTGGAGCGGCTGTTTTGTGCCCCACGCCCGTGGATGAAGACGGGCTCAGGACGCTGTCGCGCCGCGCCAGTCGAAAATGCCGGTGGCATGCGGTGCGCCCAGCAGGGCCGGGTCCACCGTGAAGGTGAGGGCGTTGAGGTCATCGGCCTTCAGCCGGGGCAGGCGGTCCACCGTGGTGAGGAAGCGATCTTGCTCGGAGGGGGTGATGACGCCTTCCGCCAGAGTGCGGAACTTGTTGACATATTGAGCCCGGCTGAAGGGACGCGCGCCCAGCGGGTGGGCATCGGCGATGGCGAGTTCATCCGTGATGACCTGACCATTCTTCAGCTTCACCACCACGCGCCCGCCAAAGGCCTTTTCCTGCGGATCACGGCTGTGGTAGCGGCGCGTCCATTCCGGATCTTCCACGGTGGAGATCTTGTGCCAGAGGGCGACCGTTTCGGGCCGTCCAGCGCGCTCGGGCGCATAGGATTTTACATGGTGCCAGGCGCCATCCTCCAGCGCGACGGCGAAGATATACATGATGGAGTGGTCAAGCGTTTCACGGCTGGCCTTCGGGTCCATCTTCTGCGGGTCGTTCGCGCCGGTGCCGATCACATAATGGGTGTGATGGGAGGTGCGGATGACGATGTTCTCCACCTGCGACAGATCCCCGATCTTCGGCCCCATGCGGCGGGCCAGATCAATCAGGGCCTGGCTCTGATATTCCGCCGAATGTTCCTTGGTGTAGGTGTCCAGAATGGCACGCTTGGCCTCGCCCTTCTCGGGCAGGGGCACAACATATTCCGCCTTCGGGCCACCCAGCAGCCAGGCGATGAAGCCGTCCTCACCTTCCCATGCCGGGGAGGGCGCGCCTTCGCCGCGCATCACCCGGTCTACCGCTTCCACCGCCATCTTGCCGGCAAAGGCCGGGGCGTAGGCTTTCCAGCTGGAAATCTCGCCCTTGCGGGACTGGCGCGTGGTGGTGGTGACATGCAGCGCCTGCTGCACCGCCTGATAGACCGTCTCGGTCGAAAGCCCCAGCGCCGTGCCGATGCCTGCCGCCGCCGAGGGGCCGAGATGGGCGATATGGTCGATCTTGTGCTCGTGCAGGCAGATGCCTTTCACCAGATCCACCTGAATTTCATAGGCTGTGGCCAGCCCGCGAATGAGGGCCTGCCCATCCAGCCCGCAATGCTGCGCCACCGCGAGAACCGGGGGAATATTGTCGCCCGGATGGGAATATTCCGCGGCCAGGAAGGTGTCGTGGAAATCCAGTTCCCGCACGGCTACACCATTGGCCCATGCCGCCCATTCGGGAGAAAAACGGCGATGCTGCGACAGGCCGAACACGGTTGCGCCCGGCTGGTAGGGGTGCGCCAGTGCCTGCAGGCGCGCACTGGCCACCGGGCGACGGGTGAGGGAGGCGGCCGCAACCGAGGCATTGTCGATGATGCGGTTGCCGATCATCTCCACCACATCATCATCCACCGCAACCGGATCCGTCGCGACGTCCGCAATCTTCCATGCGAGTTGCTCGGCGCGGGGCAGATGTTCGGCGGATTTGTAGGTGCGAACGCTATGCTGCTTCACTGGGCTGCTTCCTTGGATGTGTTTTCAGGGTGAACAGAATTGTCCGGCACGGGGACAGGACGGCCGGCGGAATCCACCGCCACCATTTCAAAGGAGCCGCGCACGGCTAGCCGACGCGCACCGGAGAGCAGGGCCTCGGCTGTCACGTCCACTTCCACGGTCATGGAGGTGCGGCCCACACGGGTGACATGGGCGTCCAGTTCCACGATCTCGCCCACGCGTACCGGCACATGGAAGGCGGTCTTCTCAGAGCGGGCCATCACCACGGGGCTGCGGGCGCGGCGGGTGGCGGCCACAAAGGCGGCCTTGCCCATCATGCTCAGCGCATTGCCGCCAAACAGCGTGCCGTAGTGATTGGCCTGATCGGGAAACACCATTTCCACGAAACGGGTGTGGGCGGGGTGGTCCACTCGCGCTGTGTCGGCTTGCGGGCAGGGCGGGCTATGCATGGCCGCTTCAGGGCGGTGGGGGGTGGTGGCTGTGTCCATCTGGGCGTTTCCGGTTCGGGCTGCTTCCATCTTTCTGCGCGTGGAAGCGGGGTTGCTGAACGAGGGGGTCTGCGCCGCAGAAAAAGACTTGCGCTGACCGTGTTCCTCACAATATTTGCTAAACAGAAAGCGCGAAATGACTGAAAATGCGTAGGTTTGCGAGGGTTTTCAGTTCATTTTGCAAATATTGCGAATATGTGAGGAGGCCATGAAGAAAACCTTTGTAGGCGTGCGCCTGAAGCGTCTGCGCGAGGAGAAGGGGCTGACCCAGGTCGCTCTGGCGCAGGCGTTGGGGTTGTCCGCCAGCTATCTCAACCAGCTTGAAAAGAACCAGCGCCCGCTCACCGTCTCCGTGCTGCTGAAGATCAACGAGATCTTCGGTGTGGATGTGCAGCTGTTCTCGGAAGGGGATGAGGCGCGCATGGTGGCGGATCTGCGCGAGGTATTCGCCGATCCGGTGCTGCATGAGTCCGTCAGTCTGGCCGAGGTGAAGGAGGTGGTGTCAGCCATGCCGGCGCTGGGCCGGGCCATTCTGGGCCTGCACCGGCGCTATCGCCATGTGCAGGAGCGGGCCGATGCGCTGGCCGGCGAACTGGGGCTGGGCTCCGGTGGCATGGCCACGCCCAATACCCCCATGCCCTATGAGCAGGTGCGTGATTTCTTCTATGCCCACCACAACCATTTCAATGTGCTGGAAGAGGCAGCCGAAGCCCTGGCCCAGCGCGCCGGCCTGGTGCCCGGTGAAATGGCGGAAGGGCTGGCGCGTTATCTGGAGGTGCGCCATGGCGTGCGCATCGTGCGCAGCGGCGAGGAGGGGATGCAGCGGCGTTTTCGGGGCTCGGAACGCGTACTGCATCTCTCGCGCCGGCTGGAGGATGGACGGCGCGCATTCCAGATCGCCACCCAGTTGGCCTTTCTGGAGCAGGGGGAGCAGATCGAGTCACTGGCAGCGGAAGCGGCTATGGGTGCGCCGGAAACCCACTCTCTGGCCCGGATCGGTCTGGCCAATTATTTCGCCGGTGCGCTGATGATGCCCTATGGGGCCTTTCTCATCGCAGCGGAGGCAGAGCGCTACGATATCGAGCGGCTTGGGGCCCGGTTCGGTGTGGGGTTCGAAACCATCTGTCACCGCCTCAGTTCCCTGCAGCGGCCGGGGGCTCTGGGTGTGCCCTTCTTCTTCATCCGGGTCGATCGGGCGGGCAATATTTCCAAGCGCCAGTCCGCGACAGATTTCCACTTCTCCCGCGTGGGCGGCACCTGCCCCTTGTGGAATGTGTATGAGGCGTTCGCCCAGCCGGGGCGCATCCTCACCCAGATGGCGCAGATGCCGGATGGGCGCACCTATCTGTGGATCGCCCGCACCGTGCGCCATAGCGCCGGGGGCTATGGCCAGCCGGGCAAGACCTTCGCGGTGGGGCTGGGGTGCGATATCCGCCATGCCGGGCGGCTGGTCTATTCCAAGGGGATGGCGCTGGATGACCCGGAAGCGGCCACGCCCATCGGGGCAGGCTGCAAGGTGTGCGAGCGCCCATCCTGTCCGCAGCGCGCCTTTCCGCTGATTGGCCGGGCCTTGCGGGTGGATGAGAACAGCAGCGCCTTCACCCCCTATGCCGCGCATTGAACGGGCGGAGATCCGAAATTTGAGATGACATAAGGAAATGACGATATAAATATGTCTTTATATTCATCTTGACAGCGCTGAAGGCTGCGCGCAAGGTGGAAAAGTCGTGGTTCTCCGGGGTCTGCCCGGAGCGAAGAGGGAAGCTGGTGAAAGACCAGCGCTGCCCCCGCAACTGTCAGCGGCGAGCCGAAATCCGAAAAACCACTGGGCGCAGGCCCGGGAAGGGGGATGGAGGCGATGACCCGCGAGCCAGGAGACCTGCCACGGCAAAACACGTTCTCGGGCGGGGTGTCCCGGAGGAGCGCTTCTGTCTCTCCCGTTGAGACTGTGCACTTGTGCGCGGTTTCCGGCGTGGAGTGCGGTCGCCTGCCGCCATGGCCCCGCCCTTAGCAGAAGGGCTTGAAGAGCCATGATGTCTTCTACCATTCCTGTTGCTTCCCTTGGCACGCCGCGCATCGGTCCCCGCCGTGAACTCAAGGCGGCGCTCGAAAAGCACTGGGCGGGCGAGACCAGTGAAGCCGAGCTGCTGGAAACCGCCGCACAATTGCGGGCCGAGAACTGGGCTCGGCAGAAGGCGCGGGGTGTCACCATCATCCCGTCCAATGATTTTTCCCTCTATGATCAGGTGCTGGATACATCGGTGATGGTGGGCGCCATTCCAGAAATCTATGGCTGGAAGGGCGGGCGCGTGTCGCTTGCCACCTATTTCGCCATGGCGCGCGGTGCGCAGAGAGGGGTTGCAGAGGTGGGATGCAGCCATCCCGGCCATTCTCATGCTGATCCTGCCGCGTTGGAAGCCGGGGTGCCGGCGCAGGAGATGACCAAGTGGTTTGACACCAATTACCACTATATGGTGCCGGAATTCGTTCCCGGTCAGCGCTTTGAACTTGCGAGCCTCAAGGCTGTCGAGGAATATCGCGAGGCGCATGCGTTGGGCCATGAGACCCGCCCGGTTCTGCTGGGTCCGGTGACCTTCCTGAAGCTGGGCAAATCCCGAAAGGAGGGCTTCAGCCCGCTGGAACTTCTTCCCAATCTGCTGCCAGTCTATATCGACATGCTGCGCCGGCTTGCCGCCAATGGTGCGGAATGGGTGCAGATGGATGAGCCCTGTCTGGTGCTGGATCTGGATGAGCAGGACCGCGCCGCGCTCCGTCATGCCTATGGTGCGATCACCCGCGCCTTGCCGGAGCTGAAGGTGATGCTGGCGACCTATTTCGGTGCGCTGGATGACAATCTGGAAACCGCTCTGGCCCTGCCGGTGGCCGGCCTGCATGTGGATCTGGCCCGTGCGCCGGAACAGCTTGAAAGCGTGGCGGCGCGGGCCCCGCATGGCCTCGTGCTTTCGCTGGGCATTATTGATGGCCGCAATATCTGGCGGGCCAATCTGCCGGCTCTGGTGGAACGGCTCCGCAAGGTGGTGGGGAAGCGCGGCACGGACCATGTGCAACTCGCGCCTTCCTGCTCCCTTCTGCATGTGCCGATTGATCTGGAGCAGGAAACGCAGCTGGACCCGGATGTGAAATCCTGGCTCGCCTTCTCGCTTCAGAAGATGGATGAACTCGCGGTGCTGTCCGCCGCGCTTTCAGGCGAAGCGGAGAAGGTGCGGGCCCAGCTTGGGGCCTCTGCCGCAGCTGCTTTGGCCCGCAAGGCCTCGCCCAAGGTGCACAGCTCCGCAGTGGAAGCGCGCATGGCGGCGGTGACGGCCGAAATGGCCCGCCGCAAGAGCCCCTTCGCGACACGCACGGCCTTGCAGCATAAGCGCTTCGGTCTTCCGGCTTTCCCTACCACAACCATCGGCTCCTTCCCCCAGACGGCGGATGTGCGCAAAGCTCGCTCCGCCCACGCCAGAGGGGCAATGGATGATGGTGCATATGACAGATTCCTGCGGGAGGAAACGGCCCGTGCCGTGCGCTGGCAGGAAGAGATCGGCCTCGATGTGCTGGTGCATGGTGAGTTCGAGCGCAATGACATGGTGCAGTATTTCGGCGAGCAGCTCTCCGGCTTCGCTTTCACGAAACAGGGCTGGGTGCAGAGCTATGGCTCGCGCTATGTGCGCCCGCCCATCCTGTTCGGTGATGTGTCCCGCCCGAAGCCGATGACGGTGGAATGGTGGCGTTATGCGCAGTCTCTCACCACACGGCCGCTCAAGGGCATGCTGACCGGCCCGGTGACCATTCTCAACTGGTCCTTCGTGCGTGATGACATGCCGCGCAGCGCAGCCTGCCGACAGATCGCGCTGGCGATCCGCGATGAGGTGCGCGATCTGGAGGCAGCGGGTGCGGCCATGATCCAGATTGATGAAGCCGCGCTGCGGGAAGGCCTGCCGCTACGCCGTTCGCAGTGGAAGCACTATCTGGACTGGGCGGTGGAGGCGTTCCGCCTGTGCGCATCCGGCGTTGCGGATGACACCCAGATTCACACCCATATGTGCTATTCGGAGTTCAACGACATTATCGACGCCATTGGCGCGATGGATGCCGATGTCATCTCCATCGAGACGTCACGCTCGAAGATGGAGCTGCTGGATGCCTTCACCAGCTACAGATATCCGAACGAGATCGGGCCGGGCGTGTATGATATCCACTCCCCGCGTGTGCCGCCAGTTGCGGAGATGAATGAACTTATCGCACTGGCCCGCCGGCGTCTGGATGATGCGCAGATCTGGATCAACCCGGATTGCGGCCTGAAAACCCGCAAATGGGAAGAGGTGCGCCCGGCGCTCATCAATATGGTGACAGCCGCAAAGGTGGCCCGTCAGGCGCAGGCCTGAGAGGGATGAGAAAGGGCCGGATGCAAATGCTCCGGCCCTGAAAGCCCCCTGCCGGAATGCGCCGGTGGGGGGTACGCATCCTGCATGGCAACATGGACCTCAGCACTGCCTTGATTGAGGCGGTGGGCATATGCGTCATGAATAAGGTTTGTATCTTACAATTAAACTAAAAAGTTGTATTTATATACTGAACAATGGCGAGGCAGAGAGATAATTCCTGTGATTTTTAAAGAGAAAATCCGAAAAATACCGGAGGAATCTGGAAGAGATAGCTTCTCTTCGGGGGATAAGTCGCTCTGAAGAGCTTCTTACGGCAACGGTGTTTGAACGGTTGGCTTATTTGAGTGGCCCAACACTGTGGAAAGTTCTCAGGCCAACCTTCCTGCCAGAGAGGAAGATCGCCCAATTGGAAAGCATTGAATTCTGGCCGCGTTGGCAGCAAGGGCGAGACACCTTGGGCAAAGCGGTGGAGCCAGATGTTGCAGATTTCGAAGACGTCGGATCCTGTAAATCAGAATTGTATATGTATATCTTGTATTGTACAGAAGAGCCTGAAGAAAATTGGTATCGTAATGCGTTGTGTGTCCTTGAATGGCCTGAGGATGATGGCGGAGTCGCAGAATATGCAGAGCCGCCAGTCAAGATTTTTGGGCGGATACATGATCTGGCAGCATTGCCGGATCAGGAGAGCGTAAAAACAACTGCGGCTGCTTTTCGTCTTGAGACGGAGAAAGCATTGGGTGTTTCACTTGGGTGTGCAGCGTAAACGTCCTGCCAAGAAGTTGCATCAGTGGCTATATGGCCCGGATAATATGAAAAAGGCCATCATCTGAGGTGATGGCCTTTTATATTGAATCTGCCGGTTGCTCAGGGGGCGGGGGGCAGGGTGATGGTGGGCATGGGGTGGCCATAGCGGGTGCACATGGCTTTCACGGCGGCCTCAAGGCGGGCGGCTGGGAAGCGGCGCATCAGCGTAAAGGGGCCTTCGCCAAAACGCAGGGCCAGTTGCGCGCCACGATCTGTTTCCACGGGATCGGCCACATGCTCGGCCTGCAGTTCCAGAGCCGGGATGGCGATGGCCGCCACGAGACGATCCTCCACCTCATCGGCGCGGGCCGGAAGGGCGGCATCATCAGGCAACTCATAAGGCGTGGTCTCTTCCTCGCGGGAGACCAGCAACCTGCTGACCTGATAGAACGGGCCGAGCGAGGAGAGATTGGCCATGGCATGGCTGGAGACGCGCGGGCCGATCAGGTTCAGCACCACAAAGGGGCCGGCCGCCACACCCAGACGCTCGCGCGCCACCACATCCACCTCTGCTGGGGTGGCGAGGCCATCTTCTACAATGCGGGTGGCCTCATTGTAATAGGGGCAGAAGAAGCGGTTGATGGCGAAGCCGGGCGCATCGGCGCAGGGCAGGGGCGTGCGCCGGGTGGCCTTGAGAAAGACGTTGGCGCGCTCCAGCGTCTGATCGCTGGTCTTTTCCGCACGCACCACTTCAACCAGCGGGGAGACTTCCGCCGGGCTGAAATAATGCAGGCCCAGAATACGGTCGGCAAAGGCAAAGCCTTTGGCCAGATCGCGCACACGCAGGGCGCTGGTATTGGTGGCCACAATGCTGTTGGGACCCAGATGCGGGGCCAGAGCGGTGAGCACCTCGCGCTTGACGCCAAGATCCTCGAACACAGCCTCAATGATGATATCCGCCGCGCCAAGATCGGCCATGCTGGTGGTGGGCACCATGCGGGCCAGCGCAGCTTCGGCCTCGGCCTCGCTCATGCGGCCATTCTTCACCCAGCGGGCATAGACTTTGGCCGCGCGGGCCTTCAGCCGCTCGATATTGTCCGGGTTGGCATCATAAAGGCGGACGGGAAGGCCGTGGCGTGCAGCATCCATGGCGATGCCGCCGCCCATGAGGCCAGAACCGATAACGGCCAGATCCATGGTGTTTTCTCCTTACAGGTGCGGCGGGTATTGCGCCGGGCGTTCTGCCGGCAGGCCAGCCGTGCAGGGTGCTTATGCCCGGATCATGTGCGTGGGTAAAGTACCTTACTCTCGGGTATATTTTGAGCCGCCTCGGGATCTGCCAGTCTTGGCGAGATGATTCTCGCCCCTTGCTTCGGCTGCACAGCGCAACGTGGCAGAAAGCCGGCTTTTGTGGATCAATCCACGTCTCTTCTTCCAGATGGGAGGCCCTCAGTGCACTTGTGCATTAATTCGGCGTCATCTTTTCTGAAATGGATTGGTTCATCGCGGCTGGGTGACTATGCTGCAAATCGGGTGGGCCGGTTTTATCTCGCAATCTGTTCGCGGTTCCATGGAATCTCTCGAATGGAGGCCGGTGTCATTCGCCTCCTTTGAAGCTGCCGGATGAGGCAGCGGGAAGGATACAGGGAGACCCAGACGATGATTTTCAAGAAGATGGCTTCGCGTCTTTCGATGGTTGCGAGCGCTGCGGTTCTCAGCGCGACGGCTGCTTTTGCCCAGCCCGTCGCCGGCGATGCTGCTGTGGATGTGAGCCAGGTGCGCGCCTCTGTGATCGCCGTGGATGCCGAAACCCGTCAGGTCGTTCTCAAGGGGCCTGAAGGCGCGATTTTCACCGTGCAGGCTGGTCCGGTCATCAAGAAGTTCGACGAGATCAAGGTGGGTGACACCATCGTCGTGACTCATACGGACGCCGTGGTGGTGGATATCGCCAAGCCGGAGAAGGATGCTGGCATCGGCATCGAAGTCGCGCAGGCCATTGGTACCGCTCCTGAGGATGGTCCGCCTGCCGGTGCGGTGATCGACACCATCCGTCTGACCGGCGAGATCGTGCGGATCGACCCCGATGACGCCACTCTGACCATCCGTGGTCCGGAAGGTCGCATCTATGAGGTGCAGGCCAAGAAGGACGAGCAGAAGGCCAAGATGAAGGATCTGAAGGTCGGCGATCTGGTGCAGGTCACCTTCGAGCAGTCCGTGGCGGTTGCTGTCACGAAGTGATGCATGTTGATCTGCCCTGAGGGGCTCTATGAAGAGCCATTGGGGTGGTGAGTATCTTTGAAGGCCCCCGTCTCCTGTCGGATGCGGGGGCTTTTGCATGCGGCGTCATCTTTGGCCTGCATGGTTCGCGCGGCTCTCAGCCCTTTTGGCGCACGGAGGCTGAAGGCGCCGCCAGATCCTGCTCATGACCGAACACGCTGCGCCCGCCATAGCTGGCGGAGCGTTGGCGCTCTCTGGCGATATGGGTGGCGAGATCAGGCCCTTTCGCGGTGCGTTCCATTTGCCGGGCCTGCGCATCCAGCCGACGAATGGCCTCCAGCTTCTCATCCTGCCCAAGCTGTGCCGCCTCCATGGCGGATTTCAGCACGGTGATGGTCTGGTCATAGACTTTGAGGGGCACGGCGAAAGGTTGCCTGTCCTTGCCGCCATGGGCGAGGGAGAAGCGGGCCGGATCGGCAAAGCGGCAGGGCGCGCCATGTACCACCTCGGCCACCATGGCGAGGGATTCCACCGTGCGCGCCCCGACACCGGGCACCAGCAGCAGGTCGGCGAAATCTTCCGGCCCGCGGTCGGCTGCTGCGGCCAGTGCGCCATGCAGCCGGCGGATCATGACATCACTGCTGCGCACATCATGATGCTCCGGCATGATGATGTGCGGCAGGAGGGGAGCATCCGGCGGGGCGGTGACAGGGGCCGGCCGACCCTTCAGCCGGCAGATCTCATTGGCGATCCCATCCGGTCCCAGCGTTTGCAGCAGATCCAGCTGGCCGGACCGGGATGCGCCGGCGCGGGCATCCGTCAGATTGATGATATTGCCGCCGCGCCGGCCTTCAATGGCGCTGTGCGGGCTTTCCACGAAGCTCTTCAGCCCCTCTGAAAGCCAGTGATAGCGCCGGGCCAGCCGGTTCTGCCCGTTCATACCCTGCTGGATGACGACCCATTTACCATCGTCCGCCAGAATGAAGCCGTGCAGATACAGATCAAACCCATCCTGCACCGCTGCACTGTCCACCTTGGCGACAAGGCGGCTGGCCTGTCCCAGCGCCGCGCCATCCAGACCGGTGCGCAGGCCGATATCCAGTAGTTCCTGTGGGGTCTTGCGGGAGTGGCGGCCCCGGCCACCGCACACATGAATGCCCAACTCGCCGGACAGCGGCGCGAGCCCCCGCTTCAGCGCTCCGACCACACTGGTGGTGATGCCGGAGGAGTGCCAGTCCATCCCCATCACAGCCCCGAAGGACTGGAACCAGAAGGGGTGGGAGAGGCGGCGCAGAAATTCATCGCGCCCATAATGATGGATGATGGCCTGTGTAATCACCGCACCCAGACGGGCCATGCGCTGGCCCAGCCATGCGGGCACGCGACCATGATGCAGGGGCAGATCCGCGCTACCGGCACGCCGGGCCATGGGCCATCTCTCCTCACGCAAAGAATATGTACGAAACGGGAACATTTATAGCACTGTCAGGCTCTCCACCGCCATGCACTTTTTGCACGGCGGATCATCATGGTGATGCCGGGCGAGAGGCAGAGGGATTCATATAAATCTGTGGGATGTCATGAACTTGTCTGCCACATTCTGCAATCCGTTCAATATTGGCCTTGCCTGTGACTGTGCACCTGCCCCATGCTGACAGATGCAGGCCGTGGGACATTCAGATCTGCAGAGGGTTTTGCACTGGAACAATGGGGCGAATATGTTGTGATGGCGCATGTGCGTCAGTTCTTCCGCCTGTTTGTGCAAAATGGTGCCTTGTCCTCGACAAGATGCGCCCGGTGCAATGGAGTGAGCGAGGATGGGCATGCGCAGCAAGCTGATGGTGGAGCCGGGCAGCAAGGTTCGGCTGAAGGACATTGATGCGTCCTTCCACGGCGATTACAAATCCGCCGAGTATGCCAAGGAAGATCTGGACAAGAATGTTGTCCGCATGACGGAGCTTCAGGAAAAGCTCTATGGAGAGAAGAAGCATGCGCTGCTGATCGTGCTTCAGGGCATCGACAGCGCCGGCAAGGATGGCACCTGCTGGCACGTGCTGCGAGCCATGAACCCTCAGGGCACGCAGGTGACCGGCTTCAAACAGCCCTCGGCGGAAGAGGAGGCGCATGATTTTCTCTGGCGTGTGCACCCGCATGTGCCGGGGCTGGGACAGGTGGGGGTGTTCAACCGCTCTCATTATGAAGATGTTCTGGTGGTGCGCGTGCACGATCTGGTGCCGAAATCCATCTGGTCCAAGCGCTATGAGCTGATCAATGATTTCGAGAAGATGCTCACACAGCACAATGTGACCATTCTGAAGTTCTTCCTCTATATTTCGCCGGAAGAACAGCTCAACCGTTTCCGCCAGCGTCTGGATGACCCGGCCCGGCAGTGGAAGATCAGTGAGGCGGATTACAAAGAACGCGATTACTGGGATCAGTATATCGCCGCCTATGAGGACATGCTGGAGAAATGCTCGACCAAGCATGCACCCTGGTACATCATCCCCTCCAACCACAAATGGTATCGCAATCTGGCTGTCTCGAACATCGTCGGCAAGGCGCTGGAGGATATGAAGCTCAAGCTGCCGGCCCCGACAGTGAACCTGGATGATATTCGCAAGAAGTATCACGAGGCTGTGGAAAAGAGCCACGGCGAGAACTGACGGGTCTGTATCCTCCCGCACAGAATGGAATGATATTGAGGGCGGCACTTGCGTGCGGCCCTCAATGCGGGGTGGCGCTTTGCAACACCCCTGATAAGGTGCATGCGGATGGACGCGACCCTACTGATCTTCCTGCTCGTTTATGTGGCCATGGGCTTTGGCAAGCTGCCAGGCTTCAAGGTGGACAGGACGGGCGCCGCCGTGGTGGGCGGGCTGGCCATGATGGCGGTGGGCAGCATCACCTCCAAGCAGGCGTGGGATTCGATCGATTATCACACCATTGGCATGCTGTTCGGCCTCATGGTAGTGTCAGCGGCGTTCGGGGTTTCCGGCTTCTATGCATGGACCGCCCAGCGTGTGGCGACCTTGCCGGTCAATTCGCCAACGCTGCTTGGGGTACTTATCATTGTGGCGGGCGTGCTTTCCGCATTGCTGACGAATGATGTGGTGGTGGTGGCCATGGTGCCGCTGCTGGTTTCCCTGACCCTGGCGCGGGGGCTGAACCCGGTGCCCTTTCTGCTGGCCTTCTGTTTTGCAGCCAATGCCGGTTCTGTCGGCACGCTGATCGGCAGCCCGCAGAATATGATTGCGGCGCAGGGGCTCGGCCTCTCTTTCACAGGCTTCATGAGAGTGGCTCTGGTGCCGGGTATTCTCTCCCTGCCCATCGTGTGGGCGGTGGTGGCCTTCATGTACCGTGGACGCTGGACATTGCCTGCCAGTTCCGGCGCTGAAAGCCCAACCCCGGCCTATACGCCCGTGCTCGACAAGGTGGAAACCATCAAGGCCGGTGTCGTCACGGCGGTTGTGATCGTCGCCTTCATTTTCAGTGACTGGCCGCGGGAACTAATCGCGCTGACAGCCGCCGGTGTGCTGCTGATCAACCGACAGATCTCCTCGGCGGATATGCTCAAGCAAGTGGATGGCAATCTGCTTCTGCTCATTATGGGTCTGTTCGTTGTCAATGCGGCGCTGGCGGGCACGGGGCTGCCACAGGAACTGCTGAATGTCATGCGTGACTGGGGCGTCAATCTCAACCAGCCGATTGCGCTGTTTTTTGTCAGCGGTGTGTTGTCCAATGTGGTGGGCAACAATCCGGCGGTGATGCTGCTGGTGCCTTTCCTCCAGCCTGGAGATCATCCCGATCCGCTGGGGGCCGCTATTGCTCTGGGCACGGGTTTTTCCAGCAATCTGATCGTGTTCGGGTCGCTTGCCGGCATCATCGTGGTGGAGCAGGCCAAGGCGTGCGGCATTTCCATTTCCTTCGGGGAATTTGCCCGTGCGGGCGTGCCGGTCACCATTGCCTGCATGCTGATGGCGCTCGGGTGGATCATCATGATGGGAGGGTAGGCCTTTCGTCAGAAGGGCCGCCGCTTACACCTTGTGGAGAACGGTGCGTCAGGCCAGGTGAGAGGCTGCTGCGCGCACAAACGACCTGAAACATCTTGACGTTGCCGCCAAGGTGATGGAATGAGAAGCGCACAGTGCAGCGGTGCTTCGCATCTTCTGCACTTGCATCCGAAGTCGGGCTGACGTGCCGCCATACGTCAGGCAATGTGGCTTCGGGCAGTGTGCGGGCGTGGCGGAATTGGTAGACGCAGCGGACTCAAAATCCGCCGTTGGCAACAACTTGTCGGTTCGAGTCCGACCGCCCGCACCATAAAGCCCAGGACATGAACAATTTTTTTGATCCGGCGCAGTTTTGCCCGTGGGTCCGGGCGGGTGGTCCATGCGCCTTCTGCTTGCCTTCAGTTTTTCAGTGACGCCATGCAGAAGCGGGCGCGTTCTTCCCGGAAGCGGCGCAGCAGGAAGGCACGTACCACAGCAATACGACGCACCATCTGCGTATCGGCATGGGAGAGCAGGTGATAGCTGCGCTGGAAGGTGAGGGTAGGCAGAATGCGGATCAGGTCCGTTTCCGCTGCCGCCGGGCCGGGCGGCGGGATGGCGAAATCATGCAGCGCGCCGATGCCCGTGCCCGCGCGCACGGCCTCCATCTGCCCCATCACACTGGCGCACCGGAACGTTCGCGCAGCATGGGTCTCCAGTACTGCGGCATAATCCAGCGCCGAGGCATAGGAGAGATCCTCCACCCCGGTCACGATCATGTGGCTGCCCAGTTCTTCTGGCGTTTGCGGCGTGCCATGGTGGGCCAGATAGGCGCGTGAGGCATAGATGCTGAGCGTGTAATCCGTCAGCCGGGCCACCACCAGTCGCCCTTCCGTGGGCCTGTCCAATACGATCGCAAGATCTGCTTCCCGCCGGGAGAGGGAGAAGGTGCGCGGCAGGGGCACCAGTTCCAGCGCCAGCGCCGGATAGCGGGTGGCCAGAAGGCCGAGCTCCGCTGCGAGGAAGTAATTGCCGAGCCCATCAGGAGCACCAATGCGTACCGTGCCGGAGACATCCTGCTCTTCATCCTGGAAGCTTTCGGTGATGCCAAGCACATCTGCTTCGATGCGTTCGGCCACGGGCAGCAGGCGCTCGCCGGCGGCTGTCAGGCGTGTGCCGGCCGGGCTGCGTTCGAAAAGGGGGGCGCCCAAAGACTGCTCCAGCGCATCCAGCCGGCGGGCAATGGTGGTGTGGTTCAGTCTGAGCCGGCGCGCAGCCGCCAGCAACTGCCTGTGCCGCGCCACAGCGAGGAAGATGCGCAGATGGTCCCAATCCATAGTTTCGCATCCCTCTTACACTATAAAATACGCACAATAAGTTTGAGAATTTAGGAGTTGATGTGCGTCGTGTGAAGGGCAAACTATCTGCATTCATGATGTGCCAGCAGGCCGCATGCGCAGCCCCGACGGGCAGGGGCATGGGCGGAAAGCTTAGGAGAGCGAAAGATGAGCGTGACCATTCCTCACTATATTGGCGGGCAGCGCATTGAAGGCATGAGTGGACGTAGCGCGACAGTGTTCAACCCGGCAACTGGTGCGGAAAGCGGGCGCGTGGGGCTGGCGAGCCCGGCGGATGTCCGTACTGCTGTCGAGGCCGCAGTGGCTGCTGCGCCGGGCTGGGCTGAAACCACTCCGCTGCGTCGGGCGCGTATCCTCAACGCTTTCCTGCGTATTGCCGAAGAGCGGGCCGACCAGCTTGCAGCCACCATCACGGCCGAGCATGGCAAGGTGCATTCGGATGCGCTGGGTGAAGTGCAGCGCGGCCTGGAAGTGGTGGAATTCGCAACCGGCGCGCCTCAGCTTCTGAAGGGGGAGATCACCGAGGATGTCGGAACCCGGGTGGACAGCCACGCCGTGCGCCAGCCTCTGGGTGTTGTGGCGGGTATCACGCCGTTCAACTTCCCGGCCATGGTGCCTATGTGGATGTTTCCGGTTGCGCTGGCTTGTGGAAACACCTTCATTCTCAAGCCCTCCGAGCGCGATCCTTCCGCCGCTCTTCTGCTCGCGGACTGGCTGAAGGAAGCGGGCCTGCCCGATGGCGTGTTCAATGTGGTGCATGGCGACAAGGAGGCCGTGGACGCGCTGCTGCATGATCCTGATATTTCCGCCATCAGCTTTGTCGGCTCCACGCCCATCGCCCGCTATATCTATGAAACCGCCGCCCGTACTGGAAAGCGGTGTCAGGCACTGGGCGGGGCCAAGAACCACATGATAATCATGCCCGATGCGGACATGGATCAGGCCGTGGATGCGCTGATGGGCGCAGCCTATGGTTCTGCCGGCGAGCGTTGCATGGCAATCTCCGTGGCAGTGCCAGTGGGTGAGGAAACCGCGAATGAACTGATGGCGCGGCTTGAACCCCGCGTGCGCGCCCTGAAGGTGGCGCCGGGCACGGACCCGGAAGCCGAGATGGGACCGCTGGTGACCCGCGCGCATCTGGAAAAGGTGCGTGGCTATGTGGATGCTGGCGTGGAAGAGGGCGCCAAGCTGGTGGTGGATGGCCGAGACCTGAAGCTGCAAGGCTATGAGAATGGCTATTTCATTGGCGGCACGCTGTTTGACCATGTGACACCGCAGATGAGCATCTACCGGGAAGAGATTTTCGGCCCCGTTCTCTCGGTGGTGCGGGCGAAGAGCTATGATGAGGCGGCCTATCTCATCAATGTGCATGAATATGGCAATGGCACCGCCATTTTCACCCGTGATGGCGATGCCGCGCGCGAGTTCGCCCATCGCATCAAGGTGGGCATGGTGGGCATCAATGTGCCGATCCCGGTGCCGATGGCGTTCCATTCCTTCGGGGGCTGGAAGGCGTCGCTGTTTGGCGATCACCATATGCACGGGCCGGAAGGGGTGCGCTTCTATACCCGACTCAAGACCATCACGACGCGCTGGCCCACGGGCATTCGCTCGGGTGCTGAGTTTGTGATGCCGACAATGAAGTGATGCGCGCTGCGTCTTCTTCTGGGGGCTGCCACGGCGGCCCCCTTTACTTGAGAAAGCCGACTAATCAGCAGCCAGAATGCCGGCATGGCGGGCCACACCTTCGCGCAAAAAGGCCATGATAGCGCGTTCTCGCGGGGATTGCAGGCTGTCGCGGTGGCAATTGATCCAGTATGCGCGCTGGATGACGACCTCCTGCCCCAGAACCTCCACCAGATCATCATGGGCGCGGGCCACATAGCTGGGAAGAACAGCTAGGCCCAGCCCGTCACGCACGGCGGTGATCTGGTTGAAGACGCTGGAACTCTTGATCTGTGCCCGCACATTGGCGTGCACTTCATGCAGATAATCCAGCCCCGGTGCAAAGATCATTTCCTCAATATAACCAATAAAGCGATGTTCCTGTAGCCTGTCGCGGTTGGTAATGGGCGGGTGACTGGCCAGATAATCGCGCGCGCCATACAGGCGCAGCTTGTAGGGGCACAATTGCGCGCTGCTATAGGTGCTGGCGCGGAACGGATCCAGCGTGACGGATAGATCCGCCTCCCTGCGCGAGAGTGACATCACCTGCGGCAGGGCCACCAGTTCTGGTGCGATATTGGGAAACTGGGTGGTGAAGTCCACGAGCAGGCGGGTTGTAAAAAAATGTGCAAAGCCTTCTGGCATCGCCACGCGCACCACGCCGCGCTGGGCTTCTGCCTCGCCGGAAATGGCCTCTTCCAGCTTCTGGCTTTCCGCCTCCATGCGCTCGGCGCTGGCGAGAAGGCGGCGGCCATGGGAGGTGAGTTCATAGCCGCGGGGATTGCGCTCGAACAAACGCAGCTTGAGGGATTGCTCCAGCCTGTCCACCCGCCTGGAAACGGTGACATGGCTGGTGCGCAACTGCCGTGCGGCGCGGGAGAGTTGCCCGGCGCGCGCCACGGCTAGGAAGAACTGAAGGTCATCCCACGCAAAGTTTGTCATCGGCCTCTCTTTTGGGTTCATCCAGTTGTGATGTTGCGCTGGCGGGTCCTGTCGGAAAGGTGAGCATTCCGGGTGGGAATGCTGCGCCCATGCTGCTTTTGCCACCATTACCCCATGATCTGTATCAGCCTCTGTACATTTTTGAACAGAGGCTGTTCCAAATTAGGATACGTGATGCTCTTGCATCAATGCTGTTATGCGTAGATCGTATGAGTGCCGAGCGCGAACAAACTGCGCCGGAACAGCTCAAATGCAGGCTGGACCGACAGATGTGGCACATAGCGGGGGCTCCCGCTTAATAAGGCACACTGCGGTTTTCTGGGAGGAATGCATGCACAAATTTTTCATGGCGGCTTCTGTCGCCGCATTGGCCGTCGCTGGTACCTTCTCTGCCCCCGCCATGGCGGAGGTTTCCAATGGCAAGGTGAAGATCGGCATTCTCAACGATCAGTCCGGCGTTTATGCAGATTTCGGTGGCAAGAACAGCTATGAAGCCGCGAAGATGGCGGTGGAGGATTATGGCGGAAAGGTTCTGGGTGTACCTGTTGAGGTGATCACCGCAGACCATCAGAACAAGCCGGATATCGCCGCCAATATTGCCCGACAGTGGTACGATACCGAAGGTGTCGATGCCATCATGGACCTCACCACATCTTCTGTGGGTCTTGCGGTGCAGGCGCTCTCCAATGAAAAAAAGAAGATCACCATCAATACGGGGGCGGCCACCAGCGATCTCACGGGCAAGCAGTGCACGCCCTATGGCTTTCACTGGGTCTATGACACCAACATGCTGGCCAATGGTACCGGTAGTGCGCTGGTGAAGGATGGTGGAGATACTTGGTACTTCCTCACTGCGGATTACGCCTTCGGACATTCATTGGAAGAAAATACCAGCAAGGTGATCGAAAAGAATGGCGGCAAGGTGCTGGGCTCTGTCCGCCATCCGCTGGCCACGACGGATTATTCCTCCTTCCTGCTTCAGGCTCAGGCTTCCGGTGCCAAGGTAATCGGCCTCGCCAATGCCGGCATGGATACGCAGAACGCCATCAAGCAGGCCTCCGAATTCGGCATCACACAGGGTGGCCAGCGCCTCGCCGCGCTGCTCATGACCCTTTCTGAAGTCAACGGTCTGGGGCTGGATGCGGCGCAGGGGCTGACCCTGACGGAAAGCTTCTACTGGAACCGCACGCCGGAAACAGCCAAGTTCGGCAAGCGCTTCTATGATCGCACCGGGGCCTATCCCAATATGGTGCATGCCGGAACCTATTCAGCGGTCATGCAATATCTGAAGGCCATCGACGCCGCCGGAACCGATGAAACCGAAGCAGTCGCGAATAAGCTGCATGAAATGCCAGTCAACGACATCTTTTCGGAAAATGGACGTGTGGCCCCCAATGGCCGGATGATCACGGATGTGTATCTGCTGCAGGTGAAGAAGCCCGGCGAGAGCAATATTCCGTGGGATTACTATAATGTTCTGGCGACCATTCCGGGAGATCAGGCCTTTCTTGATCCGAAGGACTCCGGCTGTCCGCTCGTGAAGTGAGCATCTGAACGCGCAGCAACAGGCGCGTGAACCGGCCGGGCGGGCCGCAGCTATCAAGGTGCTGTTCGCCCCGCCTCCTGGAAGGGAAGGCGCTCTGCCGGAAGCCGCGCACGCAACGCGACACCTCAAATCTTCAGATTTTGCGGCCCATCCGGGCGCAAGATCGAGGCGGATGAGAAATGAACACCACCCCTGCACATGCAGTTGAGGATGGACGGATCGTGCTGTCCGCGCGCGGGCTGAGCAAGGATTTCCTGGGCTTCACGGCGGTCAACAATGTTGACCTCGATATTCGTCATGCCCGAATTCATGCTCTGATTGGCCCCAATGGCGCGGGCAAGACAACCGTCTTCAATCTGCTCACCAAGTTTCTTCAGCCCACACGTGGCAAGATTACCCTGCTGGGTTCGGATATCACCAATACCCGGCCTGACAGGGTGGCCCGCATGGGCATGGTGCGCTCGTTCCAGATTTCGGCGGTGTTTCCACACCTCACCGTTCTGGAAAATGTACGCATTGCCCTGCAACGCCCGGCCAATCTGGCAACCCAGTTCTGGTTGCCGCTTTCCGCACTCGACAAACTGAATGCGCGGGCGGAGGAACTGATCGCGGATATCGGTCTTGCGCAATATCGCGATTTCCGGGCCACCGATCTCTCCTATGGCCGCAAGCGCGCACTGGAGATTGCCACCACCCTGGCGCTGGAGCCGGAAGTGCTGCTTCTGGATGAGCCCATGGCCGGCATGGGCCAGGAGGACGTGCAGATTGTCGCCAACATCATCCGCCGCGTGGGCAAGGACCGCGCCGTGCTGATGGTGGAGCACAATCTATCTGTCGTTTCAGACATCTGCCACCAAGTCACCGTGCTGCAGCGCGGTGAAATCATCGCTTCGGGCAATTACGAGACCGTCAGTCAGGATCGTCGCGTGCGCACCGCCTATATGGGGACCGAGGACTGATGGCGCCACTACTCAAAGTTTCCGGGCTGCACGCCTGGTATGGCGAAAGCCATATTCTTCACGGGGTGGATCTTCACGTCGAACAGGGCGAGATGATCTGCATTCTCGGCCGCAATGGCATGGGTAAAACCACCACATTACGCACCATCATGGGCATGCTGCGCAAACGGCAGGGTGAGATCAATCTGGCTGGGCATGATCTGATGCGCCTGCCGCTGCACAAGGTGGCCCGCACCGGGCTGGGCTTCGTGCCGGAGGAGCGCGGCATCTTCGCCACCCTCTCGGTGGAAGAAAACCTGATGCTGCCGCCTACTGTCGCTCCCGGTGGCATGTCGCTGGATGAAATCTACGAGTTGTTTCCCAACCTTCTGGAGCGGCGCAACAGCCCGGGCACCAAGCTTTCCGGCGGTGAGCAGCAGATGCTGGCCATGGCGCGCATTCTGCGTACCGGCGCCAATTGCATTCTGCTGGATGAACCGACAGAGGGGCTCGCACCCGTCATCATCCAGCGGATCGGTGAAGTGCTCAACAAGCTGAAGACACGCGGCATGACCGTGGTGCTGGTGGAACAGAATTTCCGCTTCGCCTCCAAGATCGCAGATCGCTTCTACCTGATGGATCACGGCCAGATGGTGGTGGAATTCCCGGTGAGCGACTTGCCGAACCGCATGGAGTTTCTGAACAAGGAGCTGGGTGTTTGACATGATCATGATACTCGGCGTGCCGCTTCAGGCACTACTCGGCCAGCTTCTTGTTGGCGTTATCAACGGCTCTTTCTATGCGCTCCTGTCGCTGGGGCTGGCCGTTATCTTCGGCCTGTTGCGGGTCATCAACTTTGCGCATGGCGCGCTTTACATGCTGGGCGCGTTCACCGCCCTGCTGCTGTTCTCGCATCTGGGTATCAGTTACTGGGTGGCGCTGGTGCTGGCTCCGCTCATTGTCGGCCTGTTCGGCGCGGTGGTGGAACGCACCATGCTGTCGCGGCTGTACAAGCTGGATCACCTTTACGGCCTGCTTTTCACCTTCGGCCTGGCGCTGACGATTGAAGGCACGTTTCGTTACTTCTTCGGGTCCTCCGGCCAGCCCTATGCGGTGCCGAAGGCCCTGCAGGGCGGGCATAATCTGGGCTTCATGTTCCTGCCCACCTATCGCGGCTGGGTGGTGGTGGCTTCTCTGGTGGTGTGCATCAGCGTATGGCTGCTCATCGAGAGGACGCGGCTTGGGGCCTATCTGCGTGCGGCCACGGAAAATGCGCCGCTGGTACAGAGCTTTGGCATCAATGTGCCCTTGCTGCTGACGCTGACCTACGGGCTTGGCGCCGCGCTGGCGGGCCTCGCCGGGGTGCTGGCCGCGCCCATCTATCAGGTCAGCCCGCTAATGGGCACGAACCTGATCATCGTGGTGTTCGCGGTGGTGGTCGTGGGGGGCATGGGGTCCATCATGGGGGCCATCGTCACCGGCTACATGCTGGGGGTCGCCGAGGGGCTGACCAAGGTGTTCTACCCGGAAGCCTCGAATATCGTGATCTTCGTCATCATGGCCATTGTCCTGCTCCTGCGTCCTGCGGGCCTGTTCGGGAAGGAGGCGTGACATGTCCGCCAAAACACAGATGACTTCTCCAAATGCGCCTCTGGCCTCCGGCGTGGAGGTGACGCCCGGCGCGGGAGTGTTCCGCAATATCGTGCTGGCGCTCTGTCTGGCCTTTCTGCTGGTCGCACCCTTTGTGCTTTATCCCATCTTCCTCATGAAGCTGTTGTGCTTCGGCCTGTTTGCGGCGGGTTTCAATCTGCTGCTGGGTTATACGGGGCTGCTCAGCTTCGGCCATGCGGCCTTCTTCGGCGGGGCGGCCTATTTCACGGCGCATGCGGTGAAGGAATGGGGCCTGCCGCCGGAATGGGGGCTGGTGGTGGGTGTGGCCGGGGCCTCGATGCTGGGGCTGGTGATCGGCGCGATCGCGCTACGGCGACAGGGTATCTATTTCACCATGATTACCCTGGCCATGGCGCAGATGTTCTTCTTCTTCTGTCTGCAGGCCAAATTCACCCATGGCGAAGACGGAATCCAGTCTGTGCCGCGCGGACATCTGTTCGGCGTCATTGATCTCTCGCAGACCACGAACATGTATTATTTCGTGCTTGCGGTGTTCCTCATCAGCCTGCTCATCATCTGGCGTTTTGTGAACTCGCCTTTCGGGATGATCCTGAAGTCAATTCGTGAGAATGAGAACCGCGCCATTTCGCTGGGCTATTCGGTGCGCAGCTATCGGCTGGGGGCGTTTGTCATGTCGGCGGCGCTGGCCGGGCTGGCCGGGGGGCTGAAGGCGCTGGTGTTCCAGTTCGCCACCCTGACAGATGTGGGCTGGCAGATGTCCGGTGAAGTGGTGCTGATGACGCTGCTCGGGGGTATCGGCACGCTCATCGGACCGCTGGTGGGAGCTGGGCTGGTAGTGTCGCTGCAGAATTATTTCGCCACCTCGGATTTCCCCGTCACTATTCTCACTGGCATCGTCTTCATGGTGTGCGTGCTGGTGTTCCGCCGGGGCATTGTGGGCGAGTTCTACGCCACCAGACTGGGGCAGAAGCTCGGCTTCCGGGTGGATAACTGACACGCGGGCGGAGCCTGCCGCGCGCCGGCTCCGCCTGTTCCCGTGATTTTTCAAACGGACAAGACCGGACTGACGCGGCAGCTTCGCCTACCGCGAACGGACCCGGCATGGAGGACGCCGGAATGGAAACCTTCGATTACATCGTGATCGGCGCAGGCAGCGCAGGTTGCGTGCTGGCCAACCGACTGTCGGAGAACCCGCGCAACCGCGTTCTAGTGCTGGAAGCGGGTGGAAACGACAATTACCACTGGGTGCATATTCCGGTGGGCTATCTCTATTGTATCGGCAATCCGCGTACAGACTGGTGCTTCTCCACCGAGGCCGAGGCGGGGCTGAACGGGCGTGCACTGGCCTATCCGCGCGGCAAGGTTCTGGGGGGCTGCTCCTCCATCAACGGCATGATCTATATGCGTGGACAGGCTGCCGATTATGACCATTGGCGTCAGCTCGGCTGTGAAGGCTGGGGCTGGGATGATGTACTGCCCATCTTCCGCAAGCAGGAAAATTTCTATCGCGGAAAGAGTGATCTGCATGGCGCATCCGGCGAATGGCGGGTGGAGAAGGCCCGCGTGCGCTGGGATGTGCTGGATGCCTTTCTGGAAGCGGCTGTCGAGGCCGGCATTCCCCGTACGGATGATTTCAACATCGGCACCAATGAAGGCGGCGGCTATTTCGATGTGAACCAGCGCTCCGGCATTCGCTGGAACGCCACCAAGGCCTTTCTGCGCCCGGCCATGAAGCGCCCCAATGTGCGTGTGCTCACGGGCGCGCAAGTGGAGCGCCTGCTGATCGAGAAGGGTGAAGTCACCGGCGTGCGTTATCATCATGGCGGGCAGGTCCATGATGTGCGCGCTGAAGGCGAGGTGGTGCTCTCTGCGGGCGCGGTCAATTCACCCCATATTCTGGAGCTTTCCGGCATTGGCCAGGCTGATCTGCTGCAGCAGGCCGGCATAGCGCCACAGCTGGATGTGCCCGGCATTGGCGAGAATTTGCAGGATCATCTCCAGCTACGCCTGATCTACAAGGTGCATGGAGTGAAGACACTGAATGAGAAAGCGACAAGCCTGCTGGGCAAGGCTGTCATCGGGCTGGAATATTTGCTCAATCGTTCCGGCCCCATGGCGATGGCGCCCAGCCAGGTGGGTATTTTCACCCGTTCCGGCCCGGAAAAGGCAACGCCGGATCTGGAATATCATGTGCAGCCGGTCAGCCTCGACAAGTTCGGCGGTGGGGTGCACAGCTTCCCGGCCATGACGGCCAGCGTATGTAATCTGAGGCCGGACAGCCGGGGCTCCATTCACCTGAAGGGGCCGGATTTCCGTACAGGCCCGGCCATTCGCCCCAATTATCTCTCCACCCAAACGGATCGCGATGTGGCGGTCCGTGCGATTGAGCTGACCCGCCGTATCGCCGCTCAACCAGCCTTCATCAAGTTCCGCCCGGAGGAATATCGCCCCGGCCCGGAATATCGGACTCATGAGGAGCTGGAGCGTGCCGCCGGGGATATCGGCACCACCATTTTCCACCCGGTGGGTACGTGCCGCATGGGGGCAGATGAAGATGCTGTGGTGGATCCGCGCCTGCGTTTGCGCAAGCTGGGCCGGCTACGCATTGCCGATGCGTCTGTCATGCCCACCATCACATCGGGCAACACCAATTCCCCCACCATGATGATTGCGGAAAAGGCCGCGAAGATGATGCTGGAGGATGCAAAAGGGTAAAGCGCGCCTGCGCTGACACTGCAAAGGCGGCTGTGTCGATTGGACAGAGCCGCCTTTTTCATGTTGTCGTTCTGAGTGATCCCGGCTTTAGCGGGCGAAGCTGTCGCTGTGGAAGCGATAGTTCACAGACAGGTTCACCGCATCCAGCCGGACGCTGTTCGGAGCCAGGTTTACGCCGACCAGAGAGGGCGGAGCAGTGGTGGTGAAGGCCTGCGAGGCGCCGAAATCGAAATGCTTGTATTCCAGCCCCATGGTCAGATCCGGCAGAAGGGCGAACTCAATACCGCCACCCAGCGTCCAGCCGGTATTGGTGGAGGAGTTGGAAAGGATCTGACCGACGAAATTGTCATTGTTGAAGGCATCATTCTGCCGGTTCCAGGAGAAGCCGCCGCGGGCATAGATGAGAGCCTTGTCGAAGGCGTAGCCAAGGCGACCCGTCAGCGTGCCCAGAGCTTCAACCGTACTGCCGCAGTTGAAGCCGGAAAGCGCGCCCGCAGGCGCCGTGGAATAGCAGGTATCTGTACCCGTGATATTGGCCCAGGCCAGAGAGGCCTCCGCACCCACCACATAAGCGCCCATCTGGTAATCCGCACCGATCTGCGCACCGGCCAGAGCCCCACCAAGCTGGGCGGTATCCCCTGTCACCGGGTTGGGGAAGGGGGAGCTATAGCGTGAATGGCCCCAGCCGGTGCCCAGCGTGCCGCCGGCATAAAGGCTGGTCCAGTTGGAAGCCTGTTCGGGAGCCTTGAGGTGCATCTGCGCGGCGTCATCGCTTTGGGGCAGATCCCCGAACCGGTATGAGGCCTGAAGGAATGCGCCATAGACTTCGCTATAGAAGGTCATGGGTGAACGCTGCGCCACACCGGGAAACTGGGTGGAGGCATCAGATGTCTTATAATACCAGTAACGCGCACCCACACCCAGATCGAACCGGTCTGTCATGGCGTAGGTCAGCACCGCTTCAAACTGGCTGCCCCAGCCATGGCCGCTTTCGATCTGCGGGTTGATATCGGCGCGGAACCAGTGATTGTCACGGCTGTTACGGGTAACATAGGGCAGATAGGCAGCGTCCACTTCCAGCCGTAGCTTTTGGGAGAGTTGCATGCGGCTGTTGAGGCCGATGGCGGCACCCTGCCAGGATTCCGTCTCAGAGAGGCCGAGCCCGTTATCCATCGCGGGCATGTGGAGATGCGAGTTCAGGTCACAGATCACATCGCTGGCGATCTGCCAGCAGCCAAAGCCATTCATGCTCTGGTACATGCCGCGATAGCCTATGTAAGCACCCAGAGAGCCATTGCGGTTGCTGATGACATCATAGCCGATATCCAGCGCGCCATAAGCCAGTTGCCCATCATCCAGCCGGGAGATGGTGTTAGAGTAGGCGTATTCCGCCGGGAAGTCCTCGTCGAAAAGATTGCCACCGCTCTGTGTTCCCGCACCCGCATAGCCCTTGAGGAAGAAGCCATCCTGCTGCTGGAAGCGGAAGAAGGTTTCCAGCGAATTGGCGAAACTGTCCTTGTAGATCAGCCGGGAATTCAGTCGCTGGTGCCGGGAGGGATCCATCAGATCCTTTTGCATGCGGTTCTGGGAGGCAAAGTAGCGCCCGCCGATTTCCGCCGTCCAGCCAGCAGGCATGACGGGGCCAGCATTCTGCGACTGGGCGGAAGAGTCTGAGCTCTTGTTCCAATCCAGCCGGTAATTCAGGCCCATGCGCACCGCTTCAAAGCGCTGGTTCAGGGTCGTGGTGGCATTCATGTTCCGGTAGCGGAGGGTCAAGTCCTCATCGCCGAAATCATAGTAATTATACTCGATGAAGGCAGAAATATTCTGGGCGAGAGCATATTCCACGCCGCCACCCAGCATCCAGCCCCAGCGGGTGTCGTCAGCCATATATTGGAAGGTCTGCGTGGTCTGAAATGCGGCATTGGAGCGCTTCACCCATGCCGCACCAACCTTGCCGTAAAGCAACACATTCCCGAAACTCTGGCCCAGCCGCCCGGAAATGGAGCCCAGTGAGGAGATGCTGTTCTTGCAGGCAAAATTGCCGCCTGTGTTGTTATCGACACCGCATTGCGCGTAGCTCACAAGATCTGCTGCGCTCCATGAGCCCTCAAGACCAGCAACCCATGGGCCATACTGGACATTGTACCCGATCTGTCCACCCCCCAGCAGGCCGATGGTATCGCTGCCGCCCGGGAAGTGACCGAAAATATTGGTGTTGGCAAATCTGCCGCCGCCATTGCTCCAGTCATTACGGCCCCACATGCTGCCGGCATGCAAGCCCAGATAGAGCCCTCTCCAGTCACGTCCGGGGCTTGGTAAGGCCGGCGCATTGCCAGGCAAAGGCTGGTCCCAGGGCCGCCAGTTCAGCCCCAGCTTAAGCATCTGTATGGAATGGGAGAGGGGAATTGTGCTGCGTTGACGCCCATTGCCGAGCGTGACATCGGAGCTGCCAAAATCCAGATAGGTGTATTCCACCTTCGCGGAGAGCTTGTCCGTCAGCGGCATTTCCGCACCGGCCCCCACACTCCAGCCGCTCTGGAAGCTGGAGCCGGTGAATTGGCCATAATAATTGGAGCCCGAAACAGTATAGCTGTTACGGGTGAAGGCTGCGCCGGCCTTGGCATAAATCAGCAGGCTGTCCAGCGCATAACCGACGCGCCCGGCAAGGGTGGCGACATAATCGGTGTCATTCTGGCAAATGGATTCCCAGTTGCCCATGCAACGCGTCCGGCTAAACAGGAAACCAGTGCCGATATCGCCTTCCACACCCAGAATCCATGGGCCGGTCTGATAATTATATCCAAGCTGGGTGCCGATCATGGTGCCAGCAGAGGCGCCGGTCACCTCCGTAAGGGGAAGCGGATTGGAGGCGAACCAGCCGGAACCCGGTTGCCAGCCTGTATCCATGAGCCCGGAGCCGACATAGCTGCCAATGTAGAAGCCGGTCCAGCTGCCCTGTGGCGCAGGCAGCGCCTTTGTCGGCAGTTGCGGGGGCAGATCCGCGGACAATGCTGGTATGGCGATTAGAGTTGCCCATGTTGAAACTGTCGCCAGCAAACATCTGCGCGCCACGGTTTTCGTCCTCAGCCGTATGAAACAGAGGATCATGTCATCTGGAAAGGCATTGACAGGAAAGATCTGATTTCAACTTTGGTGGTAGATGCAGATGATTGATAGGTGACTGATGCTTTTTTGCAACGGCAAGGTATTGTCAGGGTCGTGTGTTGCGCTGAGGGCGTCATATTGCGTGTATCCTGTTTTCAGGCACGCTGTTGATGACAGAAGGAAGGTGATGGCCATACCCGCTCTTCTGAAGCAGGTTTTATTGGCCCTGCGATCATGCCGGGTTATGTTCGAGAGCCGTGGTGCGACCCATTATCCATATCTCGGTTTCTATTATGGAATATGCCATGCCCATGCCGCAGGAATACTTCTTTGCATCGCGTGATTTCAACGCTTTCATGGAAGATGCTGAAGCAAATTTCCATGCTTTCATCCCATCACCATATGTTATACGATGTTGAAATCGGTGCTTCATGTCTTTTGAACGCACCTCTCTGTTGCCGCGGCCTTGGCATTTGCAGATGTGTTGCCCCCTATAGTGCGGCCATTTTCGTGCGGGCTTGGGATGTCGGCCTGCCGGTCACATCTTTTCCAGACAGGGCCGTGATGCAGCAGGAAGTTCTGGCACTGCGGCCGAACCATAATCTTTCAACGACGACAGCCATTGAGGATGTCGCTGCAGCCTTGCGCAGGAATATTGACTTGAAACGCCTTGCTGCTGCCCTTGCGCCCTTGCCGCCTGAAGCTGCAGCCTTCTGGGGGATGGCTCAAGAAGAAACTGCGCACTCATGAACGCTTGGCAGGGCAGGGATGGGAGCGGAGGGCTCCCATCCGAAAGAAAAAGGGCGGACTCTTGGCGTTCGCCCCTATAGCTGGGTCAGTGGTGCGCGGGTTCTTCTTGCGTATTATCCCCCAGAGCCAGCCACGAGAGAATCGTGAACATGGCGCCCCACAGGGCAAAATTGAACGCATTCTCACCTTCACCGACGCCCAGGTCATACAAGAAGGTGACCCACGCCAGCAGCGCAACAATTACAAACAGTGCTTTCACGATCCGCATCGTGTTCCCCTGATATCCATCATTCCACGCGAAGATACGGTTTCCGGCCTGTTCTGACAATGAGTGCAGGGCCTCCCGGGGGGGGGCGGGATCACGATTGCTGTGCAACATGGCTGCTAGAGCGGGAAAATCCGCAATCAGCCCCCCTGAAATGGAGATCCCGATTGCGGTTTTCTCATCCTGCCCTGGCCCTGATTCAGCCGACAGGCGCATCATCCTCGCGCCAGATGGCGATGACGGAGGAGCGCGGCTTGCCCGCTCCATCCGGCCAGTGGCCACCCGGGTGCTGAATACCAACAAAAGCCACCTTGCGGTCTGCAGACCAGCACAGACCGGTCACTTCCGCCCCGGTGGGGGAGGTGAGGAAGCGGGCAATCTCGCCCGTATCCGGGTTGCCAATCAACATCTGGTTGTTACCCTGTCCGGCAAAATCACCTTCATTGCTGTCATCGCCATCGGTCTGGATCCAGAGCAGGCCGGCGCTGTCGAAAGCCATGCCGTCAGGCGAATTGAACATGTTGCCTGCGGTGACATTCTTTGAGCCTGCATAGGCACCCTTGTGCACGGCGGGGTTCCCAGCCATCACATACAGATCCCATCCGAAGCGGTTTGCACCATGGTCTCCGCCTTCCGGACGCCAGCGGACGATCTGGCCGTATTCATTGGCCTCACGCGGGTTGGCGGCATTGGTCGGCATCTTGTCGCCACGCTTTGAATTGTTGGTGAGCGCGCAATAGGCTTCCGCCCGGTTGGGGTGAGCCGAAATCCATTCGGGCCGATCCATCGTCGTGGCGCCAACCTTGCTGCCGGCCATACGGGCGAACACCAGCAGTTCAGGCAGGCTCATGCCGGTCGTTTCCGGGGTGAGGGGCAGCCATTCACCGCTGAGATCATCATTGAACTTCGCGACATAAAGCGTGCCATCTGACAGCAGGCCATCGGTCGACTGCCCCGCGGCCCAGCGTCCGTTGGACACATAGCGATAGATGAACTCGCCGCGTTCATCATCGCCCATATAGACGACGATGCGGCCATCCTTCGCCTGCACCATCTCGGCATTCTCATGCTTGAAACGGCCGAGGGCGGTGTGCTTCACCGGTGTGGACCCAGGCTTGGAGGGATCAATCTCAACCACCCAGCCAAAGCGGTTGGGCTCATTTGGGTTGGCCGAAATATCGAAGCGCGGATCAAATTTCTCATAATGATAGAGCGAGGTGCCCTTGATGCCATAGCGCTTCTCGCCCGCACTCTGGGCGCGTTCCGTGCCCATGCCGAAATAGCCGTTGAAATTTTCCTCGCAGGTCAGATAGGTGCCCCACAAAGTCTTGCCCGAGCCGCAATTATTGAGCGTGCCCCGCGGGCTCTTGCCTTCCGGGTCTGCGGCTGTGCGCAGCAGGGGGGTACCGGCTGCGGGGCCATCCATCGTCATCGGGGTTTCATGAGTGATGCGGCGGTTGTAGGAGCTGTCCACCACCACATCATAGCCCTTGCCGGTGTTGGCGATTTCCATCACCGTGACACCCTGCATGTTCTTCAGCAACTGCACTTCATCAGCAGATTGCGGCTTGCCTTCGGAGGCTGCAGGCAGATTGATCTTCGGGTTCACATATTCCGAATTGACGGCGATGATCTCGCGGCTATCAATGACGAAAAGCTCCATCCCATCGGTATTTTCACCAAATACCTTGTCGGATGCTGCTAGCGGCACACCTGTTTCAGGCGAGAAACTGCCCTTGGCGTCAGCAAAAAGGGCGTCACCCCAGCGCACCAGCGGCTTCCATTTGTAGCCCTGCGGCACATGGACGTTGAAATCCGTGCCGATGCCAATCGGCTGGAAGGGAAATTCCGGTGGCATCGCCTGTGGGGATGTATCGGCCAGCGCCGGGCCGCTGTGCACAAGCCCGGTGCCGAAAACCGAAGCCGCAGCACCGAAGGCCAGCACGCCCCCCAGGAAGCCCCGGCGCGAAAGCGCGCGGTCTACGACATCATCGAACTGGTTGCGGGTCGGGCGCGGGTCCCGCATTTCATCGAACGCGTCCCATGAAATCTCGTCACGCGGCGTATCGGTCATGGCTGGCCTCTGGCTTGCAGCAGGAAGAAACGCCCTCATCAGGCTTGGAAGCTTCTTCCGAGATCTGCATGACAGATGTGCGATGGTTTGATGAAAAGCATGCAACAGCACCTTTCAGGCTGTTGGTTCTGGGGGCGCATAGCTGAGGCCGCATCTGCAGGAATATATTGCGTGATGAAGGTATGTCGGGCCGCTAACTGGAATGTGGAATGAAAGAAGCCAGCTGGCAAATCCGGGCGGATCATGTCGACTCTCCTTATGGAGGGCATACCGGATATAGTCTGTCTATGTGAAGCGCACGGAAGTCTGTTGCCAGAGAGTTATTATGGCCTTCTTGCCGAAGAGGACTATGGCTATCAAAAGATGGAGGGACGTAAAAAGGTGACGCTCTGGAGCAAATATCCATGGCGTGACACGACGCAACATTTACCAGAGGCACCAGCTGGCCGGTTCGTAGCTGGCACGACCCGTCACCTTTGGGGGAGTCCGGGTTATCGGTATTTGCATCCCATGGGAGGCCGCCCATGTCTCAACAGGTCATCGCAACAGAATACGTTGGGAAGATCATATCGCCTATCTGAGGACATTGCTGTCGGCGGTGGCGGCTGGCATTGACGAGGCTGGTGGAGAGGAGGCGCGGGGCGATAGTGATTTGATTTTTCGAGAACGAATGAGGCGCAGACTTCGGGACTTCTTCGGGACTTTCTGCAACGGAACTCCCGAATTGGCTCTATTTGTTCTCACTCTGGTGATCTCTCTGTTCCTATTTATTCAGCACAGTGTATGAAAAATATAGAAACAAATGGCGACCCCGGCAGGGTTCGAACCTGCGACCTAGTGCTTAGAAGGCACTTGCTCTATCCAGCTGAGCTACGGGGCCGTTGGGGGTAATGCATTTTTCTCGGCAGTAAAATGCTGACTCATCCCATATGCAGGCCGAGCCGGGAAGGGGCCTGCGGGCGCAGCCCTTCCCTTATAAAGCGCAGGTAAAACAGAACCCGGCCTTGTTCAGGCGCGGGCTCAATCTGTGCACCTTCATGGATCAGTGGGTCCACTGACCCATGCGGTTGAAGGTGAAATTGTCGGAATAAGCAATGCGCCGGCGCGCCGGCTCATGCGGCTCGAATACCCGATAGGGGATTTTCTCACGCTCGGCATAGGCCACAGCCTCTTCCTTCGTTTCAAAGGTGAGGCGAATCTGGCTCTTCATGTCGGCCGAGGAGGTGTAGCCCATCAGCGGCTCCACCTGACGCGCCTTTTCAGGCTCATATTCCAGGACCCAGCTTGTCTTGGCAGTGCCCGACTGCATTGCGTTGCGCGCCGGCTTGTAGATGCGTGCCACCATGTCTCTCAGCCCGGATAGTATGACGACCGTTGGCCGGGTGCGAAGGTACCCGTCCCTGACATTGTTCTATAGTGAGCCTGCGCCCTTCTGACAACTCATGCGGAGGATTCCACCCGTAATGAGGGGGGCAACAGGGCATAAATCACCCATTCAGGATATGCACAGAGCGCATGGACCGGGCCTGAAAAAGCCCCCGGAAGCAACGCTGCCGGAGGCTTTGTAGGTCTGCACTTCAGTTCACTGCTGCAAGTTCACCCCTGCCGGGGGTGTCACGGCAGGTGCGCTTTGGGTCACAGGGGCCGGAGCGCGGGTCAGCAGCCGGTCGAAATCATGCCGCCCCACCGATTCCCAGAAGGTGAGCGCCAGCGCCACAATGGTGATGCCCAACGTGGCGTAGCGAATCCAGCGCGGGGCCGGCCCGCCCGGATGCATCTTGCCGCTCTCCACATCACGCTTGTGGTTCAGCGCAACGGCATAGAACACGATCGTCGCCACCACGAAGATCAGCGCCCAGCGGGTCTGGTTGCCATCCGAACCCACCATCGCCCATAGCGAATAGACAGCTCCGATCAGGCCGATAATGGTGTAGAGCCCATATTCGCCATGCGGCATCTTCTGGAAGCCCAGCACCTTCACCGCGATGGAGGAGTAAATATAGGGGAGTAGCGTCATGATGACGGCCACGGAGGCGATCTTGCCGAATTGCGCGCTGGCCGTGGGTGACATGGTGGCCAGAATCTGCACCGTCATGATGACGGCGACAATCACCAGTCCGAGAGAAGGCACGCCCTTCGCGTTCACCCGCGAGAACACATTGGGGAAGAGTCCGTCATCTGCCGCGGCTTTGGCCGTTTGTCCCACCAGAAGGGTCCAGCCGGCCAGAGAACCCAGACAGCCAATGGCCGCGCAGATAGCCACGGCTGCACCCGCCACCGGCCCCAGCGCGAGTGTCGCCGCCTGTGCGAAGGGGGCGTTGGAAGCGACCAGTTCCTTGTTGGGAATCATGCCCATGATGACGGTAGAGGAGAGCACATAGCACACCCCCGCCAGAATCACGCCTGACATGGTGGCGATGGGGATATTGCGCCGGGGGTTCTCCACCACGCCCGCCGAGACGGATGCGGTTTCCACCCCGATAAAGGCCCACAGCGTGAAAGTGAGCGTGGCGCCAATGGCCGAGAAGGTGCCTTGGCCCGAAACATTCCAGCCCGCCGCATAGACGTCCGGCTTGAACCAGAACCAGCCCAGCACTGCCATGCCAATAATGGGCACCAGCGCGAAGGAGGTGGTGAAGGATTGCAGCCGGCCAACAGTGCTCGGCCCCAGAATGTTGGCGTAGACGAAGAACCATACCACTGCGATCTGCGCGAAGGCGGACACCAGTGGAATCTCCAGCACCGGGAAGAAGGTGGTGAGATACCCAAGGCCCGCCACGGCCAGTGCGGTATTGCCCAGCACATTGGCCAGCCAGTAGATGAGGTTGGTCTGGTAGCCCATATAATCGCCGAAGGAGGCGCGGGCATAGGCATAGGGGCCGCCCGCCATGGGCGCGATGGCTCCCAACTTGGCGAACACCAGCCCCAGCGCCACCGCACCCACACAGGTAATGAGCCATCCGTAAAGCGCGATGCCGCCGGTGACGGCAAGGTTCGCGGGGAGCATGAACACCCCGGAACCCATCATGTTGCCCGCCACCATGAGGGTGGCGGCGGTCAGGCCGATTTTCTTTGGCGCGGATGCGTCGGCCTGTGGAGCGGTTGCTGTCTCAGCCATGGTCAAGTGTACCTTCCCGCTCAGCGCCGGATGCAGAGGATGCGGTAACGACCATCCTCCACCTCGACGCCATGGGTATCATGTCCAAAGCCGGGGAAGCGGACATCGAAAGCTTCCAGCGCCTTCAGATAGCCCAGTAGCGGGCCATTGGCCGGGCCGGTATTCTCACCCGGCATCAGCAGCGGAATGCCCGGCGGATAGGGCACCACACCGGTGGCCACCACGCGCCCGGCCATCTCATCCAGGGTCAGGGATTCGATATTGTCCCGCACCAGATTCTCATAGGCCTGCTGGGGTGTCAGTTCCGGCTCCGGCAGGCGGGAGAAGGCTTCGGACATCACGGCGGTGGTCTTCAGTTCCTTCATGGCGGCGAACATGCTGTCCGCCAGATCCTTCAGGCCCATGCCAGCATAGATTTTGGGGCCCTGCGCCACGATATCCGGCAGCACCCGATCCAGCGGGGTGTTGGCGTCATAGTCGCGCTTGAACTCGCTCAGCACGTTCAGCAGCGTGCCCCACTTGCCCTTCGTCACGCCGATGGAGAATAGGAAGAGGATGGTGAAGTCCGTGGTCTTCTCCACTACCACGCCCTTGGTGTCGAGATAGGCGGTGAGGATGGAGGCCGGAATACCGGTTTGAGCCATCTCACCACGTGCCGACATGCCGGGGGTGACGACCGAGACCTTGATGGGGTCAAGCATGCACCAGTCATCATCGAGTCCTTCGAAGCCATGCCAGGCCGTCCCCGGTTTCAGGACCCAGCAGGCCGGATCGGTGGCGAGCTGTTCCGGCTTGGCGTCATGGAAGGCGACAGGCTGGCCGCTCTCGGCATCCTGCACCGTATCAGCCTGCCAGCTGTTAAAGAACCAGTCGCCGCGCGCCGCGCTCTCGGCATTCAGCCGTGACATGGTCTGGCGGAAGGCCACAGCCTCACGGATGGCATCCGTCGTCAGGGCCTTGCCTGAGGGGCCGTCCATCATGGCCGCAGTCACGTCATTGGCGGCTATGATGGCATAGTTGGGCGAGGTGGAGGCATGCATCATGTAGGCTTCATTGAAGCGTGCATGTTCAATGGGCCGACGCCCGTTGCGCACATGAATGAAGGAGGCCTGTGACAGTGCCGCCAGCAGCTTGTGGGTGGATTGGGTGGCAAAGACGCTGGGCCGCGTCTCGTCATGTTCCGCCGGGTCTCCATGCATGGCGAAACGGCCGGCATAGATGGGGTTGAAGCGGGCATAGCCATACCAGGCTTCATCGAAATGCAGCCGGTCCACGCTCTGGCCCAGCAGCTTTTCTACATGGGTTACATTGTAGCATAGCCCATCATAGGTGGAGTTGGTGATGATCGCGTGAACGGGCGTTTTGTCGTGTCCCTCACGCAGCAGAGCATTGGTGTCAATAGAGTTCTTCAGCGCATCCGGGGTGAGGTGGGCCGGGGGAATGGGGCCGATAATGCCCAACCCGTTGCGCGCCGGCATCATATAGGTGGGAATGGCGCCGGAAAGGGTGATGGCGTGCTCTGCGCTCTTGTGGCAGTTGCGGTCGCACAGGCACAGCTGGTCGCGCGTGACGGACGCCATCATGATGACGCGGTTGGACATGGAAGAGCCGTTCGTCACCGTATAGGTGCGGTGCGCGCCGAACACATGGGCCGCGTATTTCTCCCCCGCGCCAATGGGGCCGGAATGGTCCAGCAGCGAGCCCAGTTCCCCGACCGAGATGGACAGATCCGAGCGGAACATGTTCTCGCCGAAATATTCAAAAAAAGCGCGCCCTGCCGGATGCTTGAGGAAAGCCGTGCCGCCGGTGTGGCCGGGGGTGTGCCAGCTATATTCATGGACCTGCGCAAATTTTGTCAGGGCGGCGAACATGGGCGGCAGCACATGCTCGCGATAGGTGTGGATGGCCGCCACAATACGCCCGGCAATGAAACGGGACGTATCTTCCAGCAGCCAGATGAAATCATTCACCAGCCCCATCGCATCCATGGGAATGGAGGAGGCGACGGAACGGTCGGCACAAAGGAAAACGGGAATGCGGGCATTGGCGGCGCGGATCTCGCGCAGCACCTCCAGTGCTTCGGTGTGAGAGTCGTCTTCTTCCAGATCCCAATCCAGTACGACAGCCTGGAAGGAGGTATCGGAATTGAACAGATGTGCTGCACCTTCCGCCGACGTGACGGTGACGGTGTCGACATCCTGAATGTCGAGCTCATCCACCAGCGTGCGTACGGCGTGGCCTTCCACCGTATCTTCATGGGCTAGGGCGTGGATGACAAGTGCCCGCATGCCCAGATTCTGCTCCCGCGAATGCGTCATGGTACAATATCCTTGCTGGTGGCGGCCGGGGGAATGGTCAGGCCATCCGCAAGCGCCGGGTTGGCAGCGGGCTGGCCCCGCTGCAGAAAGACATAGAAGGGTAGGCCTGCCAGCAGGAGCAGAAGCCCCCACATGCCCGCCTCGGGGCCGGAGCCATAGATGGTCCATATGGAGAAGAAGAAAGCCACCACCGCAATGGGGATATAGGTGCGAGGATTATAGTAACCGAGCGTACGCCCCAGCGTGAGCAGTAGCACGCCTTCCACTAGTGTGCAGAAGACATAGGGGATCATCTCTGAGACGGTGGAGAGATCCACGATAAAATCATAGATGGAAATCAACCTGTTATCTCCAGAGCTTTGCAGCACCAGAAGAAGGGTAGAAAGCCCTACCGAAATATAGATGCCCCGCGCCGGCACGCCACGCCGGTTGAGGTGAGAGAATACGCCGGGCAGCACGCCGTTGCGCGCGGCCGCCATGGGCACTTGGGACATCAGCAGCGTCCAGCCATTCAGCGCACCGAGCGAAGACAGCATGGCGGCTGCCGCTACCACATAGCCGGCCCATGGCCCCCACATGGCGGAGGCCGCATCGGAGAAGGGGGCGGAAGAGGCCCCCAGCGCGCTGCGTTCCATCACGCCCATCACCACCAGCGTACCCAGTGTGAAGATGAGGGCGGCCGTGGCCGTGCCCAGAATGGTGGCGAGGAAAATGGTGCGCTTCGGGTCTTTCACATCCTCACCCGGTACAGTGGCGGACTCGATGCCGAGAAAGGCGAACATGGTGAGCGGCGCTGTGGCCGAAAGCGCCACAAAGAAGGGCTGGGGCGTGGGATTGATGGGGGTGAAATGGTCCCACTCCACCCAGAATAGCCCGATCAGCGCAATGCCGAGAAACGGAATGAGCTTGGCTGTGACCACGGCCATCTGAAACAGGCCAGCCTCCTTCACCCCGCGAATATTCACCAGAACTACCAGCCACATGGCCGCCAGCGCGATAAGCAGGGAAGAGAAGGATGAAAGCTCGGGAACGAAATATTTGAGGTAGCCGACAAAGGCCAGCGCCATGGCCGGCTGTGAGGACCACATGGAAATCCAGTAGCCCCACGCGATGAGAAAGCCGGCAAAGCCGCCAAACCCCATGCGGGTATAGGCATAGGGTCCACCAGCGGCTGGAGCCAGTCGCCCAAGACGGGCAAAGATGAGCCCCAGACACATCGCCCCGGCGGACATCACGATCCATCCCACCAGAGCAACCGTGCCATAAGGCGCAAGCGCTGCCGGCGAGAGGAAGAAGCCGGAACCCACCACATTGCCAATGACCAGGCAGGTGCAGGCCCAAAGGCCAAGGGATTTGCCAGATAGTCTGCCGCTGGATCCACCGCGCCCGCGGGCTTGTGCCGGTGCGCCTTCTGTCTGGCTCATCTTCCAGGCATGCCTTTTCGTGCGGTTGCGGGCCAAACCCGCCAGTGAGGCAACTATGTCACATCAGTATCTGTGCGCAACCGATCACACCTTTATTGCAGATAAATCAGATATATTGCGATGTGGTCGATACATGCATCCGTCATCTCACCAATGAGATTCCAGTCTGAAGGTGCCTGGATATCTTGTGCAAGCGCGACTCTATCTGCCGGATGTGACAGTTTCCAAAAACAGATCAGGGCCTTGGTCCAATCCGGTTGCTGACGTAACGTGATTTTCCGGCTTCTCGAATCTCCCGGCGGAGGCCTATTGCTGATATGTGGAGCGCAGTCTTGCCGGCCATGGATGCGGGTCTCATGGCATATATAAAGATCAGGCAGAGCAGGCGGAAGCATCCAATTTTGTATTCCCTTGCGGAAATCTGCGCGGATATCTGACGCTTGGGAGCCCGGTTTGACCAAAGCGACTGGTGCGGCGCATCCAGTAGCGACCAAGGGCCGGTCACATTATGCATCAGGACGGATTTTGATGGAAAGCGGATTTGAACATAACAGCCGATGGAATGAGCAGAGCCTGCTCGGAGCCTCTATTGCCGTCACCTTGCTTGTGGCGGTGGTGGGCGTGCTGTTCGGTTTCATTTCCGGTTCGCTGGCCATTGCCTTCGATGCCGTCTACAGCCTGATTGATGCCAGCATGAGCGTTCTGGCCCTGTTCGTGTCCCGGCTCATTGTCGCCTCTGTGCAGGAGGGCAAGCTCTCGCGCCGCCTGCAGAACCGCTTCACCATGGGGTTCTGGCATCTGGAGCCGATTGTGCTGGGGCTCAATGGCACCATCCTTCTGGCCATTGCGGTCTATGCGCTCATCAACGCCGTCACCAGTCTGCTGGATGGAGGCAATGAACTGGTGTTCGATGAGGCCATTCTGTATGCGCTCTTCGCCACTCTTGTCTGCATGGCCATGGCTGTGGTGGAGCATCTCTTGAACCGCCGCATCCGCTCGGATTTCGTGGCGCTCGATGTGCGCTCCTGGTTCATGGCGGGCTGCATTTCGGCGGCGTTGTTGCTGGCCTTTTGCATCGGCCTTGCAGTGCAGGGCACCGCCTATGCCTGGACCGCCTCCTATGTGGACCCGTTCACTCTGGCCCTTGTCTGCCTGTTCATCATTCCCATGCCGATCGGCACCATCCGGCAGGCTTTTGCCGAGATCCTGCTGGTGACTCCTCAAGATCTGAAAACCCATGTGGATGGGGTGGCTGCGCAGGTGATGGAGCGCTATGGATTTCAAGATTACCGCGCCTATGTCGCCAAGGTGGGGCGGGTGCGGCAGGTAGAGTTATGGTTCGTTGCCCCCGCCCATCTGCCAGCTCGTACATTGGAGGAATGGGACGCCATCCGCGCTGAAATCGGTGTGGCTATCGGTCCCGGCGAGGAGGGGCAGGATCGTTGGCTGACCATTTCCTTCACTGCGGATCCGGATTGGGCGCAATAAACCTGCCGGACAGGCGTGGCCCATCCGGCAGGGTATTGATGTCGGGAGGATCAGTCCGCTGCTGCAAAACGCGCGCGTACGGAGCCGAGACCAGCCACATGTGCTTCATAAACAGTGCCCTTGCGGGAGGCCTCGCCCGGCACTGTCACCATCGGACCGAGCGCGCCGGAGAGCACCGTATCACCGGCCTTCAGGGGGCGTCCTGTGCGAGCCATGGTGCGGGCGAGCCACCACATGGCATTCAGAGGGTGGCCAAGACAGGCCGCGCCGGCCCCGACGGAGACGATATCTCCGGCGCATTCCATCACCATGCCGCACAATCGCAGATCCAGCCCATCCAGCTTGTGCGGCGTGTTGCCCAGCACATAAAGACCGGAGGAGGCATTGTCGGCGATGGTGTCGACGATGCTGATCTTCCAGTTTGCTATGCGTGAATCCACCACTTCAATGGCGGGCACGGCATAGTCCACCGCGCTGATGATATCGGCGAGGGTCGTGTGGGTGTCTGTCAGATCGCGCCCCAGAATGAAGGCGATTTCAGCCTCCACCTTTGGCTGGAGCAGGCGGCCGGCGGGGATTTCCCAGTCATCCGGCACAGCCATGTCGTCAAACAGCATGCCATAATCGGGCTGATCGACGCCCAGTTGCTGCTGCACGGCGCGGGAGGTCAGGCCGATCTTGCGCCCCACCAGAACCCGTCCGGCCGCCAGAGCGGCTTCCGTGCCGGCCTCCTGCACCTGATAGGCGATATCGAGATCGCCGGCGGGCAGAAGGTCGTTAAGGGGCGGGCAGGGGGTGCGGTTGTCCTGCGCGGTGCGCAGACGATCGGCTGCAGTGGCGATCATCCCGCTCATGCCTCGCCATTCAGCAGGAAGTGGATATGGATGCGGTTGAAGGTTTCCGCATCCTCATATTGCGGCCAGTGCCCGCAATCTTCCATCACCACGAATCTGGAGCCCTTCACCAGATGGGAGAGGCGCTGGCCAACCTCAACAGATGCGGTGGGATCATGGGTGGTCCACAGCACCAGTGTTTCAGCTGTGATGCGGCCCAGTTCCTCCTCCGTCAGCATGTTGCGCTGGCGAATGTCCGGCTCCTGCAGGCACATGATGCGTTCCATGGCCTCCACCATGCCGGGACGGCGGAAACAGGCGAAGCGTGCTTCCACCAGATCTTCGGTGACGATGGAGGGGTCAAGCATCAGGAATTCGAGGCGCTTGCGGGTGGCCTCGCGATCGGGAGAGCGCACGGCGGCCAGACTCAGCGTTTTCAGCCGTTCCATCACCTTCGGGTCGGCGATCATCCCGCCGGCGGTATTGAGTACCAGCCGGTCCACCCGTTCAGGATAGGTGGCGGCGAAACGCGCGGCCACCCAGCCGCCCAGGGATTCACCGGAGATGTGCGCCTTCTCGACACCAATAGCGTCGATCAGATCCCGCAGATGCTCCACATAATCCATGATTTCATAGTTGCGATCCGGCTTGTCGGTGAAGCCGTGGCCCAGCATGTCCACCGCGAACACCCGGAAATGTTCGGCATGGGAGAGAATGTTGCGATGATAGGCTTCCAGATGTCCTGAAACGCCATGCAGAAGAATGAGCACCGGGCCTTCGCCGGCCTCCAGCACGCGGGTCTTCACACCTTTCGCGTCAATATAGTGCAGATGCACATCCCCGCCGGCGATGGCGGACCACAGCGAGCGCAGCTCGGGCTGGGTGGTGGATGTATGGGGGGTATGGGCCGTTGTTGCTCCGGCAGCGGCGCTGGCCATGGGGCTTCCTCCACGGATGTTTTCAGAACCGCTGGAAGATGGAAAAGCCGAACCGGCACCGCCAATACAAATTCCATTCCCTATTCAGACGAAAAAACTCTCAATGACGCGTGCAGCGCACAATGTGCGCTGCACGCGTCATGGATGCATCAGGATTCCGGCAGGTTGAGTACCTCGCAGACCAGATCACGAAAGGCGGCCAGATCAGGCGAGTCATTTTCGCGATGCCAGGCCATCACCAGTTCCACATCCGGTGCGTCATCCTGAAGAGGGCGGGTGGTGACATTGCGGAACAGCAGGTGCGAGACATAATCCGGTAGCAGGGCAAAGCCGGTGCCCAGCCCCACCAGCGTCATCATGGTGGTGACATTGTCGACATCCTGTGCGGGGGTGATGGCCACCTGATGCTCACGCAGATAGCGCTCGACAATGTCATGCAGCCCCCCGGCCTGCTCTGGCGTGATGCGCAGGAAGGGCGTTTGCTCCAGCTCCCGGATATCAATGGCGGAGGCCGAGGCCAGCGGGTGGTCTGCCGGGATAATAGCGGCAAGGCGTTCTGTCAGAACCGTTTTCCAGGCCAGAGCCGGGTCTGTCACGGGCATGCGCACAAAGCCCACATCAATCTCGCGCCGGGATAGGGCCTCCATCTGCTCGGCGGTGGTGAGGCTGCGGAACACCGGGTTGAGGTCAGGAAAGCGCGCTCGCATCACGGACAACATGGTGGGGAAGATTTTCACCTCGGCAGAAGGCAGAAAGCCAATGGTGAGCTTGCGCGCCTCCATCTGCGCGGCGCGGCGGGCCAGTGTGACGGCGCGCTGGCTCTGGGCCAGCACAAGGCGGGCTTCATCCAGAAACACCCGTCCGGCATCCGTCAGTTCCACCCGCCGCTTGGTGCGCATGAGCAGGGGGGTGCCGATCTCTGCTTCCAGATCGCGGATCTGCTGGCTGAAGGAAGGCTGGGCGGTGTTGAGGCGTGCGGCTGCGCGAGTGAAGTTCAACTCTTCCGCCACCGCCACGAAATAGCGCAGATGTCTCAGTTCCATTGGCTAATTGAGACATTTTTCGTCTTAAACGGCAAGGAAGAAAATATTTCTTCCAATTCCAGAATTCTGTTTGGTTTCGCTTACTCGCATGCCCGGACCCGATGAATGAACAGGGCAGCCATGAAGGAGGAGCGCTGTATGGACGACAAGCTCAATGTCCGCAGTCTGATTGATGCTGAAAAGGGCACTGTCAAACCTGCCATCTACACCGATCAGGCGATCTATGAACTGGAGCTGGAACGTGTTTTTGCGCGCTCTTGGCTGTTTCTCGCCCATGAATGCCTGATCCCCAAGGCTGGAGACTTCTTCACCACCTTCATGGGTGAGGATCCGGTTATTGTGGTGCGCCAGAAGGATGGGTCCGTTGAGGCTTTCCTGAACCAGTGCCGTCACCGGGGCATGAAGCTGTGCCATGCGGAAGAGGGCAATACGCGTGCATTGACATGCCCGTATCACGGCTGGTCCTACGGGCTCGACGGCGCGCTGCAATCCGTGCCGCTGGAAGAGGAAGCCTATCGGAATGCGCTCGACAAGTCGAAATGGGGCATGCGCAAGGTGCCGCGTCTGGCTGTCTACAAGGGCCTGATCTTCGGCAACTGGGATGAGACCGCCCCCGGCCTTGAAGATTATCTGGGCGATATGGCTTGGTATCTTGACGGTTTTCTGGATCGTCGCGAGGGGGGGACCGAAGTTGTTGGCGGCATCCATAAATGGGTGATCGAGTGCAACTGGAAATTCGCGGCCGAGCAGTTCTGCTCCGATCAGTATCATGCGCCCTATACGCATGGTTCAGCGGTTCAGGTGTTGCAGCCGGTGGCCACCAACAAGCCGGATGGCGCGCCGCTGGGTGAGGGGCAGACCGATAAGCCGGCTTGGGCCAACGGTCTTGGTGGCGTGCAGTTCTCCGGAAACGGGCATGGCAGCGCCTTCTTCTTTACCGAAAAACCGGACGCCAATGTTTGGGTGGATGGCGAGGTTTCCACCTATTTCCGTGAAACCTATGCGGAAACTGAAAAGCGCGTTGGCCGTGTGCGGGCGCTGCGTCTGGCCGGGCACAACACCATGTTCCCAACCCTTTCTTGGCTGAATGGGACGCAGACGCTGCGCATCTGGCATCCGCGTGGGCCGAACCAGATTGAGGTGTGGGCCTTCTGCATTGCCGACAAGGCCGCCCCGGATTCCGTTAAGGAAGCCCTCAAGAAGAGCCATGCTCGCGCCTTTGGCCCAGCTGGTTTTCTGGAGCAGGATGATTCCGAGAACTGGGTGGAAGTGCAGAAGGTGTTGCGCGGTCATATGGCCAAGCAAACCGAGTTCTGCATGCAAATGGGTCTGGGATTCGAGGAGCGCCGTGATGATGGCATCCCCGGAATAACCAACAACACTTTCGCCGAAACTGCCGCGCGCGGATTCTACAAGCGCTGGGCGGACATGATGACCGCTGAAAACTGGGATGAAATCGACGCCATGGCTGGCATCGAGCTGAAGGAGGCCGCCAATGCTTGAGGCTGTTGCGCCCATTGCGGTGCTCACCGCTCCGGCCGTGAAGGTTTCACCCGAATTGCAGCATGAGGTGGAACAGTTCCTCTATCTTGAGGCTGCGCTGCTGGACGAGCGTCGTTTCCGCGAATGGATCGATCTTATGGCGGAGGACGTGTCCTATGTCCTCAACACCAATACGCTGGCGCAGTCGCGAGACCGTCGGCGGGGCCAGCGCCCGCCCACCACTTATATCTTCAACGAGGACAAGTACCAGCTTGAACGGCGCATCGCCCGACTGGAAACCGGTATGGCCTGGGCGGAAGAGCCGGCCTCGCGCACCCGTCATTTCGTCAGTAATGTGCGCATTCTGGCGGTGAATGGTGATGAGCTGGAGCTTTCCTGCAATTACATGGTGCACCGGGCCTCGAAGGCGCGCGATCATCACACCTTCATCGGCACCCGCCGCGATCGCTTGCGCCGGGCCAAAACGGCCGGCGGCTGGGAAATCTTCGGGCGTGATCTCGAACTCGACGAGTTCACCCTGATGTCCTCCAATATCAGCATCCTGTTGTGATCATGGAAAAAGTCCTCGTCTGCTCGAAGGCGGATCTTCCACCCGGCGAATCCTGCCGGGTGGAGACGTCCCCTGCCATTGCCGTCTTCAATATGGATGGCGAATTCTATGCACTTGCCGATCTGTGCACCCATGGCAATGCCTCCATGTCGGAAGGCTATCTGGAAGATGACTGCACGGTGGAATGCCCAGTGCACACCGCGCGCTTCTGCCTGAAGACCGGCAAGGCCCTGACCCAGCCCGCCACCATTGATCTGGCCACATATGATGTGGTGGTGGAGGGGGAAGACCTCTATGTGCTCGTGCCGGAGCACACGGCATGAGCGCCGGGCTGGAACATGACTGGCCCCAGGGGCGGCTTCACGGACAGGTCGCGCTCATTACCGGTGGCGGCTCCGGCCTTGGTCGAGCTCTGGTCCAGCGCTTTGTGGCCGAGGGTGCGCGGGTCGCTGTGCTGGAGCGTTCTGCCGAAAAGGTGGAACAGCTGCGCGCGGATTTTCCAGAAACGGTGGTGGCCGTGGCGGGGGATGTGCGCAGCATGTCCGACAATGAGCGGGCCGTGGCTGAGACGCTGTCCCGGTTCGGCCGGCTGGATTGTTTCATCGGCAATGCGGCGGTGTGGGATCACGGGGTGCGGCTCGTGGACATCGCCGCCGAGCGCCTGCCGGCGGCGTTTGATGAGCTCTTCGCCATCAATGTGAAGGGCTATCTTTTGGGGGCGAAAGCCGCCGCGCAGGCGCTCATTCAAACCGAAGGCAGCATCATCTTCACTCTCTCCAACTCGTCCTTCTATCCGGGTGGAGGCGGGCCGCTCTATACCGCATCGAAACATGCGGCTGTGGGGCTGGTGCGCCAGCTGGCCTATGAGCTGGCGCCAAAAGTGAGGGTGAACGCCGTGGGCCCCAGCGGCATGGCCAGTGATCTGCGCGGGCCGGAAGCACTGGGCCAGCAGGAGACGCGCATCATGGATTCGCGCAGCCCGCAGGCCATTCGCGCCATTCTACCGCTGCAGGTCTTTCCCGAGCCGGCGGATTTCACCGGGCCTTATGTGATGCTGGCCTCGCGGGCCGATAACCGGACCCTCTCCGGGGTGATGATCCGGGCCGATTGCGGCCTTGGCATCCGCGGCATCCGCCATGTGGCTGGCGGGCTTGATCTTTAAATCGACAACAACAGGCCCCGCAAAGGGGCCATGAGGGAGGTTCTGCCCATGAGCATGAAGCTCATCTGTGTTTCGCACAGCCCGATGATGGATTTCATTCATCCCGCTCCGCAAGTGGAGGCGCAGGCGCGCGGCATGTTCGCCACGCTGGCGCAGGAAGTGGCCGCATATGACCCGGAACTGATCGTGGTTTTCGCGCCCGATCATTTCAATGCTTTCTTTTATGATCTCATGCCGCCCTTCTGCATAGGCCTGCGCGCCAAATGCGCCGGAGACTGGGATATTGGCGAAGGCCCGCTGAACGTACCGGAAAAGCTGGCGCTGGAGTTGGTCGAGGCGGTGCAGGCAGAGGATGTGGATGTCAGTTATTCCTACCGGATGCAGGCGGATCACGGCTTTACCCAGCCGCTGGAATTGCTGGCCGGCAGCGTGGCGCGCTACCCTGTCATTCCCATCTTCATCAATGGTGCTGCGCGGCCCCTGCCGCCCTGTCGCCGAGTGCTGAAACTGGGCGAGGCGGTCGGGCGTTTTCTGGCTGGCCGGCCCGAGCGCATTCTGGTGCTGGGTTCGGGCGGCCTGTCCCATGATCCGCCGACCCCCCAAATGGGCTCCGTGCCGCCGGAGGTGGAAGAATTTCTCATTGCCGGGCGCAACCCCACGCCGCAGGCTCGCCACACCCGACAGGAGCGGGTGTTGAGCAATGGCCGCCTGCTGGCCGAGGGCAAGGGCTCGTCCCAGCCGCTGGATGCGGAATGGGACAAGGGCCTGCTGGAGACCTTCGTCGCGGGTGATCTCACACGTTTCGCCACCATGACGGATGAGGAAATCCGCACACGGGGCGGGCGTGGTGGCCATGAGATCCGCGCCTGGATTGCAGCCTTCGCCTGCCTTCAGGCCGCCGGTGCCTATGAGGCGCACACCCGCTACTACCATCCCATCGACGAGTGGATCGCCGGCATGGGCATGGTGAGCGCACAGCCGCGCGCATCCTGAAGACCAGACATGAGTGAGGATGCAATGACTGAGCATCATGATACGCCCGTTCATGTGGTGGTTGGGGCTGGGCAGGCTGGCGCAGCGGCGGCGGTCGCCATGCGTGAGGCGGGCTTTCAGGGGCGCATCATTCTGGTGGGAGCTGAACCGCATCTGCCCTATGAGCGTCCGCCGCTCTCCAAGGAAGTGCTGGTGAAGCCGGAAACGGCGCACACCACCATCCACCCGGAAGGCTTCTATCGCGAAAAGGGCATTGAATGCCGGCTGCATGATGCGGCGGTGCATTTTGATGTCGATGAAAAGCGTCTGGAGCTGGCTTCCGGCCAGACCCTGCATTTTGACAAGCTAATGCTGGCCGCCGGGGCGCGCGCCCGCGCCTATCCGTTGCTCGATAGTCTGGGCTCGGGGGTCTATACCCTGCGCACGCTGGATGATGCGGAAGCCTTACGCGGCCATATCTGGCCGGGGCGGCATGTGTTGGTGGTCGGCGGAGGCATCATCGGGCTGGAGGTCGCGGCCAGCGCTGTCACCATGGGGGCGCAGGTCACTGTCATCGAGCGTGGTGCCAGGCTCATGGCCCGGGGCACACCCGCACCCATGGTGAAGGTGCTGCGCCATCTGCATGAGGAGCATCGCGTCGCTTTTGAGCTGGGAGCGGAGCTGGTTTCGGCCACGCGCAAAACCAGCGGCAAGATCGTACTGGCGGCTTCAGACGGGCGGACCTTTCAGGGGGATCTGGTCGTCTATGGCATCGGGGTTGAACTGAATATGGACCTCGCCCTTTCCGCCGGGCTGAAGGTGGAAGACGGTATTCTCATTGATGAATATGGGTGCACCAGCCACCCCGCCATCTTTGCGGCCGGGGATGTGGCCCGCCAGTTTCATCCATCATCGGGCCTCTGGCAGCGTTACGAAACCTGGGCCAATGCGCAGAATCAGGGCGCAGGCGTGGGCCGCGCCATGGTGACAGGCGAAGCGTGCAGCTTCGATGTGCCTTGGTATTGGACAGATCAGTATGGCCACAACTTTCAGGTCGCTGGTGTCCATGAGGCCGATGAATGGGTACGGCGCGGTTCCCCGGATGGCCTGAAATGCACGCTTCTCGGGCTTCGTGATGATGTGGTGGTGGGGGCTGTCACCATCGACAATGGTCGCGAGATGCGCCCGCTAAGGGCGATGATCGCAAACGGGTTCAGGGTTCGGAACCGGGATATTCTGGCAGACCCGAAGGCAGACCTGAGAAAAATCGCGGATGGGCGGCTCTAGGGGCCTGCATCGCCGTTTCAGGAAGGAAAAACGGATGGCAAAACTTTTTTGCGCGATCATTGGTTCGGGGAATATAGGGACGGACCTGATGATCAAGATCCTGCGCAATGCGTCGCATCTTGCGATGGGTGCGATGGTGGGGATTGATCCGAACTCGGATGGTCTGGCCCGTGCGGCGCGCCTTGGTGTGGCGGTGACGCATG
>JBFWLR010000006.1:0-231334 GCA_050252035.1 Xanthobacter sp.
CGCGCTTGCCGCCCCACGAGAAGCGGAAGTGCCACGCCTTTGCACCGGTGGCTGAAACAAAGAGGGAAAGGCCGTCTGTGTCGGCCAGGGTGTAGGGTTTGCCGGTCGCCTTGGCTTGGCGAACCGTGAGGTCCAAAAGCATGATCCCAACTCCTTGAAAGCGAGTTGAGTGCCATGTTTCCCATCGAGCCCCGGCTCCCCCAGCAACAATGCGGAATCGGGAAGCTCCGCATTGCGATGTACCACCTGATGTACCGGTTTTGACCGGCTGTCAGTGGGTCTCGCTGGACGTCACTGGAACGGATTCTCTGTAAAAACCGAACCGTGACAATGACTTGCAACACTCCATGGACGTCCTTGGAACACCATGGAAAGTTGAAGTGGAGCGGGCGATGGGAATCGAACCCACGACATACAGCTTGGGAAGCTGTCGTTCTACCACTGAACTACGCCCGCATCGGCACGCACCATAGCCAAGCCATGCCCCCGGCAGCAAGCAAAATACGCGCCCGGCATCTGCCGTCGTTCTCTCCTGTGCACAACCCTTCTCGTCGTGAGAGAGTCCCATAAACCGGTCGAACCTGGATCCAGCGCCCGGCCTTTAGGCTTGAGCTTACCTGCCTTGCATGAGACATGAAGCCCTCGGCAAGCATCCGCATGCAAAGCGGCATCTCAAGGAGAGCAGAACATGGCTGATGGCAGCGGCGCACCCGCCCACCCCGAGGCGCCCCCCGTCATTTCCGGCCTGTCGGCCTTCGCCTGTGATTATGATGTCATCCTGTGCGATGTGTGGGGTGTGGTGCACAATGGCATGGCGGCCTTCGCCGCCGCCTGCGCGGCGCTTGAGAAGGTGCGCGCGGCAGGTGGGCATGTCATTCTGGTCTCCAATGCTCCGCGCCCCAACCGCCATGTCGCCACCATACTGGACAAGCTCGGCGCGCCGCGTTCCGCCTATGACGCCATCGTGACATCCGGAGATGTCACGCATCTTCTGCTGGCCGCCCAGCCCGGCGCGCAGGTCTTCCATCTCGGGCCGGAGCGGGATCTGGGCCTGTTCGAGGATCTGGATCTCACCCTCACCCCGCTGGAAGCCGCGCAAACCGTGGTGTGCACGGGCCTGTTTGATGACACCATCGAAACAGCAGACGATTATCTGCCCATGCTGGAACAGATGAAGCTGCGCAGCATGCCCTTCATCTGCGCCAATCCGGATATTGTGGTGGAGCGGGGCGAAAAGCTCATCTACTGCGCCGGGGCCATTGCAGAGGTGTATGACGCGCTGGGCGGCGCGGCCGTCTATTGCGGCAAGCCCCACGCCCCCATCTATGAGATCGCCCTGAAAAAGGCAGAGGAACTGCGCGGTCGCCCGGTGGAGCGCACACGCGTTCTGGGCATTGGTGACGCCCTGCGCACGGATGTTACAGGCGCGGCCCGGGCCGGACTGGACAGCCTGTTCATCGCCGGCGGCATTCATGCTGGGGAACTGAAGGCTGAAGATGGCGCAACGCCGGATCCTCAGGCTCTGGCCCGGCTTTTCAGGGGCCAGCCCCAGCCACGGGGGGTCATGACGCGCCTCTCCTGGTAGAGACCTGCGTAGAGATCTGCGGACATCTCCCGTCTTGACGCCTGCGGGAAAGGGCGCGCATAGAGCATGTGAATATGGAAAGGGCAGGCCCTGCGACAGTTTTTGCACAGGGCCTGTCGGGCTTAGCCCTCCCCCTTCCTCCGGCCATTGTGGCCTCTGGAGCGCGCATATCCCCGCCTGCCGGGTTCCCACCTTGCAGACCGGGGGCTGACCGCGCTTCCTTCATCCTCGTTGAGAGGGCGATTTTCCGGGCCTGTGCTTCATATGCCCGGATCGCGCTCAAGTTGATCACTGCCGGATCGTACCGTGATGACGCCTTCCCCCGCTTTTCTCGAACTGTACGGGTCTGCCCCCCTGCCGGCCACGCTGGCGCACCCTGTGCTGGCCATCGGCAATTTCGATGGGGTCCATCGGGGGCATCAGGCGGTGTTCAAGACCGCAAAAGCCATGGCGGAGGCCGCCGGCACAAAAGCGCTGGCCATGACCTTCGAGCCGCACCCCCGCAGTTTCTTCAGTCCCGACACAGCGCCCTTCCGCCTCACGCCCGAAGCCGAGAAGCTGCGACGCATCCGTGAAGCCGGCCTTGCCGGCACCATTGTGCTGCCCTTCGACAAGGCGCTCGCCACCATGGAAGCCGAGGATTTCGTACGCGACATTCTGGTGGCCCGCTATCAGGTGCAGGGCATTGCGGTGGGGTTCGATTTCCATTTCGGCAAGGCCCGCGCCGGTTCCCCCACCTTTCTACAGGATGCCGGGAAGCGCTATGGCTTCGAGGTGAAAGTGGTGGAAGCGCTGCTGGATGCGGGTGATCCCATCTCCTCCAGCACCATTCGCCGGGCGCTGGCCGATGGGCAAGTGGGCCATGCCGCCCATATGCTGGGCCGCCCCTTCAGCGTGAGCGCCGAGGTGCGCCATGGCGAGAAACGCGGGCGCACCATTGGCTTCCCAACGGCCAATCTTTCACTGGAGAACGGGCTGGAGTTAGCCTTCGGCATTTATGCGGTGCGTGTCACCACCGCTCAGGGGTCATTCAACGGGGTCGCCAATTATGGCCGCCGCCCCACCTTCGATAATGGCGCACCACTGCTCGAAGTGAATATCTTCGATTTCTCCGGCGACCTGTATGGCCAGACCCTGCATGTGGATTTCATCTCCTGGCTACGCCCGGAACTGAAATTTGACGGGGTGGATGCCCTCGTTGCCCAGATCCGCGAAGATGCCCGTCGCGCGCGTGATCTTCTGGAAAAGAGTTGAAGCCGGCGCACGGCCATGCGCTGGATTGAATGACACAAAAGCGGTCCTGTCATCCACTTTTGCAAGTTGAGTTAGCGACGCCTTAACCGACGCAGCGGCACAATTCACGCCAATCGTTCAGTCAAGGCTGTGTCTCTTGTCCGCATCCCCTACTCCATCGGCGCGTGATGATGAGCGCCGTTCCCCCTTCGTCCGCCTCTCCGCCCTGCTGGCAGGGATAGAGCCCGGCCGTGCCCCGCTCAGCGCCGCCGTCGGCGAGCCGCAACATGCCATGCCGGATTTTGCAGGTGCAGTTCTGGCAGAAAATCTCGCCAGTTTCAGCCGCTATCCAAGGGCGGAAGGCACGCCCGTCTTTCGCGGTTCAGCCGCACGCTGGCTGCAGCGCCGTTTCCGCCTGCCCCGCCCGGTTAATCCGGAAACCGAGGTGCTGGCGCTCAATGGCTCGCGTGAGGGCCTGTTTTCCGCTGCACTGGTCGCTCGTCGCCTTCTGCCGCACAAAAAGCGGCCGGTCATGCTGCTGCCCAATCCCTTTTATGCCGCCTATGCCGCAGGTGCGGAGGCGGCCGGCTGCGAGGCCCTGGTACTGCCGACCACCCGTGAGAGTGGCTGGCTTCCGGACCTTGATGCCCTGGCGCCTGATCTGCTGGAGCGCACGGTGGCGATCTATCTCGCCTCTCCGGCCAATCCGCAGGGGGCCGTGGCCTCGCGCTCCTATCTCACCCGCCTGCTGGAACTGGCCCGCCAGCACGATGCCTATCTGTTCTCGGATGAATGCTACTCGGAGATCTATCTGGGGGCAGAGGCGCCCACCGGCATTCTGGAAGTGGCGGGGCCGGATTATGCCCGCGCCATCGCCTTCAACTCCCTCTCCAAGCGCTCATCCCTTCCGGGGCTGCGGGCCGGCTTCTGCGCGGGTGATCCCGAATTCCTGAAGGCCTTTCTCGCCTTCCGCTGGGTCGCCGCCCCGCAGGTGCCCGAGCCGCTGCAGGCCGTAGCCGCCGCCGCGCTGGATGATGAGGCCCATGTGGAGCATTCGCGCGCCCTGTATTGCGCGAAGTTCGACCTCGCGGACCGTATCCTTACCGGGCGCTTTGGTTATGAGCGCCCGGGCGGTGGCTTTTTCCTGTGGCTGGATGTGTCGCATCTGGCCACGGCAGACCATACAGGCAGTGAGGCCGCAGCGCTGAAGCTGTGGCGCGAACAGGGCCTGCGGACCGTGCCGGGGGGCTATCTCGCCCGGCAGGACCTGACCGGCGCCAACCCCTGCCAGAACTGGCTGCGCGTGGCACTGGTGCATGATCTTCCCACCAGCGAAGAGGTGCTGAACCGCCTCGTCGCGGCACTGGACTGAAGGAGGGCCGCCCATGGCACGCCGCATGCCCGTGGATGCCGTGATGCATTCGCACCTGCAACCGCAGCGATCGCGTTTTGACTTCATCCCCGAAGGGCTGCGCCATGCGGTGCTGCGGCGCAGCCGGCAGATTGCGGGCCTCGCCATGATCGGCGTGGGCCTGCTGATGCTTGCCGCGCTGGCCACATGGACCGCCTCCGACCCCAGCTTTTCCAACGCCACGGATTCGCAGGTCCACAATCTGCTGGGCCGGCCCGGAGCCATTCTGGCGGATCTGCTGATGCAGCTGTTCGGGCTGGCCTCGCTCGCTTTGGTGCTGCCGCTGCTCTATTGGGGCTGGCGGCTGGTGACACACCGGCCCTTCGCCCATGAAAGGCTGCGCACGCTGGCCTGGGGCGCGGGCCTGCTGGGCGCTTGCGCCTTTCTGGGCGCTCTGCCGCATCTGGGCACATGGCCCACCCCCACCGGCCTTGGCGGGGCGATTGGCGATCTGTTCCTGCGGCTGGCAGCCATCTTCTCCGCCGGCACACCCGGCTTTCTGGAGCGTCTGGTCACCGGCATTGCCGGCGGCGTCATTGGCGCAACCGGCCTGTTTCTGGCCATGGCCGGCGGGCGCCGCACCCCCATCAGCGCCCCTACCGCCGAATGGGATGAAGACGATGCCGATGAAGAAGATGAAGACGACAACACCGCCGTTTCTCTGGGCGCACTCACCCATACGCTGCTGATGCTGAAGGCCCGGCTGACAGGTGCAGGCCTGCTGCATGGCCGGCGTCACAAGGCCAAGGGGGCAACCAGGGGCGCGGCCAATATGCGCCGTGACCTGTCCGAGCGTGCGGGTTCCGGCCGTGTCGAACCCGATCTCGGCGGGGCACGCCCCAGCCCGGTGGAGGCGGCGGCCCGCGCCTTCAATGACGACGAGGATATGGCCGACGACGACATGGCCGAAGTTGGCATGAGCGCCGAAGAGATGGAAGACAGCCGTGATACCAGTTCCGCGCGCCGCCGCAAGGGTGGGCGTGGGAGTGGCCGCGCCTCTGGACGTTACCGCTTCCCCAGCCTTGAACTGCTCACCCCGCCGCCAGCCCAGAGCGCCTCTGCCAAAAACACCGCAGCCCTGAGCCCGGAGGCCCTGCAGGAATCCGCCGAACTGCTGCACAGCACGCTGGAGGATTTCGGCGTGCGTGGCGAGATTGGCGAAGTGCATCCCGGCCCTGTCGTGACCCTTTATGAGCTGGAGCCCGCGCCGGGCATCAAATCCAGCCGCGTCATCGGCCTGGCGGATGATATTGCCCGCTCCATGAGCGCGATTTCCGCCCGTGTGGCCGTGGTGCCGGGGCGCAATGTCATCGGCATTGAACTGCCCAACCCGAAGCGCGACAAAGTGCTGCTGCGCGATCTTCTCTCCACACGGGATTTCACAGATTCCGGGCAGAAGCTGGCCATCACGCTGGGCAAGACCATTGATGGCGAGCCCAAGATCGTCGATCTGGCCCGCATGCCACATCTGCTTGTGGCCGGCACCACTGGCTCCGGCAAATCGGTGGCCATCAACACCATGATCCTCTCTTTGCTCTACCGCATGAAGCCGGAAGAATGCCGCTTCATCATGGTGGACCCGAAGATGCTGGAACTCTCTGTCTATAACGGTATTCCGCATCTTCTCACCCCCGTTGTCACCGACCCGAAAAAGGCCGTGGTGGCGCTGAAATGGGCGGTGCGGGAGATGGAGGACCGCTACAAGAAGATGTCCAAGCTCGGCGTGCGCAACATTGACGGCTTCAATGCCCGTGTGTGCGATGCGGCCGAGCGCGGCGAAACCATGTCGCGCACGGTGCAGACCGGCTTTGACCATGAAACCGGGGAAGCCATTTACGAGCGGGAGGAAATGAACCTCACCGCCCTGCCCTATATCGTCATCGTCGTCGATGAAATGGCCGACCTGATGATGGTGGCCGGCAAGGAAATCGAGGCCGCCATCCAGCGTCTGGCGCAGATGGCGCGTGCGGCCGGTATCCACCTCATCATGGCCACCCAGCGCCCCTCGGTGGATGTGGTGACGGGCACCATCAAGGCCAATTTCCCCACCCGCATCTCGTTCCAGGTCTCCAGCAAGATCGACAGCCGCACCATTCTGGGTGAACAGGGCGCCGAACAGCTTCTGGGCCAGGGCGACATGCTCTATATGGCCGGCGGCGGACGCACCACCCGCGTGCATGGCCCCTTCGTCTCGGATGAAGAGGTGGAGGATGTGGTAGCGCATCTGAAGATGCAGGGTGTCCCGGCCTATCTGGATGACATCACCGCTTCCGATGAGGACGAGGACGACAGCGCCCCCTTCGACAAGGGCAGCTTCGGCTCTGACAGCTCGGATCTGTATGATCAGGCGTTGGCCATTGTGATGCGGGATCGCAAATGTTCCACATCCTATATCCAGCGCCGGCTGCAAATCGGCTATAATCGCGCAGCTTCACTGGTAGAGCGCATGGAGGATGAGGGCGTCATCAGCCCGCCCAACCATGCCGGCAAGCGGGATATCCTGCTCTCCGATGAAGCCGCTGAATAAGTGAGGGGGCGCATGCGCCCCTTTTCATTGCTGTGCACCTGCTCCATATGGTGCACCACAATCACAGGATCGCCATAGGCTTGCCTTAGGAAACATCGCGACCCTCACCAGCGAGTGCCCCACCACCGTGTTCTGCCTCCGAGCCCAAGAGCCCAAGATGATGCCGCACCGCCCGCGCGACTGGCGCGCCCTCAACGGCAGGCTGTTTCTCGCCCTGACTCTTGCATCTGGCCTCATGCTGTCTGCCAGCCCCAGCGCGCAGGCCCAGGATTTTCTCACCAACACGCTCGACAAGCTCTTCAAGCCGCAGGACCAGCAACCCGCCCAGCAAGACTGGCAAGGCGCGCCAGACCAGAGCGGGCAGGATGGGCAGGCCGCACCCGTACAGGCTGCGCCCGATACCGCATCCCAGCCTTCCAGCGGCATTTTTTCTCCCGGCTTCCTAGGCTCTGGTGGCAATACAGCACCGGTTCAGACACCAGGAGACAGCACGCCCTTGCCCTCTCCCAATCCGCTGGCCCGCAATGGTGCGCCAGCACCCGCGCAAAGCACCGGCGCTGCATCTGCCGCCGCGCAGGACAGCGGACCGACAGAGGATGGCCGCGCCACCCTCACCACGGTCCAGCGCATCAATGACTATTACAACGCTGTCCAGTCCATGACCGGTACCTTCACGCAGGTGGACCCGGACGGCACCCGCCGCACCGGCGATTTCTACATGCAGAAGCCCGGCCGCGTGCGCTTCCAGTATGATGCGCCCAGCCCCATGGAACTGATCGCCAACGGACAATCGGTCGCGGTGCGGGATCGGAACCTCAATACGCAGGACATCACGCCCCTGAGCCAGACGCCGCTACGCTTCCTGCTGGCCGAGCATGTAGACCTGCTGAGAGACCCCCATGTGGTGGATATCGTGCAGGATGAGCGCTATGTCACCATCGTGATGGAACAGAAGGTGCCGATGATGGGCACCTATCGTCTCCTGCTGATGTTTGACCCGAAATCCGGGGCGCTGAAGCAATGGATCGTCACCGATCCGCAGGGCTACAACACGCAGGTGATCCTCACCGCGTTCAAGCCCAACACCAATCCGGACCCGCGCCTGTTTGTCATCAATTTCCAGCGCTTCCTGCGCTGATCTGGCCAGCTGCATATGGTTGAAGCGGGGCCAGTACGGCCCCGCATTCCAGCTTCAGATCACGCCGCCATTCACGCGCAGCACCTGCCCATTGATCCATGCGCCATCCGGCCCGGCCAGAAAGGCCACCGTCGCGGCGATATCATCCGGTTCACCCAGCCGCTCCAGCGGTGACTGGCGGATCAGCCCTTCCAGCGCCTCTTCAGACGTGCCATCCAGAAGCAGCTCTGTCACGGTGGGGCCGGGCGCAATGGCATTGACGCTGATGGACCGGCCACGCAATTCACGCGCCAGCACCTGCGTCATGGCCTCCACGCCCGCCTTGGTGGCGGCATAGGCGCCGTAACTGGGCAGATACAGCCCCACAAGGCTGCTGGACATGCTGATGATGCGCCCGCCCGCGCGCACACGCCGTGCACCTTCACGCATGCCGTTGAAGACCCCCTTCAGATTGATGGCGATATGATCGTCAAACAATTCATCGGAGGTCTCCTGCAGGGTGGCCCGCTGCAGAATTCCGGCATTGTTCACCAGCACGTCCACACCACCAAAGGCCTGTTCTGCGGCATCGAACAATCCCGCTACCTGCTCTGCCCGGCTGACATCGCCGCGCACGGCAATCGCCTTGCGGCCCATTGCGCACAGTTCGTTCGCCAGCGCCTCGGCCTTCTGGCGGGAGTGGGTGTAATTGATGATAAGCTGGAAGCGATCCGCCGCCAGCCGACGGGCAATCGCCGCGCCGAGGCCCCGCGCACTGCCCGTGACAAGCGCGACCTGTCCCTCCGTCTCTCGTTCCATGGGGTGCTCCCGTTCCCTGTATACCGAGCTGGAAGATGGGACTTCCTGAGATGCGGATAATGGGGCAAAATCCGCCATCATTATCCGGGAAACACGAACAGACTGATGGACCGACTGGACACCATGCGCATCTTCACCCATGTGGTGGAATTGCGCAGTTTCACCCGTGCCGCGGTCAATCTGGGCCTGCCGCGCTCCACGGTTTCCGATGCGGTGCGCCGGCTTGAGGCCTGCCTTGGGGTGCGTCTGCTACAGCGCACGACACGTCATGTCCGCCCCACGCCCGATGGCGAGGCCCACTATCAGCGCTGCCTGGCCATTCTTGCCGATGTCGAAGAGGCGGAAAACGCTTTCTCCGGCGCGCAGCCAAAGGGCATGGTGCGGGTGGAGATGCAGGGTTCGCTGGCCCGTTTTTTCATTCTGCCCCAGCTTCCAGCCTTTCTGACCCGCTATCCGCAGATTCATGTGCACCTCAGCGAGGGCGACCGCTGGGTGGACCCCGTGCGTGAAGGCATGGATTGCGTGCTGCGCGTGGGGGCGCTGCCAGACAGCGACATGGTGGCGCGCCGCGTGACGCTGCTGGAAGAAACAACCCTCGCCGCCCCTCTCTATCTGGCTCACCATGGCACGCCCCGGCTCCCGGATGATCTGGCCGACGGGCATGAGATGGTGGGTTTTCATTCAACGGCGACAGGTGGCGTTCTGCCGCTCGAGTTCACGGTTCAGGGTGAAATCCGCACCATCAGCCTGCCCAACAGGCTGACCGTGACGGCTGCGGAAAGCTATATAGCAGCGGCCGAGCAGGGCCTCGGGCTGATCCAGATCCCGCGCTATCATGCCCATGACGCGCTGGAACAGGGGCGCCTGACACAGGTGCTGGCGGATTATCCGCCCTCGCCCACCCCGGTCTTTCTGCTGCATCCGCGCGGCCGACAGCTCTCTCCTCGGGTGCGCATCTTCATGGATTGGGTCAGCCAGCAATTTGCCTCACAGGCATGAAGCCACCGCCCCACCTTCCAGAGCATCCTTGCACCTACAGGCCGCAAGGGGTAAGCGAAGGGCTCCCTTTTCCGAACAGTGCGGCCTCGCCTTGTCCCTCACCATCTGCACCTGGAACATCAATTCCGTCCGCATCCGCCTTGATCTCGTGCAGGCTGCGGTGGACGCCCTGAAGCCGGATATTCTGTGCCTGCAGGAAACCAAGTGTCAGGATGACAAGTTCCCGCTGAAGGCGCTGCGGGCCATGGGCTTTGAGCATATCGCCCTGAATGGGCAGAAGGGCTGGCACGGGGTCGCCACCCTCTCGCGCCACCCCTTCACGCAGGTGGAGAAGGGCGATTTTTGCGAAAAGGGTGAGGCGCGCCATCTTTCGGTGACGCTCGGCACCGAGGCCGGGCTGGATAAGCCGCTAACGGTGCACAATTTCTATGTGCCGGCGGGCGGGGATGAGCCGGATGTGGAGATCAACTCCAAATTCGCCCACAAGCTGGCCTTTCTCGACCGCATGACACAAAGCCCCGTGCTGCGAGCCGATGCCGCTGCGCAGGATCATTATGCCGTGCTGGTGGGAGACCTGAACATCGCCCCGCTCGAGGCTGATGTGTGGAGCCACAAGCAACTTCTGAAGGTGGTGAGCCACACGCCCATCGAAGTGGAAAAGCTCAATGGCGCACAGAATGCCGGCGGCTGGGTGGATACCATGCGCCGTTTCGTACCGCCGCAGGACAAGCTCTTCACCTGGTGGAGCTATCGCTCCCGCGATTTCCTTGCCAGTGATCGCGGCCGGCGACTGGATCATGTCTGGGCCAACCCGGCGCTGGCCGCTCAGGCGCGTGCCATGACCGTGCTGAAAGATGCCCGTGGCTGGGAAAAACCCTCCGACCATGTGCCCGTGGCCGTGACCTTCGGCTGAACGGACCCCGCCGTGACACGCTGAGATTTTCCAGAAGCCGGGCGCGCATAGGCTCACCGCCTATCGGCGCACCTTAGCCCGGACAGGTCTTCGGGGCCCCACTCTCCACCCTCAAATCCCCGCCCTCAAGAGACTTGAGGGCGGGGATTTGAGGAAGCGCTTACCCTGAACACTGCTTCCACTTCACCCCCGGCGCGGCAGAGGGCGACGCGATACGTAACGAGAGGCAGATCTGGGTATGGGGCGCGCACGCTCCAGTTCCTCACGCACATCTCCCAACGCGCCCATGGTCTCTTCCAGCCGGCTGGCCATGGCCCGGCGCAGCTTCTGCGCAGACTGGGGGGCGCCTTCCAGCACCTTAATAAACAGAGCGCGCGACACATGAAGCAGGCGGCTCTCTTCCACCACGATGGCTGTCGCAGGCCGTTTCGTCTCCAGAAGCAGAGCCATCTCGCCAATCAGCACGCCGGGCCCCACCGTGCGCAGCACCCGGCCATCCGGCCCTGCGCCCTCCTGCAATGCGATGCTGCCGGTGGCCACCACATAGCCACCATCCGCCGCTTCGCCCGCCTGAAACAGCACGCTTCCGGCCGGAACAGTCAGTTCTTCCACACCGCGGGCCAGTTGCCCCAAGGCCAGCCCATCCAGCACCGAGAAGGTGGAAATGCCGCGCAACAGCGCAAAGGTCTCGTCCACGCTCAGCAGCCTTCCTGTTTCACCATATGTGCCCGGTTCATCTCACGGCACCAGCCTGTAGCCACCGGCCTGCGTTTCCAGCAGGCTGGGATTGGCCGGGTCCAGCTCGATCTTCTGGCGCAGACGATAGATGTGGGTTTCCAGGGTGTGTGTCGTCACGCCCGAATTGTAACCCCACACCTCCTGCAGAAGTGTTTCACGCGGCACAGGCGTCTGTCCGGCCCGGTAGAGGAAGCGCAGGATGGCGGTTTCTTTCTCCGTCAGCCGGATCTTCGCGCCGCGATCTGTCACCAGCACCTTGGCGCCGGGGCGGAAGGAATAGGGGCCGATGGCGAAAACCGCATCCTCACTGGCTTCATGGGAGCGCATCTGCGCGCGCAGACGCGCCAGCAGCACCGAGAAGCGAAAGGGCTTCACGACATAGTCATTCGCCCCTGAATCCAGCCCCATGATAGTATCTGCATCACTGTCGTGGGCAGTGAGGATGACGATCGGAGCCTTGAAGCCATTAGCGCGGATCTGGCGCACCGCATCCCGCCCGTCCATATCCGGCAGGCCGACATCCATGATGACCAGATCCACAGCCCCATTCTGCGCGGCGGCAATGGCATTGGCCCCATTATCCGCAGGAATAGGCTCAAACTCGTCCTGAAGCGCCAACTGCTCGATCAGGGCATCGCGCAGTTCCGGGTCATCCTCGACAACCAGAATCTTCCACGCATTGGCCATAATACCCCTCCTGCCCTGATCCTGCCGCTCTTGGGCGGGCATGCGAATCGTCCCACTACAGCATGGCACAAGACGACAGAAAAATTATCCTGAAGGTGACGGCGCGTCATTTGGTATGATGGTACGACAACCTAAGGAAATATCTGTGGGCATCTCTCACCTTGCCGTCCATCGCCGTCCCGGACGGGCCCATCAGGGCTTGCTGCGCGCCGGATTGCTGACCCTTCCGGTGGCCATTGGCCGCACCGGCATATGGCCCCACAAGCACGAGGGGGATGGCCGCAGCCCGGCCGGCACATGGCGCATATTGAGGTTGCTCTACCGGCCGGATAAGGGCCCGCGCCCGCGCACCCGCCTGCCCTGCTTTCCCCTGCGCCCTCATGATGGCTGGTGCGATGCCTCCCGCCACCGGCTCTATAACCAGCCCGTGCGCCTGCCCTTCCCCGCCTCCCACGAGAAGATGTGGCGCGATGATGCGCTTTATGACCTCGTTCTGGTGCTGGACCAAAACAGCCATCCGGCTGTGCCGGGGCGGGGTTCAGCGGTCTTCATCCATCTTGCCCGCCCGGGTTTTGCGGCGACAGAAGGCTGCGTCGCCCTGCGCCGCAAGGATATGCTGCGCCTGCTGGCGCGCCTTGCACCCGGCGCGCGCATCACCCTGCAACCAGGCTGAGCACCAGCCTCCGGTATCCTATATCCGCATCAGTCCAGCGTTTGGCGGAAACGCGCCACCGCAACGCCCATGGCCACCAGCATCAGCACCACCAGCGCGAAGGCGTCCATCTGGAGATCGGCAAAGCCCGCTCCCTTCAGCATCACGCCCCGCACGATACGCAGATAATGGGTGAGCGGCAGCCCCTCCCCGATGATCTGCGCCCAGCCTGGCATGCCCGCAAAGGGAAACATAAAGCCGGAAAGCAGAATGCTGGGCAGGAAGAAGGTGAAGGACATCTGCACCGCCTGAAGCTGGTTCCGCGCCAGAGTGGAGAAGGTGTAGCCGATGGAGAGATTGACGGTGATGAACAGGATTGTCGCCACCGCCAGAAACAGCGGGCTGCCTTCCACCGGCACCTGGAACAGCACCATGCCGCAGACCAGGATGAGCAAGGCCTGGAACACCCCCACCATGACATAGGGCATGATCTTGCCCAACATGATCTCCACCGGATGGATCGGCATGGACAGCAGGCTCTCCATGGTGCCGCGCTCCAGCTCCCGCGTCACGGAAAGCGCGGTGAACACCAGCATGGTCATGGTGAGAATGGTGCCCAGCAGGCCCGGCACGATATTGATCTGGGTGTTGCCCGCCGGATTGTAGCGCCGGTGCTGAACGATCTCGAATGGCGCACCATCGCTGCTCTGCGTGTCGGTGCTCACGAAGCGCTCCCGCTGCAGGGCGCTTTGCGTCACGCCCGCCAGCGCCGCCAGAGCATTGGCCGAGCCAATCGGGTCTGTCGCATCCGCCGCCACCAGCAGTGCGGGTTTCTCCCCCCGCCGCAGATCGCGCTCAAAGCCGGCGGGAATTTCCACAAAGAACAGCACATCCCCTGAGAGGATGAGATGCTCGGCCTCTGCCGAGCTGTCCACCTGCTTCACGAAGGAGAAGAAATCCGTATTGCGCAGCGCGGCCAGAATGGCCCGGCTCACATCCGTATTCTCATGCGCATAAACGGCTGCAGGCAAGTGGCGCGGCGTGGTGTTGATGGCGTAGCCGAACAGCACCAGTTGCAGCACCGGAATGAGGATCATGGTGGCGAAGGTCACCCTGTCGCGTCGCAACTGGATGAATTCCTTCACCACCATGGCGCGGATACGCCGCAGGCTGTCAGTAAAGGCGCTGAGCAGCGGTTGGCTCATCGCATATTGTCCCGGGTGCGGCTCATCAGGTCGATGAACACGTCTTCCAGTGTCGGCGCATCCTGTTTCCAGATCAGGTTCGGAGCGTGCCGATGGGGGGCGATGGCGGCTTCTAGCGCAGACTCATCATGCCCGCAGACATGAAGCGCCGTGCCGAAGGGGGCCACCATATCCACCCCCGCGCACTGCTCCAGTTCGCGCGAGAGGCTGGCGATGGTCTGCCCCGCCGTGCGGCCATCCATGCCCTGCACATCCACCGTCCAGGTTTTGAGGCCGGAGCTGTCAATCACCCCCTGCACCGTGCCCCGCGTCAGCAGCCGGCCATAGGCGATATAGGCGATCTCATGGCAGCGCTCGGCCTCATCCATATAGTGGGTGGAGACCAGAACGGTGAGCCCGGAAGCGGCTAGATCATGGATCTGCGCCCAGAATTCACGCCGCGCCTTCGGGTCTACGCCAGCGGTGGGTTCATCCAGCAGCAGCAGATCCGGCCCGGGCAGAATGCAGGCCCCCAGAGCCAGCCGCTGCTTCCAGCCTCCCGAGAGCGAACCGGCAAGCTGCCCCCCGCGCCCGCCAAGCCCCAGCCTTTCCAGCGCCGCCCCCGCCGCCTGTTCCGGCTGTGGCACGCCATAGAGCCGCGCGACGAATTGCAAGTTCTCCTCAACCGTCAGATCTTCATACAGGGAGAAGCGCTGCGTCATGTAACCGACATGTTCGCGAATGCGCCGCGCCTCGGTGCGGATATCCATGCCCAGACAAGTGCCGTGGCCTGCATCCGGCGTCAGCAGGCCACACAGCATGCGGATGGTCGTGGTCTTGCCCGAGCCATTAGGGCCAAGAAAGCCATAGATCTGCCCCCGCTCCACCCGCATGGAGAGATTGTCCACCACCTTGTGGCTGCCGAAGCTCTTGGACAGGCCCTCCACATCAATCACCACCTCCGGTGCGGATGCAGCAGGTGACGCGATCGCGGCCCCGCTCGTGCCCCCGCGCGTGGTCCCACTGATGGCCCAGCTCATGGCGCGCCTCCCCCGGCAACGGACACGTTGACGGGTTGGCCCGGCCGGGCATTGGCGGGCACATCCGGGCGCGCCTCCACCAGATAGACCAGCTTGGCACGCTCCTCGCGGCTATAGATGACGGGCGGGGTATATTCCGCCGTCTGGGAGATATAGCTCACCTTCGCCGTCAGCGGCGGGCAGCCGTCACAACTCACATTCACCTCCATGCCGAGATGAAGGCGCGGTAAGACCTCTTCCGGCACGAAAAAGCGCACCCGAATGCGGCCGGGCGGTAGCATGGAAACAATTGGGCGACCTTCCGGCACCAGTTCGCCCACGCGGTAATAGATCGTCTGGATGTCGCCATCCTGCGGTGCGGTGAGGGTGCGCCAGCCCAGCCGCACACGGGCGGCGTCCAGATCCGCCGCTGCGGCAGCCGCCGCTTCACGGGCGGCCTCGATCTGCTTGTCCCGCGAGGCGATGCGGGCGGCAGCGATGCGCTGACGCACCTCATCCAAAGCCGCCTGATTCTGCTCATACTGATGCAGGGCGGCATCCAACGTGGCCTGAGATGCCGCGCCCTTCGGAACCAGATCCTTCTGGCGGTTGAGCTCGATACGGGAGAGATCCAGAGCGGCGGCGGCCCGGCGCTCCGCCGCTTCCAGCACCGCGATTTCCTGCGGGCGCTGCAAGGGCGCCTGTGCATTTTCAAGCTGGGCCTGCGCCTGTTTCACCCGCGCCTCTGCCGCCTGCACGGCGGCCTTCTGGGCATCATCCTCCACCCGGGCCAGGCGCGCACCGGCCTGCACCGTCTGCCCCTCCTCCACATCCAGATCCACCACCCGGCCGGGCTCCGTGGGGCCGATGAAGAGCAGGTCGCCCTCCACATAGCCGGAAAACGTATCCTCCTGTCCGCCGCTGCATGCGGTCAGAAGCGGCAACAGCAGCATCGCGGCCAGAAGACGGGCAGACCTCATCCGGAAAACTGAGCGCATATGGGCCGGCATCATGGTTCTCTCCACCCCAGAGCGTTGAGCAGAAGATCTCGATAGGTCAGCATCAGCGCCCGCACATCCAGCGGCTCAACCGCGCCGAACAGGCTATTCCACACCATGCCCAAAAGCGCCGGGGCGACCAAAAGCTGGGGGAAACGCTCCAGCGCATCCGAATGCAGTTCCCCTCGGGCCTGCCCATGCTGCGCCACCTTGCGCACCACTGTGAGCGCACGGGAGACGACCTCCCGGTGATAATAGGCCGCCAGATCGGGAAAGCGCTGGCCTTCGGTGAGCATGAGCCGCAATACCATCACGGCCGGCCCTTCGATGATGCGTGTCACCAGCAGATCCATCAACTGGCCCAGAAGCACCCGGCTGTCACCGGGAAAGGCGGACACAAGTTCATCGGCATCCAGAACCACGGGGGTGATGAGGTCTTCCACCAGCCCGCGAAACAGGGCCTCCTTGTCGGCGAAATAGAGATAGAGCGTGCCCTTGGCCACGCCGGCCTGCCGGGCGACATCTTCCAGACGGGCCGCGCTGTAACCATGCGCACTGAAGACAGCAAGAGCCGCCTCCAAAATGCGCTGGCGTCTTTCCGCCTTGGGCAGCGGCGTGGCGCGCGGCCGGGCGGAGCCAGCAGAAGGTGATGCTGAAGGCAAAAGGATGGAAGAAGCTGCAATAGAAGTCTCTGGCGCAGTTTCACGGCCCGGCGTTCCCGCATGCACCTTCCCCACCTGCACCCGCTTTTTGTCCGATGCCATGCCTACCTCATATGACTGACCAGTCAGTCACAAACCGCAATACAGAAGAGCACCAACATTTTCACTTCACATGCCAGTGAAACGCGCAAGCCACTCCCGCCCAAAAAGAAAAGGCCCCGCACACTGGCGGGGCCTTTCTCATTCATTCAGCCGGAGGAGCATATTGCGGCGGAGGCGGTATCTTCTTCCGCCCCCGACCCAGATTGCCCAGCCAGCGGCAGAACACATAGAAAACGGGTGTGAACACCAGGCCGAACAGCGTCACCCCGATCATACCCGCGAACACGGCCGTACCCAGCGCCTGACGCAACTCAGCACCCGCGCCCGTGGCCCACACCAGCGGCACCACACCGAGGATGAAGGCCAGCGAGGTCATGATGATGGGCCGCAGACGCAGGCGCGCTGCTTCCACCGAGGCTTCCCGCGTGCCATGTCCCTCATCCTCAAGCTGCTTGGCGAACTCGACGATCAGAATGGCGTTTTTCGCCGCCAGACCGATCAGCACGATGAAGCCCACCTGCGTGAGAATGTTGTTATCCATTCCCCGCATGTTCACGCCCAGCAACGCCGCCACCAGACACATGGGCACGATGAGAATGACCGCCAATGGCAAGGTCAGGCTCTCATATTGCGCCGCCAGCACAAGGAACACGAACACCACACCCAGCACAAAGGCGAAGATGGCGGTGTTCCCGGCCTGCTGCTGCTGATAGGCCAGCCCGGTCCATTCATAGGCGAAGCCCTGCGGCAACACCTGTGCGGCCAACTTCTCCATGATGTTCATTGCCTGCCCTTGCGAATAGCCGGGGGCAGGCGCGCCATCCAACTCGGCAGCGGGATACAGATTGTAGCGCGCCACGCGATAAGGACCGGAAATATCCCGGATGGTGGAGAAGGACCCGAGCGGCACGGTCTCACCTGTCGCCGAACGCACGCGGATGGCCAGAATATCCTTCGGGTCGAGCCGGAAGGGAGCATCCGCCTGCGCCTGCACCCGGAAGGTGCGGCCGAACATGTTGAAGTCGTTCACATAGGTTGAGCCGATGAACGTTTGCAGGGCCGCAAACACATCTGCCGTATTGATCTGGAGAAGCTGCGCCTTGGCGCGGTCGATATCCAGATAGATTTGCGGCGTCGAGGTCTCGAACAGGGAGTAGACCTGCATCAGCCCCGGCGTCTGAGCGGCTGCGCCCATCATGCCATAGGTCGCATTGCGCAAGGCGAGGAAGCCCGCGCCATCACGATCCTGCACCATCATGCGGAAGCCCGCAGCATTGCCGATACCCTGCACGGGTGGTGGCTGCACCACGATCATCTGCGCCTCCTCAATGGAGGACAACTTGCCCATCAGCACCTTCTGAATGGCTTCCGCGGTCTGGTCCGCATGGCCGGTGCGCTTGGAGAAAGGCTCCAGAATGACGAACATGGCGCCGGCATTCGGGGCATTGGTGAAGGTTGCGCCCGAGAAGCCAACAATGTTGACGATATGGCCCACGCCAGGCGTGCCCATCACCAGATCACCGGCGCGCGTCATCACCTCCTCGGTGCGCTGCATGGCAGCTCCCGGCGGCAGTTGCGAGGCGACGATCAGATAACCGCGATCCTGCATGGGAATGAAGCCCTGCGGCGTGGAGGTGAAGAGCCACCCGCCGAAAGCGAACAGAGCCGCATAGAGGATCAGCATCAGCGCCAGACCGCGCACCAACCGCGCGGTGAGCCAGGCATAGCTGTTGCCCAGCCCTTCAAATATGCGGTTGAAGCCGTTGAAGAAGGCCGTAAACGGCCGGGCATACCATGCCGGCTTGTGGTGGCCTTCCTTGTGCGGCTTCAGCAACAGGGCGCACATAGCCGGAGACAGAGTCAGCGACACCAGCAGCGAGATCAGCGTGGACCCCGCAATGGTGAGCGCGAACTGCTGGTAGAAGGCCCCCGAAATGCCGGTGATGAAGGCGGTGGGAATGAATACCGAAGACAGCACCAGCGAGATGGAGACCAGCGCGCTGCCCACTTCATCCATGGTCTTGTAGGCGGCATCGCGCGGGGAAAGCCCGGCGGCGATGTTGCGCTCCACATTCTCCACCACCACGATGGCGTCATCCACCACGATACCGATGGCCAGGACCAGTCCGAACAGGGACAGGTTGTTCAGTGAGAAGCCAAACAGGCTCATGACGAAGAAGGTGCCAACCAGCGAGATCGGAATGGCGAGAATGGGGATGACCGCCGCCCGCCAGCTCTGCAGGAACAGCACCACCACGAGAACCACCAGAATGATGGCCTCGATGATGGTATGCACCACCGCATCCACAGACTGTGAGATGAACTCCGTCGGGTTATAATAGGTTCCGTAGGCCATACCCTCGGGGAAATTCTTACTCAGGCGCGCCATCTCGGCCAGAACGGCATTACCCGTATCCAGCGCGTTGGAACCCGGACGCTGGAACACGCCCAGAGCCACCGATGTCTGCCCATCCAGGAAGGAGGTGGAAGAATAATCCTGCGCGGAAATTTCCACACGCCCCACATCCTTCAACCGCACCAGCGCATCACCTGTCTGCTTGATGACGATGTTGCGGAACTCCTCCGGGTCCGTCAGGCGGCCCAGCGTACGTACGGCAATCTGGAAGGCGCGCTGCTGCGGCACCGGCGGCGCGTTCAGCACGCCGGAAGCCACCTGCACATTCTGCGCCTGCAGGGCCTGCACCACATCGGTGGAGGTCAGGTTGAGCTGGGACAGTCGATCCGGATCCAGCCACACCTGCATGGCATATTCGCGTGAGCCGAACACCGTGATGGAGCCGACGCCATCAATACGCGACAGCACATCCTTGATCTGGATGTTGGCGTAGTTGGACAGGAACAGCGCATCCCGTGAATTGTCCGGCGAGAACAGGTTCACCACCATCAGAATGTCCGGGGAGGACTTGGCAGTGATCACGCCCACCTGCTGCACTTCCGCCGGCAGGCGGGGCTCTGCAATGGCAACGCGGTTCTGTACCTGCACCTGCGCCGTATCCAGATCCGTCCCCAGATCGAAGGTCACCGAAATGGAGAAACGCCCGTCAGCCGTGGAGTTGGAGGAGATGTAGAGCATGTGCTCCACACCGTTGATCTGCTGCTCAATGGGCGCAACAACCGTATCGGAGACCACCTCGGCCGAGGCACCTGGATACTGCCCGCTGACGGTGATAACCGGTGGCGCAATTTCAGGATACTGCGCAACCGGCAGGCTGAAATAGGCCACCGCACCCAGAATGATGAGGACAGTGGAGACGACCGACGCGAAGATCGGTCGGTCAATGAAGAAGTGAGAAAAGCGCATGCCGCCCCCCTCACTTGCCGGATGTGGCGTTATCAGAGGCAGGCTTGTCCTGATCTGGCGCGGTCGCCGCTTCCGATGCGGGCTCCGGCTTTACCGGCACGGTTGCCGCAGCCGCAGCTTCCATGTGCGGATCCACCTTCACACCCGGACGCACCCGCATCAGGCCATTCACGACGACCGTATCCTGCGGAGAAAGCCCGCTCTCGACCACGCGCAGATCATTGCTCGCCAGTTCGCCGGGAACGATGAAACGCTGGGCGATGGTGTTATCCGGCCCCACCACATAGACGAACTTCTTGACCTGTTCGGTGCCAATGGCGCTGTCCGGGATCACGACGGCCTGATACGGCTCGGACGAATCGAGCCGTATACGGGCGAACATGCCGGGACGGAACAGGCCATCCTTGTTCTGGAACTCGGCCCGCACGCGAATGGTGCCGGTGTCGCGGTCGATCACATTGTTCAGGAAGTCCAGCTTTCCTGTATGCACGAAGCCGTCATCATCAATCAGCTTCAGCTTCACCTCATCGCCCTTGACCCCAGCCCCGCCCTTACGGCGTGTGAGCTTGAGGAAGGAGGCTTCATCCATGGTGAATTCAAAGCGGATCGGATCAATGGAAACAATCACCGCCAACAAAGTGGCTGCACCGCTGGTACCGCCAGTGACATAGTTACCAACCGAAACCCGGCGGTCACCAATCTGCCCGGAGACCGGCGCGCGCACTTCCGTGAAGTCCAGATCAAGCTCGGCCGCACGCATCTGCGCATCCTGCGAGTTCACCGTCGCGGTGGCGGTACGCTCGGCCTGGGTGCGCTGATCGAAGGTCTGTTTGGAAATGGCGGTGGAGTTGCGATCCTTCAGCAGTTCTGTCGCACGTTCCAGATCGGCCTTGGTGAAATCCAGATTGGCCTTGGCCTGAGCCAGATTGGCCTTGGCCTGATCCAGCGCAATCTCGAAGGGCCGCTGGTCAATGGTGAAGAGCAGGTCGCCTTCCTTCACCATCTGGCCATCGGTGAAGTGAATCGATTCCAGATACCCGGAAACCCGGGCGCGGACATTCACTTCATCCACGGCGACGAAACGACCGACATATTCGTCATGGTCCGTCACGGTCTGGGTGCCGGGATGGGCCACCGTCACCTTGGGCGCCGGGGGCGGGCCCTGTGTGGTTTCCGCCTCACCGCAGGCGGCCAGAGGCAGCAACAGGGCAAGGGCGGCCACAGGCAGCCAACTGTTGAATGGACGTGCGAAAACCGGGCTGCGGGACAGCAACCCCTTGGAAAAACGTGTCATGGAAGACAAGCGTTTGATATGCCTCATCAAATCCGGCTCCTGACGGATGTCCACCATCCGTGAATGATCTGGAGAAGGTTCGGCACCTCCCGCAACCGATGAGCCGAAACCGGAATAGGCAGACCGGATAGCACAGCCTGCCGAATTGCAAAACCCCTGAGTATCGGAAAGCCTTCAGGTTGGTTGTTGCGGTGTGCGACGCCCCATCACACCTGCAAGGAAGGACCGACCCAGAAAAACGAAAACGCAACAGCCATAAACGATCGCGCCGCCGACCACAACAACCGCAAGGATGACTTCCTCACGCCCCCGGAGTGTTGCCGGCACCAGATGGCTCGCCGCCCGCTCCAGCCCGAAGAGCGCCCCGGCCACCAGAAGCAGCACCACGCCCAGTCGCAGCAGATGGCGTAGCAAGGGCGCATCACCCACCGGATAGCCGAAGCGACGGGCAAAAACGATCAGCAGCATCAGGTTCACCCAAGTGCCCACGGCTGTCGCAAAGGCCAGCCCCACCTGCGCCAGATGCCCCATCAGCGCAATTTTCAGCGTCAGATTGAAGCTGAGCGCCAGAAGCGAGGCGATCATCGGCGTGCGGGTGTCACTGCGGGCATGAAAGGGCGCAATAAAAGCGCGCACCAGCACCACAGAGAGCAGCCCCAGCCCATAAGCCTGTAGCGTGTCTGCGGCGGCGGCGGCATCTGCGTCGGTGAACGCCCCGCGGGCAAACAGCGCCTTCATCAGCAGATCCGGCACCACCATGACGGCGGCGGCGAAGGGAATCGAAAGCAGGATGGCCAGCTCCACCGCCCGGGCCTGCGCATGCGCTGCACCGCCCTCATCTCCATTGGCGATGCGGCGTGACATATCCGGCAGCAGCACCGTACCCACGGCAATACCCACCACACCAATGGGCAACTGATAGAGCCGGTCGGCATAATAAAGTGCGGACAAGGCCCCCGAAGGCAGGAAGGATGCGATGATGGTATCGGCGAACGCCGCGATCTGAGCCCCGGCCGCCCCGATAATGGCCGGCCCCAGCGCCTTCAGGAAGCGCCGTGTGCCCGGATCCATCCGCGGACGCCCCAGACGCACGCCAATGCCGGTATGTTCAGCATCCGCCCCTATCATCAGCACCTGCAACACGCCGGCAATCAGCACACCCCACGCCGCTGCATGTCCCGCACTGGGAAACAGACCCGCCGCCAGCAGAGTTCCGATCATGGAAAGATTGAGCAGAACGGGTGCCGCTGCGGGCACGGCAAAGCGGTCACACGCATTCAGTGTGCCCGACATGAGCGTGACCACCGAGATCAGCGCCAGATAGGGAAAGGTGATCCGGGTGAGCGAGACCGCCAGATCAAAGCGGAAGGGATCATCCGAAAGGCCGGGCGCCAGTAGCCCGACAAATTGTGGTGTGAAGCCCAGCGCCAGCGTCAGCAGCACGAGATGTGCGAGCAGCATGGCAGTGAGGATTTCATTGGCGAAGGACTTCGCAATCGAAAGCCCGTTCTGTTCCTTCAGCCGGGCATAGGTGGGAATGAAGGCCGCGTTGAAGGCCCCTTCGGCGAAAATGGCGCGAAAATGGTTGGGCAGGCGAAAGGCCACCAGAAAGGCATCCGCAATCGGCCCGCCCCCCAGCACAGCCGCCATCACCACATCGCGAAAGAAGCCCGCAATGCGCGAGAGCAGGGTGAAACCGCCGACGGAGAGGATGTTGCGGAACATGGAAGCCGATTGCGCCCTGAAATCCGGTCTGGCCGGAAACTACGAATGGAAATGCGCGAAGATGCGCACATGATGCGCCCTTGCGAGCACCCTGCCTGAACACCCCTGCCCCAGACGCGAGGCGCCGGAACCCGGCAGCACCACATCCCGGAAAGGGCATTGCGCAAGCAGCCACCTGCATCAGGAGCCCCACCCGTTTCAGCAGCACTCATGCCCGCCTAGACGACACGTAACCTGGCCAATGTGCATGATGCGCGTTAAAAAATCCGCTCCGGATGGCCTGCAATTTCAGGTCGGGCGAAAGCGGTCGCGGATCTGCTGCTCCAGCTCATCGCGCACCGCACGATAGGCTTCAAGCCGTTGTTCGCGATTTCCGTTTTCAGTAGTCGGATCGGGCGTGGGCCAATATTCCACATCCAGCGCATTGGTGCGGGTCAGCTCCAGCGCCCGGTGATGCGCGCTCGGGGCTAGTGAAATCACCAGATCGAAGCCCAGCCCCTCATATTCTTCCAGTTCTTCCAGGCTGCGCGGGCGATGCTTGCTGACATCCAGCCCCACTTCATCCATCACGGTCGTCACGAAAGGATCCTGCTCGCCGGGAATGACCCCGGCGGAGCCGACATAAATGGATTTGCCGAACAGATGCTTCATCAGGGCCGAGGCCATCACCGAACGCACGGAATTGTGCCCGCACAAGAACAGAACCGATTGCGGCCGTGCCGCACGCCCGGGCATGAGCGCTGGTTCGGCGACGGACGGCATGGGTTCAGCCCTTCCAATGCAGCGCGCAAATCAGCGTGAACAGACGCCGGGCCGTATCGAAATCCACCTCGACCTTACCCTTGAGGCGCTCCTGCAACAGCTCCGAGCCCTCATTGTGCGCCCCACGCCGGCCCATGTCGATCGCCTCGATCTGGCTGGGAGACGAGGTGCGGATGGCCGCATAATAACTCTCGCAGATCAGGAAATAATCCTTCACCACCTTGCGGAAGGGCGTGAGGGAGAGGTGATGCTGCACCACCGGCTCCTCATTCTCGCGTTTGATGTCCAGCACGAGGCGGTTATCCATAAGCGAGATGTGGAGATGGTAGGGCCCCTCCCCCGGGTCGCCGCAGGGTACGAAGCTGTTGTCCTCGATCAGGTCCCAGATGGCCGTGGCGCGCTCATGCTCGATATCCGAGCCGGCATGCCCGATCGAGGCCTCATCAAGGGTCACTTCGCTCAACCGTGCGGGCGACTTCTGTGGCATCTCTACACCCCTTCTCCTGCATTGGTGCGGATGGAGACAGAGCGCCCATGCGCATCCAGCCCCTCCACACCGGCGAGGCACACGGCAGCCGGGCCGAGCTTTTCAAGCGCATCCGCCGTGAGCTTCAGGATTGACGTCCGCTTCATGAAATCGAGCACGGACAGGCCCGAGGAGAAGCGCGCTGAACGGGCGGTGGGCAGAACATGGTTGGAGCCGCCCACATAATCGCCAATGGCCTCGGGCGTATAGCGCCCGATGAAGATCGCCCCGGCATGGCGGATACGTTCCACCATGGCCTCGGCATCTGCAGTCTCGATTTCCAGATGCTCGGGCGCGATACGGTTCACCAGATCCGGCGCTTCATTGAATGTGCGCACCTTGATGAGCGCCCCATGGTCGCGCCAGGAAGCCGATGCGATTTCAGTGCGCGGCAGGGTGGCCAGCATGCTTTCCACGGCCTGTTCCACACGAGCCAGAAGATCGGCGCTGTCACTCACCAGAATGGACTGGGCGGCCTTGTCATGCTCGGCCTGGGCCAGAAGATCGGCGGCGATCCAGTCCGCATTGGCGTCTTCATCAGCCATGATGAGCACCTCGGAGGGGCCGGCCACCATATCAATGCCCACCTGCCCAAAGACCTGGCGCTTGGCCTGGGCCACATAGGCGTTTCCGGGGCCGACAATTTTGTCCACCGGGCGAATGGTCTCGGTGCCATAGGCCAGCGCGGCCACGGCCTGCGCCCCGCCCACGCGGTAGATCTCATCCACACCGGCCAGCCGCGCCGCGGCCAGCACCAGCGGGGCAATCCTGCCATCCGGGGCGGGCACAACCATCACCATGCGCTGAACGCCGGCGACCTTGGCCGGCACCGCATTCATCAGCACCGTGGAGGGATAAGCCGCCGTGCCACCGGGTACATAAAGGCCCACCGCATCGACAGCCGTCCAGCGATGACCCAGCTCCACCCCGGCAGCATCAGTATAGCGATCATCCGTCGGCTTCTGGCGGGCATGATGCGATTCGATCCGCCCCTTGGCGAACTCCAGCGCGGCACGGGTTTTGGGGTCGATGGAAGCCAGTGCAGCATCCAGTTCGGCCTCACTCACACGCAGGCCAAGCGCATCGAGATCCACCCGGTCAAAGGTGCGGGAGAGCTCCACCAGCGCCTTGTCGCCACGCGCGCGCACATCCGCGATGATGGCGCCGACCTGCTGCTGCACATCGACGGCGGATTCACGCTTGGAACCGAGAAAGGCGGTGAAGCGGGCGGAAAAATCAGGCTGTTCGGTATCAAGATGAATGGGCATGATGGTCTTGCTAGATCAGGTTTGCCGTGGAGGGAAGCCCTGCTTGCGCACAACATGCAGGAAGTGATGCGGAACTCCGTTGCACACACGGGAGCGCACACTTGGGAGTGCACATTTGGGGAGGCGCAGATATGAGCGCAACCTTGCAGCCAGACAGGAAGAGACACATTCAGGCCGGGCCTGATGTCCGCCCGGATGCACCTGCAGGCTTATGCCCCTGCCCGGCCTCGTGACGGGGTGCATGGGCGCAGCCCCATGCCGGCCCCAGATCACCCAGCCCCACCTCGATGCATTCCACATCCAGCCGCACTTCCGCACCGCCGGAGAAGGTCAGCAGGATATGACCGGATGGCGCATCACCGGCAATGAAGGTAACGGCCAGCAGATTCAGAACCCCATCACGCTGCGCGACATCCATGCCCCGGCACTGCGCCGCGCGCACGCGCTCGAAATGCAGCCCCGCACGGCGGCGCATCTGGGCCCCCTCCTGCAGGCTCTCATCCCAATCGAACCGATTGAGCAACAAGGCGAAGCGCTGGTCACGCGGTTGAAACCCCATATCCACCCTCTGCACCACCGCATCCTGAAGATGGGCGGAGATGATGGCGAGGTCTTCCTCATCCAGAGCGAGAAGTTTCAGATCAGACATGGCAACCCTGCTGGCCCGGCATCATGAGCCCATCTGTCGCGCCCGGTGACGGACTGCCGCAGATGACCATGAAACTGAAGATTATAAAGGAGATAACCACCCGGCAGCAGGGTTTCAATGGCCTCAGCCCCAGCATCCGCTCATGCCAGCCCTGCCCAAACAGCCTCATCGAGCAAAGCTCCGGTTCAGGCCGTTATCGCCCCCCCCTGCCTCTGTCTTGCGATGAAGGCTTCCGCATCCGCCGCCGACAAGGGCCGCGCAAACAGATAGCCCTGCCCCAGCTTGCAGTGCTGAAAGCGCAGCCATTGCTTCTCTTCGCGATGCTCCACCCCCTCCGCCACGGTGGTAAGCCCCAGCGCCTCCCCCAGACCAATCATGGATGTGATGATCTTGCGGCATTGCGGGTCTGTCATAATGCGCCGGGTGAAGGACGAGTCGATCTTCATCTTGTCGAAGGGCAGTTCCTGCAAATGGCGGAAGCCGGAATAGCCGGTGCCAAAATCATCCAGCGACATGCGCATGCCATTGGCCTTCAGGGCCGTCATGGCCCGGCGGGCCGCGTCAAAGTCTGCCAGAACTGCTGTTTCCGTGACCTCAATCTCCAGCCTATGGGCCGGGAAATCATGTTTGGCGAGAATATCCAGAATATCCTGCGTCAGATTCTGATCCAGAAGCTGATAGGATGACAGATTGACAGCGATGATCAGTTCCGGATCCCAGTTGCGAGCATCCTCGCAGATACGCTCCAGCATCCGGGTCAACACCAGGCCGATCAGCCCGTTTTCCTCGGCCACGGGGATGAATGCATCCGCACCCAGAAGTCCGCGCTGGGGGTGCTGCCAGCGGGCCAAGGCCTCGAACCCCACGACCTGCTGGTTTGTAAGGTTCACAAGCGGCTGGTAATAGGCCACGATTTCCCGGCGGCCCAGTGCTCCGCGCAGTTCCAGCTCCGCATCGTGGCGACGCCGACGGTACGCATCCAGTTCATGATCATAAAGAGCGTAGCGATCCTTGCCTGCCGCCTTGGCCTCGCTCAGCGCCACATTCGCGCACTGCAAGAGCTTGCCAGCCGTATCTCCATCACCCGGATAACGGGAAATGCCGATGCTGACGGAAATCTGGACAGTCTTGTTACAGCAGAAAAAAGGCTCCCGCATCATCTTCAGCACGTGGGAAGCCGCCGCAAACAAATCGCTTTCATCGCCCCGCGCCACCAGAGCGAACTCATCATCCCCCAGCCGTGCGATCATGTCTTCGTGGAAGGCGCTCTGCCGCAGACGCTCGGCCACCTGCCGCAAGATATTGTCACCACCTTTATGGCCACAGGCTTCATTAATGGTGAGAAAGCGGTCAATATCCAGCACCAGAACAGCCAGCTTCGCCCCCGCCCGAGAGGCCAGATCAATCTGCTGCTTCAGGCGCTCCTGAAAAAGCCCCCGGCTTGCAAGGCCGGTGAGCGCATCATACTGCACCGCATTCGCCACAGCTTTTTCGGCCCGCCGCCGTTGCGAAACCTCGACGCGCAATTGCCGCACATGAACAAGCAAGAGCGCGGTCAATGCAAAGATAAGAACAGAAAAAACCAGAAACAGAACCGGCCCCCATGAATGCCCCTGGCCGGGTCCAAAATAATTCAGACTCTCACCGCTGAACATCACAGTCAAAGCGACAAGCAAAAACACAGCGATCAATAGATAGAACAGTCTATAATCGCCCCGCAAAGAAGCGGAGCCATCCTTTTCCGCCATATCCAGCCACCTTCTGGATAATTATTGCCGAATTCATTTAACTATAAAGCGCATATCCGCAACCCGCTCATAGAGATGCTCTGATCATTCCATAGCCGCACAGCCCACGAAATGAGTCAATGCATAGTCTTGTGAACAGAGAGAAATAAGACTGTAGACACGAAACTGTCATAGGCAGCCGGGCCCCAGGGCGGGCTTTTGGCGGGCCCACAAATTCAAGGGACAAAAAAGCCCGGCCACCTGAAGCGGCGCCGGGCTCATGATCCTCAACCGCTGATGCGCTCAATAACCGCGCCGCACCGGGAGAGCTTTTCCTCCAACTTCTCGAAGCCGCGGTCAAGATGGTAGACGCGCTGCACCATCGTCTCTCCCTCCGCTGCAAGACCGGCGATCACCAGAGAGACAGAGGCGCGCAGATCCGTCGCCATGACAGGTGCACCGGTAAGACGCTCCACACCCTCAATGGTAGCGGTGTCCCCATCCAGATGAATACGCGCGCCCAGACGGGCCAATTCCTGAACATGCATGAAGCGGTTTTCAAAAATGGTCTCGGCGATACGGGAAGTGCCGCCGGCTCGGGTCATCAGCGCCATGAACTGAGCCTGAAGATCCGTCGGAAAACCGGGATAGGGCGCGGTGCTCACATCCACCGGCTGGATGCCATTGCCATTGCGGCGCACCCGGATCCCCTCCGGCGAGCTGTCAATCTGCACACCAGCCTGCCGCAGCACCTCCAGAGCATTCTCCAGCAGATCGGCGCGCGCGCCCTTCAGCATCACATCACCGCCCACCATGGCTGTGGCCATGGCATAGGTGCCGGCCTCAATGCGATCCGGCTGAACGGAATGACGTGCGCCGCGCAGGCGAGGCACACCCGTAATGCGCAGGGTGGACGTGTCCAGCCCTTCAATTTTAGCGCCCATCTTGATGAGGCACTCGGCAAGGTCGGTCACTTCCGGCTCACGCGCAGCGTTTTCGAGGACAGTCTCGCCCTCGGCGAGGGTGGCCGCCATCAGCGCCGTATGGGTCGCGCCCACGGACACCTTCGGGAACGCCACATGCGCGCCGCGCAGCCCGCGCGGCGCGCTCGCCACCACATAGCCGGCATCAATCTCGATATCCGCCCCCAGCGCCCGCAGCGCATCCAGATGGAAGTCCACCGGGCGCGTGCCGATGGCGCAGCCCCCGGGCAGCGACACCCGAGCCTTGCCAATGCGCGCCAGAAGCGGACCCAGCACCCAGAAGGAGGCCCGCATTCGCGACACCAGATCATAAGGCGCGGTGGTATCCACAATCACCCGCGCGTCCAACTCCAGCGTCTGGCCCGCGAAAGGATCATCGCCCGCGCGCTTGCCATTGGTGGTGATATTGACGCCATGATTGCCCAGAATGCGCTGCAACAACGCCACATCGGCCAGCCGCGGCACATTTTCCAGAATCAGCCTCTCTTCGGAAAGAAGGCTGGCGATCATCAATGGAAGAGCGGCATTCTTGGCACCTGAAATGGGGATGATGCCTTCCAGCGCGTTGCCACCGACAATGCGAATCTTGTCCATACTGGTCTTGTCTCCGGCTGCCAACGGGGCGGCCCATGAGATCGCGAAGCGCTCGGCAAGGGCACGGCGGGCAGATGCAGATATCGGAAGCACGCTTGCGCCCGTAAAGGCGAAAACGCGCCCCATATTCAGGGCCCGCCCTGCCGGTTGCGCGGCAAATGAGCGGATGTTCCGTTTCACCTTTACGCGAAGCGGAACGCAAAAACACCTCGGGAAACCATCAACCGCACCGATGACACCCCTGGCCTGCCGCCAGTTCCAGCCCTGACGCCACTATCGTGACCTGACGCGCAGCCATTTCAGCTCTCGCGCGTCCCACCCTCAGGGGCCGTTCCATCAGGCGCGAGAGGGCGAGGGGCTTCACTGCCGGAAGGCTCCCGACCGGGATCTCCCGTCCCGCCTCCTGTTTCCGCAGCATCCGCCGTGCGGCGGGCGCGGGATTGGGCCTTGCGCCGTGCCAGATTGGCGCGCAAGGCCGCAGCAAGGCGATCTGACTTTCCATTGGCTGCAGACATGAAAAAGCAGGTAGCGCCGAAATCGGCCTGCGGCAAGATAGAAAAGCCGGCAATCTGCATGCATCTTCAAATTGCAGGCACCACAAAAATTAACCCTTGATTAACCATGAGAGCAGAGACTGGGGGCATCCATAGGTCAAGGATCTGCCATCAGCACATGCCTTGATGCCCGCATAAAATGGCATCCTCCTGCCAGACTGTGAGCCGCCGCAAGGCGGCTCTTCTTTCTCTGAAACCGGCGACTCTGCCAGCAAGACGCCGTCTTTGCCCGATATCCCCAGCCTCCAAGGCTCGCATGCGCTTTCTTTTTCCGCGCACTGCCGCCTTGATGGCCCGGCATCAGCGGAGGCGTTCACAGATGCAGCGCGGCGACAACGGACAGGCGGGAAGCGGCAGGCTTCCGCCCCCCCGGCACGGGTTCGAGCTCACCTTTCATCACGGGGTGGAGCTGGTGCGCGCCGTGGAGACGCGCCTGCAGCAGGCCGATGCATGGCAAAGTCTAAACGGGCAAGGCCCAAACGGGCACAGCCCGCACTGGCAGGCTGTGGCCGCCCCTCCGGACAGGGCCATGCGCCAGAAGCTGCTGACCCTCACCATGGAGCTTTCCAGCGCCCTGCAATTGCTGCGCACGGCGCGGGAGGGGCACTTACCCGCCCCCATTGCCCGACGCGAGGCGGGTCGCCAGCTCCAGCGTCTTCAGTCCCTGCGCGCCATCTCTGCGAATGAAGCCAATCCGGCAGGCACCCATGATGTGCTGCAGGCGGAAGATCTGCCGCCCTTGCTGCGCCTGCCCCTGCTGCAACTGGCCGGCCTTCAGGACGCCCTGATGCCCCAGCTGGAAGCACTGACCGAAGGCACTCCGCCGCACGGCCTTTAAGTTGCCTCTCGCGGGACGAGGGCGCCTCACAGGTTCACACGCCCAACGCAAAACGCCCAGGCCAGGGCCCGGGCGTTTTTGATGCTGTTCGCATGTCAGGCTGCCAATGACAGCCCGCACCGCATCAGGCTCACTTCAGCAGAGAGCCGAACTTGTTCTTGAAGCGGGTCACGCGGCCGCCGCGATCCATCAGCTGCTGGGAGCCACCGGTCCACGCCGGATGGGTGCGCGGGTCGATATCCAGCTGAAGGGCCTCGCCTTCCTTGCCATAGGTCGAACGCGTCACATATTCGGAACCGTCCGTCATGACCACCTTGATGAAGTGGTAGTCGGGATGGATATCGCTCTTCATTGGTCCAATCCTTTTCGCTGCGCCGGGCTTGCGGTCTAATCCGTGATCGACTCTTCGTGCCCATCGCGCGCACAAATTCGTTTCCAGACGGAAGTGGCGGGTCTATAGCCGAGAGCATGACCGGAGACAAGACGCAGCGTGCATTCTGCTGGTCTTTCCTCGCGCGATTCATGCCGGTTTCAGGCATGATTGATTGCCGCAGATGACTACAGCAACTCTTATATGTCTTCAATCTCGTCAGGGTCGGGCCGCCATTCCATGCGATAGGTCAGCCGTCCAGAGGCGGGATTGGCGCCCTCCCCAACAATTTTCAGGCCCATCTTTTCATAAAAGCGCACGGCCCGCGGATTTTCCCGGTTCACATCCAACGCCACAAGGCTGGGGGAGACTTTTCTGGCTCCCGCCATCAGCACCTCGGCCACACCCTGCCCCCAGAAAGATGGATGCACGGCCAGCTGGTCGAGATATCCGGTGCCAGGGTGGATGACCACAAAGCCCGCCACCACGAAGCTCCCCTCCATGCAGGCGCCCTCCGCACCCGGCATTTGCGCCACCACGATGCAAGCGCCTTGCGCAACCAGTTGATCGAGATGACTTTCCAGCCAGGGGCGACGGGCGGAAAAATCGATCTCCGGCAAGGTCTTCACCCAGCTCGCCACCCACAGATCCGCCATGGCGGGGCGATCAGCCTGGGTGGCGCGGCGCAGTTGGCAGGTCACATCTGCGGAAGAAGGCGTCATGCGTCACACCTGCGGCATATCGCCGGCGGCGGCGGGAAAAGACTGCGCCATCATCGCTCTGTCAGCTTCAGTTCAATGCGGCGATTGCGGGCATAGGCTTCCGGCGTATTGGCGGTATCCATGGGCTGGAATTCGCCAAAGCCCGCTGCGATCAGATGGCTGGGGCTCACCCCACGGGAGATGAGATATTGCACCACCGCAATGGCACGTGCGGAAGACAGCTCCCAGTTGGAGGGGAACTGGGAATTGGAGATGGGCTGACGATCCGTATGCCCATCAATGCGCAGCGCCCAGCTCATATCCTGCGGAATCTCTTTTTCCAGCTCCAGAACGGCATCCGCCAGCTTGTCCAGCTCCGCTCGCGCTTCTGGCCGCAGCGTAGCTGATCCGGGATCGAAGAACACTTCTGACTGGAAGACGAATCGGTCTCCCACAATGCGGATATCCGGCCGGTTGCCGAGAATGGCCCGCAGGCGGCCGAAAAACTCCGAGCGATAGCGCGTCAGTTCCTGCACACGCTGGGCCAGCGCCACATTCAGCCGCTTGCCGAGATCGGCAATCCTCGCCTGACTTTCCTTGTCCCGCGTGTCGGCGACATTCAGCGCCTCCTCCAACGCGGCCATCTGCCGGCGCAGAGCGGCGATCTGCTGGTTGAGAAGGTCGATACGGGCCAGAGCGCTGGCCGCGGCATCCTTCTGTAAATCCACCTCACGGGACAGCGCCTGCTCGCGACGATTGTCGGAAGGGGCTGGCACGGCTGCAAGCTGGCCACGCAGATTCTCCCGCTCCGCCTCGGCTTCCTCAAGCGAGGCACGCAGGCTGGCCAGTTCGCTGTCCGCAACCTGACCGGAGGCCCGCTCCAGCGACAGCAGATCCGTCAGCTGGCGGATCTGCGCCTCAAGCCGTTGCAGCACCGTATCCTTGCCCATCATCTCCTGCGTCAGGAAATACTGGGTCAGGGTGAACACCGAGAGCAGAAAGATGAAGACCAGCAGCAAGGTGGACAGCGCATCCACAAAGCCCGGCCAGTAATTGATGGAACGGTCGCGACCGCGCCGGCCAAGCGCCATGGACTCAGCCCTCCCGATCCGAAGGCGGGCGACCGGAGGACGCACCGCCCGGCCCGGCGGGATAAGATACGGGACGGCCGGCGGCCCCGCCTTGAGAAGCGCCACCTTGAGAAGCGCCACCCTGAGCGTAACCACCTTGCGGGTGGCTACCCTGCGCGGGGCTTATGGGCCGGCGTGGCGCCAGACGGCTCAGTTCGTCCTGCTGGCGCGCCTGCGCCTCCACCACCTGCTTCAGCAAAGCCTGCTCACTGCGCATATGCGTGACCAGCCCCTGCAGGCTTTCCGCCAGATGAGTGATGGCTCCGGTCACGCGCTGGGAGCCAGTCTCTTCCATGGTCCGCTCCAGCCGGCTGATGGCCTCCACCAGCGGCTCATAATCCATCACCGGAGGGGCAAGCTGCGGCGCATAGGGGCTGGCCTCACCAATGGCGGCGGCCGCCCGGCCCGGCTGGTCGAGATCGTGCACCGTAGTGGAGAGCCAGTCTTCCAGATCGGTATAGAAACGGTTCTGCGCCTGCCCCGCCTGCAGATCGAGAAAGCCGAGGATGAGCGAACCGGCAAGTCCGAACAGCGAGGAGGAAAAGGCCAGCCCCATGCCGCCCAGCGGCGCGGCCAGCCCACTTTTCAGATCATCGAAGACGGTACCCGAATCCGGCCCCACCTGCAGGGAATTGATGACGCCGCTGATGGATGACACCGTTTCCAGCAGCCCCCAGAAAGTACCCAGAAGGCCCAGAAACACCAGAAGGCCGGTAAGGTAGCGCCCGATATCACGGCTTTCATCCAGACGTGTGCCGATGGAATCCAGAATGGAGCGCATCGTGGTCTGGGAAATGGCCATGCGGCCCACCCTGTCGCCCAGCAGGGCAGCCATGGGGGCCAGCAATGTGGGTTGCTCGGCGATGGCGAGGCCGGGATCAGACAGACGGAAGGAATTCACCCAGCCGACTTCCGGAAACAGCCGCGTCACCTGCCGGATAGACAACACAATGCCCACCAGCAGCACGCCCAAAATCACCCCGTTCAGGCCGGGATTGTTGAGAAACGCATCCCAGATCTGGCGATAGAGAACCGCACCCAGCGCCGCGCACAGGGCCAGAAAAACCGCCATGCGCACCAGAAAGATGCGCGGCGATGAGACCTTTACGAAAGGATCGACGACCCGTGCCATGGACGCTCCAGCAACCTCGACAGGCCCCGACTATGGCACAGTGCACCGCAAATGAAACCGCTTAAGGCACAAAGCCGCTGCCTTTCCGGCATGTTCAGAGCCATTATGAAGAGCTCCAACCGCATTGCGGCGGCGCTTCACCGCCGAAACACCGCATCCGCCGCCATGCGGGAAGCCTGCTTCTGCTCCAGTGCGCCCTCCAGACGGATGATCTCCGCGCGCAATGCGGCGATGCGGGCCATGATCTCCTCTTCCGAGAGACGTGACACATCCGCGCCCACGACGATTTCCTGCGGCGGCGCAGGCTTTTCATGCTCATCCATGGAAGCTCCCCCTTTCCATTATTCAGGCAGGCCGACAGACCACCTGTGCACAAAACCCCGTAATCCCCGGTTTCATCCCCTTTCCAGCCGGGGCCGGAAGCAGGAATATGCGGGCGAGATCATCTTGCCTCTTTCGTGTGCGATTTAAAAACTCCAGAATTCAGGGGCGCACCATCAGGGTGTCCCACCGTGCTGTCTTCGGCCTACGCCCCTGGCGGGCCGGAAACGCCACCTCCCCATCGCCTCCGCCCGGAGGCCCTGCACCGGAGTTCACCATGTCCACCACATCCGCACCGCTTCCCGCCAGTGTGCCCGCCACCATGACGGCCATCACCATCGGCGCATTTGGCGGGCCGGAGGTTCTGGTGCCGGGCGAACGGCCCACGCCCGTTCCCGGGCCGGGCGAAATTCTGGTGAAGGTGGAGACCGCCGGCGTGAACAGGCCTGATGTGATGCAGCGCAAGGGGCTCTACCCCCCACCGCCCGGCGCTTCGGATGTGCCCGGCCTCGAGATTGCCGGCACGGTGGTGGCGCTGGGTCCGCAAACCTCCCGCTACAAGCTGGGCGACAAGGTCTGCGCGCTGGTGCCCGGCGGCGGTTATGCGCAATATTGCACGGCGCAGGAGGCCATAACCCTGCCGGTGCCGGAAGGGCTCTCCATGGCCGAGGCCGCCGCCCTGCCGGAAACCGTTTTCACCGTGTGGAACAATGTGTTCGAGCGTGGCCATCTGACGGATGGGGAATGGCTGCTCGTACATGGCGGCACCAGTGGCATCGGCACCACGGCCATTCAGATGGCGAAGGCCTTCGGCGCACATGTGGCGGTGACCGCCGGCTCTGATGACAAATGCGCCGCCTGCATCCGGCTGGGTGCGGATCTGGCCGTGAACTATCGTGAGAAAGATTTCGTCGCCGAGGTGAAGAGCGCCACCGGGGGCAAGGGGGCCAATGTCATTCTGGACATGATTGGCGGCCCCTATATCCAGAAGAATTACGAGGCCGCCGCAGTGGATGGCCGCATCGTGCAGATCGCCTTCCAGAAGGGTTCGAAGGCGGAGGTGGATTTCATGCGGGTGATGATGAAGCGCCTGGTGCATACCGGCTCCACCCTGCGCGCCCGCCCGCTCGCCGAAAAAGCGGCCCTGGCCGAAGGCATCATGCAGAAGGTGTGGCCGCTCATTCCCGAAGGCCGCCTGCGCCCGGTGATGGACCAGAGCTTCCCTCTGGCTGAAGCCGTGCGCGCCCATGAGCGCATGGAGGCCAGCACCCATATCGGCAAGATCGTGCTGACAGTCTCCTGAGGCTGGTCGTAGCTGCAAGCGGAGGCACGGCCCTTGCCGGCCGCCTCCTCCAACTTTGACAGCTCACCTTGCGGCACAAGCATTTTCAGGGGCTGGAAGCCGGAAACCGCATACAAGCGACTTGCCTTGCTCCAGCCCCATGGCTCATTTAGGAAACATGCTTCGCCCCGCCCGCCACATCTGGCGGGCCCGGCGCGATGATCCGATTTTGGTCCGGAGACCAGATGTTGCGCCTTTTCCTCACCGCACTGTTTGCCCTTCTGGTGAGCGCCCTCGCCATTCCCCTGCCCGCCCGTGCGGTGGAGCCGGTGGCAGTGCAGAGCGACGCCAAAGTGACAGACCTGCTGCCCGCCGTGGAACAGAAACAGACCGAGGATGGCCGCTTCCAGTTCTCCACGGCTCCCGATGCAGAAGGCGTGGTGAGGCGCATCGAGGTCAACACCACAGAGGGCCAGTCCACCGGCAACTGGGTGCTCTTCGCGCTTTCAAATGAAAGTGATGAACAGGTGGACCGCCTGATCGTCGCGCCCCATTACCGCATGGTGGGTTCAGGTCTGTTCTGGCCGGATCTCGGTGAAAAACGCATTCTCTCTCTCACTCCCAGTCAGGGCTTCAAGCCCGAGCGCCAGAACTCACCGGATGCCGATGTCTTCCAGGTGACGCTGGATCCCGGCTCCACCGTCACTTTCGTGGCGGAAGTGGGCAAGGATGGCACCCTGCCCCAGCTCTATCTGTGGGAGCCGGACGCCTACAAGGACAGGGTGAACGCCTTCACACTCTATCATGGCATCGTCATCGGTATTGCCGCCCTGCTGGCGCTGTTCCTCACCATCCTGTTCGTGGTGAAAGGCTCTGTCATGTTCCCCGCCGCAGCGGCGCTGGCTTGGGCGGTTCTTGGCTATATCGGGCTTGATTTCGCCTTCTGGTCCAAGGTGTTCGGGCTTTCGCCCGTGGCCGAGCAGTTCTGGCGTGCGGCGGGAGAGGCCATTCTCACCGCCACACTGCTGGTGTTCCTGTTCGCCTATCTCAATCTCAACCGCTGGCATGTGCGCTATGTGCATGTGGCCGCCGGCTGGCTCACCTTTCTGGCCGCACTGGTGGTGGTGGCGCTGCTGGATCCGCCGGTCGCTGCAGGTATCGCCCGGCTGTCGCTGCTCATCGTTGCCGTGGGTGGTTTCGGCGTGGTGCTGTGGCTCTCCCAGCGTAATTATGACCGCGCGGTGCTCATCATTCCCACATGGTCACTGCTGGTGGTGTGGGTATTCATGGCCGGCCTCACTGTGGGCGGGCTGGTGAACAATGATCTTGCCGCGCCAGCCCTTCTGGGCGGGCTGGTTCTGATTGTGATGCTTATCGGCTTCACGGTGATGCAGCATGCCTTTGCCGGCATCGGCGCCATTGAGGGTTCCACATCCGATCTGGAACGCCGGGCGCTGGCGCTGGCCGGCTCGGGCCTCATTGTGTGGGACTGGGATGTGGATTCCGACAAGATCTACACCTCCCCGGAGGCCGAGGAGGCGCTGGGTCTGAAGCGCCATTCGCTGGAGACCGAGGCCGCCGGCTGGCTGGAAGTGCTGCACCCGGCCGACCGGGACCGTTTCCGCGCCACGCTGGATGGCATCATCGACCAGCGCCGCGGCCGGATTGATCAGGATTTTCGCCTCAAGGCGGTGGATGGGCACTATCTCACTTTCAACCTGAAAGCCCGCCCGGTGGTGGGAGCCGATGGCGAAGTGGTACGCTGCATCGGCACGCTGTTTGATGTCACTGGTGAACGTATCGCCGCCGAGCGCCTCCTGCATGATGCGGTGCGCGACAATCTCACCGGCCTTCCGGGGCGTGAACTCTTTCTCGACCGGCTGGATCAGGCACTCATCATGTCGCGGCAGGACCCGAGCCTGCGCCCCACCGTGATGATCATCGACATTGACCGCTTCCGACAGGTGAATGTGGAAGTGGGCATGACGGTGGGCGACTCCATCCTGCTCACGGTGGCCCGGCGCATGTCACGGCTGCTAAAGCCCCAGGATACGCTGGCCCGCATCTCCGGTGACCAGTTCGGGCTGATCCTGCTTTCCGAAAGCGACGCGGAGCGCATCACCACCTTCGCGGATACCCTGCGCCGCGCCCTGCGCACACCGGTGACCCTCGCCAATCGCGAAGTATTCGTCACTGCCTCGATCGGCCTCATGCTGCTGGGCCGTGAACTGGGCAAGCGTGACGAAGTGCTCAAGGACGCGGAACTGGCCATGTATTACGCCAAGCGCATTGGCGGCGACCGTATCGAGGTCTACCGCCCCGCCATGCGCCAGCAGAAAGTGGACAGCACCACGCTGGAAAGCGAGCTGCGCGAGGCCCTGGCCAAGGGCGAAATCGCCGTGCGCTACCAGCCCATCGTCCGGCTGGGCGACAGGGCCATTGGCGGTTTCGAGGCCTATATGCGCTGGAACCATCCGCGTCTGGGAGAACTGGCCTCGGCGGACTTCCTCGCCATGGCGGAAGAAACCGGGCTGGTGCTGGATCTGGGCCTTCATGTGCTGGAAACGGCGGCGGCCCAGCTTTCAGAATGGCAGCGCATGCTGCGCGTGGACCCGCCCCTGTTCCTGCATGTAAATGTCTCGTCGCGCCATCTGCTGCGTCATGAGCTCATTCAGGATCTCAAGTCCGTTCTGGCCCGCCATCCGGTGGCCCCCGGCTCCCTCAAGATGGAGGTGTCGGAAGCCATGGTAATGGAAAACCCGGAATATGCCATCGTGGTGCTCAACCGTGTGCGCGAGCTGGGCGGCGGCCTGTGTCTGGGTGATTTCGGATCGGGCTTCTCCTCGCTTGGCTATCTGCAGAGCTTCCCGTTCGACTCCATCAAGATTCATCAGCGCTTCGTGCGCGATACCGCCAAGGGGCCGGCCCGCGCGGCGCGCCCGGTGATCGTGTCCTCGCTCGTCAATCTCGCCCATGATCTGGGCATGGATGTTGTGGCCGAAGGGCTGGAGCGCGAAGCGGAAGCGGATGAAATGACCCAGTTCGGCTGCGAATATGGGCAGGGCGTGGTGTTCGGCGAACCGCTGACCATGGAGGACTGCCGCGCCCTCATCGCACCCGCACCTGCACCTGCACCTGCCCGAAAGAAGCAGGCTGCTGCGGAGTGAGACGAAGCCTGTTCCCGTCCAATTACATGAACGGGAACAGGACGGATCCAGTTATAAATGCGTGGAGAGCAGATGCGCAGCGATGCCTTTCTCCCGCTCCGAACTGAACGGCCTCACGCCTTTTGGGATGAGCAAGGCCCCTCCAGGTGGAGCCTTTTGCCCGCGCACGGACAAGACGGCCATTGATCTGGCCACATCATCTCACCAGAGCCATCGGATCACAGACGCGGACAGCCCTCATTTCAGGCGTGGCCGGCCTCACTGGAGAGCATGGCCGGCTCAATGCCCAGTGCACGCAGAGCCAGAGCATAACGGCTTTCGAAATTGGCTCCGAAAATCAGGTCATCGCGCGCCGGGCAGGTCAGCCAGCCATTGGCCTGAATCTCCGCTTCAAGCTGCCCCGGCCCCCAGCCGGCATAACCCAGCGCCAGCACCGCCTTGTGCGGCCCCTGCCCGCGAGCAATCGCCTTGAGGATATCCAGCGTCGCCGTCATGCAGATATCATTCTCGATCGGCAGTGTAGAATTCTCGGCAAAATAATCTGCCGAATGCAGCACGAAGCCACGCCCGGCCTCAACCGGGCCACCCTTCAGCACCGGAACGCTCGGCGCGCTTTCCGGCAGCATGATGCGCTCAGACTCCGGCACCACATCAAGCTGGACCAGAATATCACCGAAATCCAGCCCCTCGGCCGGCTGGTTCACCACAATGCCCATGGCTCCTTCAGGAGAATGGGCACACAGATAGACCAGTGTGCGCGCAAAACGTTCATCGCTCATGCCCGGCATGGCGATCAACATCTGCCCTTCAAGGAAACCCTTGTCCTGCATTGGGGGAGTATCGGGTGTATTCATCCTTGGAGGTTAACCCGCCCGGCGCCATTTGGGAATGGACCGAAAATAATGCCTTTTGTGGATAGGCATGCTTCAGCCCGCCGCAAGCCTCCGGCTGCTCAGGCGATGATATCGGGAAAAAGCTCATCCTCCAGCAGGCTGATGCGATCCTTCAGGGCAAGCTTGCGCTTCTTCAGCCGCTTGATCTGCAGAATGTCGGCACCCGCAACCATATCCAGTGCCTCGATGGCGGAATCCAGATCCCGGTGCTCCTGACGCAGCCGCTCCAGAAGCAGGCGCAGTTCCCGTTCATCATCAGCGCTCATCGTCTTGTCCGCCATTACGCCTGCCTCGTGCCTGTCTTCCCGTTCATGCCACAAGGCGGCGCATCTGTCTGCACCGGCCACTGACCGGCATGAAGCGAGTCACGATGGATATACGGGATTTCGGCCCCACTGGCATACCAGATCGCGATGACCTTGCCGCGATCATCACCACCCGCTCACAGATCATGCTGCACTGCAGGAGATGTTGCGAAGCAAAAAACAAGAATTACGGTCGACATGGCGTCATTCCCATGACAGACTTCAAATCTGCTGACGTTGACAAGGAGTGGCTCAAATATGTCCATCCAGTCGCACCTTCAGGAATTGAAGCGACGCCACGCGGCACTCGACCAGGAACTTGACCGCGAGCTTGCCCGCCCCGCCACAGATGACGGCAGGGTTGCAGAACTCAAACGCAAGAAACTCGCGCTCAAGGAACAAATCCTAAAACTTGACGACAACAATACCGTACATTGAAGCCTCAGGCGGTAAGCCATTTTATTGCCACATAAAAGGCTGATGTGCGATCTATTGAACTACACACCCGCAGAAGCTGCCAGCTATAACCGGATTTTCAGAGTTTAATATTTGAAAATCCGGAGTGGCGCAGCTTCTGTCTGGTGCGTTGCGGATTTTGCAGTGCAATTGTGCAGTGCGCTATACGGGTTTGCGCGCACATTTGCGCTAGAAGACTTCAATATATAAATACTAAATGCAGAGATTGAATAAAAATTAATTACCTGCATATTCCGCACACCATACACGAAGTGCGGGAGAATTACTTATATTTTACATTGAATCTCACCAAAACGCCCCCACCCCATACATACCCTCCGGGCCCTGCCACCCTTGCCGCAGCCGGCAAATCGCATCCAGGCGTGAATAGATGCACCGAACCCTTTGCCTTCTGCGACGAGGGGCATTAATGCGGCATCATGGCTCCTCCGCTCATACTGCTTCAGGATATTCACCTGCGCTTCGGCGCCACCCCTCTTCTGGATGGGGCGGAACTCTCCGTTTCCGCGGGTGACAGGCTCTGCCTTGTCGGGCGCAACGGCTCCGGTAAATCCACCCTGCTGAAAGTGGCCGCCGGAATGATGGCGCCGGATGATGGCACCCGCTTCTTCCAGCCCGGTGCCACGGTGCGCTATCTGCCGCAGGAGCCGGACTTTACCGGTTTCCCCACCACGCTGGCCTATGTGGAAGCCGGCCTTGGCCCGGGCGATGAACCCTATCGCGCCGCCTATCTTCTGGAACAGCTCGGCCTGACAGGTCAGGAAGACCCGGCCCATCTTTCCGGTGGTGAGGCTCGCCGGGCCGCTTTGGCCCGCGTCATCGCGCCCGAGCCGGATGTGCTGCTTCTGGATGAGCCCACCAACCATCTCGATTTGCCGGCCATTGAATGGCTGGAAAAGGAATTGCGCGGTCTGAAATCGGCCATCGTGCTGATCAGCCATGACAGGCGCTTTCTGGAAAACCTCTCCCGCACCACTATCTGGCTGGATCGCGGCACCACGCGGCGGCTGGAACAGGGCTTTGGCGCATTCGAGGCCTGGCGCGACGAAGTGCTGGAGCAGGAAGAGACCGAGCGTCACAAACTCGATCGCAAGATCGTGGCGGAGCTGGACTGGCTGCGATATGGTGTCACCGCCCGGCGCAAGCGCAATGTGCGCCGCCTCGGCCTGCTCAAATCCATGCGCAAGGATCGCTCAGAAGAGCGCGGCCGCACCGGAAATGTGAAGATCACCGTCACCGAGGCCGAAACCTCCGGCAAGCTGGTGATCGAGGCGAAACACATCACCAAGGCCTATGATGACGTACCGGTGGTGAAGGATTTTTCTACCCGCATTCTGCGCGGGGACCGCATTGGCATTGTCGGCCCCAATGGCGCGGGCAAAACCACGCTCATCAAGCTGTTGACTGGCGAGATCACGCCGGACAGCGGCGCGGTGCGTCTGGGCACCAATCTGGAAGTTGCCTCTCTGGATCAGAAGCGCGCGGCGCTGGCCCCCACCACCACCTTGCGCGACGCCCTGACGGGCGGCGGCTCCGATACAGTGATGGTGGGCGGCGAATCCCGCCATGTCATGGGCTATCTGAAGGACTTCCTGTTCACCCCGGATCAGGCCAATTCTCCGCTCAGCGTGCTGTCCGGCGGCGAGCGCGGGCGCCTCATGCTGGCCCGTGCGCTGGCCCTGCCCTCCAATGTACTGGTGCTGGACGAACCGACCAACGATCTGGATCTGGAAACACTGGATCTGCTCCAGGAGATGGTGGCCGATTATCCCGGCACTGTCATTCTCGTCAGCCATGATCGCGATTTTCTGGATCGCACGGTCACCAGTGTCGTCATGGCCGAGGGTGAAGGCGTGTTCCGGGAATATGCCGGCGGCTATGCCGATATGGTGACCCAGCGCGGCAAGGGTGTGGAAGCCAAAAAGGGCACAGAAAAAGCAGCCGAGAAAAACCCGGGCAAATCCACCGCGAAGAGCCAGACAACCCCGCCCGCCTCTTCCGCAGGCGGTGCGGACAAGAAGCGCCTTTCCTTCCATGAACAGCATGCGCTGAAGACCCTGCCCGTCACCATGGACAAGCTGCGTGTCCAGGCCGAAAAACTGGAGACGCTGATGGCGGACCCGGAACTCTATAGCCGCGAGCCGGCCAAATTCGAGAAGGCCTCCGCAGATCTCGCCCGCATTCATGGCGAACTGGAAGCGGCGGAAGAAGAATGGCTGCGGCTGGAAATCCTGAAGGAGGAGCTGGGTGGCTGAAGGTGTCGCGCACAACCCTTGAGCCCCGCAGCCAGACATCCCATCTTCATGAGGTCCCGCATGCGGGCTTTCAACGGAACATGCCGATGCTTTCAGACGCCCTGACCGCCCTGCAACAGACCTTCTCGCCATTGCTGCGCAATGTGTTGCTGAAGTCCATCGGTCTAGCGGTGTTGCTGCTGATCGTGCTGGCCCTGCTGCTGCATTCGGCCATCGCGCATTTTCTCGACCTGCCCTCCTATCCTTGGATCGAGCTGACGCTGGCTGTCATTTCCGGGCTGGGGCTGGTGTTTGGCGGGCTGTATCTGGTCCCCACCACCTCCGCGCTGGTGGCCGGCCTCTATCTGGATGATGTCGCCGAGAAGGTGGAGCAAGACAGCTACCCACAGGACCCGCCCGGCGTCGCCCAGCCCGTCTGGAAGCAACTGGTCTTCTCCCTGCGCTTTTTCGGGCTCATACTGCTGGTCAATCTGTGCGCCCTGCTGCTGCTTCTGGTGCCGGGTGTGAATCTCATCGCCTTCTATGTGGCCAATGCCTATCTGCTCAGCCGCGAATATTTCGAGATGGTGGCGATGCGCTATCGCACCCCGCAAGAGGCCCGCGCCCTGCGGCAGGCCCATGCCACGCAGGTGTTTCTGGCCGGGCTGCTGATTGCACCACTGCTGCTGATCCCCATCCTCAATCTCATCATGCCGGTTTTCGGCACCGCCTTCATGGTGCACTTCCAAAGGCGGATCGCCCCTCTTCCGGCCCGGCGCACCGAGGATGGCGCGCTGATGATTGAGGGCAAGGCCCTGTAGGCGCGCCCCAAAATCGGCCCACCCGAACGCGACAGGCCAAATGGCGGGACTCAGGCCAGCCCGGCCATCTGCAAGGCCGCATGCTGGCGCTGCGCCACCGCGACCGCCTCGAAATCCTCGATTGCAGCCTCGAACAGGGCGTGGAAATTCAGTTCCGCCCGCAGATGCAGGAAGACTGCACCAAGGCCGATGGCTGCCCTGTCCATGAAGACGAATTCGCGTGGCACTGTCACCGGCCCCAGCCTCTTCAAGGCGCTATGCACCTCAAACGCCTGCGCCCGTCCATACTGGCCCGGCTCCACCCCATCAGCGATGGTGCGCACCCGGTCATCCATCAGCGGGCCATAGATGAAGCGCGCCCAGATGTTCAGCACCTCGATCAGCTCGCGCTTCAGGCCCACAAATCCCCATGTCTCATAGGCATGCACCACGCGGGCCTCATCCCCGTCCAGCAGGCCGCGATACAGATCCACCACCCCGGCCACAAAGGCCGGAGGAAAGATGCGGATGCAGCCATAATCCAGCAGATTGATGCCGCCCGGCGCACCCACCTCATCCCGGAATACGGTGTAGTTGCCCAGATGCGGATCTCCATGAATGACGCCGAACCGGCTGAAGGGCATCCACCAGGCGGTGAACATGGCGCGCGCCAGCAGGTTGCGCTCATCCAGCGCATGCTCCTTGAAGGCGAGGATTTTCTCCCCCTCCAGCCACGCCATGGTGAGCAGACGACCGGTGGACAATTCCGGATGAATGCGCGGCACCCGCACGCCGGGTTCGTGCGCCAGAATATGGGCGTAAAGGGCGACATGCTTCGCCTCGCGCCGGTAATCCAGCTCCTCACGTACCCGCTCACCAATTTCGCGGGCAATCTCGCGCGTATCAATCGCACCATCCATCCGGCGATGCAGGGAAAAGAGAAAATCAAGCTGGTTAAGGTCCGCCTCCACGGCGGCCTGCATTTCGGGATATTGCAGTTTCACCGCAACCGGATCGCCCTCCAGCGTCACGGCGCGATGCACCTGCCCCAGAGAGGCCGCAGCCGCCGGCTTGCGCTCAAAGCTGGAAAAGCACTGCTCCCAGTCCGGTCCCAGTTCGGCACGCATGCGGCGCTTCACGAAACTCCAGCCCATGGGCGGCGCATCAGACTGCAATTTCTGCAATTCGGCGGCATATTCGGGCGGTAGAACATCCGGCACGGTGGCCATGAGTTGCGCCACCTTCATCAGCGGTCCCTTCAGCCCGCCCAGCGCCGTGGCGAGGGCTGCGGCATTGGCCTCGCCCCCCGCTGAACCGCCCAGAAGACGGCTGCCGGCCATGCGCGCAGCGACACCGCCCACATTCGCGCCCACCCGCGCATACCTCAAAGCACGGGCAGAAAAGCGGTTTCTCTCATCATCCGTCATGGTTCGCCTGGTCCTCACGCCGGAATGTCAGTGCCAGTAATACCAGCAGGGAAAGTGGCGTGAGCATGTCCGTATAGAGAATGGGGCCAGCATTGCCTGCGGCCATGTTCCCGGTTTCGGAAATCTGCACCAGATGGCCCACCCCCGCGCCGCCTAGAAAGCCGCAGACCATCACCGCCACGGCCGCGCGGAAGCCCCAATTGGTAGAGAAGGCGGCAATCACTCCCGCCATGCCGATGCCGAGATTGGCCACGCCCACCTCGAACTGGAACGGGCTGGATGCCCAGCCAATGGCGCTGGCGGCCTGCTCCGGGAAGGTGATATGGCCCACAGCCGCCCACAGTCCCATAAGCCCGACCGGAAACAGCGCGATATAGCGCAGCAACTTCTGCGCCATGAGATCAAGGCTCCGGGGCGCAGGTGCGCGCGCAATAGCCACCCCCGTGCACAGCAATGCTGCCAGCCAGAACAAAATGGGCGCCCAGAAGACCATGCTCATCTCCCTGCGAGACAACCGGATCGCCTACTGCGCCTCTGGCGTCTCCAGAACCGGAGGACGCGAGAGGACGGAGGCTGTTCCGGCGGCCCCCTTCGATGTGGCTGCGCCGACCCCTGCCCCCACATTCGCACCTTGCCCGCGTGATCCTTCCGGCGCAATGGGCGCAGACGGCGTGACAGAAGTGGGCGCGGGTGAGGATGGCGATTTAGAAGATGGGACAGCCTGTTCTGGCACAGCATCAGGCGCAACGACCTGACCGGTGCCCGGCTGTTCCGGCGCGGACTGTTGTGGCTCAGCCTGCGGCGACACCGGCTGTTGCACCCCAGAGGCATCAGGAACAACAGCCCCCTCAGGCATGGCTGACGGCACAGCAGGAGTGACGAGCGTCTCGGCCTGTGGCCCCGATGGCGCGGTCGCCTCAACCGGGCGGGGCAGCGGCAATGGTGCGACACGCGGACGGGCGGACGCAGATTCGCGTGTCGAACTGCGCCCTGCACCCGGCTGAGGTGCCTCCGGTGGATAATAGCCCCGCGGACCACGCCCATATTCCAGCGGGCGCACATCCACCACCCGCCCGCTATAGGCATCCACCCGTAAGGTCATGGGCGCACCATCCATGATGGCCGTGAGCGCATAAGAACGCCCCACCAGAGCAGGCCAGGACATGTTCCGGTAGCCAAGATTGCTCACCAGATCCAGCACATCATCCGGTTGCAACATGCGCCCGGCACGACTCCCCGCTCCACCAGGAGGTGTCATGAAACCTCCGATTTCTGCGCCACCATATTGGGCCGATACTGGTTCCGAAGGGAGCAGAACAGCGCCGCTCAAAGCCAGAATGCCGCCGAGGAGAGGCCAGCATGCATTTTTCATGAGCACTTGCCTAATATTTAAACATATAAAAGAGCAACAAAGTCTCATCTGCCACCCACTCAGCCATCCGGCTTTCTCAAAGGCGATAAGCTGCCAGAGAAGCCCTGCCGCGCCAGACAATCATTTTCCATCCCATTGTGCGCAAAAACAGCATCAGGTCACGAGCCATGTGGCGATGCTGAAACTCCATTACGTCACAATATGTTGTGAGGTACTTTTCTTGCGCCGCAAACCGCTTGCACGAAATTTTTGCCCTGTCCGCTTGTTTTGCATCCTTCCAGATGCTTGTCGCGGGCGGTATTTTCTGTCATGTTCCACGAGATAGGGAAGCCATCCTGCCCTATCCCCCAAAATTCGGAATTTCCACGCGGCTGAAGTCGCCACGTGGAATCTCGCGCGCTGGGGGTTATGTGGCACGGAAATTGCTCACGAAACCCGCACTCTGCATGTGCACAACATGCCAGGGGGACGGGTCAGGCACCGGATCGTGGGGGCAGCCGCCTTCATGCCCGGATGAACATAGAGAGACGACAAAATGGCAGGAACAGATCGCACCAACGGTCTGAACGGAAACGCGACTCGATCCGCCGCCACCGCCGTCAAAGGCGCCACCATTGCTGGCCGCCCGGCACCGTTCGGCCTGTTCGACCCGGCTCAGGAGAAGGATTCCTGCGGCGTCGGCTTTGTGGCCGATATCAAAGGCCGCAAGTCTCACCGCATCGTTGAGGACGGTCTGAAGATCGTCATGAATCTCGAGCATCGCGGCGCGGTGGGCGCAGATCCGCGAGCGGGCGACGGCGCGGGCATGCTGGTGCAGATTCCGCACAAATTCTTCCTCAAGGAAGCCGCACGCCTCGGCTTCGAGCTGCCTGAACCCGGCCAATACGCTGTCGGCCATATCTTCATGCCGCGCGACAAGGCCGGCCAGCAGATCATCCGCGAAACCTATGAACGCGCGGTTGCCGATGAGAATCTCGTGCTGCTGGGCTGGCGCGATGTGCCGACCGACAATTCCTCCCTCGGCGTGAGCGTGCTGCCCACCGAGCCGGACCATGTGCAGGTGTTCATCGGCCGCGGTGAATCCGTGGCGGATGAAAACACCTTCGAGCGTCGTCTGTTCGTGCTGCGCAAGGTTATTTCCAACCTTATCTACAATGCGCATGACCCGCGCACGGGGGATTATTATCCCGTGTCGCTCTCTTGCCGCACGCTGGTCTACAAGGGCATGTTCCTGGCCGACCAGCTCGGTGCCTATTATCCCGATCTGCATGATCCGGATTTCGAGAGCGCCCTGGCACTGGTGCATCAGCGCTTCTCCACCAACACCTTCCCCGCCTGGCCGCTGGCCCACCCCTATCGCATGGTGGCGCACAATGGCGAGATCAACACCCTGCGGGGCAATGTGAACTGGATGGCCGCGCGGCAGGCCTCGGTGGATTCCGAACTGCTGGGCGCGGATATTTCCAAGCTCTGGCCCATCTCCTATGAGGGCCAGTCCGATACCGCCTGCTTCGACAATGCGCTGGAATTTCTGGTGCAGGGTGGTTATCCGCTGCCCCACGCAGCCATGATGCTGGTGCCCGAGGCCTGGGCCGGCAATCCGCTGATGGATGAAGAGCGCCGCGCCTTCTACCAGTATCACGCCTCCCTCATGGAACCGTGGGATGGCCCGGCGGCCATCTGCGCCACCGATGGCCGCCAGATCGTCGCCACGCTGGACCGCAACGGCCTGCGCCCCGCCCGCTATCTGGTGACCAGCGACGACACCATCGTGCTGGCCTCCGAAATGGGCGTGCTGACCATCCCCGAGGAGAAGATCGTTACCAAGTGGCGTCTCCAGCCCGGCAAGATGCTTCTGGTCGACCTTGAGGAAGGCCGCCTCGTGCCCGACGAGGAAGTGAAAATCGAGCTGGCCAAGGCCCATCCCTACAAGGAATGGCTGAAGCGCACCCAGCTGGTGCTGGAAGAGCTGCAGGAGGTGGATGCCCGCGCGGTGCGGACCTCCGTGCCGCTGCTCGATCGCCAGCAGGCTTTCGGCTACACTCAGGAAGACCTGAAGCTGCTCATGGCCCCCATGGCCATCACCGGCCAGGAAGCCATCGGCTCCATGGGAACGGACACCCCCGTCTCCGTGCTCTCCGACAAGCCGAAGCTGCTCTATTCCTATTTCCAGCAGAATTTTGCACAGGTGACGAACCCGCCTATCGACCCGATCCGCGAGGAACTGGTCATGAGCCTCGTCTCCTTTATCGGCCCGCGCCCCAATATCTTTGATCTGGAAGGCACGGCCCGGCGCAAGCGGCTGGAAGTGCGCCAGCCCATCCTCACCAATGAGGATCTGGAGAAGATCCGTTCCATCGGCATGATGGAAGAGCGGTTCGACACCCGGACGCTCGACATCACCTATCCCGCCGACAAGGGCGCGGCCGGTATGGAAGAGGCGCTGGAGCATCTGTGTGACCGAGCAGAAGCTGCGGTGCATGGTGGCTACAACATCATCATCCTGTCGGACCGCATGGTCGGCCCGGACCGCATCGACATTCCGACACTTCTGGCCACGGCGGCCGTGCACCATCACCTGATCCGCAAGGGCCTGCGCACCTCCGTGGGCCTCGTGGTGGAAACGGGTGAGGCGCGCGAAGTGCATCATTTCGCCTGTCTGGCCGGTTATGGCGCGGAAGCCATCAACCCCTATCTCGCCTTCGAGACGCTCGTCGCCATGCGTGACGACATTCCCGAAGAGGTCGACGCCAAGGAAGTGGTCAAGCGCTACATCAAGGCGATCGACAAGGGCCTGCTGAAGGTGATGTCCAAGATGGGCATTTCCACCTATCAGTCCTATTGCGGCGCGCAGATCTTTGACGCCGTGGGCCTCTCATCGGAGCTGGTGAACCGCTATTTCTTCGGCACCGCCACCACTGTTGAGGGTGTGGGTCTGGCCGAAATCGCGGAAGAAACCGTGCGTCGCCATCGGCTGGCCTTCTCCGATGCCCCGGTCTATCGCAATGCGCTGGATGTGGGCGGCGAATATGGCTTCCGCATGCGGGGCGAGGACCATGCCTGGTCTCCCGATACGGTCTCCCAGCTTCAGCACGCCGTGCGCGGCAATGCCAAGGAGCAGTATCGCGCCTTCGCCAGCGCGGTGAACGCCCATGACAAGCAGCTGCTGACCCTGCGCTCCCTGTTCCGTATTCGTGAAGCGGAAGAGATCGGCCACGAGCCCATCGACATCAATGAGGTCGAGCCGGCAGCCGAGATCGTGAAGCGTTTCGCCACAGGCGCCATGTCGTTTGGCTCCATCTCCCGCGAGGCGCACACCACGCTGGCGATCGCGATGAACCGCATTGGCGGCAAGTCCAACACCGGCGAGGGTGGCGAGGAATCCGAGCGCTTCAGGCCCCTGCCGAATGGCGATTCCATGCGGTCCGCCATTAAGCAGATCGCATCCGGTCGCTTCGGCGTGACGGCGGAGTATCTCGTCAATTCAGACGTGATGCAGATCAAGGTAGCCCAGGGGGCCAAGCCCGGTGAAGGCGGCCAGTTGCCCGGCCACAAGGTGGATGCGGTCATCGCCAAGGTGCGCCACTCCACGCCGGGCGTGGGCCTCATCTCCCCGCCGCCGCACCACGACATCTATTCCATCGAGGATCTGGCGCAGCTCATCTATGATCTGAAGAACGTCAATCCCGATGCGGATGTGTCGGTAAAGCTGGTGTCCGAAGTGGGCGTTGGCACGGTTGCCGCCGGTGTCGCTAAGGCGCGGGCCGATCATATCACCATCTCCGGCTTTGAAGGCGGCACGGGCGCATCCCCGCTCACCTCCATCAAGCATGCTGGCTCTCCGTGGGAGATGGGTCTGGCTGAAACCCAGCAGACCCTGGTGGCCAATCATCTGCGCTCCCGCGTGGCGCTGCAGGTGGATGGCGGCTTCCGCACGGGCCGCGATGTGGTGATCGGCGCGCTGCTGGGAGCGGACGAATTCGGCTTCTCCACCGCCCCGCTCATCGCGGCGGGCTGCATCATGATGCGCAAGTGCCATCTCAACACCTGCCCGGTGGGCGTGGCCACCCAGGACCCGGTGCTGCGCAAGCGCTTCAAGGGCACACCGGAGCATGTCATCAACTACTTCTTCTTCGTTGCAGAAGAAGTGCGTGAATATATGGCTCAGCTCGGCTTCCGCACCATCAATGAGATGGTGGGACGGGTGGATGTGCTGGATCAGCAGCATGCCATCAACCACTGGAAGGCCAAGGGGCTGGACTTCTCCAAGCTGTTTGTGAAGGCCAATGTGGGCCCCGAAGTGGGCATTCGCCACACCGAGCGCCAGCATCACCCCATTGAGAAGGTGCTCGACCGCACCCTGATCGAGAAGGCCATGCCGGCGCTGGAAAAGGGCGAGCGGGTCGAGATCGAGACCTCCATCTGCTCGGTGGACCGTTCGGCTGGCGCCATGCTTTCCGGCCAGGTCGCCAAGCGCTATGGCCATGAGGGGCTTGAGGATGACACCATTCACATCACCCTCAAGGGCACGGCCGGTCAGGCCTTCGGCGCCTTCCTCGCCGCCGGTGTGACCTTCGACCTGGTGGGCGAAGCGAACGACTATGTGGGCAAGGGCCTCTCGGGCGGCCGCATCATTGTGCGCCCCCCGCAGAACAGCGCCATTGTGCCGGAAAACTCCATCATCGTCGGCAATACGGTGATGTATGGCGCAACCGAAGGTGAATGCTTCTTCCGCGGTGTGGCGGGCGAGCGCTTCGCGGTGCGCAATTCCGGCGCCATTGCCGTGGTGGAAGGCACCGGTGACCATGGCTGCGAATATATGACGGGCGGCGTGGTCGTGGTGATCGGCCCCACCGGTCGCAACTTCGCGGCGGGCATGTCCGGCGGCGTGGCTTATGTGCTGGACGAGGACAAGAGCTTCGCCAAGCGCTGCAACCTCTCCATGGTCGATCTGGAGCCGGTGGAAGAAGAAGAGGACCTGCTAGAGCGCCTGCACCACCATGGTGGTGATCTGGAGTTCAAGGGCCGCATCGATGTCCACTCCGACATGTCGCGCCATGATGAGGAGCGCCTGCACCAGCTCATCGCCAAGCATGTGCACTATACCGGTTCGGCCCGGGGCCAGATGATCCTCGACAACTGGGCCGAGTATCGTTCCCGCTTCGTGAAGGTGATGCCGGTGGAATATCGCCGCGCCCTGCGCGAAATGGAAAAACTGCGGGGCCTCCAGGCCGCCGAGTAAGCAACAGTATCGGCAGTCTGCCACACCCTCGTGGCAGACTGCCGGCAGATCTGGTGAGGGCTTCCGCCTCATGCGGAAGGTGGCAAGGCAACAGATCCCCACCCAGACCGGGTGTTCTTGTGCCGCCGCAAGGCCCTCACATTGTTCAAATTCCTAAGGAGCCCTGGCGCAGGCTGCGCCGGCTCCCTCAGCGAGGTTCTTCGCATGGGCAAGGTCACCGGCTTCCTGGAGATCGATCGGCGCGAGCAGAAGTATCAGCCTGCTTCGGACCGTATCCGCCACTTTCGTGAGTTCACCCTGCCGCTGCCCCAATCCGAGGTGGTGGAGCAGGCCTCCCGCTGCATGGATTGTGGCATTCCCTTCTGCCATGGCACCACCGGCTGCCCGATTCACAACCAAATCCCGGACTGGAATGATCTGGTCTATCATGGTGAATGGGAAGAGGCGGCACGCAATCTCCACTCCACCAACAACTTCCCCGAATTCACCGGCCGCATCTGCCCCGCCCCCTGCGAGGAAGCCTGCACGCTGAACCTTGAGGACATGCCCGTCACCATCAAGACGGTGGAACAGTCCATCGCCGATCGCGCTTGGAAGGCCGGCTTCATCAAGCCGGAACCCGCCAAGGAAAAGACCGGCAAGAGCGTGGCTGTCATCGGCTCCGGACCGGCCGGCATGGCGGCGGCCCAGCAGCTTGCCCGCGCCGGCCACGAGGTACATCTGTATGAGCGTGAGCCCAAGGCGGGCGGCCTGCTGCGCTATGGCATTCCCGACTTCAAGATGGAAAAGCACCTCATCGACCGTCGCGTCGAACAGATGGAAGCTGAGGGTGTCATCTTCCATTATGGAGTGAATGTGAGCGTCAACACGCCGCTTCAGGACCTGCTGGACAAGCATGACGCTGTGCTGATGGCCGGCGGTTCGGAAGCACCGCGCAACCCCGCATTGCCTGGGCAGGAGCTGGAGGGCGTGCATTACGCCATGCCCTATCTGGTGCAGCAGAACCGTCGCAATGGCGGTGAAGAGGTGCAGGATCTGCCCATTCTGGCCGATGGCAAGCGCGTTGTCGTGGTGGGCGGCGGCGATACCGCCTCGGACTGCGTGGGCACGGCCTTCCGTCAGGGGGCGCTGTCCGTCACCCAGCTTGATATCCGCCCGGTGCCGCCGGTGAAGGAAGACAAGCTGGCCACCTGGCCCTATTGGCCCACCAAGTTCCGCACCTCGTCCTCGCAGGCCGAGGGCGCCGAGCGTGAGTTTGCCTGCGCCACACTGGGCATTGAGGGCCGTAATGGCCGCGTGACCGGTGTGAAATGCGCACGCGTGGATGCCAAGCGCCAGCCCATTCCGGGAACAGAATTTATTCTGCGTGCTGATCTGGTCTTCCTAGCCATCGGCTTCGCCCACCCTGTGCACGAAGGCATGCTGGCAGAAGGTGGCGTGGCATTGGACAAGCGTGGCAATGTGGTTGCCGATGACATGTCCTATGCTACCTCTACCCCCAAACTCTATGTCGCCGGCGACATGCGTCGCGGCCAGTCTCTGGTGGTGTGGGCCATTCGTGAGGGACGTCAGGCGGCCCATGCGATCGACACCGCGCTGATGGGCGAAAGCACCCTTCCACGCTGACCCCTTCATAAATCATGACCCTGCTTCGACAGGCCAAGCTTTGCCCCCGCCACAACCCGTGGCGGGGGCTTTTGTTTTACAGGCCGGCCAGAATAGTCCAGCCCTGTGGAAACGCGTCAATTCCCCCGCTCTTCCAAGCTTCTATCGCGCAACATCAGGCCGCAGGATATGCCGGCCCTGCCGGTCTTCAGCTTGCAACTTGGCTGGCAAGCACGCATACCATTCGGGTGCATGGTCATGAACCTTATGGATATGCACCCGTTTTTCCCTCCGGCGACGGCCGAACAGATGCGGACAGGTCATGGAACCTCAGCCCTTTTATGTTCGAATTGCAAAATGCGAGACCGTTCAGATTCCTCAGAACTCCGAGGAATTTCAGATCAACGGCGCGGGCGTCACCTTCTTTTCCGATGCCATCACGCATAGCAGCCTGTTCCGGCATGATCTGGAAAGCGACGATATCTTCGCCACCTTTTTTGAGGGCACGCCCTTTGAAAGCAGTTGGCGCGCAACTTTCTACGAGCCCGCAAATGGAGAAACGGCGCGCATTAATCCGCCGCAGTCTTCCAAGGGCATTTTCATTCGCACATCCGGCACTGCGGATTTCAACATTGAAGAGCAGATGCTGAAGGTTGCGCAATTCACGCGCGGCGCCAACACCCTGCCGCGCGCCAGTGTGCGCGAGACAGCGGCCAATAGCATCTTCGTCTCGGACAATGGCGCTTTCGGCTATATTTCCGGCAATGCTGACCAGTTCCTGCGAATCTTCGCCGCCCAGATGCTGGCCATGGCCTATCTGGAAGCCATCACCTCCACCCTTCATGCCCTGCGTCAGGCCGCAATCCAGCATCGCATGGATGACAGCGGCACCCATGAGACCATCCGCTTCGTGCATGAGCGCGGGCTGTTATTCAACGCCGGCTTCCACCAGCGCAACCCCATCAAGGCTGCAAGCCCGGAATTGCAGCATGTGTGGGAGGCGCTCTCCCAGCAACTGCATCTGGAAGCACAGCATAGCGAACTGAGCGAACATCTCGCCGCCCTCACGGAATGGCTGCGTGCCGACCAGATGCGCAAGGATGAGACCGGACGCGAAGAACAGGTGCGGCGCGAGAAGAAGGCGCAGGCCGAACAGCATGCGCTCAACGCAAAGCGCGAGGCGGAGCAGAAGAGAAACACCTATATCTCCTTCGGCTTTCTCGGGCTCATCTGCCTTCTGCTGATCTACCTCGCAATGGCATGATAGGGGCAGATGACATGGGGGCATGGTGAGAGGCATTCTCCAGAGCTATCCCCTCCCATGTCACACCCGCAAAAACCCGATGGCCTCTCAAGCCTGCCTTTTCCGCTTTTATGGCTGGCAGAACGACCGACTGCCCGCCATAAGAGCCCTCGTGCCTGCTGAATACGCGCCCTGAATTTCGCTCCGAATGTCGCCCAGGATTTCACCGATGAGCCAGTCTGTTCTCACTGTCACCTGCCCGGCCCGCCGGGGCATTGTTTCAGCGATTTCCACTTATCTGGCCTCCAAGGGCTGCAACATCGTCGACAGCGCCCAATTCGACGATGCCGATACCGGCCGTTTCTTCATGCGTGTGGGCTTCAACTCTCAGGAAGGCGTGGCGCTGAAGGAGATTGAGGAGGGCTTTGCAGAGGTTGGCGCGCCGCTCAACATGACTCATGCCTTCCATGACAGCGCCAAGCGCATGAAGGTGGTCATCATGGTGTCGCGCTTCGGCCACTGCCTGAATGATCTGCTGTATCGCTGGAAGATCGGCGCGCTGCCGATCGATATCGTGGCCGTTGTCTCCAACCATCTGGATTACCAGAAGCTGGTGGTGAACCACGATATTCCCTTCTTCTACATCAATGTCACCAAGGCCAACAAACCGGAGGCCGAGGCGCGCATCATGGAAGTGGTGGAACAGACCGGTGCGGAGCTCATCGTTCTGGCGCGTTACATGCAAATCCTGTCGGATGCGATGTGTCAGGTCATGTCCGGCCGCATCATCAATATCCATCATTCCTTCCTGCCCAGCTTCAAGGGGGCCAACCCCTACAAGCAGGCCTATCGCCGCGGCGTGAAGCTGATTGGCGCCACCGCCCATTATGTGACGGCCGATCTCGATGAAGGCCCCATCATCGAGCAGGAAGTGGCGCGTGTGACCCATGCCCAGAATGCAGCGGATTATGTCTCCATCGGCCGTGATGTGGAGGCGCAGGTGCTGGCACGGGCCATTCATGCCCATATCCATCATCGCGTCTTCCTGAATGGAGACCGCACGGTGGTGTTCCCCGCCAGCCCCGGCGGCTACGCCTCCGAACGCATGGGCTGAGCTGGAGCCAGCACCGTGAACACGCCATCACGCCCCGCTCTGCCCTCTATCCAGCCCCCGGCCCATGACGCCGGGGTGGGCTCCACCGTGCAATATGTGGTCGATACGCTCACCATGCGTATCGTCTCGCAGGAATATGGCACGGATGAACGCCTGCCTTCCGAGCGCGCGCTGGCGCAGGAGCTGGGCGTGGCGCGCAACACGGTGCGTGAGGCGCTGGACCAGTTGGAAACCCGCGGCATGATCCGCCGCCGGGCCGGCTCCGGCTCATTCGTCACCTATGATCCGGAAGGTGAGAGCGAGGCCCTCAGCCCCGTGGCCGCAGAAACCGGCCCGCTCCAGCTTCAGGTCGTTCGCGGGATGCTGGAACCGGAAATGGTGCGCCTCGCCATCATTCACATGTCACCCCGGCAGATCGAGTCCCTTGGCGGGACGCTTTCGGACATGGAGGCCGAGCACACCGATGCCGTGGCCTTCATGCGGCTGGAAGAGGAATTCCACCGCCAGATCGCGGCCGGCACGGGCAACCCCCTTCTGATCGCCTGCTACAATCTCGTGATCGACACCTGCCGGCAGGCCTTCCGTACGGCCATGTATCGCCGGCATCTCACACCCCGACGGATTGAGGCCCGGCAGAACACCTATAATGCGCTGTTCAACGCCATCGCCGCGCGCGATATCGCCGAGGCCAGCGAATTCATGAAACTGGCCCTGATCGAGGATCAGAAATTCCTGTTGCAGGAAGACTGAAGTCACATTTATTCAGCGGCGCTCATGACGAGCATGCGGCCTGCGGGTGCGCCGGCCTAAGGACAGGCGCACTATCTGGAAGGTCGGCGCACAGTCTGGCGCGGGGTCAGGCGTTGCGCCCACAACAGGCCCAGTTGCTCCATATGATGGCGTAACAGAGGCCCATGCTGCTCCAGCCAGTCCAGCACGGAACCAAACTCCAGAATGCGCGCGCGCCCCTCGCACAGCCCCACCACCGGCCAGCGGCCGACCAGCGCATTGTCGATGCCGAAAATCTCCGCGCCCCACCACCGGGCGGCCCCGAAGGCGTGGGGAATGAGCTGCCGGCGCTTCATGGCTGCCAGAACCGTGGCCGGGGCCGTGCTGTCCGCATTTTCAACCGCATTGTGCCACAGGTCCAGAATGGCGGCATATTCCCAGCTCACGGCTGTCCAGGCCCCAGGGAAACGGGCATTGTAATCCTCGAAGAAGGTTTTCGGGCTGCTGAAGAAGAAAGGCGCATCCGCCAGCAGGGGATCATCAAAATCCGGAAACTGGAAGATGAAATCTGCCATGAAGGCCTGCGAGGTCTGCGCCAACATCTGCGGATAATGATCGGCTGTGCTGGAGAGAATCGGGCCACGATACCCCTGCGCCCAGGCTGCCTGTGTCAGCGCCTGCACCATGGGGCTGGGTGAGGTGCACCAGCACAACAGATCCGGCTTTTCCGCCAGCATGGCGCGCACAATGGCGTCCATATCGGTATCATCCGGGGCATAGCGCACCTCTTTCACGACCTGACGCCCGGCCGCCTCGAAGGCGGCGCGGTAGATGGCGAGAGAGGGCTGGCCCATCCTGTCTTCCTGACTGCACAGGGCCACCCGCCGGGCGGAAGGATGATTGCGGGCCATCCAGTCCACCCCGGTCACATTATAGAGCGGGTGAATCTCCACGGGTGCGATGAGGCTGGGCGTATCGGGCGACAGATCCGACGGCAGAAGGGTCGCGACCAGAATGCGCCGCGCCATCAGCCACGACATGGCTGGGGCGAAGCTGTCACCGCCGAGCGTCAGCACCAGTGATACGCCATGCTGCTCCACCATGTCGCGGGCGGCGGCCAGGGTACTTTCCGGCGAAAGGGCGCTGTCATGCACCACCAGTTCCACCCGGCGACGCCGGCCGGCCACCATCAGCCCGCCATGGGCATTGATCCAGTCCACCCAGATTCGGCAGCCATCCAGCCCCGGCCCGCCCCAGCATGATTCCGGCCCGGAGAGCGGCGCGAGAAAGCCGACATGCAGCACAGCTGGCGATTTTACGCGGAATTTCGGCAAAACACCCATTACAGCAATACGCTGAGAAAAAGAAGTATCCGCCACGCTAAACCTCAAAATCTATTCTTGAAAAGTGTGTATTGACCGACCATTCGCCGCAGACCCTGCCGGTACGGAATGATGAGCTGAAGGAGAAAAAAACGGAATGGTCTGGTTCTTGTCATCACAACTGGTATATATCTGAGATACCAATTCTGAAAATCGGTCCACACCACAGAAGGAGAATGCAGCATATGACGAAACGCGTTGCTATCATCGGTGCCGGACCTTCGGGGCTTGCGCAATTGCGAGCTTTCCAGTCTGCCGCCGAGAAGGGCGCAGATGTTCCGGAGGTTGTCTGTTTCGAAAAGCAATCCAACTGGGGCGGATTGTGGAACTATACATGGCGAACAGGGCTTGATGAGAATGGAGAGCCAGTTCATTGCTCCATGTATCGTTATCTGTGGACCAATGGCCCGAAGGAAGGTCTTGAGTTCGCCGATTATTCCTTCGAGGAACATTTCGGCAAGCAGATTGCGTCCTACCCACCCCGCGCCGTGATGTTCGATTATATCGAAGGCCGGGTGCTCAAGGCCGGTGTCCGCGACAAGATCCGCTTCTCCACCGTTGTCCGTTTCGTGGAGTATGACAAGGACGCTGACGATTTCACCGTCACCGTGCATGATCTTGTCGAAGACCGCGTCTACAAGGAGCGGTTCGACCATGTGATTATCGCCTCCGGCCATTTCTCCACTCCCAATGTGCCCGAATATGAAGGCTTCGACACCTTCAATGGCCGCATTGTTCACGCCCATGATTTCCGCGATGCCCGTGAGTTCGAGGGGCAGGATGTGCTCATTATGGGCTCGTCCTATTCAGCCGAGGATGTCGGCTCCCAGTGCTGGAAATATGGGGCGCGCAGCGTCACCTCCTGCTACCGGTCCGCGCCCATGGGCTTCAACTGGCCCGAGAACTGGGAAGAAAAGCCCGCCCTTGTGAAGGTTGAGGGTAAGACGGCAATCTTCAGGGATGGAAGCCGCAAGGATGTCGATGCCATTATTTTGTGCACCGGCTACAAGCACTATTTCCCCTTCCTTCCTGATGATCTGCGTCTGAAGACGGCCAACCGTCTGGCCACCGCCGATCTCTACAAGGGCGTGGTGTGGGTGAACAATACGAAGCTGTTCTATCTGGGCATGCAGGACCAGTGGTTCACCTTCAACATGTTCGACGCCCAGGCTTGGTATGTGCGTGATGTCATCATGGGGCGCATCCGCATCCCCGCTGAGGAGGAAGTGCTTCTAGCAGACGTGCGGGAGCGCGAGGCCCGTGAGGAAGTCTCCGATGACGTGAAATACGCCATCAAGTATCAGGGCGATTATGTGAAAGAGCTGATCGCCGAAACCGATTATCCGGCCTTTGATGTCGATGGCGCGTGCGAGGCTTTCTATGCCTGGAAAAAGCACAAAGCCGAGGACATCATGAACTTCCGCAACAACAGCTACAAATCGGTCATCACCGGCACCATGGCGCCCCGGCACCATACAAGCTGGAAGGAAGCGCTGGACGATTCCATGGAATCCTACCTGCTCAACTGATGCGCACGCATCCGGCAGGGCACATCCCGAAAATGAAGAGGGGGCGGGTTCACCGCCCCCTTTTTCAGCTCTTCAGCTGAACCGGCTTTTCACCCGGCAATACGGAATCCTGCCGGCCATGGCCATGGGGGCGGGCCATATATTCCTCCGAGCGCATTTCCGTCAGGCGCGAAACCGTGCGGGCGAATTCAAAAGCCTCAGTGCCATCGGCCCCCACATACAGGTCATCCGGCATGACCTCGGCCGAGGCCACCAGCTTCACATTGGCATCATACAGCGTGTCGATCAGCGAGATGAAGCGCTTGGCCTCATTGCGCTGCTCAGGTCGCATCACCGGAATATGCTCCAGCACCACGGTGTGGAACTGGCGGGCAATGGTGAGATAATCCGGGTTCGGCCCCAGCGGCTTCTCACACAGATCAGAGAATGAAAAGCGCGCCGCCCCATGGCCCATCTGCGGCACTTTCAGCGTGCGGCCCTTCAGTTGCAATTCCCCCGGCGTGGAGCCCAGCGGCCCGACAATCCGCGCCCAGGCTGCCTCAACCGCAGCATCGGCCTCCTGCCCCAGCGGGCAATACCAGGTGCTGACGCCTTCAAGCTTTTCCATGCGGTAATCAGTAGGGGAATCAAGGTTCAGAACCTTCATTCGCTCACGGATCATGTCGATGAAGGGCAGGAAGAGCGCGCGATTGAGCCCGCCGGCATAAAGATTCTTGGGTGCGACATTGGAGGTGGTCACCACCACCACGCCATCGGCGAACAGCTTTTCAAAGAGCCGGCCGAGAATCATCGCGTCGGCGATATCCGTCACGGAGAACTCATCGAAGCACAGTACCTTGGCTTCGCTCGCCAGTTCTGCCGCCACCACGGCGATGGGGTCTGCATTCTTGCGCGGCTTGGTCTTCTGCGCCTCGCGCTCGCGGAAGATGCGTTCATGCACATCCCCCATGAAGGCATGGAAATGGGCGCGGCGCTTGCTCTTGTCCGGCAGGGATTCGAAAAACAGATCCATCAGCATGGATTTGCCGCGACCGACCTCGCCATAAATATAGAGGCCACGCGGCGATTCTGCGGTGTTCTTGCGCTGGAACAGCCAGCCCAGAGCCGAACTTTTCTGCGCCATCACATGCTGACGCAACTCCAGCTCCAGCCGGGCGAATTCCTTCACCACCGCCGCCTGTGCAGGGTCCGAGCTGATATCTCCCGCCGCAAGGCGCGCAGCATAGAGCTCTGCCACCCGTGCGGTTTTTTCGTTCGGCATGAATGCCTCCCCCCTGCCTGCGTCTGAACGGCTCCATACGATACCTGCGTACCGGATACCCCCGCTTAGAACATATGGTGGCAAGTTTGAAGCCAAAGCGGCCAGAGCTGGCAGGAAGGCGACCAATCGCCCCCGCGGATCGCGAAGCGGAAAGCCCGCCGCAGATGCGCGCCCCTGCCCGGTATTTCGTGCGCCTATCATGCAGACCTGTCTTGCGCGAGGCTCCTCGGAGGACACCTCAAACCCCTCTGTTATCTACACTCTTCTCTCACCCACCCCTTGCCACGGCCATATCGCTGCCTTTTCATGGTGCCATGGCACATGCCCCACCAGCCTTCTCACCCGAGAGGCGCATGAAGGGCGCGTGCCACAGACATGATGCCCAAGACATGCCCAGGCCCCGTAAAGGTGACCCGCCGTCATGCCCCTGCACCCGCCAAAGGTGACTTTCTCCCAGCGACGCCCCCTGCTGGAACGGCTTGCGGTGTGGCGCGCCCATCATGATCCGGGTGGGGTGGATACGGCACGCGCGGTGCATCTGGCGCTGTGCTTTCTCATCGTCATAGGCACGGGCTCCCTCACGGCGGCATTGTTCGTTCCCGCCATGGCCATCACCTTTCCGCTGATGGCAGGCGCAGGTGTTCTGGCCATGATTTCCTTCACGCCCGGCGCAAGCCGGCTGGCGGAAGCGCGCAGCATGGCTCGCGTGTTCAGCGTGGCGCTGGTTTTTCTGCTGGTGCTGGCGCTGATCGGGCCGGGTTCTGGAGCAACCAATGAGCTGCTCCAGAAGCTGCTGCTCATTCCCCTTTCGGTCATCGCCCTTCTGTTACGGCGCTGGGGCATGTCCGGCCAGCGGCTGGGGCTGTCACTCATCATGGTGGCGACAGTCGGCACCGTGCTGCAGCCTACCCATCAGGAGGCGCTCTGGCTCATGGCTGCCTTCTGTCAGGGTGCGCTGGTGGCAGCGCTCATCCGCCTGTCTCCCTGGCGACCTTCTGCCGTGGATGCCTATCTGGATTCCACGCACAATATGCAGGCCGCCGTGGCCGCCTATCTGCGTGAAATGTCCGAGTCCGTGCGTGAAGGCCGCCCTTTTCCGGATACCGCGGCCCTTCCCGTGGAAGCCTTGCGGGGGCAAGTGTGGGCTGCTCTGGCCAATGCCATCGCCGAAGCGCCGCAGGCACAGGATACATTCGAGGCGCTGCGCGCCAAACTCTATCGCTTGCGTGTCGCGGTGGAACTGCTCGCCGGTTGTGTGCCAGATACGCCGGGGGCCGAGCAACTCCCCATTCTCGGAGACCGCAACACCTCCCCCACGTCCTGGCGGCGCCCCTTCGCCTCTGCAACGGATTATCTGGCACGCCGGCTAGAGGATCTGGACAGGCATGATCTACCCGGCCAAGAACGTTTTGCGCGCGCCCTCGAACGACTGCGCGAAAGCGCCTTCTGCCCGGATCTGCCGGCCGAAACCCGTTTTGCCCTGCTGCGCGCCCTCACGGCTTTCGAGCGGCTGGTGCTGGTGGTCGACGCCATCAGCGCCATGCAGAACAGGCGGTTTCTCTTCGCAACCGATAACCGCTCCGGGCGCACGCCTCTTGAGCCCACCCCGCTTCTGATCACGGGAGCAGATGGACGGCGCACCTTGTCCGACCCGCTCAAGGTGGCCATTCAAGGGCTGGTCGCCACCAGTTTCACCACCGGGCTGGATTTCATCTTCGGCCTGGATCACGCCTATTGGGCGACGATGACGGTGATGTTCGTGCTCGGTAACAGCGTGGGCGAAACCTATATGCGGGTGCGCTATCGCACGCTGGGCACGCTGGTGGGCGTGCTGCTGGGCATGGCGGTGTTTCTCAGCCTGGGAGAATATGTCTGGCTGCTGGCCGGGGCCTGCATGGCGGCGCAGACCATCGCCATCATCACCCAGAAGGACCGATACGATGTCGCCTCAGCAGCCGTCGGCTTTTCCGTGGTGCTGGGGCTATATCTCATTTCCGGCCTCGGCCCGGAAGGAATGCTCGCGCGCATCTATGAAACCATTATCGGCGCGGCGGTGGCGCTGGCGGTCTCCTTCCTCGTGCTGCCGGTCTATCTCACCGATCAGTTGCGGCCGGAACTGCACAACATTCTCAAGCGCGGTCAGGATATCTTCGCCACATGGTGGCCCCGCCGCGGCCAACCTGAGCCAGTCGGCCCGCTGGCGCAGATGGTGCGCGGCTTCGATCTGAGCCTGCCAACACTGGGGGCAGAGAATATTTTCGGCCATTCGGCAGGCGATGTGGTGAACCTGATCTCCACGCTGGATGTGGTGGTGACCTATCTCGCCCTGCTGGAGGATACCGCTCACCGGCTGTCCGACGCCGATGTGAAGGAAGAGGTACTGCCGGTGGTGGAGGCCGCCCGCTCGCGCACCCTCACCGCGCTGGAACTGGCAAGCGCCGCCGCGCTGGAAGAGCCCCTGCATGATGCCGCGCAGGGCGGTGCAGCAGCGGCAGCTCCCGCGCTGGACGCCGCCATTTCCACCGCCCTCAGCATGGCGGATGATCCTTCGGTCAAAGCCTCGCTGCCGCTGGTGGCGGATTATCTGGCCTATTCGGATGCGCTCATGCGGCCCCTTCGCGAACTGCGCGTAAGCCTGCGCGACCAGACCCCCTGGAAACGCGAGCACACCATCAACGCTGACCGGCCGGCGCGGCGACACTAGCGCCGTCTCAGTTCATGGCGCCTCAGCCGACGGCCTTGAAGTGTTTGGAGAGCTTCAGCCCCTGCCCCTGATAATGGGAATGCAGTTCCGCGCCATAGAGCGCGCACGGGCGCGTCGCCATGCGCTCATAGACGAGACGGCCCACCGTCTGCCCATGTTCCAGAATGAAGGGCACCTCGCGGGAGCGCACCTCGAGCACCGCCCGCGCGCCATGGCCACCGGCCCCCGCATGGCCAAATCCGGGATCGAAGAAGCCCGCATAATGTACGCGGAACTCGCCCACCAGCGGATCGAAGGGCACCATTTCGGCGGCATAATCCGGCGGCACATGCACGCATTCGCGCGACGCCAGAATATAGAAGGCGTCCGGGTCCAGAACGAGTTGCCCGGTGGTGCCGGGGCGCACGCGGATGGGCTCCCAGAAATCCTCGACATCCAGCACACCGGCCCGGTCCACGTCCACCACACCGCCATGGCGCTTGGCGCGGAAGCCCTGTAGCCCGCCCCAGGCATCGCCGGCCAGATCCACCCCCAGCGCAATGCCGCCGGCGGCGACATCCGGCTTGTCGGAATCCACGAGGCGCTCGGCGGATTGCAGGTTCAGCAATTCCAGATCGCTCAGCCGCGCCACGCCCCGGCGAAAGCGCACCTGCGAGAGGCGCGAGCCGGTGCGCACCAGAATGGGGAAGGTGCGCGGGGAAATTTCCAGATAGAGCGGGCCCTTGTAGCCCGCCGGGATCGTGTCAAAGGCCCGCGCGCCATCCGTGATCACGCGGACGAACACATCCAACCGGCCGGTGGAGCTCTTGGGGTTGGCCGCCGCAGCCAGATCCACCGGCAGCTTCATGCGTTCGGACAGTTCCACCAGGTAAACGCAGCCGGTTTCCAGCACCGCCCCCCCGGAAAGATCGAGTTGGTGAAGAGCCAGATCCTGCAGGCGGGTCTTCACCGGAATGCCTTCACCCGGCAGGAAGCTGGCGCGGATACGCCAGGCCGTGCGGCCCAGACGCAGATCCAGGCTGGCCGGCTGAATCTGATCGTCATCCAGCGCCCGGCGACAGGTGATCTCGCCCCCTTCCTTCAGGGCCGCTATAGCCTCAGCCGGCAGAATTCCCGGCTTTGCAATTTCCGCCCCTCGCGTTGCCATCACCTGTCCCTCACCGTTCTTCCGATCACATCGTTCGTTTTATCGAACGAAACCCTTGACGCCGTCCAGAGGACAGACGTATCTGACCCTGCTCGTGGTGAATTTGGGCCGGCCGGCTTGCTGCCACGTTAAAGATATACATGAGCTAAAAGGCCGGTGAGCGGGTTCCCTGCATATGCGTCGTTTGACGTCATCAAGCAAGGGCCTGCAGAGCCGGCCTCCAATGGAGGCACCCATGTCCTCGGCGTCTGATTCCACCCGCAAGGCATCCACTTTCGTTCCGGCGGACCCCGCCACCCTGCACACCGAAACCCGGCTGGTGCATGGCGGCACGCTGCGCTCCGGCTTTGGCGAAACCTCTGAAGCGCTCTTTCTGACGCAGGGCTTTGTCTATGACAACGCCGAATCCTGCGAGGCCCGTTTCAAGGGCGATGAGACCGGCTTCGTCTATTCGCGCTACGCCAACCCCACCACGGAAATGTTCGAGCAGCGCATGGCGCTGCTGGAGGGGGCGGAAGCCGCCCGCGCCACGGCATCGGGCATGGCGGCGGTGAATGCGGCCCTGCTGTGCCAGGTTTCTGCTGGAGACCATGTGCTGGCGGCCCATGCGCTGTTTGGCTCCAGCCGCTGGATTCTGGATGAACTGCTGCCACGTTACGGCGTGGAGGTCACCCTCGTGGATGGCACCGATATTGATGCCTGGCGCAACAATATCCGCCCCAACACCCGCACATGCCTGCTGGAAAGCCCCACCAACCCAACGCTGGATATCATCGATATCCGCGCCGTGGCCGATATCGCCCACAGTGTCGGCGCGACACTGGTGATGGATAATGTGTTCGCCACCCCGCTACTTCAGCACCCCTTGCAACTGGGGGCGGATGTAGTGGTCTATTCCACCACCAAGCATGTGGATGGGCAGGGCCGCTGTCTGGGCGGGATGGTGCTGTGCTCGCGCGCCTTCATGGATGAGCATCTGCAAACCTATCTGCGCCAGACCGGCCCCTCCATCTCACCCTTCAATGCGTGGGTGATGCTGAAGGGGCTGGAAACCCTCGCGCTGCGTGTGGACCGGATGCAGGCGAGCGCGGCCAAGATAGCAGATGTGCTGGCCGCAGATCCGCGCGTGGAAAAGGCACTCTATCCCTTCCGCACCGACCATCCGCAGGTGGAACTGGCACGGCGGCAGATGTCCGGTGGCGGCACGCTGGTGACTTTTGCGCTGAAGGGCGGCAAGAAAGAAGCCTTCCGTTTCATGAATGCGCTCAGAATTATCCGCATCTCCAACAATCTGGGCGACACCAAGAGCCTGATCACCCATCCGGCCACCACAACCCACCAGCGTTTCACCCCTGAGGCACGCGCCGAAATGGGCATCAGCGACGGGCTGATGCGCTTCTCCGTGGGGCTGGAGCACCCGGATGACCTGATCGCGGACCTCACCCAGGCGCTGGACCGCATCTGAAAATACAGGGCGCGGGCCGGTATTTTACCACTGGTCCGCTCCAACCTTTTGCTGTCTGCCCCAACATGCCTTGCCCTTGAAGCCGCCATGTGGGAGAGGCTTTTGCCGGACCCCCCCACGGACACGCTCCAGAATGGACATGCTCAAAATGGACATGTTCCAGCACCGGCACGTTCCAGAATCGAGGCCACCATGACCGAGGCCCCACGCCGCGCAGACACATCTCAGCCCGCCCCCTTTGCCGATCTGGCACCGGCATTGAAAGCCGCCCTGCCCGGGCTGCGCGGCACGTTGAGAGCCAATGCACCGCTGGCCTCGCTCACATGGTTCCGCGTCGGCGGCCCGGCACAATTGCTGTTCGAGCCGGCCGACAGCGATGATCTCGCTCTGCTGCTTGCGCATCTGCCGGCCGACATGCCCATCACCCCCATCGGTCTGTGCTCCAATCTCATCGTGCGTGATGGCGGCGTGCCGGGGCTGGTGATTCGTCTGGGCAAGGCGTTCGGCGATATCACGGTTGAGGGCGACACCATCACCGCCGGCGCAGGCGCGGCCGATGTGAAGGTGGCCCGCGCCGCCGCCGAAGCCGGGCTGACCGGCTTTTCCTTCCTGCGCGGCATTCCCGGCGCCATTGGCGGGGCCCTGCGCATGAATGGCGGGGCCTATGGGGGTGAGGTGAAGGACATTCTGGTAGAAACGCACGGCCTCTCCCGCACAGGTGCGCCCCTGCGCTTCACCCATGCGGATATGGGCTTTTCCTATCGTCACTGCAGTGTGCCGGATGATGTCATCTTTACCCGCGCGGTATTTCGCGGCACGCCGGGCGATGCCGCCGCCATCACCGAAGAGATGAGCCGCATCACCCAGAACCGAGAGGCCACCCAGCCGGTCAAGAGCCGTACCGGCGGGTCCACCTTCGCCAATCCGCCCGGCACCAGCGCCTGGAAACTGGTGGATGCCGCCGGATGTCGGGGCCTCACCATGGGCGGGGCGCAGGTTTCCGAGCTGCATACGAATTTTCTGGTCAATCTGGGTGGCGCCACCGCTGCCGATATTGAAGGGCTGGGAGAAGAGGTGCGCCGGCGCGTGCGCGCGCAATCCGGCATTGAACTGCGCTGGGAAATCCGCCGCATCGGCCTGCCGCTACAAGGCTGAGCCCCTTCTCTGAAAGGCTGATGCCCCCTGCCCTGAAGGGCCGGCGCGCCAGTACCGCCACTGCCATGGCTCTGGCCTGCACATGCTGGCGCAGAAGCTTCTTCTGCCGCATCGTCACGGCATTAGCAAAAGCGCAAGGCTGGTCGGCCATGCTGGGGTGACCGCAGCTGTGCGGTTCTTTTTACGCGGCGCATCAGTCGCGACAGATCAAGAGCAGGAAAGCGCAAATGGCCAGACATGTGGCAGTGCTGATGGGCGGCTGGTCCTCGGAGAGGGGCGTCTCCCTTCGTTCAGGTGCGGCCTGCGCGGCCGCGCTGGAAACCGCAGGCTATCAGGTGACCCGCGTGGATGTGGGCCGGGATATCGCCGAGGTCCTCACCCGCCTGAAGCCGGATGTGGCGCTGAATGTGCTGCATGGCACGCCCGGCGAGGATGGCGTCATTCAGGGTGTCCTCGAAATTCTGCAAATTCCCTATTCCCATTCCGGCGTGCTGGCCTCGGCACTGGCCATGGACAAGGCGCAGGCGCGCATCGCGCTGGCCGCTGCCGGCGTGCCGGTGGCCGAAGGCCGCACGGTTTCCCGCCTCGAGGCAGCCAAGGGCCATATGATGGCCCCGCCCTATGTGCTCAAGCCCGTGGCGGAAGGCTCCAGCTTCGGCGTGTTCATCGTACGCGAGGGGCAGGCGCACCCGCCGCAGGAGCTGACGCGGGAGGACTGGACCTTCGGCGAAACACTTCTTGTGGAAGAATTCATTCCCGGCCTTGAGCTCACCTGTGCCGTTCTGGGCGATCAGGCCCTTGGTGTCATCGAGATTGAGGCCACACAGCCCTTCTATGATTTCGAGAGCAAATATGCGCCCGGCGGCTCTCGTCACATTCTTCCGGCCCGTATTTTACCTGACGTTTACGAGAAAGTGCGGATGTTAAGCCTAACGGCGCACCGAGCTCTCGGGTGCCGGGGGGTGTCCCGGTCGGATTTCCGCTTCGACCCGTCCAGAACTGATGGCTCCGGCCTCATCTGCCTGGAAGTGAACACCCAGCCCGGCATGACGGAGACCTCGCTGGTGCCAGATTTGGCAGCCCATGCGGGCATTTCATTCGGCGAGCTTGTGACATGGATGGTGGAGGACGCTTCCCTGGATCGGTAGACCCCCGGCGAACTGCACCGGGGCGGAAGCCGCCTCACGGGGCGTCGCCTCATGGTGCAGCTTATGGGGTGCACTCCGGCGCGCCCCAGCGGATGCCGGAAGGGGCATCCCGCCCGGCACAGAAGGCCCAGCGCCCTGCGTCGGGCCATATCCCCCCCGGCCGCCACAAGCGCCTGCCGCCAGAACCCCGCCCCGCCAGCCGCTCCGCGCTGTTGCTGCGCCGGCTCACCGTGCGTCTTTCCGGCTCGCGTCTGGGCCGCCATGGCACCGGGCTGCTCACCACCGCCGTCATTGGCGGTTTTGTGGCCCTCGGCGTCGCGCTGGGCGGCCATGTCGAAGACACCAAGACCATCGGCCTCGACATGGCCGATGCCGTGGCCAATGCCGCTGGCTTCCAAGTGAAGGAAGTCAAGCTGGCCGGCTACAATCATGTCACCCCGCAGGATATTCTGAAGACGGCCGGCATCAAGTCGTCCACCTCCATCCTGTTCGTCAATGCCGATGACATGCGCAACCGGCTGGAGGCCATGCCGTGGATCCAGTCCGCCAGCGTGCGCAAGCTGTTTCCGGACCGGATCGAGATCGCCATCACCGAGCGGCAGGCCTATGCGCTCTGGCAGATCAATGGCGAGATCAAGGTCATCGCCCGCGACGGTACGCCCATTGCCCCCTATTCCGATGATCCGCGCTATGTGCATCTGCCCATCGTTGTGGGCGAAGGCGCTCAGGACAAGGTGGAGGAGATCGTCGACGCCCTCGCCCGCCTGCCGGACCTGAAAGACAAGGTGCGCGCCGCCATCCGCGTGGCCGACCGGCGCTGGACCCTCAAGATGACCAATGGCATTGATGTGCGCCTACCGGAAAACGGCTTCGAGGACGCCATGATGCATTTGGTGTCGCTCGATCGCGACAAGCAGCTTCTCACCCGTGACATTACCATCATCGATCTGCGTCTGCCCGACAGGGTGGCGGTGCGCCTGTCTGACGCTGCCGCCGCCGCCCGCACCGAAGCGCTGAAAGCAAAGAAGAAGAAAGGAGGCCCAGCATGAGGTCCCGGCTCGCTCAGGGCTTTGCCCCCAAGATGCGCCCCATCCCGCCCCGCAAGAGCGGCATTGTCGGCGTGCTGGACATCGGCACCAGCAAGGTGGTGTGCGCCATCGCCCGGCTGAAGCCGCGGGGGCCTTCCGATGTGCTGCGCCGGCGCACCCATGCCATCGACGTGCTGGGCATCGGCCATACCCGCGCCTATGGCATCAAGGGCGGGGCCGTGGTGGACATGGCCAAGGCCGAACTCGCCATCCGCCAGGCGGTGGATATGGCCGAGCGCGCCTCCGGCGTCCAGATTGCCTCTGTCATTGTCGGCGTTTCCGGCGGCCGCCTCACCTCCCAGCATTATGAGGCCAGCGTGCGCCTGACCGCCCCGGCGGTGGAGGAGTTCGATATTCGCCGCGTGCTGGAAGCTGCCTCCACCTATGGGGTAGGCGATGGCCGGGCCGTGATGCATGCGCTGCCGGTGGGCTATTCGCTGGATGGCCGCTCCGGCATTGGCGAGCCCTGCGGCATGCTGGGCAAGGAGCTGGGCGCCAACATGCATGTGGTGACCGCAGATCTCACTGCTCTGAAAAATCTCGTACTGTGTGTGGAGCGCTGTCACCTCTCCATCGAGGCGATGGTGGCCTCGCCCTATGCGGCGGCCCTGTCCTCCCTCACCGATGACGAGATGGAGCTGGGTGTCACCCTCATTGATATGGGGGCCGGCACCACCACCTTCTCGATCGTTCAGGGCGGGCACTGCGTCTATATGGACGGGGTCGCGCTGGGCGGACAGCACATCACCAATGATGTGGCGCGCGGCCTGCCCGCCCGCCTTTCCGATGCAGAGCGCATGAAGGCGTTGCATGGCGCGGTGGTCGCCGTTTCTTCCGATGAGCATGACATGCTCACCGTGCCGCCGCTTTCCGGCGATCCGCGTGATCAGGCCAACATGGTGCCGAAGTCCCGCCTTGTCACCATCGTGCGCCCGCGCGCCGAGGAAATCGTCGAACTGATTCGCGAGCGACTCAAGGCTTCCGGCCATGCCGGGGATGCCGGGCGACGCATCGTGCTCACCGGCGGGGCCGCGCAACTCCAGGGTCTGGCCGATCTGGTCGCCCGGGCGGTCGGTCCACAGGTGCGCATCGGTCGTCCGTTAGGAGTTTCTCGTCTTCCTGAAGCCGCGCGCGGCGCGGCCTTCGCGGTCACTGCCGGGCTTCTAGTTTACCCGCAAGTGGCTGGACTTGAACACTTTGAACCCCGCCGCCGCCAGGCTGTCGGCGCGGAACAGGCCGGATATTTTGGCCGTGTGGGGCGGTGGTTGAAGGACAGCTTTTAGACAAGATTAACCAAATCACCCGTATGTAGATAGTCAGCCAGATTCATTCAGGGACGCACTGAGCCGAGCCGGGTTCGACGGAGCAAACAGCATGACGATCAATCTTCAAATGCCCGACATTCGTGAGCTCCGTCCGCGGATCACGGTGTTCGGCGTGGGTGGTGCCGGGGGCAATGCGGTCAATAACATGATCGCCTCCGGACTGACGGGTGTGGAGTTCGTGGTGGGCAATACCGATGCCCAGGCACTCTCCCTGACCCGTGCCGACCGTGTGGTGCAGATGGGCGTGGCCGTGACCGAGGGTCTCGGCGCCGGCTCCCAGCCGGAAGTGGGCCAGGCCGCTGCCGAGGAAGTGATTGACGAGATCCGCGATCACCTCTCCGGTTCGCACATGGTGTTCATCACCGCCGGCATGGGCGGTGGCACCGGCACGGGCGCTGCCGCCGTGGTGGCCAAGGCCGCCCGCGAGCTGGGCATTCTCACCGTGGGTGTGGTGACCAAGCCCTTCCACTTCGAAGGCGCGCGTCGCATGCGGGTGGCCGAGCACGGCATCACCGAGCTGCAGAAGAGCGTCGACACCCTCATCGTCATCCCGAACCAGAACCTGTTCCGGGTGGCCAATGACAAGACCACCTTCGCCGACGCCTTCGCGATGGCCGACCAGGTGCTCTATTCCGGCGTGGCCTGCATCACCGATCTGATGGTGAAGGAAGGCCTCATCAATCTCGACTTTGCCGATGTGCGCGCTGTGATGCGTGACATGGGCAAGGCAATGATGGGCACCGGCGAGGCCTCCGGCGACAAGCGCGCCCTTCAGGCCGCCGAAGCCGCCATCGCCAACCCGCTGCTGGACGATGTTTCCATGCAGGGCGCCCGTGGCCTGCTGATCTCCATCACCGGCGGCAAGGACATGACGCTGTTCGAGGTGGACGAGGCGGCAACCCGCATCCGCGAGGAAGTGGACCCGGACGCCAATATCATCCTCGGCGCGACCTTCGACGACATGCTGGAAGGCATCATCCGCGTTTCCGTGGTGGCCACCGGCATCGACCCCGAAGTGATCCCCGACCAGATCCAGCCCACGACGGAAATCCACGGTCGCAAGACTTCCAATGCCGGTCGCATGGCTGTTGAGGCTACCCGTGAATCGCAGATCCATGCTGCGGTCGCCGGCATCTCCACCGAAGACCTGATCGGTCTGGAAGACTTCGGCGCCGAAGCCCATCATCAGGTGGACGCCTATGCGCCCTCCGCCTATGCCCCGCAGCCGGCCCATCAGCCGCAGCCGGTGGCTATTGACGATGTGACCATTCGCACCGCCGCGCCGAAGCCCTCCTTCTTCGCCGAGCCGGAGCAGCCCGCTGCCCCCGCGCCCATGGTGGAGGATGACGAGTTCGCGCCCTACATCCCGCCGCAGAGCGAGCGTCCGCGTTCCCCGCGCATGCCGCGTGTGGATGAACTGCCGCTGCCGGCCCAGAACCAGATCCGCGCCCAGCGTGGCGAGCCGCCGGTTCCCCAGCCCCAGCCGGACAAGAAGCGCATGACCCTTCTGCAGCGTCTGGCCAATGTCGGCCGTCGCGAGGAAGAGCCCGCTCACGAGCCGGTGCATCACGAACAGCCCGCCATGCGGGCCCCGGAAGCGGAGTACCAGCCCGCTGCCCGCCCCACCCTGCCGCAGGGTCGCCCGGCCGAAGCGCACGCCGAATATGGCAAGCGCCCTCAGTCCCGCCCCACGGCCGAGGTGCCGTCCCGTCCCGCACCGCAGCGTCATGACGAGGATGATCAGCTCGAAATTCCGGCCTTCCTGCGTCGCCAGGCGAACTGAGGTCTCCCGGAAAAGGTCAGCGTCACTGTTCGATTCGACCTTTTCCGCCTCACATAGGCTGTTACACAAACTGAAAGGCCGGCGATCTCGCCGGCCTTAACTTTTTGTTATATATAATAAATTCTCAATTTCAGCTTGGTAACAGGCGGTAAGCAAGCGTGATTTGGCGCACGCCCGCCACGGGACTAGTGTGCCCCCATCTCGCAGGTGCCACATGTCGCGCCCCAACCGGGTGCTGCGGCCTCTCGCCTCGGGCACAAGTTTAAAACGGGATGTGTGGCCACCTTGAGGCATGCACTTCCCGGAGATGGGACCTTACCGATCATGCAGACGACACTGGCTCGCGAAGTGACCCTCAAGGGTGCAGGCGTTCATGCCGGGGTTGAGGCCACCCTCACCCTGAAGCCGGCGCGCGCGAATACCGGTTTGGTCTTCACCCGTTCCTTTGCTGACAGCGCCCCGCGCAAGGCCGCTGTCTCCTGGCAGTCCGTACAGGCGACCGATTTCGCCACCGTGCTGGGGGATCGTTCCGGCATTCTGGTCTCCACGGTGGAGCATCTGGTTGCAGCCTGCTCCGGGTTGGGGCTGGACAACGCCATTGTCGAGATCGATGGTCCGGAAGTGCCGATCCTTGATGGCAGCGCGGCCCAGTTTGTTCAGGCGATTGATTCGGTCGGCCTCACCATGCTCTCCAGCCGTCGCAAATATCTGAAGGTGCTCAAGCCCGTTCGGGTCGAGAATGGTTCATCCTTCGGCGAACTGCGCCCCTATGACGCCGGCTTCCGCCTTGAGGTGGAGATTGATTTCGCCCATGAGGCCATCGGTCGCCAGCGCTTCGCCGCCACCATGACGCCTTCCGTCTTCCGCCGCGAACTGGCCAGCGCCCGCACCTTCGGCTTCCTGAAGGATGTGGAGATGCTGCGGGCCGCCGGCTATGCCCGTGGTGCGGCACTGGAAAACACCGTGTGCCTCGATGACAATGGTGTGCTGAACGAGGATGGCCTGCGCTTCGCCGATGAGTTCGTGCGTCACAAGGCGCTGGATGCGGTGGGTGATCTGGGTCTTGCCGGCCTGCCCCTTCTGGCCCGGTATAGCTCCTATCGCGGCGGCCACAAGCTGAATGCCGCCATGGTCAGTGCCCTGCTGTCCGACCGCTCGGCCTATGCCGTGGTGGAAGAAGCGGTGCGCCCGGTGCACGAGCCCATCGGCGCGGAACTGCCCGGCATCAGCCCGGCCCCGGCCTTCGCCCCCGAGCGGTGAGCCTTCCGGGTAAAGCACCACACCTTAATCAGAAAAGGCCGCAGCATCCTGCCTGCGGCCTTTTTCATGTCTGCTACAGGGCGGTGGCATCAGAACATCCAGCGGCCATTCGCGCCGGGCAGTTGGGCAAGATCAGCACCGCCACCCCATTGCCATCCATACATCCCAACACCAGAACTGCAGACATGAAGGAGAGGATCTGGTGTGGCGGAAAATGCACCTCAGCCGCCGATATTCCAATCAGCTCTCAAGGCTGAAAATGCACGGTCATGCATGCCGAAGACCCCCGGCTGCTGATTACGGCCCAAAATTCATGACCAGCTCATACGCTGGCGGCGCGCCAGCCGAAACGGCGCCACCGCGCCAATGGCGACGAACTGCATATCACCTTGAAAAAACCATGGGGCTCGTCTGACCCGTACTGAACGGGCTCGTATCCCACAACAAAACGGGGCGGCACAGCCGTGCCACCCCGCTTCACATCACAGATGAATGCCGTCGCTCAGATGGCGGAATTGATCCACTGCACCAGCTTCGCCTTGGGGGCTGCGCCCACCTGACGGGAGGCGATCTTGCCATCCTTGAACATCAGCATGGTGGGAATGGACATGATGCCGAACTTCGCCGCCGTCTGCGGATTTTCATCCACATTCAGCTTCACGATCCGCACCTTGTCGCCCATCTCGCCAGACACTTCGTCGAGAATCGGCGCCACCATGCGGCACGGGCCGCACCACTCCGCCCAGAAATCGACAATCACCGGGGTCGCGGCGTTGACAACTTCTGCCTCGAAATTCTGATCGGTAACCTTCTCGACGGCCATGACACACCTCTCAGGGGGGTAAGAACCCCGAACAATCGAAAGGGAAGGTAAGAACGCTCCCCCCCATGGTCAAGCCGTCATCTCCTCATATGGCGGGGATCAGCCGCCCAGCTTCGCGCTCAAGCGCACCGGCATCCAGCCGGAAAAGCGCAGGCCCGGCCGTATAGACCAGCCAAGCCTCCACGGGTTTTCCGGGAAAAATGCGTTCCAGCGCCGCACCATAAAGGGCAAGCTGCGAGATATGCGCGGGCGCGATCTCATCCGCGAGGGCAGGCAGAAGACGATCCGTCTTGAAATCCGCCACGATGATTTTTTCATCACATACGGCCAGCCGGTCAATCCGCCCGTTGAGATGCAGCATCACGCCATCCGCCCCACTAAACATGCCGCCCACAGCCACCTCTGCCCGGCTTTGCCCGCCGAACAGGGGGGCAAGAGGCGCATGGGCCAGCACGCCCAGAACCTCGGCCAGAATCGTGCGCAGCACGTCTTCAGCCACCCCATGGGCGGCATGGCGCAGCAGGCGCAGGCCGGCGGCCTCCCGCTCTGCCGGCGACACATCCGGCAAGCCCGCCAGCAGGCGATGCACCAGATCGCCCCGCAACAAGGGCGGCAGGACCTCAGCCATCACTTTCAGCATTTCAGCGGACGTGGCATCTGAACCGGCCACCTCCACACCGGAAGCGCCTTCGCCAGCCATACCTTCGGCTGCCTTGCCCTTGCCGGCCAGAGAAGGCCGCAAAATGCGGACCACCGGTTCAGGCGGCAGGTTTTCAGACAAGATCACAGGGACAACAGAGGGCTTTGGCGTCTCCGCGCCGGGCTGCGTTTTCGCATGTGAGCGAACAGCCACGCCCAGCGCATCCAGCCCCGCCGCCTGCCGCCCCCCATTCTGCCAGCGCAGCACCTCGCCCTCGAAGCCCAGAGCCGGCACGCGCACGGCCTCTGGCTCCAACGCCTCCAGCACGAGATCGTACCAGTTGCCCTCGGGGCGGGCGTGGTCCTTCCCCTCAGCCGGCAGACGGGTTTCCGCACCGCAGACAATGAGCGCATCTTCCGCACGGGTCAGCGCCACATAGAGCAAACGACGATATTCCGCCCGCTCCCTCGCCATGCCTTCCGCGCGCGCCTGCGACAACGCCTCAGTATCTTCCGTCTTGCGCGGGGCCAGAAGGGGAATCTCCCGTCCCTGCCCATCCGGCACCGAAAGAAAGCCACCATCATTGCGCTCGCGTGGCACATCCACCGTATCGGCCAGAATGACAATGGGCGCTTCCAGCCCCTTGGCGCCATGCACGGTCATCACGCGCACCTCGTCGCGCCCGCTCTCCATGTCGCGCTTGGTCTCCGCCCCACCGCGCCGCAGAAAGGCGAGAAATCCGGCAAGGCTCGCCGGCTCGCTCATCTCATAGGTGCGCGCCAACGTCATGAATTCATCCAGCACGTCGGCCGCTTCCGGGCCAAGACGTGCCAGCATGGCCGCGCGCCCGCCATCACGCCCCAGCACGCGGGCGTAAAAATCGAACGGCCGCAACGCACGCGCATCCTTGCGCCAGATTCGCAGACGCTGAACGACAGCTGCATGGCGGGGCGCATCCTCCCCTGCCTTGTCCAATGCCGCCATCAGTCTACCCGGACGCTTCGCACACAAGACAATGAGATCATCATCCGTGTAACCGAACAGCGGGCTTTTCAGCACGCAGGCCAGCGCCAGATCATCATCCGGCGAGAGCAGTGCATCACCCAGCGCCATCAGATCCATGGCCGCGATATGCTCGGCCACCACCAGCCGGTCCGCCCCGGCCACCGCCACCGTCTTCAATTCCTTCAGCGCACGGATAATGGCCTCGAACGCCTTGCCGCGCCGGCGCACCAGCACCAGCACATCCCCCGCCTGCATCGCCCGCCCGCTGCGGGAAGGCACCGGCAGCCCGGCTTCAATGCCGGCCTGCACAAAGGCCGCCACACGCCGGGCCAGTTGGTTCACTGGATCATCCGCCGCCACCTCATCCAGCGGACGACGCCAGTCATCCACCGTCTCCACCTCAGCCGGGCATGTGGTGGGCCAGATCTCCACCAGCGCCGGCGCGTCGGCGCGAATGGCGGCATGCGCCGGTGCGGTATCGTCCAGCGTCAGGCCGGCCTTTGCGGCATCGGCGGCGAAAATCCGGTCCACCGCTTCCAACACGCCGGGGGCAGAACGGAAGGAGTGGGGCAGCTCCACCTTGCGGAAGCCCTGATCTCCCGCGCGCATCATGAATTCCGCCCGCATGCCGCCAAAGGCCCGCGGGTCCGCCCCCTGAAACGAGAAGATGGACTGCTTCTCATCGCCCACCACGAAGATGGTGCGTGTCACGCCTTCACGCCCCCCCTCACCGGAGAAGAAATCCGACGTGAGGCCATGCACCACCTGCCACTGGGCGGGGCTGGTATCCTGCGCCTCATCCACCAGCACATGGTCAATGCCCTGATCGAGCTTGTAGTGCACGAAGCTGGAAGGCACCGTATTCAGCAGGCCCGAGGCACGGGCAATGAGATCATCGAAATCCAGAAGACCCCGCGCGGCCTTTTCCGCCTCATAGCGCCGGCAGGCTTCCGCACCCAGCGTCAGCGCGGCCTCGGTGCGGTCCAATATGGCGGCGGCACGCAATTCACCTTCCAGCGCGACAATGCGCTCACGCTCCTCCACCATGCTTTCATAAAGACCGGCATGGTTGGTCTGGATGAATTTGGTGAGAAAGGCCCTGTCCGAGCGCGGCGTGCGCTCCTTGGTCAGGAACAGGCTGGTGTAATGCGCCACCGCCTCTTCCTCATGATCGGCGGCATAGGCCGCCAGCAGGGCGGCGGCGCGGTCCCGGTCTGTCTTCTTGTCGGATGTGGAGAGCGTGCCGGCGATCTCCTCCCAGGCATGATGAGGAATGTTCGGGCCATCCAGCATCTGCTTGCGAATGGATGCGGGCGAGACATGGGGCAGAACGCCCAGCGCTCCGGCCAGCGCCGCATGGCGGGCCTCCTCATCCGGCCCCAGAGAGCCGATCTTCTCGCGCACGGCCACCGCCGCTTCCAGCATGGCGCTGATGCCGGCGTCGGAAAGATCTTCCATCATCCGCACCAGCGCGCGGCCCAGCGGCGCCTCCAGATCGGAGGCGGCGTCGATGATGATGCGCTCGCGAATGCGGGCCATCAGTTCGGCCCGGCCCACCTCATCCAGTTCACGGAAGCCGGCCGCAACCCCCGCCTCGAACGGGAAGCGATGCAACAGGCCGCCGCAAAAAGCATGGATAGTCTGGATCTTCAGGCCACCCGGCGTTTCCAGCGCGGCGGCGAACAGGCGGCGGGCGCGCGCACGCATCTGCGGCGTGGGTATGCCACCATCCGTCTCGCGCAGGGCCTCATCCAGCTCGGCGTCCGAGAGGCTCACCCAACGGCCCAGCATGGCCAGCACACGGTTCGACATATTGGCCGCTGCGGCCTTGGTATAGGTGAGGCATAGAATGCGCGAAGGCTGGGTGCCGGCCAGCAGCAGGCGGATAACCCGGCGCGCCAGCACATGCGTCTTGCCCGAACCGGCATTGGCCGAAACCCATGCCGAATGGGCCGGGTCTGACGCCAGCCCCTGCCGGCGGGTGGCCTCCGCTTTCGGGGAGGAATCCTGCGTGGCAATAGCCTGCGGGGTGGGCTCCATCCGGGCGTCGCTCATTCGTCCTCATCCCCGCCAAGAGCCCATTCGCGCACGCGGGCCAGATGGTCATAATCGCCGAAACGGCCCTTCCATTGCGGGGCCGCCAGCGCGCGATAGCCCTGCCGCTCATCCTCGAAGGCCTGAAGCAGCCCCATCAGGCCGGAGAGCGCGGCTTCCGCTACCTCCATGGGCGTGCGGTCCTTCCAGAAGATGGGCTTTTCCTCGCCGCCCTGCGCGCCGCCCTTCAGCTCCACATAGGCCAGTTCTGACACCTCAAGGGCAGGCACATCCTTAAAGCCCCCGCGCACCGCCATGGCGGCCTCCAGCACAAGCTGGGGAGAGAGCGAGGCGACCTGTGAACGCGAAGGTGCGGTGCCTGTCTTGAAATCCAGAATGGCCAGTGTGCCATCCCTGCGGATCTCGATACGGTCCGCCCGTCCGGCAAGACGGAAGCCTTGCGTGCCCACCTGAAGATCAATCTGGCCGGGTGTTTCCGCCACCACCGCATCCAGCCTTTCGCGCCGGACCCGCTCGAACTCGACCAGAAAGGCCGCCACACGCTCGAATCGCGCCCACCATAATGCGTGTTCCGCCGGAAAGATGGTGAGGGGCGCAAACGCCTTGCGGCCATGGGCAATGAGTTGCTCGTAGGCGTCCGGTGGCAAATCCTTCGGGAAATCGCGCGCGAAATTGCCCACCGCCTCATGCAATGCCGTGCCGCGCTCCGCTCCGCCGGGGGCGGCATCCAGAGGTTCCAGTGGCTGAAGACGCAGCACATGGCGGGCGAAGATGGAATAGGGATCGCGCAGGAAGGTTTCGATCTCCGTCACCGTCAGCCGGCGCGGACGCAGGGTCAGCGGCGGAGTGGGCGCGGGGCGCTGAACACGCGGCACAGGCTCGGCGGTATCCAGCGCATGGGCCGCCACCTTCCAGCGCTCACCTCGCCCCCGTGCCTCCGTCCATCGTTCCGGGCCGGCCACTGTTTCCAGCCGCTTGAGAAAGCGCGAGGGCACGCTCTGCGCCCCGCCCACCTTCGCGGCATAGGTGAGCACCACTTCCTTCGAGCCGAACCCCTGCACGAAATCGTGGGCGGAAAGGCCGGTGCGCCTTTCCGGCAGGGCCAACCCCAGTTCCGCGCGCATGGGGCGCGAAAGCCATGGATCACTCTCGCCCTGCTGGGGCCAGATGCCTTCCACAAGGCCACCCATCACGATGCGATCCAGATGCACCATGCGCGCTTCCAGCGGGCCCAGCAGCCGCACGCGGGATACACCAGGGCTGGTTTCCGGCCGCACCATGGCGTCGGCGATCAGCAGACCGGCCACATCGGCATAATCCGTGAGGCTGAAGGCTGGCCCGTCCATAGCGGCCTTTTCCACCGCCTCGAACACGCGCGCGAGCGTGGCGGCCGCGGCATCCTCGTCATTCAGGTCCAGCAGACCACATATGGCCTCCAGCGCCGCCTTGTGCGCGGCGACCAGTTCCGGCAACGGCACCGGCTCATGGCGCTCACCCAGCGCCAGAAGCGGGCTCAAAGCCCCTTCCAGACGCGCCACCAGATCCCGCGCGGCGGCCAGAGCCGGCTCATCCAGCCGCCGCCGCGGATCATTGCTGCGGATCTTATCCGGGTGGAAGCCATCCAGCGCTGCCTTCAGCCCGCCCATCCCGCTGCGGGGGCGTGGACCACGCAAGGCCACCAATTCCAGCGCGGCCAGTGCATCCGCCTTGGCGTGCGGCTCCAGCCCCAGCGTGGCGCGCGGCATAGACAGCAGGGCGAAAAGCGGCACCGGGGCGCAGCGCTCTGCCGCGACCTGTGTGATGAGACGTGCGAGACGCCCGGCCTCCGTCTCGGCCAACGGCGTTCCGGAGGAATCATCCACCTTCACGCCAAAGCGCGCCATTTCCGCCGCCACACGGCGCGCCAGATCGCGATCCGGCGTCACCAGCGCCACCATTTCGCCGGGGCGCTCCAGTGTCTCACGCAGCAGAAGGGCAATGGCGAGCGCCTCCTGTCGTGGATCATCCGCCGCCACCACACTCACACGGGCCATCGCTTCAGCCACATCTTCCGCCGGCAGACGCTCCGGCAGAGTGGCCCATAGATCCGACGTCTCGGCTGGACGCATCACCTCGCTCAGTAGCTGTTCACGGCCATGGACGGAAGGCGTAGACAGCACGCTCACATCCGCCCGCGTCACCTCCAGCGTCTGCAGCAGGCGCGCCATGCCATATTGCGGGTGATCGGGCGCACGAGTGGCGGGATCGGTGATGAGGGCGAAGGCGTCATCCTCCATCTCCATATCCAGCCCCGGCAGCACCACCGCCCCGTTCGGCAGGCGCGAGATGATGCGCAGCAGCCTTGCGGTCGCCGGCATGGAGCCCGTCGAGCCCGCCGCGATCACCGGCCCCATGCCCGCCCCCAGAGAGCGCCCCAGACCGGCAAGACGCTGGCCTTCCGCATCCATCAGCGCATCGCGGCGCACGGCGGGCTCCACCAGGCCCTGCTCATCCAGAAACGCACTGAAGGCCGCACGGGCGATGCGCAGAAACTCTAGACTGATCTGGAAATAGGGGTCCAGATCCTGCGGCACGAGGCTCTCCAGCCGCGACACCGGCACACCGGCTGTCGTCAGGTCATCGAAGAGATGGGAAAGCTCATCGGCCAGCGCCAGCGTGGCGGCCGGCCCTGCGGCGACGGCCGCGCGCCCCTCGCCCTCCCGCAACGCGTCGCGCCAGGCCGTCACCAGCCGGGCCAGCACCACACGGCGATGCACCGGCGAGATGGCATGTGGCGCGGCCAGAACCGGCGCATCTTCCGAGAAGGCCAGCGCATCCTCATCCACATCGCCCAGCGGCACGATATGGGGCAGCAGCAGCGCCGGCTTGCCCGTCACCTCCAGCAACGTATCGGCCAGCATGCGCCCGGCGCGGCGGGTGGAGACGAAAATGGTGACGCCAGCCAGCGCCATTGGGTCTCCATCCGGCCGGAAACCCGGCACCAGCGTGCCATCCAGCAGGGCCCGCGCCAGCACGGGCAGGAAGGACGCCGAAGGCGGAATGGTCAGGACGCGCGGCATGAACACCTCTTTCCGGGCCAGCCTGTTGCGGCCATCAGCACCGGGAACATGGCCATGAGACCGGCCCCAAGGAAAGCCTCACGGAAAGCCTTATGGAGAAGCCCCCCTGAAGAGGCCATGAGGCGGCAGGTAGGTACGCCGGCCTCCATCCGTCAGGCGGCGTGCGAACGCGACCTATTCCGTGGAGTTGGCAATGGCCTCCTCAGCCCATGCAATCGCCTCTGGCGTGCCCACATGCATCCAGATACCATCCATGCGCAGACCGAACAGCCGACCGGCCTCATTCGCCTTGTCAAAGATGCGGTTGAGGGAGAAGGCCCCTTCCGGTGCGCCTTCAAACAGCTCCGGCTTCAGGATGCAGGCTCCGGCATAGACGAAAGGGGCCAGTTGCCGTTCAGGTCGGCGGGTGAGACGGCCATCCGACTCCATTCGGAAATCACCCATCCCATCATAGCCGACACTCAGCGCGACAGGCGCCAGAAGCAGCAGCCCATCCATCTGCTCCGGGTCGAAGTTTTCCATCAGACGGACCAGATTGGGATGCGCGCCTTCCACCCAGATGGTGTCGGAATTGATCGCCAGAAAAGGGTCTGCCCCCAGCAGAGGCAGGGCGCGAGACACGCCGCCGCCGGTTTCCAGCAAGGCGCCACGCTCATCGGAAAGCGTGAGATGCGGCGCGCCCTCACGCGTGGACAAATGGCTTTCGATCAGATCCGCCAGATAGTGCACATTCACTACCGCCTCGGCCACGCCGGCTTCGGCGAGACGATCCAGCACATGATCCAGTAAAGGTTTGCCGGCCACCTGCACCAGCGGCTTGGGCAGGGTATCCGTGAGCGGGCGCATGCGGGTGCCCAGCCCCGCAGCCAGCACCATCGCACGGGAGAGGCGCGCGCCAGTCGGATCCGCGTCAAACGGCTGCAAACTTGCACTCTGCCTCGTCTTCTGCCTTCTGCGCGCCTGCGTCACGACTAGGTTCCCTTTGCTGGCAAATCTTTTGGCGGAGTATCCTGCGCCGGCAAAATATCATCATACCACGCCCGCAGTTCCGCCAGATCCGGATGGCCGAGCCCGCGCGCCAGATAGCGGCGCATATGGGGAATGTGGCGCAGATAGCCGGGCTTTCCATCCCGCCTGTCCAGCCGGGTGAAGATGCCCAGAATCTTGGTGGCGCGCTGGGCCCCCATCAGCGCATAGCTGCGGGCAAAGCCGGCCATATCGAAGGCCGGGTCCGCCGTCTTGCGGCTGCGCATATAGTGGCTGACCAGATGCAGCTCGGTCTGTTCCGGCACATCAATCCGCGCATCCTGCGCCAGTGACGCGACATCATAGGCCGCAGGGCCCAGAAGCGCGTCCTGAAAATCAATCAGCCCCACCTTCTTCAGCCCCTCGCGCTGCGGCAGCCAGATGAAGTTGGGGGAATGATAATCGCGCATCACCCAGGTGCGCGGCTCGGCCAGAGCGGGCGCGAGCGCCTTGCGCCACAGATCATGAAAAACGCCGTGCTGCGCCTTATCCAGAAAGATGCCATGGGCCGGCAGATACCAGTCCACCAGCAGGTCCAGCTCGGCGAGGAAGGCGCGGATATCATAGGTGGGCAGCGGGCGCTCCACCTGCGGCGCGACATGCAGAATATGCGGCAAGGGGCGGCTGTGCAGTGTCGCCAGCACATCCATGGCGGCCTCATAGCGCTCCACTATCGGGGCGGGAGGAGAGCCGGCCAGCACGCCTTCACGGCCCAGATCCTCCAGCACCAGCAGGCCGGCCTCGATATCTGCAGCATAGATCAGCGGGGCGGAGAAGCCCTGCGCAAGCAGCGCCCGGTCCATCGCCACAAAGGGCTTCACATCCTCGGCCAGATGCACCAGCCGGCTGTAGGGCACCCCGCCACGCGGCACGGGCGCGCCATCGGGCCGGGGCGGCGCATTCATGAGAATGGCGCTGCGCTCTGCCCCCACAAGGCGGGTATAGGAGCGCGGCGAGGCATCGCCCTGCATGAAGACACGATCAGCCGCGCCGAAACCTGTGCTTTCGATCAACACTTCCGCCAGATGCAGCCGCTCCAGCCGGGCGGCCATTTCGCCGTGCCCGGTCAACAGCGCGATGCGCGCCTCCGGCCCCATATCGGGGGCAAGAGACAGCGAGATATCCAGAAAGCTGCGCGGCATTCTCTCGCCGGCGCGATCGGCCCATTCCACCAGCACGAGAGCGTCATCGGCCAGTTCATCCCAGCCGATTTCGTCCAGTTCCTCTTCCTCCGCAATGCGGTAAAGATCGGCATGGACCACCGGAAAACGGGGGAAATCATAGGTGATGACAATAGGAAAGGTAGGGCTGGGCACATCGGTGCGCGGCTCTGCCGCTACGGCACGGATGATGGCGCGCGCCAACTCCGTCTTTCCGGTCCCCAGATCACCCGACAGAGCGATGACATCATGCGCCCCGCACCAAGAGGCGAGGATCATGCCCAGCCTTTTTGTGGCGGCAAGATCCGTCAACACCACACGGCAGGTTCCCCCCGCCCCCGGCACACGCTGGATGAAGGCACTCATGCGGCCACCTCATGTCGCTGGGGTGCAGCGCTCAGGAGAAATTCACAAATGGCGTGGGTGCCAGCAGGATGGGACTGCTCCAGCCGGATGGAGCCGCCATGCAGCTCCATGAAGGAGCGCGCGATGGACAAGCCCAGCCCCACCCCGCGATGATCCGGATTGGCGCTGCGGCTTTCAAATCTCTGGAACAGGGTTTCCACCAGTTCCTGCGGTACGCCCGCCCCTTCATCCCGCACACTTAGCACCAGCCGCTCATCGCGCCGCACGGCGCCCAGCGTCACCGTACCGCCCTGCGGCGAGGCGGTGATGGCATTGGAAAGAAGATTGAACAGGATCTGCCGCACCCGGCGCGGATCTGCCGTGAAATGTCCCACCTGCGCCGACACATCCAGCGCCAGATGCACACCGGCCGCGCGGATCTGGTCCTGAATGGCGTCGGCCACCCCTTCCAGCATCTCGCGCACATCAATCTGCGTCATCTCCAGTTCCATCGCACCGGCATCAATGGTCGCAAGATCGAGAATGTCGTCGATCAGCGCACGCAGCAGATCCGAGGAATGGTGCATGTGGTCGAGATATTCGCGCTGGCGTTCATTCAGCGGGCCGGCCATGCCCTCACGCATCATGTCGGCATAGCCCATCAGCGTGTTGAGCGGCGTGCGCAGATGGTAGGAGACGTGCCCCACAAAGGCGTTCTTCAGCCGGTCCGCCGCCTCCAGCGCCTCGGCGCGCTCGATGAGGGCACGCTCCACCTTCACGCTGTCCGTCACATCGCGGAAGGTCACCATGGTGCCGCCATCGGGCAAGGGCTGGGCGGTGCTGTCCACCACCTTTCCATCCGGCCGCTCGATCCGCATGGTCTCGGCCTCGCGATGCTCCATGGCTGTCACCACGGAGCGGATCCGCGAGAAGGCTGAACTTTCCCCATGCAGCGGGCGGCACAGGGCGGCCACCGCATCCACATGCGGCTTGTTGCCCAGCGCGGCCGCATCCAGTTGCCACAGCTTGAGAAAGGCCAGATTATAGAGCCGCAGCCGCCCATCCGAGCCGAACACCGCGACCGCTTCCGCCAGCCCGTCCAGTGTTTCGCCCTGAATACGGTTCAGGCTGTTGAAGCGGCTTTCCAGCGAGACATATTCCGTCAGATCATCGAACAGATAGGTCACGCCGCCTTCGGCATTGGGGGTGATGACCACCCGCAGCACCTCATTGCCGGGCAAATACCACCAGTCATTCACCGGCTCGAGGGCCCGATAGGCCTCCCGGAGCTGGGCCCGCCAGGCGCGGAAATCGGCCTGCTCCGGCACCTTGCGGCGGGTGCGCAGGCTTTCCAGAATCTCGCTGTCCGAAGGGCGCTGGTCGAGGAAGGCGGGGGAGAAATCGAACAATTGCTCATAGGCGGTGTTGTGGAACACCAACCGCTCATCTGGCCCGAAAATGGCAACCGCCGTCGTGAGATGATCCAGCGTGTTGCGATGGGCCGTCACCACGCGGCTGGTTTCGGCGCGGGCAGCGGCCTCTTCCGTCACATCCACGGCCATGCCGGCAATGCCAAAGGGGCCAGCGGTTTCCACCACATCCATCTGGCGACGCTGGCCATGGGCCACGGCCCGCACCCGCCCCCGGAAAGCACCGGCGCCCTGCTCCGCACTTTCCGCAGCGGCACGGCTCTTGCTGTCCAGAAGGTCCAGCCCATCCGTCCGGGCCTGTTCGAGCGAAGACGCTCCCACCGCATCCAGAAAGGCCGGGTTGGCATAAAGCAGCGGACCATCCGCACTTCGAAGCCAAGCGGGTGTGGGTGCGGCGTCCAGCATAGCGCGCAAGCCGGCCTGCAGCGGCGCGCCCGCCTCCACAGCCACCCCTTCGCCTTCCCCGAAACCGGGATGCACCAGCACCATGCCTGCGCCATTGAGCGTGCGTCCCACCAGACGGAACATGCGTCCATCCGGCGCACGCAGGGGCTGGTCCAGCGTGCCATCCGTGCTGCGCAGCAGAGCAACAGCCTTCTCCACGGCAGCAGCACCTTCCACGCCCAGCCATGCGGCGCGCTCCGCCTTCGGCATGCCGAAGGCGCGCACATCACCCTCCCCCCGCAACCAGATCAGCGCGCAAGGTGCACTTTGGGAAAGCAGGGCACGGGCGTCATAGGCATCAGCGCGGGCCCGAGCCGCGCGCTGTTCGGCCTCCTCGGCACGTGCATCCGCCGCCAGAAGAGCCTGCTGGGCCCGGCGCTGTTCGCGCATGAACACAGCCACGCCCGCCAGCAAAGCCCCGGCAGCGGCAACAGCCAGCCATGCGGCCGGAGAGGAGATGAGGGAAAAGCCCGCCCAGACGGGCATATGGCCAGCGGCCAGAACATCAGACGGACCCGGCCCCGCAGCACTTGCAGCAACTGCAGGCGCAGTCGGGCCGGCCATGGCCGCGCCACACATGAAAGCCAGAGAGGTAAGTGTGGTGGTGGCGCGAAGCGGCTGCTTCAGCCTCCCGCGCGCCAGCCATCGGAGAGGGGTATCTTCCCTGCGGCAGACTTTTGCACCCAGCTTTTCCATCCGCCCCATCATCTGCCCGGTGCCCCCCATGCGAGGGACAATGCCATGGCTCCCGCACCATGACACCCCACCGCTGTCCGAATCACTTGGACTTTAGCGGAGCGACAGAATCGGTTGAAGGGCCATGCGGGTCGAAGCAGCGCCTGCCCATTGCAAGGGGCGGATGTGGGGAATAGCGGGGATAAGGCGACCTAAGGCCCAGCCCCGCCATCAAAAGACCGGCTCAACGCACCGGCGTGCCGTTGGCTTCCAGAACCGCACCGGCCAGATAGAGCGACCCACAGATCAGGACACGCGGCGGCACATCAAATGTGCGGGCCAGCGTGGCCAGCGCCTCACCCACCCCATGCGCCACCCGCACCGGAATGCCCAGCCCCGCAGCCACAGCGGCCACCTCCTCGGGGGGGCGTCCGGCATGTTCGCCCGGCATGGGCACACAGATAGCCTCGCGTGCAAGCCCCGCAAAGGGGGCGAGAAAGGCGCGCGCATCCTTGGTGGTCAACATGCCCAGAACCAGAACCAGCGGACGCGGACAGCGCTCTTCCAGCTCGCACAGCGCATGAGAAACGGTTGTGCCACCGGCGGCATTATGGCCGCCATCAAGCCACACCTCCGCCCCTTCCGGTGCACGGGCCACCAGATGCCCGCTGGTCAGGCGCTGCATGCGGGCCGGCCATTCGGCACGGGCCACCCCCTCTTCCTGCGCGGCATAAGGCAGGCGGAAGCTGCGCAGGGCTGCGACAGCAAGGCCGGCATTGTCGATCTGGTGCGGGCCCATCAGGCGCGGACGGGGCAGATCCACCAGCCCTTCCTCATCGGAATAGACCAGCCGCCCGCCTTCTTCATGAACGTGCCAGTGCTCATCCCGCACGAACAGGGGTGCACGCGCACGCAGCGCCGCCCGTTCGATCACCGCCAGCGCCTCGGGCGGCTGCGCGCTCACCACCACCGGCACGCGCGGCTTGATGATACCTGCCTTCTCGCCCGCAATGGCCTCAATCGTGCTGCCAAGAAACTCCACATGATCGATGGACACCGGCGTGATAACGCTGGTGCGCGGCGCTTCCACCACATTGGTGGCGTCGAACCGCCCGCCCAGCCCCACTTCCAGCAACAGCACATCAGCCGGATGCTCGGAAAACAGCAGCAGGGCCGTCACGGTCGTGATCTCGAACAAGGTGATGGGCTGGCCGGCATTGGCCGCCTCCACCCGATCCAGCGCCTCCACCAGCGCCGCATCACTCACCAGTTCACCCCCTCCCGGCATGCCGAGACGGATGCGCTCATTGAAGCGCACCAGATGGGGCGAGGTATAGACATGCACACTGCGCCCGGCGGCCTCCAGCATGGCGCGCATGAAGGCGATGGTGGAACCCTTGCCATTGGTGCCCGCCACATGAATGACGGGCGGCAGGCGTTTTTCCGGGTGGCCCAGCTCTGTCAGCAAACGCTCCGTGCGACCCAGCGAGAGGTCGATCTTGCGCGGATGCAGCATGCTGAGACGGTTCAGGATCGCATCAGGGTCGGGCGTGCGGAGCGGCAGCGCCATGGCAGTGCACTCGATTTGCTCTGCGAGCCGCCATGCCCACAGCCGGGCGCAAGGCCAGGCTGTGGGCCGGAAAAACCCGCCGATGAAAATGAAGAGGCCGGAGCACAGAGGCTCCGGCCAGACATAAGATCACATTCCGGATCACGCTTCGGAAGAAGCCGGAGCCGCAGAGGCTGCCACCGGACCACTAATGCGCCCCTTGGGCGGCAAGGCCGGAGCCTTCATCATCAGCCGGCACAGACGACCGAGCGTCTCACGCATCTGATGACGATGCACCACCATATCGAGCATGCCGTGATCATACAGATATTCCGCCCGCTGGAAGCCATCCGGCAGCTTCTCGCGGATGGTCTGCTCGATCACGCGCGGGCCGGCAAAGCCGATGAGCGCGCCGGGTTCGGAGAGCTGCACATCGCCCAGCATGGCGTAAGAGGCCGTGACACCGCCCGTGGTGGGGTTGGTGAGCACGACGATATAGGGCTTCTTCACCTCGCGCAGTTCCTGAATGGCAGCCGTGGTGCGCGGCATCTGCATGAGGGAGAGGATCCCCTCCTGCATGCGCGCCCCGCCGGAGGCCGCGAACATGATGAAGGGCGTGCCCTTCTGCGCCGCGGTTTCCAACCCGGTCACCACGGCCTCACCGGCCGCCATGCCGAGCGAACCGCCCATGAAGGAGAAATCCTGCACGGCGATGGTCACGGGCAGTTCATCCAGAAGGCCCGTCCCCACCTTCACGGCATCCTGGTAGCCGGTCTTGGTCCGCGCATCCTTGAGGCGATCAATATAGCGCCGCTCATCGCGAAACTTCAGCGGGTCGATCGCCACGCTCGGCAGCGCCACCTCGTCATAGGCACCATCATCGAAGGTGGCCTTCAGCCGCTGCACCGCATCCATCCGCATGTGATAGCCGGAGGAGGGGATGACATAGAGATTGGCTTCCAGATCCTTGTGGAACACCATCTGCCCGGTTTCGGGGCATTTCACCCAGAGATTTTCCGGCACTTCGCGGCGCGCCAGGAAATCACGGATCTTCGGACGGACGACGTTGGAAATCCAGTTCACAGGCTCTACTCCGACGGCGGGCGGCTGGCGCGGTATCGCAGCGCAGCATATTCACACCCGGCCTTCCAGACACCCCCGTTTCTCACAAACAGGCATGTCCCTGACAAATTGAGCGCCCCGCCCTGACGGCCATGGCACCCGTGACATCAACCCTTCAGTGACGCGCGATCTTCCCGCACGACCGCATTTGGGCCTCAAACCCTGCACCCCGGCCCCCTCATCCCTGCAAGAGACGGCACGACGTCAGAAAAAGCACCACCAGTCAGCAGGGCATGAGACATGCCCCATATGGCGCCTTCCTGATCCGGGAGATGCTCTAGAACATTTTGACATTTCGATGAAGCGGCAAAACGCCCCTGCCCGTCTCCCCCTCACCCTGTGCAAGGGAGACATTGGTTGCTTTGCGTCATAATGAGGTTGCAGCACGGCAAAAATGCGACCCTCCCGGAAGGTGGGCCGCAGACATCCTTCAACGCCGGACGGAACGCACAGCCTCCGCAAGCCCGCGCACGACCTTGCACACGGCCGGCACGGTTTCAGCGGTGGCGTGGCCCGCCTCATCCAGCGAGCAGCGCACGGTTTCCACCAACGCGGACCCCACCACCACGCCATCCGCACCGGCGGCAATGGCGCGGGCCTGTTCGGGCGTCTTCACGCCGAAGCCCACAGCCACCGGCAGGGAGGTGTGAGCCTTGATGCGTGACACCGCCGCACCCACCACATCCGCATCGGGCGTGGCCGAGCCGGTGATACCGGTGATGGAGACATAATAGACGAAGCCCGCCGTATGATTCAGCACCACCGGCAGGCGCTTGTCATCGGTCGTGGGGGTGGCCAGCCGGATAAAATCCAGCCCCGCCTCCAGCGCCGGCAGGCACAGCTCATCATCTTCTTCCGGTGGCAGATCCACCACGATCAGGCCATCCACCCCGGCCGCGCGGGCATCCACCAGAAAACGCTCCACCCCATAGACATAGATGGGGTTGAAATAGCCCATCAATACAATGGGAGTTTCATCCTCGTCGGCCCGGAATGCCTTCACCATGGCCAGGGTTTTCGCGAGGGTCTGCCCGGCCTTCAGCGCGCGCAGGCCACCGGCCTGAATCGCGGGACCATCAGCCATCGGATCGGTGAAGGGTACGCCCAGCTCGATAATGTCCGCCCCGGATTCGGGCAGCGCCCGCAAAATCTCAAGCGAGGTCTCTCCATCCGGATCGCCGGCGGTAATGAAGGTCACGAGCGCCGGGCGGCCCTCCTCCCGGAGTGCAGCAAAGCGGGTGGCGATACGGGTGGTCATCAGTTGAAAAGCCGTGGTTGCGCCCCGTTTCCGGGGCGTGCGCCATCACTGGGCGCTGGTGATTCTGCAGGAAGCGGACGTGGCATCGGCGCCGATCAGGCGCACCTGCCCATAGCCGGTTTCCCCCGGCGGCGTGGCATAGATGGGGGTGGAGGCCGAACCCGCGGCGCTGTCCCCATCCAGAAACAGGCACCGCACATTGATCTGGTTCAGCGTCTTGTCGGTCTCATTCTTCACCGAAACCGAGACGAATGTGCCGCCCGGATCGGTATCCACCGCACTGGTGGTGAGGGTGAGATGGATGAGCGAATCCGTGGCCCCAGAGGCATCCGCCTGCTGGGCCAGCGCCGCACTCAGTTGCAGCCCGCCCGACACACAGGCCAGCAGACCTGCGGCAGCCATGCTTCGCCCGAACCGACTCGAAAGAAACCCGCATGAACCAGAAAGCCTCATAGCCTGTCCCCCAGAATCTCGGCGACCTGAGGCACATCCTTGTCGCCCCGGCCAGAGAGGTTGACCACCATCAGCTCATTCTTCCCGCGTTTGGGTGCAAGTTCCACCGCTTTCGCCACAGCATGGGCAGATTCCAGAGCAGGAATGATGCCCTCAAGCCGCGTCAGAAGCTGGAAGGCGTCCAGCGCCTCCTGATCAGTGCAGGGCAGATAGGTCACCCGGCCGGTATCATGCAGCCAGCTATGCTCCGGGCCGATGCCGGGATAATCCAGCCCCGCTGAGATGGAATGGGCCTCGGTGATCTGCCCGTCATCATCCATCAGCAGATAGGTGCGATTGCCATGCAGCACACCCGGGCGGCCACCTGCGATGGAAGCGGCATGCTCGCCCGTGGAAATGCCGCGCCCGGCGGCTTCCACACCGAAGACCTCCACCGAAGGCTCATCCAGAAATTCATGGAACAGGCCCATGGCGTTGGAGCCGCCGCCCACCGCCGCCACCAGCAGATCCGGCAGCCGCCCCTCCATCTCCATCATCTGCGCGCGGGTTTCGCGACCGATGATGGACTGGAAATCGCGCACCATGCCCGGATAGGGGTGCGGGCCGGCCACGGTGCCAATGCAATAGAAGGTATCGCTAACATTGGTCACCCAGTCGCGTAGAGCCTCATTCATCGCATCCTTCAAGGTGCGCGAGCCGGACTGCACCGGCACCACTTCCGCCCCCAGAAGCTTCATGCGGAACACATTGGGGGCCTGACGCTCAACATCGACCGCCCCCATATAGACCACGCATTGCAGGCCGAAACGCGCGCACAGGGTCGCCGTCGCCACGCCATGCTGGCCCGCGCCGGTTTCCGCGATGATGCGCTTCTTACCCATGCGCCGGGCAAGCAGAATCTGCCCCAGCACATTGTTCACCTTGTGCGAGCCGGTGTGGTTCAGCTCCTCACGCTTGAGATAGATCTTCGCCCCGCCCAGATGCTCGCTCAGGCGCTGCGCATAATAGAGTGGCGAGGGACGGCCGACATAATGGGCGAGATAATCATCCATTTCCGCCTGATAGGCGGGATCGGCCTTGGCGGCCTTGTAGGCCTGCTCCAGTTCCAGAATAAGCGGCATCAGCGTTTCGGCAACGAAACGTCCGCCATGAATACCGAAATGGCCCCGATCATCCGGGCCGGTGCGATAGGAATTGGGAACGTTCACGAAGCCTGCGCTTTCAATGAGAGGTTTGAAGCTGCCGCCGTGCGGGCCGCCGCCACGAAGGCGCGGATCCTGTCAGGCGATTTCACACCCGGCGCGTCTTCCACGCCGGAAGAAACATCCACGCCATCCACATGAGCATGAGCATGGTAAAGATGGGAGAGCGCTTGGGCGACATTTTCCGCATTCAGCCCACCGGAGAGCATTAGGGGGTGGCGCGCGTCAAAGCCGGCCAGCAGATTCCAGTCGAAAGGCACCCCATTGCCGCCGGGCAATACCGAATCGCGCGGGGGTTTGGCATCCAGTAGCAGCCTGTCAGCCACCGACTCATAAGCGGGAATTACGGCTAGATCTTCAGCCTGCCCCACCGCCAGCGCCTTCATGACTGGCAGACCGAAGCGCGTGCGCACCTGCGCCACACGCTTCGGGCTTTCCGCGCCATGCAACTGAAGCAGATCCGGCTTGAAAGCTGTGATGATCTGCTCCAGCAGCGCATCATCGGCGTTCACCGTTAGCGCCACTTTCTGCGCCCGGCTACCCACCTGCGAGATGAGCGCAGGCGCATCCGCCAGCGCCAGATGGCGCGGACTTCTGGGGAAATGCACGAAGCCAAGAAAATCCGCCCCCGCCTCCAACGCCGCATCCACGGCATCGGCAGTCTTCAGGCCGCAGATCTTCACCTCAAGCGTCATTGCACAGCTCTCCCCACACGACCGGACCAGATCCGGCCGCGCCATCCTGCCCTGCTCCGGCTCACGCCTCAAGATGCGTGAACTGACCCGCCTTGCGGAACCGCCAGAGATAGCTCGGCAGAACGATGGACAACGCGGCCGGCGTGATGCCGAAAGCCGAGAGCACGCGCCCTTCCGCCTCGGCTGCGGCGGAGACCACATTGTCCGAGCGCAGCAGCGCGACCTGATCGGAGGTGAGCGGTGCGCCGGGGATCCACTGGGTCAGGCCGGCGAGGAAACCCGCCATGCCAAAGGAAAGATTGAGATAAGGGCGCGAGGTGCCGATCTCACGCTGGGTCAGATCCAGCAATTCGCGGAAGCTGCGGACTTCCGGGCCACCCAGCTCATAAATCGTGCCGGATAGTGCATCGCCATCAACAGCCTTCTGAACAACCTTCGCGGCATCGGAGACGAAGATCGGCTGGAAACGGGTCTTCCCACCGCCCACCAGCGGCACCACCGGCGCAACTCGGGCCATGGCGGCGAAGCGGTTGAAGAAATCATCATCAGAGCCGAACAGCAGGGAGGGACGCAGAATCACCGCATCCGGCTTGGCAGCCCGCACCGCGGCCTCACCATCGGCCTTGCTGCGCCCATAGGCGGAGGTCGCCTTCGGGTCCGCGCCAAGAGCGGAGACATGCACCAGACGCGCGCCAATGCGGGCAGCAGCCTCGGCTACATCCTTCGCGCCTTCCACATGCACCTTGTCGTAACGCTGGCGGCCACCCTCACTGAGAATGCCGACCAGATTCACCACCGCATCCGAGCCCTGCATCACATGGGCGACAGAATCAGGAAAGCGCACATTGGCCTGCACCGGCTCGATCTGCCCCACCGCCCCCATGGGCCGCAGGAAGCCAGCCAGCTGCGGACGACGCACAGCCACGCGAATCCGGTAGCCCTGCTCGGCAAGCGCCCGCACAACATGACGACCCAGGAAGCCGGAACCGCCGAACACCGTCACAAGGCTGCCATTCAAAGGACGACCGTTCACCGCCATCTCGCTCATGCCTGAACCCCCGGCTCTCGCGCCCGCGCAAGCAGGCGCCGCCTCCATATAATAACTACAAGAAGCACATACGCGAAGGACACGCCCCACGTCCAGCACCTGAATGGACACGATATCGCATGGTCGTGCTGCCAAACTGTTCCACAGCACCGCCCCACGCCCTGAAAGGGCCCGTGCGACCACACCATAACAAAGTGATATGAGAAGGTCAGATAACAGGGCGGCCACTTATGCAGAGCCATATTGACGAGCCCGCCCTTGCCGACTATAAGCCAGCCCAATCCGCAGGCAGCGCGGCTGCCCGCACGGAATTCTATTTTCAACGTCAGGACGGGCCCGCACCATGGTGCTCCGTTCTCGCAAACCAGCAAGGACGGCCGATGGCCAATACGCCCTCCGCCAAGAAGGCGGTTCGCAAGATCGCGCGTCGCACCGAAGTCAATCGCAACCGGCGCTCGCGCATGCGCACCTATCTGCGCAAGGTGGAAGACGCGCTGGCGACCGGCAATGCCGCCGCTGCGACCGCAGCCTTCAAGGCTGCAGAACCCGAGATCATGCGCGCCGTGACCAAGGGTATTCTGCACAAGAACACTGCTTCCCGTAAGGTTTCGCGCCTCGCGATCCGCGTGCGCAAGCTGAGCGCCTGATTTTTACTTTCACCCGAAAGTAAAATTAAGAAAGGTCCGGACATCCGGGCCTTTTTTCGTTCGGCCTCCCGCGCCTCTCGTATCCCCGCTTCCACCATTGCACAGACTCGCGCACAATCTGCGCACACCTGCTCGCCCTCCCCTCTCGAGTGGTATGCGCCGAGTGAGCATGCACAGGCTCGGCTGGCGCGCCAGAATCGCCCCTTGGGAATCGGCTGGCGCTTGCCTCAGAAACAAGGCCAGAGTCAAGCTGGAACAACTCATCGGGAGACCGTCAGACGACATTTCCAGACTCTCTGACCGCTCAAGAAAACATTATATTTTTCATGATGTTACAATATAAGCATCCGACACCACCCCGGCCGAGGCACCCCAGCACCCCCTAACAGCCCGCCGTGCCATTTTGACCGATCACGCCACTCCATTTTTCACCCGATCGGGATTCTCTGTGTCCTCACAGCGGTTTGCCGACTGACCTAAAACCCCACCGGAAAGCGCCATGAATTTCGCTTGCCCCCAGAATTCTTCCCACGCAGGGGAAAGGCGTTGCACCCCCCGGGGTGCCTGTGTATGGTCAATCTCATTCCGGGGACGCCCCCGGGCTTCACTTACAGACCGAAGCTTTTACAGCTCTTCGTGGATGAGGAGGGGTGTATTGTGACTTTGCCACGCCAGCACTTTCTCCGCGTTGCGCACATCCAGAAGTGGCAAAATCTTCATATTGCTTCTGAAGCACGAGCACCTCTTCTTGGCCTCAGCTTCGAGCACCCATAGGAACCGGACATTCTGTTTCATTCAAACGTCGCAGGTGAACATCGCCTGGGGCAGACGGGGCAATTATGACTTCAGGCACAGTATCGGCACCGGATGCAGCACCTCCCATGCAGGTTTCGGCCTTTGTGTTCCGCATTCAGGCCGCAGGGCATGTGAAGCACACTGACCGGCAGGTTCACGCCTGTCTGCAGCGGTTCTGCTGTCCCACTAATGCCGATGGCGTGACCACGCCAGCCTGAAACGGCCCTTCCGTCTTTTCGTTTTGCAGTCTTCAAAATCAACGACGCCCCGGCCCGCGCAACCTGCTTCAGGCGCGCGAACTGCCTCCGCGTCACAATAAGGAACGCGCCCATGCGCGGCAGGACAGCCATGCTCAAGCCTCAGCCTCACGATGCCACCCAGACCGGTTCCGGCTATCAGCCGGGATTTGCGGAGACGGCCGGCATGGATGATGAGAGCCCTTGGCCGCGTGTGCGCCAACGCCTGCATGATGAAATTGGCGAGGAAAAATTCTCCAGCTGGTTCGCCCGCATGGAAGTGGACGCCATCACGGGTGAAACTGTGCGCCTGTCCGTGCCCACGCGCTTCCTGAAATCCTGGATTCAGGAAAACTACCTGCCCCGCATCGCCGAGCTTTTCACCGAGGAAACCGGTGTGCGTCGCCGTATGGATCTGACGGTTCGCTCCGCCGTGGCGCGCCCCGTGGCCGTCAAGGGCGCGGCTGTGCGTCGCCCTGCGCCCGTGGCGGCAAGCAGCGGTGCCCGGCTACGTGCGGTGGAAACCAGCGCGCCGGCCCGCGCCATTCCCGCATCCACCGGCCCAGCTGCGACCGCCGGCGCACGTCATGCCGAATCTGCCGGAGCCGATGCCTCCGACATGTCGTCCGGCTCGCCGCTGGACCCGCGCCTGACCTTTGAAACCTTTGTGGTGGGCAAGTCCAACTCGCTGGCCCATGCCGCGGCCAAGCAGGTTGCCGAGGCCCCAAGCGGCGCAAGCCCCGTCTATAACCCGCTCTATCTTCATGCCGCCGTAGGCCTTGGCAAGACGCACCTTCTGCAAGCAATCGCTTGGGCGGGCGCGAAGCATGGCCGGCGCACCACCTATCTTACCGCAGAGCGCTTCATGTATGGCTTTGTAGCGGCGCTGAAGAGCCACTCCGCCATCGCCTTCAAGGATGCCCTGCGCAGCATCGACACGTTGGTGATTGATGACCTTCAGTTCCTGAAGGGGAATAATCTACAGCAGGAATTCTGCCACACTCTCAACGCCCTGCTCGATGGTGGCCGTCAGGTTGTGGTGGCCGCAGACTGCGTGCCCGCCGATCTGGAACATCTCGACGAGCGCGTGCGCTCCCGCCTTGCCGGCGGGCTGGTGGTGGAACTGGCCACGCTGGAAGAGGATCTGCGCCTGCAGATTCTCAAAAGCCGCTACCAGACCCTGCAGGAGCAGCATGCCGGTTTCAGTGTCCCGGCGAATGTGCTGGAATTCCTGGCCCGCAGCGTCGGACAGAGCGGGCGTGATCTGGATGGTGCCCTGAACAAGCTTCTGGCCTTCAACCAGTTGACCGGTGAGCCTGTCACGCTCGACATGGCCGAGAATGCCGTGAAGGACCTGATCCGCCCTTGCGATCCCAAGCGGGTGCGCGTGGATGACATTCTGCGCATTGTGGCCAAGCATTATAATGTCTCGCGGGCCGATATTCTCTCCCAGCGCCGCACTGCGAATGTGGTGAAGCCCCGTCAGGTCGCCATGTATCTGGCCAAGACGCTGACGCTGCGCTCCCTGCCGGAGATCGGTCGCCGCTTTGGCGGGCGCGATCACACCACCGTGCTGCACGCGGTGCGCAAGATTGATCGCCTACTGGCCACGGATCGCGGCCTGTCCGACGAGATCGAACTGCTCAAGCGCACTGTTCAGGAAGCCTGAGTTTTCCGGGGCGTGGCCTTCGGGCCCCTCCCCAGCCTGTGCTGATGCCGGATTTCGCCGCCCGGCGTGAAAAATCTTCCGCCGGCCTTGCCTTGAGGCCGAACGAGCGGCAATGTTCCCGGCCCGGCCTTCGCGCATGCAGCAGCCTTGAACGCATGTCTGTGAAGGCCACCACGATATGGGGCCAGCTCCGCAGTTGCGGGGCCATGGCCCATCCCTGGAATCTGGAGGCGAACTGCGGCCCGGTCGGTGCGGCGGAGCGCCAGAGCGAAGAGATAACGGGCCATGAAGGTGACCGTCGAGCGCGTTGAGCTTCTCAAGTCGCTCAGCCATGTTCACCGTGTTGTGGAGCGCCGCAACACCATTCCGATTCTCGCCAATGTGCTGATCCGCGCGACCAGCAGCGGGCTGGAACTGAAGGCGACCGATCTGGACCTTGAGGTGGTGGAAAGCCTGCCGGCCGAGGTTTCGCAGGAAGGTGCCACCACGGTGCCCGCCCATGTGCTGTATGACATCGTGCGCAAGCTGCCTGACGGCGCACAGGTGATGCTGGAAAGCTCCGGTGAGCATGGCACGCTGACAGTGCGCGCCTCCCGCGCGCGCTTCCAGCTCCAGACCCTGCCGGAAGCCGATTTTCCGGATCTGGCCGCAGGCGAATTTGCCCATAATTTCAGGGTGAAGGCGCTGGATATGCGCCGTCTGGTGGATAAGACCCAGTTCGCCATCTCCACCGAAGAAACGCGCTATTATCTCAACGGCATCTATCTGCATGTCACCGGTGAAGCCAGTGCACCCATGCTGCGCGCCGTGGCCACCGACGGCCACCGTCTCGCCCAGGCTGAACTGCCGGCCCCCGAAGGCGCCGATGGCCTGCCGGGCGTGATCGTACCGCGCAAGACGGTCGCCGAAATTCAGAAGCTTCTGGAAGACAAGGAGGCGGAAGCCTCCGTCTCGGTCTCCACCACCAAGATCCGCGTGCAAGTGGGGGCCATTGTGCTCACCTCCAAGCTGATTGACGGCACCTTCCCGGATTATGGCCGCGTCATCCCCCAGGGCAATGACAAGCTGTTGCAGGTAGACAAGGACGCCTTCGCCGCTGCGGTCGACCGTGTCTCCACCGTATCCAGTGAGCGTGGCAGGGCGGTGAAGCTGGCCATGGCCGATGGACGACTGACCCTCTCCGTCAGCAACCCCGATTCGGGCAGCGCGACTGAAGAGCTGGAAGTGGAATATGGCGCAGAAGCGCTCGAGATCGGCTTCAATGCCCGCTATCTGCTGGACATCATGTCCCAGATCGAGGGAGACGCCGCCGAACTGAAATTCGCGGATTCCGGCTCCCCTACTCTGGTGCGTGATGCCAACAAGCAGGATTCGCTCTATGTGCTCATGCCCATGCGGGTGTGATTGCATGAGTTGAAGCCAAACCGGGTGAACAAAAGGGCGCGCCATGGGCAGCGTCCTTTTTTCGTCGACAGGTTCCACAAACAGGCCGACTGCTGTCAGTCCGACTTCCGGCCGCACATCCTCCCTGCCTGCTTGCCTTGAAGAGGCCGACCGGCCTATGTCATCTCACGCACGGCGCGTGGCCCACCACCGCAAAACACATCCGCGCCCGCATTAGGAACATCACCGCACATCCATGCCTCACGCCCGTATCCGCACTCTCACCCTCAGCCGCTTTCGCTCCTATGGCGCAATGCGGCTCAGCGTGAATGCCGGACCTGTGGTGCTGACGGGTCCGAATGGGGCGGGCAAGACCAATGTGCTCGAAGCCCTCTCCTTTCTCACGCCGGGCCGGGGCCTGCGCCGCGCCCAGCTCACCGATATCGGGCAGCGGGAGATGGGCGCACAGGCGCAGCACGGCGGCCCCCATCTCCCAGCCCATGAACCACACGCCGCCCCCTGGGCGGTGTCCGCTCTGGTGGAAGGGGCCTATGGCGAGGTGCGCCTCGGCACCGGCATGGACGAACCGGATGCCACCACCCGCCGCTGCCGGATTGATGCTGCGCCTGTCGGCTCCGCCAACGCCTTTCTGGATCATCTCAAGGTCATCTGGCTGACCCCGGAGATGGACGGCCTGTTCACTGGTCCGCCATCGGATCGTCGGCGTTATCTGGACCGGCTGGTTCTGGCTGTTGATGGCAGCCATGGCAGCAGGGCCAACAGCCTGGAACGCGCCCTGCGCGCACGCAATCGTCTGCTGGAAGACAATGGCGCGCCCCGCTTTCTGGATGCGGTGGAGCATGAACTGGCCGAACTGGCCATCGCCGTGTCTGCCGCGCGCGTGGAAACAGTGGCCCGGCTGACCGCCGAAATCGCGGCCCACCATGATGAAGCCTCCCCCTTCCCATTTGCGGAAGTGGCGCTGGATGGGACCGTTGAGCGCCTGCTCGCCGCCGCACCCGCGCTGGAGGTGGAAGACCGTTACCGCGCCCTGCTGCGTGACAATCGTCCAAGAGACCGCGCCGCCGGTCGCACGCTGGAAGGCCCGCATCTGTGTGATCTGCAGGTCAGCCATGGCTCCAAGCTTCTACCTGCCGCGCGCTGTTCCACAGGCGAACAGAAATCACTACTGATTGGCCTCACCCTTTCTCATGCCCGTCTGGTCACGGCCATGCAGGGGCTCTCACCGGTGCTGCTGCTGGATGATGTGGTGGCCTATCTCGACAGCGCCCGCCGGGCTGGCCTGTTCAGTGCCCTGACGCAACTGGGCGCACAAGTCTGGATGACAGGAGCCGAGCCCAGCGCCTTTACACAATTGGAATGCGGGGAGCATTTTACCGTCGCACCCGGAACCATTTCGCCGCGGAACTGAGCCTGTTTTTACACTCCAGCATATTGCATCGCACACGGTGCATTCCGGCCACAGCGCAGCAAAATCGCATCCCGTTCAGATCCGCGTAAAACGCTGCGATTACAAGCTGATGCGGAAATGCGGCGCATCCGCCTGGCGGTCCGTACCATTAGCGCCACACTGTGGCATATACGCAACCCGAAGGACCTCCGGCCATGCTACAGCACATAGGTTCGCGGGAGGGGTGTGACTTTTTTCGCGGCGTTAACCTTAATGCCACCTTACCGCGATTGAATGCGCTGACAGACAGGCGGAGCCGCCGCCCCTGCCGCGCGGAAAATACGCGATGGCAGCATCCCGTTTCGTATTTTCGTGTTGGGCAGACCATGGCACTTGATCTGACGAAAAGCCGTTTTTTGACCCGCCTCCTGCTCATTGTGAGCCTGCCGCTGGCCCTTGCCGCCTGCGTGACCAACCAGCCTCCTCCGCCTTCAGCCGGCGTATTCGATTCCCGCTATGCGGCGATCGACAGCGAGCCGCACCCTGTCGATGCAGTGGATCTGTCCGAGGTGGACCCGCAATATCGCCGTCAGGTGGTCAGCTATCCCACCAAATACGCTCCCGGCACCATCGTGGTCGATATCAATGATCGCCACCTCTATCTGGTGCAGAAGGATGGCAAAGCCATCCGCTATGGCGTGGGCGTGGGCAAGCAGGGGTACTCCTTCGTGGGTTCTGCCACCATCAAGCGCAAACAGGAATGGCCGCACTGGACCCCCACCTCGAACATGATCAAGCGTGAGCCCAAGCGCTATGGCCCCTATGCAGGTGGCCTGCCGGGTGGTGAAAACAACCCGCTTGGTCCACGTGCGCTCTATCTCTATCAGGGCGACCGCGACACCATGTTCCGTATCCATGGCACCACCGAACCGTGGTCCATTGGCAAGCAGGTCTCTTCCGGCTGCATCCGCCTGCTGAATCAGGACATTATCGACCTGTATTCGCGTGTGCCACTGGGCACCCGTGTGGTGGTGGAGCGTTGATGCGCACGTGTCCCGGCCCCGCTCCTTGCGGGTGTCTGAGGATCTCCTGAAGATATAAGGCCGGGCCCGACGCCATGGAGGCGGTTTGGGCCCGGCCTTTTTCATGCCCCCATTTGTTCGCGGCGGGCCGGGTCTCGCCAGATCCGCGATATATGGCACGCCTGATATGGTCATTCCCGTTTGGCAGGTCTGGTCAATCCGTGACAGCTGAGCCACTCTGTGTGCACCGTCAGGGCGGACGGTCACGGGGCTCCGCCAATCATCCGGAGGGAGCACAAGACCTCAACGGTTCGTTCAGTTACATATGACCTGTTGCGCTAACTCGGCCTCACCACGTTTTTAGGTAATCCTGGCTCCACGGAAGAAACATTTCTGAAGGATTTTCCGGCGGACTTCTCCTACCATCTGGCGCTACAGGAAGCCTCTGTGCTGGCCATGGCCGGTGGTTATGCGCAGGCCACCGGAAACCGGCCCTCGTCAATATTCATACCGCGCCCGGCCTCGGCAATGCGCTGGGCAGCCTGGTGACAGCGGCTCTGAACAAAGGCTCCCCTCATCATCACCGCCGGCCAGCAGACGCGCGACATGCTGCTGATGGAGCCTTGGCTCACCAATGTCGAAGCCTCGCATTCTCCGCATCCCTGGGTGAAATGGTCCTATGAGCCACCCGCGCGGAAGATGTGCCGGCGGCCATCATGCGGGCCTATGCCACGGCCATGCAGGCTCCCAGTGGTCCCGTTTTCTCTCCCTCCCGCTCGATGACTGGGACAAGCCGCTTGGAAGGCACTGCTGTGGTACGCACGGTGAGCCACCGCATTGCGCCTAACCCTGCCCAGCTAATGGAATTTGCAGAAATCCTCTCCGCCGCCAAGGCACCAGCTCTCATCTTTGGTGCAGCGATTGATCGCGGCAATGGCTGGGATGATGCCATCGCCCTCGCTGAGAAGATGGGGGCAACAGTCTATGCTGCCCCCGCCAGCGAGCGTGCGCCCTTCCTGGAAACCCACCCGCTTTATGCCAAGGGGCTTCCCTTTGCCAAAGGGCCTCTGAGTGAATGGCTGAAGGAGCATGATGTCGCCATTGTCATCGGTGCGCCCGTGTTCCGCTATTATCCTTGGGTGCCGGGCGGCTATCTGCCGGAAGGGCTGCATCTTCTGCATATTTCCGACGATCCGGCCGAAACCGCCCGCGCCCGAGTGGGCGACAGCCTGGTGGGTGACGCCGTGCTCGCCACACAAGCGCTGTTCCATCTGGTGCATGCGCCCGAAGCGCCCGCCACGGTCAGCGCCGTGACACCGGCCCCACATCATCTGGCGCCGCAACCGGCCCATCCGCCGTATTCCGATGCCGGCGGCCTGCCCTCCGTGGCGGATGTCTTTGCGGCTCTGGCCGAAGTGCGCCCGGAACATGCCCTTCTGGTGGAGGAAAGCCCCTCCAATCTGGCGGATCTGCACCGCGCCTGGCCGGTCACCGAGCCTTCCGGCTTCTTCAACTCCGCAGCAGGTGGGCTGGGCTTGTGCATGCCGGCCTCTGTCGGCATTGCCCTTGGCGAACGCGATACCGGCCGAAACCGCCCGGTGCTGATGGTGGTGGGGGATGGCTTGTTCCAATACTCACCGCAATCCCTCTGGACAGCAGCCCAGAGCCGCCTACCCATCGTCTTCAGCCCTGCGCAATGGCCAGTATGGCATCCTCAAGGTCTTCGCCAAGCTGAAAGATCCCCCCGGCGTGCCGGGGCTGGATATTCCCGATATCGACATTGTCAGCCTCGCCAAAGGCTATGGGTGCGAGGCCGAACGCATCACCGATCTGGAGATCCTGAAGGCGCGGGTGAAGGCCGGCTTTGCGTGCACCGGCCCGGTGATTCTGGAAGTGCCGCTCTCCCCCACCATTCCTCTGCTCATCTGATATCCGCGCAGCGGCGCATGCGTCTGGTGGCGGCAACATGCAGCCCCGCCTTGTCGTGCGCCGCCGCATCTTTTAAGAGCAAGACTGTGCAGCGTGGGCGATACGCACTGCACAGCCCCTTCATGACCCTAGCAATATCGAGAGTCCCATGGCGAAAGACTTCAAGCCGAAGGCCCGGCTTCCCCGCGGCCTTGCAGACCGCACCGGTCCGGAGCTTTCCGCCACCCATTCCATGCTGGACAAAATCCGTGCCGTCTATGCCCTCTATGGGTTTGACGCACTGGAAACGCCGATGATGGAATATACGGATGCGCTGGGCAAATTCCTGCCGGATCAGGACCGCCCGAATGAAGGCGTGTTCTCGCTGAAGGATGATGACGAGCAGTGGCTGTCGCTGCGCTATGATCTTACCGCCCCGCTGGCCCGCCATGTGGCCGAACATTATGACACTCTGCCCAAGCCTTTCCGCTCCTATCGAGCCGGCTATGTGTTCCGCAATGAAAAGCCGGGGCCGGGGCGTTTTCGCCAGTTCATGCAGTTTGATGCCGACACGGTGGGCGCGCCCGGCGTGCAGGCGGATGCCGAAATCTGCATGATGGCTGCCGATACGCTGGAAGCGGTGGGCGTGCCGCGCGGCGATTACATCATCCGCGTCAACAACCGCAAGGTGCTCGATGGCGTGATGGAGGTTATCGGCATTGGCGGTGACGAGAATTTCGGTCGTCGCCTCACCGTGCTGCGCGCGATCGACAAGTTCGACAAGTTCGGCCTGGAAGGCGTGGCTCTGCTGCTGGGTGCGGGCCGCAAGGATGAAAGCGGCGATTTCACCAAGGGGGCCGGGCTGGATGAGCGCCAGAGCGCCATTGTGCTCGCCATGCTCTCCGGCGAGAGTAGCCTTTCTGCCGATGGTGAGGGCGCGCGGATCGAAATGGGGGGTGATGTGGAGATGGCTGCGGCCCTCGTCTCCAACCCCACCTTCCAGGATGGCATGGCGGAATTGCGCGACATTGCCGCGCTGCTCGCTGCTGCCGGGTATCAGGACCGGGTGAAAATCGACCCCTCCGTCGTGCGTGGGCTCGAATATTATACCGGCCCCGTCTATGAGGCCGAGCTGACCTTCGAGATTCACGACGAGAAGGGCCGCCCGGTGCGCTTCGGCTCGGTGGCCGGTGGCGGACGTTACGATGGGCTGGTAGCCCGTTTCAAGGGCGAGAAGGTGCCGGCCACGGGCTTCTCCATCGGTGTTTCCCGCCTGCTTTCGGCGCTGGCCGCACTGGGCAAGCTGGATGCGGAGGCCGAACTGGCCCCTGTTGTGGTGCTGGTGATGGACAAGCAGCCCAGCCGCATTGCCGATTACATGAAGATGGTCTCCACGCTGCGGGCCAATGGCATCCGCGCCGAAATGTATATGGGCGGCGGCGGCATGAAGGCGCAGATGAAATATGCCGACAAGCGCGGCGCGCCGGCCGTCATCATTCAGGGCTCCAACGAGAAGGAGGCCGGCGAAGTCCAGATCAAGGATCTGGTGGAGGGCGCAAAGATCGCCGCCTCCATCGCCGACAATGCCGAATACCGCGCGGTGCGCCCGGCTCAGTTCGCCGTGAAGGAAACTGAACTGGTCGACGCCATTCGTGGTGTTCTCGAACGCCGGGCCGAGCCCACTCTGGGGCTGGATGACTAACTGCCGGTGAACTGAGGAACACGGTGCGCATGCGGACCTGGATGCGCGCCGCCTCTAATGCACGGCCACATATGCGTGGCCTCTTTCCCAAACACTTAAAAGGCCGGAGCAATGCTCCGGCCTTTTAAGTCATTGAACCCTGTTGTGACGGAAGCTGAAGCCTACTGGCCCAGCGGGCAGTTCTACACCCTGCTGCCCACCACCTCTTCAGCTTCGAACGCATAGGTGCGACCGCAGAATTCGCAGGTCACGGTCAGCTTGCCGTCATCCTGCACCATGGCTTCCTGCTCCTCACGCGGGAAAGCAGCAAGAACACCGGCCACACGCTCGCGCGAACAGGAGCAGTGCGCCTTCACAGGGACGGTATCAAACACCCGCACGCCATTTTCGTGGAACAGACGAAACAGCAACCGCTCACTGGAGAGGTCACGATCCAGCAGTTCCACATCTTCCAGCGTGCCCAGCAACGCACGCGCCTCGGCCCAAGCATCATCTTCCGACGCTTCGGAGCCTGCCGGCGCATCACCGGGGTGCAGATCCACCATGCGAGCGCGGGAAGCATCCTGCGGGAAGAACTGGATCATCACCCCGCCGGCGCGCCATTGCGAGGCATTGCCGCCCGCCTGCACTTCCTCACCCACGGCCAGACGCACGAGAGTGGGAATCTGCTCCGACTGGCGGAAATATTCGTGCGCCGCCTCTTCCAGCCCCTTGCCCTGCAGAGCCACGACACCCTGATAGCGATTGGTGGACAGACCCTGATCAATGGTCATCACCAGATGCCCGAGCCCGAGCAGGGCGGCGATATCCGTCTCGCCCTTCTGCTCGGCCGCCGCCAGCGCCTCATCATCGAAACGGGCATAGGCGCGGATCTTGTCCGGGGTGACGAAATCCACCACCACCATATTCACGGGCCCATCCGTCTGGGTTTGCAGAATGAAGCGCCCCTCGAATTTGAGCGAGGACCCCAGCAACACGGCCAGCGCCACCGCCTCACCCAGAACGCGCTTCACAAGGGCCGGATAATCATGGTGCGCCAGCACCGAATCCATGGCGGAGCCCAGACGCACGGTGCGCCCGCGCAAATCCAGTGCATCCACCTGGAACGGCGTCACGATGTCATCAACCACTTGGGCACTAGCCCCACGGCTGGTTGCACCCGCCTTGTCATCGGCAGGCTGGCTCGCGCCACCTTTGCCGGACGCACCCTTATCGTCAGCGCTCATGAGGCTCTCCCCTCATTCCCCCGCGGCGTCAAAGCACCAGGCGAGGATTCCCTTCTGGGCATGCAGGCGGTTTTCCGCCTCATCGAAGACCACAGACTGCGGACCATCCATCACATCGCTGGTCACTTCCTCCCCGCGATGGGCGGGAAGGCAGTGCATGAAAAGCGCATCCTTGTGCGCCAGCCCCATCAGCGCGCTGTTGACCTGATAAGGCGCCAACAGCTTGTGGCGACGCTCCGCCTCCTTGTCCCCCATGGAAACCCAAGTATCGGTGATGATGCAATCCGCACCTTCCACCGCCGCCTTCGGATCTTCCATGAACCGGACCTTCGCGCCAGTCTGCGCAACAAAATCCAGCATATCCTGACGGGGCGCGAATTCCTTCGGCGTGGCGACATTCAGCGTCACGTCAAAGCGCTCGGCGGCATGAATCCACGAGGCCAGCACATTGTTGGAATCGCCCACCCAGGCCACCTTTCTACCGGTAATGAGACCACGATGTTCCTCATAGGTCATCACATCCGCCATCACCTGACACGGGTGGGACACCCGCGTCAGGCCATTGACGACCGGAATGGTCGCATATTCCGCCAGCTCCAGCAGCGCATCATGATCCAGAATGCGGATCATGATGGCATCCACGAAGCGTGAGAGCACGCGGGCCGTATCGGCGATGGTTTCACCGCGACCGAGCTGCATCTCGGCCCCCGTGAGCATGATGGTTTCGCCACCCAGCTGACGCATACCCACATCGAAGGACACGCGGGTGCGGGTGGAGGGGCGATCAAACACGGTGGCGAGGATCTTCCCGGCCAGCGGCTTTTCCTGCGTCCCATCCCGGAATCGACCCTTCAGGGCCTTTGAGAAATCCAGCAGCTTGCGCAGTTCGGCGGCAGAAAGTTCCGTCAGATCAAGAAAGTGGCGCACAGTGTTCTCCGTCCCCATCACGCTGCGCCCTCCGGCGCGGCGGCCTTGCCCTGCCGGGCTGCAACCGCCTCAAGATACTGGCAAGCCGAATCAATTTTCTCCGCAGCCAGATCCACCTCCTGAGTGCTCACCACGAGCGGAGGCAGCAAGCGCAGCACATTATCGCTGGCGGCCGGCGCCAGCAGGCCCTCGGCCCGCAACGCCGTCACCATATCCCCGACCGGAACCTTGAGTTTCAGCCCGACCAGAAGACCTTGCCCCCGCACCTCCTGCAACAGGGAGGGATAACGTTCCACCAGCGCGTTCAGGGCCTTGTGGAGATGCGTGCTGACTGCATTCACATGCACGAGGAAGCCTTCCTCCAGCACCAGATCCAGCACGGCATTGCCTACCGCCATGGCCAGCGGATTGCCGCCATAGGTGGAGCCATGGGTCCCGAGGGTCATGCCCTTGGCCGCCTTTTCGGTTGCAAGGCAACCCCCCATCGGGAAACCACCGCCAATGCCCTTGGCTACGGCCATGATATCCGGCGTGATGCCTTCCCATTCATGGGCGAAGAGCTTGCCCGTACGTCCCACGCCGCACTGCACCTCATCCAGCACCAGAAGAAGACCCTTCTCGTCGCACAGATCGCGCAGCGCCTTCAGGAAGCCGGGAGGGGCGACACGTACACCACCCTCGCCCTGCACCGGCTCCAACAGAATGGCACCGGTGCGCAGCGTCACCGCCGCGCGCACCGCCTCGATATCCCCGAAGGGCACATGGGTGAAGCCCGGCAGATTGGGCTCGAAACCCGCCAGATAGGCCGGGTTGCCACCAGCGGCGATGGTCGCCAGCGTCCGCCCGTGGAAAGCGCCCTTGAAGGCAATGATTTCGTTCTTCTCCGGCTCACCATTTGCATAGTGATATTTCCGCGCCATTTTGATAGCGCATTCCAGCGCCTCCGCACCGGAATTGGTGAAGAACATGGTATCGGCGAAAGTGGCCGCGCACAGCCGCTGGGCCAGCCGCTCCCCACCGGGAATGCGGAACAGGTTGGAGATGTGCCAGAGCTTTTCAGCCTGCCCTTCCAGCGCCTTCACCAGATAGGGATGGGCATGGCCCAGCACATTCACCGCAATGCCGGCGGTAAAATCCAGAAAACGTCGCCCGTCCGTCGTGACGAGCCAGCAGCCCTCTCCCCTCTCGAATTCGAGGTCGATGCGCGCATAGGTCGGCAGAACGGCGGTAATCAAAGGACCCTCCTGAGGGTACTGAGTTGAACGAGAGACGTGTATTGGTTCAGCATTGCGAGACACCCCACCTCTGGGGTGCCTCATGGACAGGAACGGCATTCCGGTGACAAACCGGAAAGGCGTGCCGCACCCGGAGCCTTTTGAGCGCCAGTGGCCACGCAATTGGAAACTAAAAAGGGCCGCCCCAGCGGGGGGACGACCCTGCAATGTGAATTCTAATGAACGCGCGCGCGAGGTCAACAATTCTCGCTGGCAGAAAGAGCATCATGCGGACGCGGGCCGCTGCGGCGCTTTTCCGGAGAAATGCGACGAGCGGCCCTAGCATCCGCATGATACCACCACGCGTCCCCGCCCCTGATCGCAGGGCCTTTTCCCGCAAACACTTGACGCAGATTTTCCGCCTTTCCGACAAGGCGGAACGGGTTACGGGAGAGGCTCCGAGCCAGCTCCGAACCACGTGCACGGCAGCATTGAACACGAAAAGCTCGCAAGGAGCTGGGGAAAACGCTAATGATTCGTTAATGAAGCCTGTCACCGGAGCCGGGCATATTGTAGCTTGACCCTCGCGACCTACGAGATGTCGTGCATCCTCACGATCCGCACACAAAGGATGCCCCGTCGCGCAGATCTGCGGCCTGGGCCATCCACCTGAAAGACCCTCTACCGGAGAGGTCGCTTAGGGTGGTGTCAATGGCAAACAGGCCCGGTGCGTTGAAAGGTCTGCGGCAGAACCTGCAATCTGCCGCGCGACGTGATGGTGACGACGTGGCGGCGTCCACTTGACAGCGTCGCGGTTCAATAGACCAGCCTCGGCCCTTCCTGCGACCGGCGCTGAAGATGCGGCAATTTGGAGAAGAACGATGAGCTGGACCGACGAGCGCGTCGAACTCCTGAAAAAGCTGTGGAGCGAAGGCCTCTCTGCAAGCCAGATCGCCGGTGAGCTTGGCGAAGTCACCCGTAATGCGGTGATCGGCAAGGTGCACCGGCTGGGTCTTTCCGGCCGCGCCAAGACCGTGGCCGCACCGGCCCGTCCGCGCAGCGCCACCCCTGTCAAGACCAAGGTCGAGCAGATTGCTGAGGCCCCTCAGGCTCCCGCGCCCCAGCGTCCGGCTACGCAGGGTAATGCCGCTCTTGCGCCTGTGCTGGAAGAATTGGTAGAGGAAGCCCCCACCCCAGCCCCGCGCCCGGAGGAGCCGAATGTGGTGCCCATGGGTCAGGGCTGCACCATCATGAACCTCACCGAATATACCTGCCGCTGGCCGGTGGGTGAGCCCGGCAGTGATGATTTTCATTTCTGTGGAGCGCGCTCCAACCCCGGAACGCCCTATTGTGCGCACCATGCGCGCATTGCCTATCAGCCCGTGCAGGACCGTCGCCGCGACCGGCGTGTCTCTTTCGTCTAAAGACAGCATCGCTCTTGTGCGTGTGAGCATGAGATATGGGGCCTGCGGGCCCCATATGTGCATCTGTCCTTTGTACAGATCTTCTTCTATCGGCCTGAGAGCACCCGGCACTCTTTGGCGCAAAGCTTTGGGCACAGAGCTTTGGGAGCAGGCGTGATCCCCCGAGCCGGAACCGAAGCTTGTCCCAACGACAGCATCCGTAACCTCGTCCCATCACATCACTCAAGCCAGCCAACACGCACCAGCCAGAGGGAACCCAAAACCTGTCCCGCATGTCAGACCTGCTGTTGACCGCCCTGGCACCTGTCATCTGGGGCAGCAGCTATATTGTCATCTCGCAGTTTTTGCCTGAGGGTTATCCTCTCACCATCACCACCCTGCGCGCCCTGCCGGCCGGGCTATTACTTTTGCTGCTGGGCCGACGTCTGCCATGGGGCATCTGGTGGTTTCGCGCCGTCATACTTGGCGGACTGAATTTTTCCCTGTTCTGGGCGCTGCTGTTCATCTCCGCCTATCGTCTGCCGGGAGGTGTGGCCGCCACGCTGGGGAATTTCCAGCCTCCGATCGTCATTCTTCTGGCTTATCTGCTGCTCGGTACGCCCATTCGCCTGCGCTCTGTTCTGGCGATTTTCGCTGGCGTTTCAGGCGTGGCGCTGCTGGTGCTGACACCCGTGACGAATCTGGACCCAATCGGCATTGTCGCTGCGCTTGGCAGTGCGGCGTCCATGGCGACGGGCATTGTGCTCACCCGCCGCTGGCAACCGCCCGTCTCCCTGCCGAGCTTCACGGCATGGCAACTGATGGCTGGCGGCCTGCTTCTCATGCCCTTTGCCCTTGTTCTTGAACCGCACCGGCCGGATTTCACCTGGGTAAATATCGCCGGCATCAGTTGGCTCAGCCTTGCGGGCGCTGCGCTTTCATGCCTGCTCTGGTTCCGGGGGCTGTCCCGGCTAGAGGCGTCTGTCGTCTCATCTCTGGGCTTTCTCAGCCCTCTGACTGCGGTTTTTCTGGGCTGGATCTTTCTCGGGCAGAACCTCACCCCGTGGCAGCTTCTGGGGGCTGGGCTGGTCCTTGGCAGCATCTGGCTCAACCAGCGTACCTACCGACCCGCACCACGCCCCTCAGCTCTCCCGAAAACGGAAGATGCGGCGTTAGAAAGCCACGCGGTGGACACCCCCGTAACATCTCAGCCGCGCGCGAACATCTCGTTGAAGCTGTAGCCTGCTCCGCGCACCGTGCGAATGGGGTCCAACTGACGGCCTCGATTGATGGCCTTGCGCAGACGACCGACATGCACATCCACCGTGCGCTCATCAATATAGACATCCTGTCCCCACACGCCATCCAGCAACTGTTCGCGTGAGAAGACTCGGCCCGGGCTTTGCATGAGAAATTCAAGCAGCCGGAATTCGGTGGGGCCGAGATGGATTTCCCGTCCGGCGCGGTGGACGCGATGGGTTTCACGATCCAGTTCTATATCTCCGGCCTGCAACAGCGTCGCGACATGCTCCGGCTTGGCGCGGCGCAGAAGAGCGCGCACACGAGCCACCAACTCTGGCACGGAGAAGGGCTTCACGACATAATCATCCGCCCCGGTGGAAAGCCCGCGCACCCGTTCGGTTTCTTCACCGCGCGCCGTCAACATGATGACGGGCAGGCGCTGCGTTTCGGGCCGGCTGCGCAGGCGGCGACATAGCTCAATGCCGGACAAGCCCGGCAGCATCCAGTCCAGCACGACCAGATCCGGCACGCTCTCCCGTAGGCGGGTTTCCGCTTCGTCACCCCGGTCCACGCTTTCGACGCTATAGCCTTCCGCTTCCAGATTATAGCGGAGCAGCAGGGTGAGGGGCTCCTCGTCCTCGACGATCAGAATACGCGCCGGCACAGTTCACACCTGTCTGTAGAAAAGCGGACGACACCGGCCCGTCTTCAAGACAGCCTGCATGCCGCACGCCCGGCGGGCACACAAGCGCCCGCCCGGTTTCGTCCGAAAGCATGAAAGACCCGCCCTCAAGCAGCGGACCTATACGCCCCATCCGGCCTGAAGCTGGAAGGGGCCCCTTATTCCCGAGGGTCACGCCCCCGGAAAAGCCACCGTGGTATCGCTGGAAGCATCCGCCTTGGGGCGATTTTCTGGCAGCACCTGCCCTGTGACCATATAATAGATAATTTCCGCGATATTGGTGGCATGGTCACCCATGCGCTCAATATTCTTGGCGGAAAACAGAAGATGCGTGCACACAGAGATGTTGCGCGGATCTTCCATCATATAGGTCAGAAGTTCGCGAAACAGCGACGTGTACATGGTGTCGATATCGCTGTCGCGACCCCACACCTCCACTGCCTTGGCAGCATTGCGTCCGGCATAGGCATCCAGAACTTCCTTGAGCTGCTCCAGCACCAGGTCAGAGATATGCTCAACGCCGCGCACCAGCTTTTGCGGGTGATATTCACCTTCGATGGCGATCACGCGCTTCGAAATGTTCTTGGCCAGATCACCAATGCGCTCAATGTCATTGGCGATACGGATAGCGGCCACGATCTCACGCAGATCGCCAGCCACGGGCTGACGCTTGGCAATAATGAGAACCGATTTTTCCTCAATATCACGCTGCATTTGGTCGATGCTGTCATCCAGCAGCACAACCTTCTGCGCCAGTGTGATATCACGCTTGATCAGAGAATTGACGGCATCGGCCACCAGTCGCTCGGACTTGCCGCCCATCTCGACGACGGCGCGGCTGATTTCCTTCAGCTCAACATCGAAGGAGGTGACAATATGATCGGGCATCTCCACGGTCCTTCCCTCCTCAGCCGAAGCGGCCGGTAATATAGTCGCGCGTTTTGATTTCCTTCGGGTTGGTGAAGATCACATCCGAAGGCGCCACTTCGATCAACTCACCCAGATAGAAGAAGGCGGTATTGTCGGCACAGCGCGCGGCCTGCTGCATGTTGTGGGTCACGATGACGATGGTGAAGTCACGCTTCAGTTCGTCGATCAGGTCCTCGATCTTTGAGGTGGAGATCGGATCCAGCGCGGAGGTCGGCTCATCCAGAAGGATCACTTCCGGGCGGACCGCAATGGTGCGGGCAATGCACAGGCGCTGTTGCTGGCCGCCGGACATGCCGAGCGCCGAAGTGTTGAGGCGATCCTTCGTCTCATCCCAGATGGCGGCCTTGCGCAGGCACCATTCCACACGCTCGTCCATCTGCGCCTTGGAGAGCTTCTCATGAAGGCGCACGCCGAAGGCGATATTGTCATAGATGGACATGGGGAAGGGCGTGGGCTTCTGGAACACCATGCCGATGCGCGAGCGCACGACGGTGGAATCCAGCTCCTTGCCAACAATGTTCACACCGTCGAACATCACCTGCCCCTCGGCGCGTTGGCCAGGGTAGAGATCGTACATGCGATTGAACACGCGCAGAAGGGTAGACTTGCCGCAGCCCGACGGGCCGATCATGGCCGTCACACGCTTTTCCGGAATATCGAAATTGATGTTCTTCAGGGCATGGTTCTGCCCGTAATAGAACTGCAAATTCTGCACCTTAATCTTGCAAGCGGCGCTCGCAGCGCCCGGTTTGGCCGCAACAGAGGATGCAATATTGAAGGTGGGATCGACCGCAGACGTCATCTGAGCCTCACTGGAAATTCTGCTGCCCGGCCAGATAGCCAATGGCCTGTTGGACAGGGGGAAGATGCAAGCCCGGCGAAAGATGCGTCGGGCAAAGGTGATGTGTGGCTGCGCGGGCCTTTTGCCTGCGCCTCAGTTCATCCGCGACAGGACGAGACGTGAAGCCACGTTCAGGACAAGCACGCCAACCGTAATCAGAAGCGCACCCGCCCAGGCCAGGGCCACCCAGTCATCAAACGGTGCGCCGGCATACTGGTAGATAGCCACCGGAAGGCTAGCCATGGGCTTGGACAGATCCACCGACCAGGCATTGTTGCCGAGCGAGGTGAACAGCAGCGGCGCGGTTTCACCCGCAGCACGCGCAATGGCCAGCAACAGACCGGTGACGATACCCGCACGAGCCGCACGCCAGGTGATGAAGGTCACCACCTTCCACTGCGGCGCGCCCAGCGCGAAGGCTGCTTCACGCAGGCCCACCGGCACCAGATTGAGCATGTCCTCCGTGGTGCGCACCACCACGGGAATGACGAGGATGGCCAGAGCCAGCGCGCCCGCCCAGCCAGAGAAGCCGCCGAACGGCACCACCAGAAGGGTGTAGATGAACAGACCCACCAGAATGGACGGCGCAGAAAGCAGGATATCGTTCACGAAGCGCGTAATGCTCGCAATCTTCGTGCCCTTGCCATTCTCCGCCAGGAAGGTGCCGGCGAAAATACCGATCGGCGCTCCGATCACCAGTGCAATACCCACCTGAATGAGCGAGCCCACAATGGCGTTTAAAAGACCACCATTCTGGCCCGGCGGCAGAGTGATCTGCGTGAACACATTCAGACCCAACGCGGGCAAGCCACGCGCCAGAAGGGTCCACAAGATCCATCCCAGCAGAAAGATGCTGAAAATGGCGAAGCCAGTGGAGACCGCCTTGATGGTGGTATCCTTGGCACGGCGGACAGCGAGAGAAGCCATGATGTGTGCCTTTCCCGATCAATCCATCCGCGAGCGCACGAGCGCCCGGGACAATGCCAGCACGATGAAGGAAATCACGAACAGAATGAAGCCCAGCTCCAGAAGCGAGGTGAGCTTCAACGAGCCCAGCGGCGCTTCTGGAAATTCGTTCGCGATGGTGGAGGCGATGGTCGCGCCCGGTGCAAAAAGAGAGGCCGAAAGGCGCGTGGCGTTACCAATCACGAAGGTCACCGCCATGGTTTCACCCAGCGCACGACCAAGACCCAGCATCACCGCGCCCACCATGGCCGTACGGCCATAAGGCACCGAGACATTCTTGTAGACCTCATAAGTGGTGCAGCCCACGCCATAGGCGGATTCCTTGAGCATGGTCGGCACCGACTCCAGCGTCTCCACGAACATGGACGTGATGTAGGGCAAGATCATCACAGCCAGAATGAGGCCGGCGGTCAGCATGCCCGAACCCAGCGGCGGCCCCTCGAACAGAAGGCCGATCAGAGGCAGTTCGCCTAGCGTGGCGATCAGCGGCGGCTGTACATAGGTCGACATCAGCGGAACGATGACAAAGAAGCCCCACATACCGAAAATGATGGAGGGCACGGCGGCCAGAAGCTGCACGGCGACGGAAATCGGCTGCTTGAGCTTGGGCGGCGCGATTTCCGTCAAGAAGAAGGCAATGCCGAAAGACAGGGGCAACGCCACGGCAACGGCGATGACGGCACTGAAAACCGTGCCATAGATCATCACCAGTGCGCCGTAATTTTCCTTCACTGGATTCCAGGTTGCGGTCCAGATGAAGTCCAGCCCGAAATGCTGAAGGGCCGGAAGACCACCCTTGAACAGCTCGGAGATGATCAGCCCCAGCAGGATGAGCACAAAAATGCCGCTCGCCCATAGCAGACCCACAAAAATGGGGTCCGCAAGCGCTCCGCGCCTTTTCGCCAGTTGGATGGGCTGGCTCCCACCCCCCTTCAAGCCGTCCACCGTCGCGTCCATCGGATGCCAACCCCTCGCGCGCCACCAAAATCGTGGCTGAATTTGCCATCGCCGCAGCCACATACCGCGACAGAATTCCCTAAAGACGCCGCCCATGCGCACGCCTGCTCCGGCTCACCACGTCAACCATGCCGAGGCATGCCGCGCGAAATCCGGATCATTATGACTGTCTTGCCGTGCCCTCGCATATGGAGCGCGAACTGGAACGCCAAGAGCGCGCCGCTGGGCGCACCCCGGTTCCGCGTTTCTCCCTGCGGCCACTCCGTTCAAGAACCGGAGCCTACCATGCCCGCTTTGCGGTGCTGTCTTTCTTCGGCGCTTTGCGCACCTTCAGGGCATGCAGCCGTCTCGTTGAGCGGAATCACATGACCTGTTTCATCTGGATTGTCTGACATAGCTGGCCTGATGACAGAAGACGTCCCATCATCCAGCCCGAGGTCCGCCCTTCCACAGATATAGAAGGGCGGACACCCGAAAAGATCAGCGGCTCAAATGACCCGCCAGAAGCATCAGTCTCAGAGCACCGGCTTGCCGTCGGGACCCTTCACTTCGGACTTCCAGGCATCCTCGATACGCTTCACGACAGATGCCGGCAGCGGAATGTAATGCAGCTTCTCGGCAACATCAGAACCTTCCTTGGTGAAGGCCCAGGTGAAGAACTTCATCACTTCACGGGAAGCTTCCACGTTGGACGGATTCTTCGGCAGCAGCACATAGGTGGGGCTGACGATCGGCCAGGCATTGGCGCCGGCGGTGTTGATCATGGGCGCAGCGAAATTCTTCGCATTGTCCCAATCGGCGGCGTCAGCAGCTTCGATGAAGTTCGGCACATCCGGCTTCACGAAATTGCCAGCCTTGTTCTGCAACTGGGTGACAACCAGATCGTTCGCGGAGGCGTAGATATATTCCACGTAGCCGATGGCGCCCTTCAGGTTCTTGACGTTGGAGGCAATGCCCTCATTGCCCTTCGCGCCCGAACCGGCCGGCCACTGCACGGAGGTGGCGGCGCCCACTTCGTCATCCCACTTCTTACTCACGGAGCTGAGATAGGACGTGAAGATGAAGGAGGTGCCGGATGCATCCGAACGATACACCGGGATGATGGCCTGGTTGGGCAGCTCGATATTGGGATTGAGTTCGGCGATCGCCTTGTCATTCCACTTCTTGATGTTGCCCAGATAGATATCCGCCAGCACCGGGCCGGTCAGCTTCAGATCGCCACTCTTGATGCCATCCAGATTGAAGGTGGCGACCACGGCACCGATGACAGTGGGGAACTGGAGCAGCTTGTTGGCTTCCAGCTTGCTTTCTTCCATCGGCTTGTCGGACGCGCCGAAATCAACCGTGCGGTTGATGATCTGGTTCTGACCGCCGCCGGAACCGATGGACTGATAGTTCAGGGCATTGCCCGTCTTGGCCTTATAGGCCGCGCCCCAGCTCTGGTAGACCGGCGCAGGGAAGGACGCGCCAGCGCCGTTGAAATCGGTCGCGTAAGCCGCACCCGTGAACATGGTGCCGGCAACGGCAATGGCGCCGAAAGTGGTGGTGAACTTCACGTTCTCTCTCCTAGCCTGTTTCAATGCTGCCTGACGGCTCCGGCCGTGTTGCAACAATCGAGCGCCGGACTCTTAGTCCGTGTGCGCCACCCTTCTATGACGTGGACGCGACAGTTGAATGACGGCACAAAACATTGATTTTATTTAACTATTTCCTTCATCCGGCAAAATATCGAGTCGGAATGAGAAGGTCGCCCCCTCATTTGGCAGACTTTCAATGCTCATACGACCCCGATGACGCGCCACAATGTGCTTCACAATGGCCAATCCGAGGCCGGTGCCCCCCTGCCCACGGCTGGCTGCCACATCCACCCGGTAGAAGCGCTCTGTCAGGCGGGGCAGATGCTCCGGTGGAATGCCGGGGCCATAATCACGTACGCTCACCACCGCCACCTGCCCGGTTCCGCTGTCCTCACGCACCAGACGCACGGTGACGCGCTGGCCGCTGGCACCATATTTCAGGGCATTTTCAACTAGATTTTCCATCAGGCGGATCAGTTCGTCACGGTCTCCCCGCACCAGCATGGGGCCGGTGGCGCTGATCTGCTCCACCGTCACGCCACGCTCTTCCGCCAAAGGTGAGAGCGTATCGCAGACATGGGACAGGATGTCGTTGAGATCCACCACCGTCTCGGGCTGCACATGGGCATGCAATTCGATACGGGAGAGGGAGAGTAGATCATCAATCAGTCGCGACATCCGTGTCGCCTGAGCCGACATGATGCCCAAAAACCGATCCCGTGCCGGCGCATCATTGCGTGCCGGACCCTGCAATGTCTCTATAAAGCCGGACAGTGAAGCCAGCGGCGTGCGCAATTCATGGCTGGCATTGGCCACAAAATCTGCCCGCATCTGTTCCACCCGCCGCTGCTGCGTCAGATCCCGCAGGATCAGCAAGACAGCATCCGGCTTGCGGCCGGCTTCTGGCGCATTCAGGCCGGCATCCAGTTGCAGTGGCACCACATGCGCCTCCAGCCAGCGATCCAGAGGCACACGCTCGGCAAATTCCACACGCAGCGGCACGCCATCACTGGCCGCCATGCGCACGGCCTCCAGCACTTCAGGCACACGCACCAGATAGGACAGCGGATCTCCGGGACGAACCGGCCCCAGAGCCAGAGCAACACGGGCATTGGCGATCGTCACCTCGCCTCTGGGCGTCAGCAGCAAGGCGGGCTCCGGCAAAGCGGCGACCAGCGCCTCCACACGGGAATCCCGTCTCGCAGGTGCAGGATGAAATGGCGTCGGTGCAGAAGATGGTGCGGCAACCGGAGTTCGAGAGGCTGGCCACAAGACCGGCACGACAGCCAGCACAACAATGACGCCCGCCAGCCAGGGATTGAGACCACCAGCCAGAACACCTGCCCCGCACAGCGCCACCAGCAGGCCCATCCAGGTCATCCTGCCGAACCAGGGCGGAGCCTTGACGGAAACCTCTTTCTGGCCATCCGGCATGGAAGATCCCGGAGAGGCATCTGCAGAGGCACCTGCAGTCTCAGGCAGGAGCACGGGCTCGTCAGACGCGATCTGCCGGGGCAGCGCTTCCGTATCATTCGGCTGTGAAGGCGTCATTGCGGCACGCTTTTCGTCCAGCACCAGCAGCACCTCTTCCGGCTTCTGGTCCGCTGCGGCATAAGTCATCCTGTTCCGGCCTGGCATCTGCTCTTGCGCCTTGATTTCTTGGATCTTGATTTGTTGAGCCTTGTTCGGTTGCACGATATTCTATTGCGCCGGGTGTCTCCTCGACATGGCTGCTCCCTGCACCATACTACGGCCTTATCCGCATATGAGAGACACACGTAGCCCGCCACGCCCTCCAGCCGGGTTTGTGACAGATTTCATGAACGACGTGAACTTCACGTGTGGCCCGTCGCGAATCCAAGTGCTCAAGATCAGTCATGGACACGAAGACTTTACGACACCCTGCTGATTCGGTGATATTGCGGCCATAGTGCAATTACTGCACAACCTTGAAGAGTACAGAGAATTTAAACTTTGGGCATGGCAGAACTGAAAGCCATTATGTCTGGAACGTCGTGAAAATGGTCCCGCGCCACGGCCCGTCGCCTGCTCTGTTCCAACCACTTAGCCCTGTCTGGCCGATGAAGGATGTCCCATGAGCCTGTCTTGCACCCAGCCAGCACGCCTCTTGCTCGCCTGGCCCCGCATGACACCGGGAACGCTCGCCTTGCTCTCCTGTGCCGCCACGCTCGCTCTCAATCTTCTCGCAGCCTCTGCAGCCCAGGCGCAGCAGGGCAGAATGAAGGATGATCTGGCGACAGATGACGCGATTCTGAGCCTGCCCTCCGCGCCTCTGCCCCTGCCGACAACGGATTTTGCAGTCAAGGCCCGCTCCATGAACGGATCAGATATGGATCTGGCTTATCATGAGGGCATGATGCGGGTGGATGTGCGCCCCCAGAACAGGGATATTCACATTACGGGCATTATTGAGCTTCAGGCTGGCAAGATGGTGATGCTCATGCCCAATCTGCCAAACATGGCGCTGGAAATGGCGCTGCCGCCACAATATGCCGTCACGGCCCTGCAAGGCACCGGCAAGAAACTGGGCCAGTCTGAAATCGCGGGCGAGACCTGTGATCTGTGGCTGCTGGACAAGACGGCGCAGGCTGGCCGCACCATCGCCTGTATCACGGCCGATGGCATCGCCCTGCGCACGCAGATTGAAAACAAGGGCAATGTGCGCACGGTCTATGAAGTCACGCGCCTCACCCGCGCCCCACAGGACCCGGAGCAGTTTGAGCTGTCGGAAGATGTGAAGGTTGTTCAGATGTCAAAAGACACTCTGGGCGGCCTTTCCGCCTTGCCCGGCATTGGCCGCCTGCTCTCCAATAGCCTGCCGGCCCTGAAAGCGAACTGAAATGCGCCCGATCTTCATCGGGATGGAACAGTACCAAGTTGTTCAACCGGGCTGACCCCGGCCTGCCAGAGGCTGGGAACACGGACCAACCTGAAACTCAGTTTGTACCGATCTGCCCTGAACCGGCCCGGGCATCACTGCAGGCCCGGCCTGCGCTCGCAGAAGGGCGAGCCGGGCTTCGCCCGCGTCCGGGTGCTGCCCCAGCTCGCGTCTCACCAGTGCGCGCCACCGCAGCCGCTGCAACAGGTGGAGCAGCCGCTGATGACGCATTGCCTTCAAGGCCCGCCTCTCCCTCTTCGCGCCCGCCCTTGCCCAGCTTGCGACTGCCAAGGCGCGCTTCGCGGATTCCCAGAATGACCAGCGCCAGCGCAAACGGCACAATATAATAGAACAGCCGGAACAGGAGCAGCGCCCCCACCATCTCATTCTTGTCGAACTGCGGCAGCGCCACCAGCAGGGCGGCGTCAAACACACCAATGCCCCCCGGCGCATGGCTGGCAAACCCTAGCAACGTGGCGGTGATGAAAATGACGGCCAGCGAAATCGGATCGATATAAGGCTCCGCCGGCATCAGCATATACATGGCTGCCGCGCACAGGCTGAGATCGAGAATGCCGATGCCGATCTGCATCAGCGTGGTGCGGCCCGCCGGCAGCCGCACGAACCATGACGAGCGGCCGATATCACGCGGCGCCACCGACACCCAGATGACATACCCCACCAGCGCCACCAGTGCGCCAATACCAATCAAGCGATTGATGTAGGGCGGCAGATGATCCACCGCCGAGGCCGCCTCGGGATGGATGGTAATGCCCAGCCCCAGCACCGCAATATTGCCGAGCCAGAAGGTGAGGCCGGCAATGAAGCACACCTTGGCGACATCAATGGCACCAAGCCCCCAGGCCGAATAGATGCGATAACGCACGGAACCGCCGGTAAAGACGGTGAAACCCACATTGTGCCCCACCGAATAGGAGCAGAAGCCCGCCATGGCCGCGATGCGGTAGGGCACCGGCTTGTGAATGGTATGCAGGGCGAACCAGTCATACAGGGTCAGCGTGGCATAGGCGCACCCCACCAGCACGAAGGCCGCGGCCACATGCAGCGGGTCCTTGGTGGCCATGGCCCGGCCGACATCCTCGAAACTGAGATCGTGCAGCATGCGGTAGAGAACCACCGCCGCAAAAGCGATGATGACGAGGGTAAGCACAAGACCAAGCCCATGCAGCCCCACTTTGTTACGCAGGAAGGCCCAGACCCGGGAGACACCTGACCGAACAGCCATACTGATTCGCTACCCTCGTCCGAGAAAGACGCCACGTTTCGAGCATGCCTCCGGCATATCCCGAGACAGCACGATATGTCTTGCCGGATGAAACCCGGCCTGAACAGACACGCTGCATGCGCAACAGGCCGCAACATTCATAACGACAGCAGCCTTCCATCACCACCCCACCCCGGCATCTACGGTGTCAGGAATGGAACTTTTGTTGAATTACGCATGCTCACTCCGCCACCTGAACCGGGTGATCAGCCTGCCTGCTTTCTCATCACCCCTCTCATCGCACCCTCCCGGGACCAAAAGATGTCATGACGTAAGGGAATATAGAAGTCGCACGAAAAAATGAAACCCATTCAGCCTCCCCTGAATTTGACCTTCCGCCACGCCTGCGCCATGCCTGCCTCATACCGCGCCGCTTTTTGAAACCGCGCCTGCCTCTTCCGTGACGAGTTGATCTGAAACATGACATTCAAGGCCAGCGTTCTCACCCTTTATCCGGAGATGTTTCCCGGCCCGCTGGGTCATGCGCTGGCCGGCAAGGGGCTACAACGCGGGCTATGGGCGCTGGATGCTGTGCAGATTCGCGATCACGCCACGGACAAACACCGCTCCGTAGATGATACCCCCGCTGGCGGCGGCCCCGGCATGGTGATGCGCGCCGATGTACTGGCCCGCGCCATTGATGCCGTTTCCCCCTCCGACGATCCGCGGCCGCGCCTGCTGATGACGCCACGCGGCCGCCCCCTGACCCAGGCCCGCGTGCGCGAACTGGCGGTAGGCCCCGGCGCGGTCATTCTGTGTGGGCGGTTCGAGGGGGTTGATGAACGCATTATCCGAGCCCGTGATCTGGAAGAGATTTGCGTGGGGGATGTGGTGCTCTCCGGGGGAGAGGCCGCAGCTCTGTTGCTGCTGGATGCCTGCGTGCGCCTCATTCCCGGCGTGATGGGTAAGCTGGAAAGCGGCACGGATGAGAGTTTCTCTCAGAATTTGCTGGAATATCCGCAATATACCCGTCCGCAACTGTTCGAGGGTGAGGGCGTGCCGGAAGTGCTCACCAGCGGCAACCATGCCCGCATCCGTGCCTGGCGGCAGGCCGAGGCAGAGGCCGTGACCCGTGCCCGCCGGCCGGATCTTCTGGCACGCGCGGCGACATGCCCCACCCCTGCGGATGAGCAGGAGGAAAGCTGAGGCGGTTTTTCGCCCCTCCCGCGGCCCGTCTTCATAGAAAAGGCATGACAAATACGCCCATCTCATGTATGGAGCCGCGTCCCCTTAACTTACAACGACACGATGGGGCGCCGGGCAGGCCGGACAGTCTGCACCAACCGGCGGCTCCTAAAGGTTGGCGACAATGAACATCATTCAGACCCTTGAGGCCGAACAGGCTGCCCAGCTTGCTGAAAAGCGCCCGATTCCCGAGTTCCAGCCCGGTGACACCGTGATTGTGAACGTGAAGGTCGTGGAAGGCACCCGCTCTCGCGTGCAGGCCTATGAGGGCGTCGTGATTGCCCGTTCCGGTGGTGGCCTCAATGAGAGCTTCACCGTCCGCAAGATTTCCTATGGCGAAGGTGTGGAGCGCGTGTTCCCCATCTATTCGCAGCTGATTGACTCCATCAAGGTCGTGCGTCGCGGTAAGGTTCGCCGCGCGAAGCTCTATTATCTGCGTGACCGTCGCGGCAAGTCCGCACGTATCGCCGAGCGTCAGGACCGCAATGCCGGCGGCAAGAAGGCCAAGGCTGCTGCCGCCGCCGCAGAAGCTGCTGCCGCTGCTGCCGCTCCTGCCGAGTGATATTGAACAGCCGGGGCGCACGCATATATCTGCGCCCCACTGTCCTGATGAGGCGTCGCCGGTTTCCGGCGGCGTTTTTTTATACCCATGCGGCCGAAAGCGAGAAAGACCGCAGGCGTAGACAGGTCCGCTCCGCAAATCGGGGAAAGGCCAGCACAGGCCATGTCAGGGCCGGCCCCTTACCAGCCCACGCTGCCGGAACGCAAACAGCTTCTGTCCATGATGAGAAATCAGCGGCCCGCCCCGAAGGCCGGATGGCCCCCTATAGCAACTGCTTGCACTCCCGGCTTTCCATGAGTGGGAGATGCGTCAGCCCGCAGCCAGCTTCACATCCACAAGGGCCGCCAGCAGCCCGTCCGGATCCGCGTTATAGACCTGCCGCATCAGGGAAAGGGCCGTCACCCCGCCGCGATAACTGACTCCGCCCACATGCAGCCAGCCATCCACCAGCATCTTGGGCTCGCTGAAGGACCCATCCGGCTGGGGCACCCGCACGGTGCGCACCTTGGGCCAAGCCATCGCCTTGCGATCCATATGCCGATAGAGCGCATACCAGTTGCGCCCACCCGTATCCGTCGCCAGTAGCCTGTCCGGCCCGAAATCCAGACGTCTTTCGGCAATCGTGCGATCAAACACTGCAAAGCCCGGCCACAGATACCACGCATCCGTGCGCGCGCTGGGACGATAGAGCCCATAAGCTGGCTGATGCGCCACCAGAGCCGGAAAATCCACCGGCTTCAGTGGTATGAGATCGTGATCCAGAAAGGCGAAGGCCTGGGGCTTCACCTTGCGGATGATATTATGAAACACCCAATTGGCCGCCGCCGCATGGGAGCGGGCCGAGCGGACCCGCACGAACGGGGCCTGCGGCAGGGAAAGATAGGCCAGCCCCCGCTGTTTCGCGATCGCGGCCAGAGCCGTGCGGGCCTCCGGCTCGCTGGAATTGTCGCAGATGAGGAAAGGCGTATCGGGAGCACAGCGCGCCATGGCTTCGGCGAGAAAATCTACCGCTTCCGGTACATTATAGGCAATGGTCAGCGCCAGCGGGCGTTCGCGCTGCGCCTGAAGCTGCGCCACCATCTCGGCCTGCCCCGGAGCAGACACCGCCCAATAGGCCCGGTCCAGCACCATGTAGCGGGCATGGTTGAGCCAGTGCAGCCCCGGCACGGATGCCACCAGCCCACCCAGACCCGTTCCACTCTGCCTCTGCCCCATCGTGCATCCTTTCAGCCAGGCAACATGATGCCCCTCGGCCCGTCATTCGTGCTGCAAGGCCCGGCAGGCCAATGCCCGGCCAGCCCAAGTTAGCCAACCCGCAGCCAGCCTATTGCGCGGCGGTCCTGTTCCGGCCTTTTCCGCGTCCCTGCGGCACCGGCTCCAGCGCGACCAGAAAACCTTCCGGATTGGCGGCATAGGCGCGCTGCACACTGGCAAAAGCGCTCTCTCCGCCATGGCCCGCACCACCGGCATGGAGCCAGCCATCCACCAGCAGATGATGATCCCGGCTGCCGGTCAAAGGGTCCCGCACATACATGGGAGCCATGGGTGCGGTGCAGGCGGCCTGATCGAGATTGCGATACAGCACAGACCAGTTCTGCCCGCCCGTATCCAGCCCCAGCGGTGTATCCGTGCCGAAATCCAGCGGCAGATGACCGACCGATCGGAAATCGAATACGCAATAGCCTGGCCACAGATACCATGCCTGATTATGCGTGCGCACCATGCCATAGCACGGGGTTGTGGCCACGCGCGCGCACAGATCCATGCGCTGCAAGGGCAACAGGTCATGATCCAGCAGGGCGAAGACACGGGGTGCGGCCGGGCGGATGAGATTATGATAAATCCAGTTCAGCGCCACCGCATGAGAGCGCGAGCCATTGCGCCCCACCTGATAGGGCGAGGCCGGCATATCGCAATAAGCCACGCCACGGGCGGCACAGGCGGCCGCAATCGCCGCGCGCGCCTCCGCCCGGCTGGAATTGTCGCACACCACCAAAGGCGTTTCCGGCAGGAAACGCGCCATGGCGTCCATCAGCAGCTCAACCGCTTCCGGCATGTTGAAAGCCACGGTGAAAGCCATCGCCCCCTCATGCCCGCGCAGACGCGCCACCAGTTCCGCCTGCCCGGGTGCAACCCGCCGGCGATAGATGCGATCCACCGTGCGATTGCGCGCGCGACGCAGGCGGTGAAACAGCGGCACGCCCTTCAGCCAGTCCCTGAGCTGATAATCACGAAAGTCCCGCATGATTGTTCCGCCTCAGCGCGCCGTGGCCGAAGCGGCATCTTCTGCGGAAAAGCCCCCGGCTTGCGGAACTTCAGCGGGTGCGGCGGGTTCAGGCTTCTGAGGTGCGGGAGCAGCCGGGTTTTCCGGTTTCGGTCTTGCAACTGCCCCCGGATTTGTCGATGCCCCCTGCGCCTCTGAAGGCTTCACCATGCCTGCGCCATCACCCTCCAGCTCATCCAGAGAGGGCATGTCCGGCCATTTCACATCATCGTCCGGGCTGGTGGTGGGTATATCCGGATGGGCGGATTTGGCCGGATGGGTCAGCCTGTAAAGGCGAGCCTCGCCGCGCGCATCGCCCCGGGGAAAGGTGGAGAGTAGTTCAAAATGCTCCGGAAAACGGGAGAGAACCTCGCTCACCACCGCATGGATCGTGCCCTGCCGGGATTCGGGCGCCGTATCGATGGCCAGATAGCCGGGGGCCATCGCCTCCAACCCGGCGAGCAGATCCTGCGGATCAGGATAGAGCAACGCACCGGCCGCCGGACCACGCCCCGGCACCGCAAGCATGCTGCTGGCGGGCAAGACAAAATTCTGTGCTGTCCTATCCTGCTGGGCCATGGCCGCGATCAGAGCGTTTTCCCCGCGCGGATCAGCCACCACCAGCACTGATGTGGGCGCACCAGCGCTGCGGGCCAGAACCGCCTCGGCCAGTTCATCCATGGCATTGCCGGCCTTGTGCACCGGCTCCAATATGCCGGGCAGGGCCAGCAGCAGCAGGGCCAGCGCCGTGCCCAGCCCGACAATGGTGGGCCAGCCGGAGATAACCAGCCCGGCCAGACGCATCAGCCCATAGGCGGCCAACATCATGGCCGGAGCGATCAACGGGAGGATCGCGCCATTCTCGATGCCGAGTGGCACAATGCACAGCACCAGCATAGCCGAAATGCAAAGCGCCGCCACCGCCACCATGATTTCGGCGCGCGGCCTGCGCCGCCAGCCATCCACCACCGCGAAAAGAAGGCCGATACAGGCCAGCACCACGAAGGCCACACCCAGAACGGCCAGCAAATCATGCCCATAGGCATAGGCTGCCAGCGCCGTGAAGGCGGTGCGGTAATGCGATGGAAAGACCGCTGAGACCATGGGATAGGTGCCGATGGTCCACGGCCCGGCCAGCACCAGAATGATAAGCGGCGCCAGCCAGAAGCCGCGCCGGCGCACCAGTTCGAAACGACCGGAAAACAACAGGCTGAGCAAGGGCAGCGCCAGCAGAAACACGCCGGTGCCCTTGGTGAGAATGGCCGCAGAGGCCAGAAGGGCGAAGGGCACGGCCCCGCGCGCGCCATTGCTGGCCATGAAGCGCGCCCAGGCCAGCCCCGCCCACAGGGCGAACAGCGCCAGCGGCAGGTCCAGCCCCACAATGATGGTGGCCTCGCGCATGGCGGGCAGCGCAAGCAGCGCGACAGAGACCGCAGCGCCCGGCAGAGGCCCCAGCACCCGCCCGGTGGCCCAGCCCGCACTCACCATGAGCAAGGACGCCATCACAGCCGGCAGCAGCAGAACCGCCGGTGTGGATGGCCCCAGAACCGAAACCCACAGCCCCTCCAGCACATAATAAAGCGGTGGCCAGATGCCGATAACGACACGGGGGAAATGCAGCGCATAATCGGCGACAAAGGCCAGAGGCGCAGGCAGGCCGCTGGTCAGATAGTCAGCCATCATGAAACCTGTCACCACATGGCCAGCCTCACTGGCGCGGGTGGCGGCGAACTCCGCGCCATAGGCCCCCGAAGACCGCTGAAGTGCCACGATGATGGAGGTCATCAATGCACCCAGAATCAGAAAGCCCAGCACACGCAGGGATCTGGCTCCCGGTCCGTGCCCATATTCTTCATGCACCAAGGTGCGCCTCCGCCTCATTGCCCTTTCAGCCTGCCTTCCAGCCCGGCTCTCCTCAAGAAAACCACATCACCTGAAAGGCAGAACCGCGCATGCTGCGTAACCTTCTAAAAGGAGAGCGGGGCAACGTCCATGCCCGATCACATACGGCGACCCGCTCGACCCTCTGCCTCGTGCTTGCCTTCGTCCCGTGCTTGAGCCGGCTGTTCTGGAGCAGGAGATGATGCGCCAACACTGTTTCCGCAGTTTTTCCCGCCCCTGACTGTGCAGCGCCGCAGCTTCACGCCAGAATAAGCACGGCGCATATCATCCTGCAGACGGGAGACATGGGAATGACGTTTCGACTCTTGCGCACGGCCCTGCCGCATCGGCTACCTGCCCTGCTGATGGTGCTGTTCGGCGTGCCTGCCCTCCTGTTCTGTACCCTCTTCTCCCACGCCATGGCAGCCGAGCCGCGCCCCGATGTGCCGCTGCGCAAATCCGGCAGGCCGGAAGGTTATCTGGAAAAGAAGGAGTTGCCCAACAGCGCACTTCTGCTGCCGCCCCCGCCGGCGGAGGGCTCTCCTGCTGCGCGTCAGAATGCCGAGATCCATCAGCGCGCACAGGCCCTGCGCGGTTCGGAACGCTGGGCGCTGGCGGCGCGTGATGCCAATCTGCGTGATGGCGGGCCCATGGATGCCTTCGCTTGCGCCCTTGGTGTGAGGGTGGACGCCACGCGCACGCCTCGTCTCTACCAGTTGCTTTATCGCACCCAGCGCGATGCCGCCCGCTCCACCGATGCCGCGAAAAAGAAATATCGCAACCCCCGCCCCTTCGTGGCCCTTGATGAAACCACCTGCACGCCAGAGCGTGAGGATCATATTCGCGATGAGGGCTCCTATCCGTCCGGCCATGCCGCAACCGGCTGGGCGTTGGCTCTGGTGCTGACGGAACTGGCCCCCGAAAGGGCCGATGCCCTGCTGGCGCGCGGACGCGCCTATGGCGAAAGCCGGATGATCTGTAATGCCCACTGGCAGACGGATATCCTGCAAGGTCGGATCATGGGGTCGGCCACGGTGGCCCGCCTTCATGCCGAAGCTGATTTCCGGGAAGATCTCCGCCTCTCCCGCACCGAGCTGGACAGCCTGCGCCAGCACGACACCAGCCCGCCCCAGAACTGCGAGGCGGAAGCCAGGGCGCTGGCCCATGGCATTCCCGGCGCGCTGTGAGCCAGGGTCAACGCCTCATCGCGAACCACAAGCCGGCCCGCTGAGATGGCAGAAGCGGGCTTGTGGGTTTTCCTGTCTTTCCAATAGGTTGACAGGAAGCCCCGAATGCGACCTGGCGCGCCGCATCCTCATGAGCATGATGTTCGCGCATTCAGTGCTCTTGCCCAAGATTTTTCAGAAGCTTAAGGGACCAACGGTCGCTCCCCTCGCGGGAGCGTGGATTGAAACCGCGCTGCCACGCACGCGCATCACGCTGACTGTGTCGCTCCCCTCGCGGGAGCGTGGATTGAAACCGCATGCCACTGGATGGGGGTGCCGGCCACGGTGATGGTCGCTCCCCTCGCGGGAGCGTGGATTGAAACTGGCAACCCGCCCGGCCATCGCGCCGGGCTTTTTGTCGCTCCCCTCGCGGGAGCGTGGATTGAAACATGGCTGTTTGCTGGCCGCCATTGCTGCGCAGCGTCGCTCCCCTCGCGGGAGCGTGGATTGAAACTCCGGGTGGCGGACCTGCTGGGTATGGAGGGGGGTCGCTCCCCTCGCGGGAGCGTGGATTGAAACTTTCTCGGCCAAGGCCGATGCCCATGATCGCGCCGTCGCTCCCCTCGCGGGAGCGTGGATTGAAACTGATCCAGAAGCGCTTTTGTTCGCGGGATGCGCCGTCGCTCCCCTCGCGGGAGCGTGGATTGAAACGTTTGGCACTGCGCGACCACGCGCTGATACTGGGTCGCTCCCCTCGCGGGAGCGTGGATTGAAACATCAGACGAGCACGGCTCCCACCCACTTGCACCCGTCGCTCCCCTCGCGGGAGCGTGGATTGAAACATTTTCGCGGCTGCATTTAGCGGCATGGAAGGTGGTCGCTCCCCTCGCGGGAGCGTGGATTGAAACGTGCGTTGAGCGCGAACGACTGCCGTTACTTCCTGCGTCGCTCCCCTCGCGGGAGTGGGGATTGCATACGCCACCACAAACAGAACCGCCCGCATACAGCTTCAGCCATGTGCGGGCGGGTTTTTTGTCGGGTTATAGGTGGCACCCGGTCTGCCTCAGAGCGTATCCACCAACACCAGTTCGCTGTCGGCCAGCGCCACCACTGTGAACTGCTCCTGATCGGCAATGGCCACCCCATCACGGGCCGCCGCCTTCACCCCATCCACCTCAATCTCACCCGTGGCGGCGACCAGATAGCCCTTGCGCGCCATCCCCAGAGGGTAGGTCACGCTCTCACCGGCCTTCAGGGTTGCGCCCAGCACCCGCGCCTCGGTGCGGATGGGTAGGGCCTCGGCCTCATCATAGCCGGAGGCCAGCACCACGAAGCGACCGGAGCGATCGCCCTTCGGGAACGGCTTGGTGCCCCAGCCGGGCTCATCGCCCTTCCGAGTCGGCAGAATCCAGATCTGGAAGAGGCGCGTGGCCACGTCTTCCTTGTTGTATTCGGCATGCACGATGCCCGTGCCGGCCGACATCACCTGCACATCGCCCGCCGCCGTGCGGCCCTGATTGCCGAGGCTGTCCTCATGGCTGATCGCCCCCTCACGCACATAGGTGATGATTTCCATGTCGCGATGCGGGTGGGGCGGAAAGCCGGTGTGAGGGGCGATCCAGTCATCATTCCACACCCGCAGATTGCCCCAATGCATGCGGTTGGGATCGAAATAATTGGCGAAGCTGAAATGATGCTTGGCATCCAGCCAGCCATGGTTCGCGCCGCCAATGCGGTTGAAGGGGCGCAGTTCAATCATCACCCGTCTCCTGATCCTGTGCGACGCGCCTTTGTCGGTGCGTCCTGTCCGGAGTGAAGATGGGGCTTGCCTGCTTTTAATGAAAGATGGATAATTTCATCCATATTGTTCAGAAAAACTGAAAAGTTATGTCCGCACCTGGCACACCCACCTTCGAGCAGTTGCGCACTTTTCTGGCTGTCGTGGAGGCGGGCAGCTTTGCCGGCGCGGCCCGGCAGATGCACAGGGCGGTTTCGGCCATTAGCTATGCCATCGCCAATCTGGAACTGCAGCTTGGCCTCACCCTGTTCGAGCGTGAAGGCACCCGCAAGCCGCGCCTCACCCCGGCCGGCCGCGCGGTGCTGGCGGAGGCGCGCGCCATCACGCAGGGCATAGATGGGCTACGCGCCCGCGTGAAGGGCCTGCTGGATGGCATGGAGGCGGAGGTGGATCTCGCCGTGGATGTGATGCTTCCGGCCGAGACGCTGGGCCGGGTGCTGCGCGGCTTTGCACGGGCCTGCCCCACTGTCGCGCTGCGCCTGCATGTGGAGGCGCTGGGCGCGGTGAACGCCATGGTGCTCGACGGACAGGCCGCCATCGGCATTTCCGGCCCGCTGGCCGGTGGGGTGGATGAGCTGGAACGGGTGGCGGCCGGTTCCGTCATCATAGCGCCGGTAGCCGCACCGGATCATCCGCTGGCACTGATGGACACCATTGCGCCGGGTGCCGCGCGCGACCATGTGCAACTGGTCCTGACGGACCGCTCCCGCTTCACCGAGGGGCGCGATTTCGCCGTGCTCAGCCCGCGCACATGGCGGCTGGCGGATCTGGGCGCGAAACACGCCTTGCTGCGGCAGGGCATCGGCTGGGGCAATATGCCCCTGCCCCTTGTGCAGCCGGATCTGGTGGCCGGCACTTTGCGCCGCCTGCACATGCCGGACCAGCCTGCCGGCACCTATCGTTTCTACGGCATCTGGCGGCGCGACACCCCGCCCGGCCCCGGTGCAGGCTGGCTGCTGGAACAGTTCGTCAAGCTGGGTCGGGAAACTGAACCCACTCTGCCGGACCTATGAGGGCCGGGCTTCCCAGTCAAACGCCGGTTCTCAGTCAAACAGAGACAACTGCTCACCCGGCTGGCCGGACGGACGCTGGAAATGCGCTGTGGTCAGCCGCGCGCCCCGCCCCAGCAGACCCAGCCGCCGGGCGGCGATCTCGAATCTCCGGCCAATGGTCCAGGCATAGGGGCCTTCCCCACGCATGCGCTTGCCGAAGGTGGGGTCATAATCACGCCCGCCCTGCATCTGCCGGACCAGCGAGAGCACATGGCGGGCCTTGTCGGGGAAATGCGCCACCAGCCATTCGCGGAACAGATCCGCCACCTCCAGCGGCAGGCGCAGCGTGACATAACCGGCCTCGCGCGCACCCGCGGCTTTAGCTGCATCCAGAATGCGCTCGATTTCCATATCGTTGAGGGCGGGAATCAAAGGCGCTGTCAGCACCACCACGGGAATGCCGGCCGCAGAAAGCCGGCGCATAGCCGCAAGCCGCCGCTGCGGACTGGCCGCGCGCGGCTCCATCAGGCGCGAGAGTTTCGGGTCCAGCGTGGTCATGGACAAGGCGACCTTCACCAGCCCCTTCTGCGCCATGGGCGCGAGAATATCGATATCACGCTCCACCAGACCCGATTTGGTGACGAGCCCCACCGGATGGCCGAATTCTGCCAGCACCTGCAAAATGCGGCGCGTCAACTCATACTGGCGCTCGATTGGCTGGTAACAGTCCGTGTTGGAGCCGAGGGCGATCACCTTCGGCTTGTAGCGCGGGCTGGAGAGCTCCCGCCGCAACAACTCGGGCGCATCCGGCTTGATGAACAGCCGGGTCTCGAAATCCAGCCCTGCGGAAAGCCCCTGCCAGGCATGGCTTGGCCGGGCATAGCAATAGATGCAGCCATGCTCACAGCCGCGATAGGGGTTGATGGAACGGTCAAACCCCACATCCGGCGATGTATTGCGGGTGATGATGGAGCGCGCCCGCTCCTCCCCCACCTCTGTGCGGAAGGACGGCAGATCCTCAAGGCTCTGCCAGCCATCATCGAAAGCCTCATGGGTCGTGGGTTCGAAGCGGCCGCTGACATTGGAGACAGCGCCCCTGCCGCGCCGACGCTCCGGCGAAATCGCAGCGCCACAGGGCATCTGCGCGCCCACGCTTGCCTCTCCCGTCGGCATGAGGCCGGGGGACACCAGGCCGGTCATGACGGAGCCGGGAAGCCCGCCTGATGACGGATTGGAGAGGCCGGAGCGGGGATGCGCAATCATGCATCCTTCTTATCAGGCCAATAGGAACATAACAAGAACATTGAGAAAAAAGGCAGCACTACAGCGTGCATCGCAAACGCGAAGCAGGACTCCGGACGCACCTCCGCTGTTGCCAGATTTCGGGTGGTCAGCTATGCCCCAAAGGGAGGGCATGACGTATGGGGGAGAAAATGAACGCGATTGCGATCATTGAACAAGGCTGTGCCGGGCGGGATTCCGCCTCTCAGGCACGAAAACACACGCGCCGATTTGCCGCGGCCCGCAAGGTCTTCACACACCAGCTGACGACGCACGCCGTTCGCGGATGCAGCAGCACCGGGGCCACCCTTTCCGACACCGAATCGTTCTTCCTCCTCTGACCCTCAGGTCCGAGCGCTCCGAAGGTCCGCCTGAGGGGCCTCTGCCAGAAGGGTTCTGGAGCACTGGAGACAACCCAGATGAAAATCGCAGTCCCCGCCGAGACGGATCTTGGCGAGCCGCGAGTCGGCGCAACTCCGGATACCGTGAAGCGCCTGATCGGCCTCGGTGCCGATGTGACCGTAGAGGCTGGCGCGGGCGTTCAGTCCGGCATTCTTGATTCCGATTACAGCGCCGTGGGCGCCACTATCGCCGCCACGGCGAGCGAAGCGCTTTCAGGCGCGGACGTGGTACTCAAAGTTCGCCGTCCAACGGAAGCTGAACTTTCGTTGTATGCGCCCGGCATGCTGGTTCTGGCCATTATGGACCCACACGGCCATGAGGCCGCGCTGGAAGCCATGGCCAAGGCCGGCGTCAGCGCCTTCGCCATGGAGCTGATGCCCCGCATCACCCGTGCGCAGGTGATGGACGTGCTGTCCTCGCAGGCCAATCTTGCCGGCTATCGCGCCGTGATCGACGCCTCCGCCGAGTTCGGACGCGCCCTGCCCCAGATGATGACCGCCGCCGGCACCGTGCCCGCCGGACGTGTCTTCGTGATGGGTGCTGGCGTTGCCGGCCTTCAGGCCATCGCCACCGCCCGCCGTCTGGGTGCCATCGTCACCGCGACGGACGTGCGCCCGGCTGCGAAGGAACAGGTCGCCTCTCTCGGCGCGAAGTTCATCGCGGTGGAGGATGAGGAGTTCAAGCAGGCCGAAAGCGCCACCGGCTATGCCAAGCCGATGTCTGCCGAATATCAGGTCAAGCAGGCCGCCTTGGTGGCCGACCATATCAAGAAGCAGGACATCGTCATCACCACCGCCCTCATTCCCGGCCGGCCCGCGCCGCGTCTGGTGACGGCGGAAATGGTGGCCTCCATGCGTCCCGGCTCCATTATCGTGGATCTCGCGGTGGAACGCGGCGGCAATGTGGAAGGTGCGCTGCCCGGTGAAGTGGTGAATATCAACGGCGTGAAGATTGTCGGCCATCTCAATGTGCCCGGCCGCCTCGCCGCCTCCGCCTCGCCGCTCTATGCGAAGAATCTCTACAACTTCTTCGAAACCATGGTGGACAAGGACGCCAAGACCCTCGCCGTCAAATGGGACGACGAGCTGGTTAAGGCCACTCTTCTCACCCGGGACGGCGCTGTCGTGCACCCGAATTTCGCTCCGAAGACTGAGGGAGCTGCCCAATGACCCCTGCTTCTGCCACTCCCGCGGCGCATCACGCCGCAGAACAGGCCCGTGTGGCGGCCGAGGTGGCCCGCCAGGCCGCCGATGCCGCGCAGGCCTATGCCGATCAGGCGGCCTCCGCCCTTGGTGCGGCGGCCCATGCCGCCACCGGCGGCGCGATCGACCCCTTCGTCTTCCGTCTTGCGATTTTCGTGCTGGCGGTGTTCGTGGGTTACTATGTGGTGTGGTCGGTGACGCCCGCCCTGCATACGCCGTTGATGAGCGTGACCAATGCCATCTCCTCCGTGATCGTGGTGGGCGCGCTGCTCGCCGTCGGCGTGCCGACCATTGTGGACACCAGCCATGCCTGGTGGGCCCGCATTTTCGGCTTCCTCGCCCTCATCCTTGCATCGGTGAACATTTTCGGCGGGTTCCTCGTGACCAGCCGCATGCTCGCCATGTACTCGAAGAAGAAGTGAGGCGCGGGACATGAACGCCAATCTCGCAGCCCTGCTCTATCTCATCTCAGGCATCCTGTTCATCCTGGCCCTACGTGGCCTGTCCCATCCCACCACCTCGCGGAAGGGCAACCTGTTCGGCATGGTGGGCATGGCGATCGCCATCCTCACCACGCTGGCTCTCCAGCCCCCGGCGGACGCCATCGGCTGGGTGCTGGTGATTGCCGGCATCGCCATTGGCGGCGGCATCGGTGCCGTGGTGGCCAAGCGCATCGCCATGACGGCCATGCCCCAGCTTGTCGCGGCCTTCCACTCTCTGGTGGGTCTTGCGGCGGTGCTGGTGGCGGCGGCCGCCCTCTATGCGCCGCGCGCCTTCGGTATTGGTGATCCGGGCCATCTGCACCCGGCCAGCCTCATTGAAATGTCGCTGGGTGTGGCTATCGGCGCCATCACCTTCACCGGCTCCATCATCGCCTTCGCCAAACTCAATGGAAACATGAGCGGCAAGCCGATCATGCTGCCGGCGCGCCACTGGCTCAATGCGGGCCTCGCCCTGCTGCTGATCGTGCTCATCATCGCCTTCGTGATGACGGGTTCCATCGCGCTGTTCTGGATCATCACCATTCTGGCGCTGGTGCTGGGCGGGCTGCTCATCATCCCCATCGGCGGCGCGGACATGCCCGTCGTGGTGTCGATGCTGAACTCCTACTCGGGCTGGGCGGCGGCCGGCATCGGCTTCACGCTGGGCAACACCGCGCTCATCATCACCGGCGCGCTGGTGGGCTCCTCGGGTGCGATCCTGTCCTACATCATGTGCAAGGGCATGAACCGCTCCTTCATCTCCGTCATCCTCGGCGGCTTCGGCGGTGATGCCGCGGCAGCCGGCCCGGGTGGCAGCGCTGAAGCCCGCCCGGTGAAGCAGGGTTCGGCGGATGATGCGTCCTACATCATGCGCAACTCCGCCAAGGTCATCATCGTGCCGGGCTACGGCATGGCGGTGGCCCAGGCCCAGCACGCCCTGCGCGAAATGGCCGACTTCCTCAAGGAAGAGGGCGTGGAGGTGAAGTACGCCATCCACCCCGTCGCCGGTCGTATGCCCGGGCACATGAATGTGCTGCTGGCCGAGGCGCAGGTACCTTATGACGAAGTGTTCGAGCTGGAGGATATCAACTCCGAGTTCGCACAGGCGGATGTCGCCTTCGTCATCGGCGCGAATGACGTGACCAACCCGGCCGCCAAGACCGACCCGCAGTCTCCCATCTTCGGCATGCCGATCCTCGATGTGGAGAAGGCAAAGACCGTGCTCTTCATCAAGCGCGGCATGTCGGCCGGTTATGCCGGCGTGGAGAACGAGCTGTTCTTCAAGGACAACACGATGATGCTCTTCGGCGACGCCAAGAAGGTGACCGAGGATATCGTGAAGGCCTTCGGTCACTGATCGCGTCTTCAGGCTGAACGCCTCTGCACTTTTTGCGGCCGGCCCTTTCGGGGGCCGGCCGTTTTCGTTCTGAAGACCGGTGGAGAAGCCCACCCTGCCCATCCGGCACGCATCAAAAAAGCCGCCGGACCATCGCCCGGCGGCTTTTCCTGTCTCATACAGGCTGTGCGACCTCAGCGGCGCACGAGACCCACAATATCCTTCACATCCCGGATGGTCTGATCCGCAATCACCCGTGCCCGGTCGGCCCCATCGGCGAGAATAGCGTCGATGGCGGCGGGATCATTCATCAGCCGCTTCATCTCGCCCCCGATCGGACCCAGCTTCTCAACGGCCAGCTCCACCAGCGCCGCCTTGAATGCCGAGAACTGCGCCCCGCCGAAATCACGCAGCACATCTTCCTTCGCGCCATCGGAGAGGGCCGCGAAGATCCCCACCAGATTTTCCGCCTCGGGCCGCCCCTTCAGGCCATCCAGCTCGGAGGGCAGCGGCTCGGGATCGGTCTTGGCCTTGCGCACCTTGGTGGCAATGGCATCGGCGTCATCGGCCAGATTGATGCGGGAATTATCGGAGGCATCCGACTTCGACATCTTCTTGGAGCCATCACGCAGGCTCATCACCCGGGTGGCGGGGCCGGCGATCAGCGGCTCCGTCATGGGGAAATAGCCATCTTCATGGCCATTGGCCGCGATGGTGCGGGCATAATCATTGTTGAACTTCTGCGCGATGTCGCGCGTCAGCTCCAGATGCTGCTTCTGGTCCTCGCCCACCGGCACATGGGTGGCACGGTAAAGCAGAATATCCGCCGCCATCAGCGTGGGATAGGCGAACAGGCCCACCGAGGCATTCTCGCGGTCCTTGCCGGCCTTTTCCTTGAACTGGGTCATGCGGTTGAGCCAGCCCATGCGGGCCACGCAGTTCAGCACCCAGGCCAGTTCGGCATGGCCGGAAACCTGGCTCTGGTTGAACACGATATTGGCCTTGGGGTCGATGCCGCAGGCGATGAAGGCCGCCGTAACCTCGCGGATATGGCGCTTGAGATCTTCCGGCTCCTGCCAGATGGTGATGGCGTGCAAATCCACCACGCAATAAATGCACTCGCGACCTTTCTGCAGGTCCACGAAGCGCTTGATGGCGCCCAGATAATTGCCGAGGTGCAGATTGCCCGTAGGCTGCACGCCGGAGAAAATGCGTTCCGCGACCGCCGCCATGGCGACCTCCTGAAGGGCCGCAACCGGCCCGGCCTGTGCCGGTGGGCCATGCGACCCGCCCGCCTTTTGCAATCCATGAAGGCCCGCAACCGCGCCACCTTCCATCGAAACCTTGCCTCAAGCCCATCCACCCGCCGCATGTCGGCCAGATGGCTCTCGCATCCACCGGCTGGCTGAGCCGGCGCAAACTGAAGGGTCGGCTGCGTCATGCCACCGTGACCGATGGGATGCAAGGCCGCAGCCACGGCACAGGCCCGAAAGCAGGCGTCGAAACCCGGTGAAAAGCCCTGTTACGACAGGGATCAGGCACACAGGAGCGCCTATCGAGGAAAGCGCACGATTGCGCGTAGCACCACAAGGGCGAGCCCGTAGACGCCCATGCCGCAACCGATCAGCAGCGCCAGACGGGGTGCGCCCGCAAGGCCCGGCGCGGCCATGGCCCGGGTGAGATCCTCCAGCGCCATCACGGCAAGCGCCATCAGCAGGCAGGCCACGCCAAGGCCCGCCAGCCACAAGATGGCGCGCCCGTTCAGCCGCAAATGCCCGGCGCGCCACAACAGCACCAGAAGACCGATGCTGGAAAACAGGGCCGACCCCACCACCGCGCCGGCCACTACCTCCGGATGCGCCAGAATAGACAGCCCCGGCACCATACCCCCGGCCATCTGCATGCCCAGCCCGGCCAGAAGGCACAAAAGCAGGGAAAGCAGCGCCAGTTTTTCCGCCCGACGCATCAGACCGGCGGCTGCGGCCGTGGCGCTCAGCACCCGCTCCAGCCCCTGCAAGGGCAACGAGAGCGCCAGAACAGCCAGAAACAGGGCTGTCACTTGCGTATCCTGCGCCGTGAAACTGCCGCGCTGGAACAAGGTGGCGACAATGGGCTGCGTCAGCACGGCCAGACCCGTCGCAGCCGGCAGGGCGAAAGCCATTACCGCCAGCACAGCGGAGGCCGCCGGGCCATCCCCTTCCTTCCGTTCCTGCTGCAAAAGGGCCGGCAGCAACACCGCACCAGCGCTCGCGCCCACAAGGCCGAGCGGCAGATCCATCAGGCGCTGGGCATAATTCAGGGCCGCCACAGCGCCATCCGTCCCGGAAACAAGCGCAGCTACGATCATCAGGCGAAACTGGCTGAGCCCTGCAAACAGCAAGGCGGGAAGGGCCGTGCGCAAAATGCCCACTGCCTTGCACAACATGGCGGAGGATGGCGCAGCCGCCGCCCCCCTGTCTCCTTCGGAAATCCCTCCGAAACCCGGCGCGGCGTCACAGCCGCGAGCAGCCCACAGCATCAGCGCAAGTTGACTGACGCCCGCCGCCACAGTCGCCGCCGCAATGGCCAGCGCCGCGGTATCGCTCTCCATCAGACCACGCCACAGCAGAATGCCGATGACCGCCAGAACGGTCACATTCGCGGCCATGGGTGCAAGGGCTGGCAGCAACACCCGGCGCGCACCATTGGCAATGCCGCCATAGACTGCAGAAAGACCTGCCAGCGGCAAATACAAAAGCGCGATACGCCCGCACCAGATGGCGACATCCGCCCGCGGCCCATCGGGGCGGAAACCGGGGGCGAGCACGTCAATCAACTGCGGCATGAAGAGTGCACCCAGCAGCGCCGCCAGTGCCAGAGCCCCTGCCAGAACCAGCACTGTGGCCCGCGCCAGCCGGGCCGGCTCCGCCCGTTCTCGAGCCAGAGCCGGCAAAAAGGCGAGATTGAAGGCCCCTTCGGCCAGCAGACGCCGCGCCACAAGCGGCAGGGACAACGCCGCCGTCAACGCATCCGCCACCGGCCCGGCCCCCAGCACCGCAGCCGTTGCCGCATCGCGCACAAAGCCCAGCAGCCGCGAGCCCAGCGTGGCCGCAGACACGATGGAACTGCGCGCCCGTAAGGCGGAAGCCTTCACGGGTGTCGCGGGATCGGAAGGGGGACGGAACTCCATATTTCCGCCTATGCCTGCTCCCACAGGCAATGTCGACCGCAATATGGGGCGATGACACGGCAAGGCGGCACGCACCTGGGAACAGACCCATCCGTTTACCCCTCCCCGTCTTTTACCCCATTACCCCTTGGCATCCCCGCCCGGGCGGACTACGAAACATAAAGGTTGCCGCTATTCACCATGGTGAAGGGGCGCAAGGCCATGTGGCCGTGAACGAGGCTGCGGAGTGGAACGAAAGCCACGCTCCGCACCCGGCCATACAGCCCCGCCCGCATCATGGCGGAGAGACGGCATGCAGCGGTCTTCGCCGGCAGGGCCGCTGAACAATCGGGGGACGGAACCGGCTCCACAGAGGAAGTGAAACCTATGCGTAATAAGGTTTACGCCGACGCGAAAAGCGCCCTTGACGGCGTCCTGACCGACGGCATGACCATCATGGCCGGCGGGTTCGGCCTGTGCGGCATCCCGGAAGATCTCATCGCGGCCATCCGCGACCTTGGTCCCAAGCACCTCAGTGTCATTTCCAACAATTGCGGCATTGACGATTTCGGCCTCGGCATCCTTCTCTCCAACGGGCAGATCAAGAAGATGATCTCGTCCTATGTGGGTGAGAACAAGCTGTTCGAGAAGCTGTATCTGAGCGGCGAGCTGGAGCTGGAATTCAACCCGCAAGGCACGCTGGCCGAGCGTATCCGCGCCGGCGGCGCCGGCATTCCCGCTTTCTACACCCGCACCGGCTACGGCACCATCGTGGCAGAGGGCAAGCCCACCGCCGAGTTCAACGGCCACCAGTATGTGCTGGAAACAGCGCTGCACGCCGACCTCTCCATCATCAAGGCATGGAAGGCCGACAAGGCGGGCAACCTCATTTTCCGCAAGACCGCGCGCAACTTCAACCCGATGATGGCGACCGCCGGCAAGCTCACCGTCGTTGAGGTGGAGGAAGTGGTGGAAACCGGCACGCTGGACCCGGATTTCATCCACACGCCCGGCATCTATGTGGACCGCATCATCGTCAGCAAGAATGCCGAGAAGCGGATTGAAAAAGTCACGACCCGCCCGCGCCCTGAGGAGATGAAGTGATGGCCTGGAACCGCGACCAGATGGCGGCCCGCGCCGCCCAGCAGATCCGTGAGGGCTTCTATGTCAATCTCGGCATCGGCATTCCCACCCTCGTGGCCAATGCTCTGCCCGAAGGCATGGATGTGACCTTCCAGAGCGAGAACGGCATGCTCGGCATTGGCCCCTTCCCCTATGAGGGCGAGGAAGATGCCGACCTCATCAACGCCGGCAAGCAGACTGTGACGGAAGTGGCGGAAACCGCCTATTTCTCCAGCGCCGATTCCTTCGCCATGATCCGTGGCGGCCATATGGACCTGTCCATCCTCGGGGCCATGCAGGTCTCCGAGACCGGCGACCTCGCCAACTGGATGGTGCCCGGCAAGATGGTGAAGGGCATGGGCGGCGCGATGGACCTCGTGGCCGGTGCCCGTGAAGTCATCGTGCTGATGGAGCATGTGGAGAAATCCGGTGCGCCCAAGCTGGTGGAACGCTGCACCCTGCCGCTGACCGGCACCCATGTGACCGATTTCGTCATCACCGATCTGGCGGTGTTCGAATTCACCAAGCGTGGCGGCACGCTGGTGCTGAAGGAACTGGCCCCCGGCGTCACCCTTGATGAGGTGAAGGAAAAGACCGCAGCCAAATTCGAGATCGGTCTGCCCTGATCTTCCGGCCTTCGGGCTGGAGACGCACGCATCCGAACCCTCCCCGTTTGCGCGGGGAGGGTTTTTTCATGACCCCGTTCTGGTCCGCGGCGGGGCCGACCTCAGCGATGTTGCAGACGCGGCGCACGCTTGGTGAGGAAGGCATCAACGGCTTCATGAAAATCCGCCGTGGCCGCACCTTCCAGAAAAGCCTGCTTTTCGGCATCCATCTGCTCGGGCAGGGTACGGGTGGCCGCCCCCCGTAACAGCGCCTTGGTGCGCGCCAGAGCCGGAAGGGAACGGCTGGCCAGTTGCCGCGCCATCTTGCGGGTTTCCTCTTCCAGAGCCTCACGCGGCACCAGCCGGTTGATGAGGCCAAGCCGCAAGGCATCCTCGCCACCCACAACCTCGCCCAGAAGCGACAGTTCCATGGCCTTGCGCACCCCCAGAATCTGCACCAGATTCCAAGTGGTGCTGCAATCCGGGCTGGCGGCGATGGCCAGATAAGCGGTGGAGAATTTCACGTCATCAGCCGCAATCGCCAGATCCGCCGCCAGCGCTACGCCGAGCCCGCCACCGGCCACCGGCCCCTTCAGGCTGGCCAGCACCGGACGGGCATCCTGTGACAAGCGCAGCAGGGGCGCATGCAGCGTATCAATCAGCTCCGCCACCGCCGCCGGGCCGTCATTGTCCTGAAAGCAGGTCAGATCCCCGCCGGCGATGAAGGCCCGGCCCGCACCGGACAATATGATGACGCGCACCTCCGGGTCCTGCGTCACCTGCTCCACGGCTGCGCCAAACAGGCGGGCCGTTTCCAGATTCATCGCATTGAGGACCTTGGGCCGGTTGAACTGCAATTCCGCCACCCCATCAGCGATGGAAACGAGAAGGGGCCCGGCATCCTGCTGCGTGGTCATTCGATTCCTCCTGCCTGTTTCACAGGCGCATTTGCGTGAAAGTCTCAGCCGGCAAAGGGGTCGGACGCACAGGCGTGCATGGCGGTGCGATATTCCTCCACCAGACGGGCACACAGTTCCCGCACGGGGGGAATATCCTGAATGGCCCCCACGCCCTGCCCGGCGGACCAGACGGTTTTCCAGGCCCGCGCCTCATTGCTCATGTCCAGAGCGCCGGTATGGCCATCCGCCTCCAGATCAATGCCGGCCGCCGCGATGGAGGGGCGGAGGAAATTGGCCGGCACACCGCTGATCTTCGGCGTGTAGACGATATCCGCCGCGTGCGTCTCCACCAGCATCTGCTTGTAACCGTCCGGCACCATGCATTCGCGTGTGGCGAGGAAGCGAGTACCCAGATAGGCCATATCCGCCCCCATCATGCGCGCGGCGGCGATATGCCGGCCATGGCTCATGGCTCCCGCCAGCACGATCGCCCCCTCAAACCAGCTCGCGATTTCCGGCACCAGCGCAAAAGGGCTCAGCGTACCGGCATGGCCGCCGGCCCCCGCACAGACCGCAATCAACCCATCGGCCCCGGCTTGCGCCGCCTTTTCGGCATGGCGCGCATTCACCACATCATGAAACACGAGGCCGCCATAGGAATGCACCGCATCCACCACATCGCGCACCGCACCCAGCGAAGTGATGACCAGCGGCACCTTGTGCTTCACCGTCAGTTCCAGATCCACCGCCAAACGGGGATTGGACTTGTGCACGATGAGATTGACCCCGAATGGCGCGGGCGCACACCCCTGCGGCCCCCCAGTCTGGTCAAGACGGGTGCGCACCTCTTCCAGCCAGGCCTCATAGCCCGCACTGGAGCGCTGATTGAGCGCGGGAAAGGTGCCCACAAGCCCGCTGCGGCAGACTTCCACCACCAGATCCGGCCCCGAGGCCAGAAACATAGGTGAGGCAATGGCCGGCAAGGCCAGATCTTGGAACAGGGATGGCAAGGCCATGGTCGTGTTCATCCTCCCGAAAGGGCCGGTCTTTTGTGCCGGCCTCTGTCTCAAGGCGTGCGCCATGGCGCTCACCTGTCATGCAGGGCTTTTCACCCCCTGAAGCGCAGCCAGGCCGGAAGACGAGCCGGACAGACGAGCAATGCCGCCATATCAGCCCCCTCCTGTCAGCCGCGCGGCGTCAGGCCCTTCAGCAGCAATTCTGCCGTAGCGCGGGCCAGTTCTTCTGCGGACTGGGGGCCTTGCGGGTCGTACCAGAGGGCAATCCAGTTCAGCGCGCCGGCGATGGTGAAGGCGGCAAGGCGCACATCGCAGGGCGCCAGCGAGCCATCGGCCACGCCTTCGGCAATGGTGGCACGCAAGGTCTGGTCCACGCGGGATTTCAGCCGGCGCAATTCCAGCCGACTCTCTTCGGAAAGGTCTGCATCCGAGGTGCGGATCAGGCTCATGCCGAAATCCTGCGTCATGATCTCGGCATATTTTTCCATCAGCACGCGCAACCTCTCACGGCCATTGCCGCTGGCGCGCACCTCTTCCGCCACCGCCGCCTCAATCTGCTCAAGGCCCATGCGGCAACATTCGAAGAGCACCTCATCCTTGCTCTTGAAGTAATGATAGATGGTCGGCTTGGTGACATTCAGCCGGCGGGCTACATCATCCAGCGATGTGGCATGAAAGCCTTTTTCATTGAACAGGCGCACGGCTGTCTTCAGCACGGCTTCGCGCTTGTATTCGCGTGCCTGCCGACGCTGGGCCGCTGAAGGCCAGGGAGATTCGTCTTCACCCTGCATCCCGGCCATCCGTCCCTGCCCCGCTTCTCTCTGTCTGCATTCTGCAGGCGACCCGCGTGCTGACCCAATCGTCAACATGTTACTTTCGGGTATAATGGGCGTCAATCTACGCTTTTTAAAAGTGCTGAAGAGATGTGGCCGGAGATGCTGGACCGCTGCGCATCAGTGTAAACGCCTGATGCGCAGCGGTGAATGAGCCCTCAGTCTTCCCCGTCGGCACCATCTTCGCTGTCCTCACCCACCATCGGGTTGGGACGCGGCCGGGCAATGCGGCGCATGGTGTTGGTATCGTGATGGTTGAAGGCCGGTTCCTTGCCGCGAATGGCCAGATCGGTCCGCGTCAGATAGGTCCAGCTGCCATCCTCATTGAAGGTGATATCAATGCGGTAATAGTCGGTCCGGAAGGCTTCATCCAGAAAAGGGGAAGAGCTGATGCCGAAGCGCGGATCACCGCGGCGGGCCTCCACCGAAATGGTCGTGTCGCCCGGCTTGGCGGAACCGCCCGCCAGCACCACCTGCCCCCGCGGAATCGCGATGGTCTGCATGATGAGCCCCGTGGCCGGCTCATACAGCCAGTATCCCACCTGATCGTGGAAGGTGCCATCCTCACCTGGCGCGGTGATGTGGATATGGTAGCGCAGGCCATACAGCAGCTGCGGGCCATTGGTCTGTGGATCAATCGGCTCCATCCGGATGATTTCGCGGAATTCGCGCGTTTCCGGCCCATCCGCCTTGGGGTTCACATCCACCCCACGATCCGAATGCCAGATGCCGGCCAGGCCACGCAGCGGGCCAAGACAGGCGAGTGTATCGGGAGAGAAATCTTCTGGCTCAGTATAAATATCGTCAGGAATATTTGACATGAGACGTCCTGTTTGGCGAGACCGGCGCACAATGCCCATTTTCTCCCACCAAGACAAGAATTTACACATTGAATTAAAAAGACGGCAAACAGCCTGCAGGCGTATCTTCACACACCGCCCCTTAACTGAGACAAGGCATAACTCAGATGGCCAGATCTGCATGATCTCGTACCATCACTTCATGTGCTCGGTCTCAGGACAGGCAGAAAATCCGACACCCCTATCTATCTTGGCGCACACCTATCGGTGCAGATGCCTCACCACAACCCATCAGGAAGCTTGGCGCGCATTGCCACATGCCGGTCGAACCGTTCACCATCGGCCGTGAAAGTTCCGTCACCGACAGCATGCAGCAGCCTCCTGTCGGACCGACTGCTATCGCTATAAGCAGCAAGCCCCTTAAGCAGAACAAGATTCAGACGCTCTACAATCTCTTCAACACGGCATTCGATATTGGCGATGCATTCCTGGATCAAGGGTGCGGCCACATGGTGCGCGGCCAGTGGCGTCAGGCCGAAGTGTGCAAACTTGTCCGTATCGGAGCCAGAGCACATGCCGATGCCCACAACCGTATCAATCATATCGGCTCCGGGAATGGCCAGCACGCACTCTCCCGTTTTGGTAAGCGTGCTCCAGGAATGGTTCCATGGCCCGGTGGTGAGTGCAAATGTGGCATCGAAACCGCGAACCATTGTCCAGCTGATTGTCATGATATTGGGCCGGCTTCCGTCATGGGTGGTCACCAGAATGACGGGCCCGGGCTCAATCAGGGTGAAGGCGCGCGAGAGGGGCAACGGCTCCATGACGATCCTCTTTCAGTTCTGGAGAGCTTATCCCTGACCTGCCACACCTCCAAACGGCAGGAGGTGTTTGACGTGACATGTGCGATGCCATCGCCCCATCCGTGCGAAACAGGGCGTTGTGAAGTCCACCCCGTTCAAAGGCATCGTCTTCACGCATCAGCCTGAAAAACGCTCCTGCCAGTCTTTTGGGCCAACACCCAATCTTTTCAGAAACACGCGTCGCATCGTTTCCGGGGAACCGAACCCGCATTGGCGCGCCGTCGCCGCCACCGATGCGCCGGTTTCCAGCAAGCCCTGCGCTCTTTCCAGACGGATCGCCTCAACAGCCTCAGCCGGTGTGCGGCCTGTACGCTGCCGATAGTGGCGGGCGAAGGAGCGAACGCTCATGCCCGCCTGATCAGCCAGAACCTGCAGCGTCAGCGGACGCGCCAGATGTGCCGATATCCAGGCATGGAGATCCGAGAATGCATCATCTGCCGCCTGAAGCCGCAGCGGCGCGCTGAACTGGGCCTGACCACCCGGCCGCTTGAGGAAGACAACCAGCTCGCGGGCAATGGCAAGGGCCAGTGCGCGGCCGTGATCCTCCTCCACCATTGCCAAAGCCAGATCGATCCCCGCCGTGATGCCTGCCGAGGTCCAGATCGACCCATCTCGCAGGAAGATCGGGTCCCGTTCAAGATGAACATGAGGGAAGCGTTCGGCGAATTCATCACAGCGATGCCAGTGGGTTACGGCGCGACGCCCCTCCAGCACGCCAGCCTCGGCCAGAAGAAACGCCCCACTGCACACTGAAGCTACGCGCCGGGCACAGGCCGCACGCGCGCGCACCCATGCGATCAGCGCCGCACGCTGGCACGCCGCGTTCACGCCCCGTCCGCCAGCGATGATCGCAGTATCGGGGCATGACCCACACTCCTGCAGGGGGTGGCACCGCAGCGTGATCCCGGAATTGCAGGTAACCTCTCCTTCTTCGGCAACCAGCGCAATATCGTAAAACGGCTCCTTCAAGGCGCGGTGCGCCAGCTCATTGGCAGATGCGAACACCTGCGCCGGGCCCGTGACATCGAGAAGCTGGGCATCTGGAAAAACAAGAATTTCAACCCGGCGCGGCATCATGATTTGGCATGAAATGAGGGATTATTGGCATTCACGCCAAATCTTTTCCTGTCATGATGCCCCTGTCAAGACAGGAGAAAAACGATGCCCTTCCGCTTTGGCATTCTTTGCTTCCCGGCTGTGCAGCAACTCGATCTGACGGGCCCTTATGAAGTTTTCGCCTCGGCTCAAAACACGCAGGTTGATCTGGTCTGGAAAACCACAGACCCACTGCGAGCCTCGACAGGATTAAGACTGACCCCGGATGTCACCTTCGAGGATGCACCAGCATATGACGTGATCTGCGTACCAGGCGGCAGCGGGGTGAACCCGCTCCTCAAGGATGAAGACACACTCAACTTCGTGCGCGCACAGGCGAAAACAGCACGTTTCATCACCTCCGTCTGCACCGGGGCACTGGTGCTCGGCCAGGCGGGTCTTCTCAAGGGAAAGCGGGCGACCACGCACTGGAACGCGATCGATCTTTTGGAACGGGTCGGCGCGATAGCCGTGAAAGAACGGATTGTGCATGATGGCAATCTGATCACCGCCGGCGGCATCACGTCAGGTATTGATTTCGGCCTTGCGGTCATCGCGCAACTGTTCGGCCGGGATGAGGCGGAAACAATCCAGCTCTCGCTGGAATATGCGCCCGAACCGCCCTTTGATGCGGGTTTGCCGGAACGTGTGCGCCCTGAAATCCTCGCCGCAGCCCGACACCGCTTGGCGCGTTCGCGCGCAGAACGGGAGGCATTGCTCAAGCCGGCCAAATAAAGCGCCTTAAAACTCCATCATCGCTTCATGCGTGGAAACGGTGGTGATTACCTTGCCGCGCACGATCCACAGGTAAAGCTGGCGCAGCGCAGGCATAGGCGGATTCCAGATTATCCTCGGGCCGGAACAGGCCCTGAGCGCCGGTCTGGCGGCGGGCGATCGTGCTGAGAAAGCGCTTCTCGGCCTTCACATCCGTGACGATGGGCCGGAACAGCGGCGGCTGCGCCTGATTGGTGCGGCCAAGCCCCTGAATGGCGGCATCGGCCTTCCAGCCCGGTTCCAGCAGGTAATGCACGCGCAGACCCTGGTTTTACGCCGAGAGCTCGGCGTGATAGCTGCGCCCGGTGCCACCGGCGTCCGAGAAGACCAGAATGCGCTTCTGGTCATCCATGAAGGCCGAGGTCTCGGCAAGGTTCGCGGAGGGTGCGCGGTTCTCGACGGCCGGGTGTGCTGATGCGGCATTGCCCCTGCGCACGATCTGGTCGAGTGCTCCCGGAACGAGTGAAAGGGAACCAAGCTGCTCCAGCATCTCGTCGCGCCGCGCCACGGCTTCACGGCTTTCGACCGGCTGACCATCGCGGAAGACGGGGCGTGACGACAGGTTGCCTTCGCCATCGCTGAACGGCTCATAAAGCTGCACCGGGAAGGAATGCTGCAAATACGAGCCGACATATTCCATCGGCGTGACATCGACCGAAATATCGTTCCATTCATCGGTGAGGATCTCGGAAAGCCGCCGTTCCATCAGCGCCTCACCGGTCGAGACAATCTGGATGACGGCGACATGCCCCGCTTCCAGATCGGCCTTGATGGACCGGATCAGGGTCTGGGTCTTTATCGAGGTCCGCAGATGTTTGAAGAAGCGCTGCTTGGTGCTCTCGAAGGCCGACCGCGCTGCTGACTTGGCCTGCCGGTTCAACGTTTCCACGCTGCCGGTAATATTGGCGGCCTCCATGGCAGCGTCGAGATTGTTGTGAATGACGGAGAAAGCCCCGGCATAGGCAGCGTAGATGCAACCTTGCTCGCCGGCGAGTTTGTGCTCGACCAGTTCATATTTGACGCCGTCATAGGAGAGCGAACGGGCGGTATAGAGGCCAAGAGATCGCAGGGCGCGGGCCAAGCACCTCCATCGCCGCGACGCCGCCGGCCTCGATCGCTTCAACGAACTCGGCCCGGGTCTGGAACGGAAAATCCTCGCCGCCCCAAAGACCGAGCCGCTGCGCATAGGCGAGATTGTGGACGGTCGTGGCGCCAGTCGCCGAGACATAGACCACGCGCGCATCCGGCAGCGTGTGCTGAAGCCGCAGACCAGCGCGTCCTTACTAGCTAGCGGCAATGTCGCCGCGTTCTCCCTTACCACCACCGGCATTCTGCATGGCATGGCTCTCGTCGAAGATGATGATCCCATCGAAGTCGGAGCCCAACCAATCGACGATCTGACGCACGCGGGAAACCTTCTCACTCCGGTCATCGGACAGCAGCATGGCATAGGTGGCAAACAGGATGCCTTCCGAGAGCGTGATCGGCTTGCCCCGCGGGCGTGACAGCGGCATGACCAGCAGGCGGCGTTCCATGCCGAGCGCTGACCAGTCGCGCTGTGCATCCTCGATCAGCTTGTCGGATTTCGAGATCCAAGCCGCGCCATCAGTCGGGCGTAGAGCCCGGCCATAACCCCTGACATCAGGGTCATGGTCAAGGGCAATTCGATCAAGGCGCAATCGCGTGCTGACTTCCGCAGACCGGATGCTGCATGCGGGAACTGACGGCGATGCGGTTCCAGATATTGATGGTTCCGATAGCAATCGTCAGTTTGGCAATGTCGGCCTCCGAGAAGATGGCGCGGACGGTTTCAAAAGCAACGTCGGGAATGCCCGTTTCGGCGACGAGCGTCACGCTCTCGGTCCATTCGAGAATTGCCCGGTCGCGCGCGTCGAAAAACGGAGACTCACGCCAGACGGCGACGAGATGCAGCAATTGGGCGTCCATCCCGTCAGCCAGAGCATCCTTGACATGCAGATCAATGCAATAGGCACAGCCGTTGATCTGCGAGGCGCGCAGCTTGACGAGGTGAAGCGCGCGCTTGTCAAGCCCAGACTTGGTCACGGCACCGTCGAGGGCACGGACGGCCTGATAGAGCTCGGGCGCCAGCGCGGCGATGTTCAATCTGGAATGCATGGGAGCCTCCTGTATTGAATGGAGTTGGCCTGGAATCGTGGATAATATATATCGATGATTAGGGCGCAATCCAATAGCGGAACGGGAGAAGGCGATGCGACGCATGAGTGACGGGGTGGAGGCGGCACTGCACTGCGCTCTGGTGCTGGCCGGACTGCCGGTGGGTAAGGTGCTTCCGGGCAAGAACCTCGCCGAATTGCACGGCGTATCGGAAACCTATCTCCTGAAGCACCTTCGGGCGCTCGCTGCGGCTTCCGTCATCGACGCCGTGCCGGGGCCACGCGGCGGCTATCGGCTGGCGCACGACCCGGAGCGCATCACGTTGCTCGATATCGTCGAAGCGATCGATGGGCGGGAGCCCGCCTTCGTCTGCCGCGAAATCCGCCGGCGCGGTCCGGGCAAAGCGAAAGACCCGTGCGTCTACAAGGCCGATTGCTTCATCAAGACCCGCATGATTGCTGCAGAGGAGGCTTGGCGGACTGCCCTGCGACAGCAGACCCTTGCCGATCTCGTTGCCGACGGAGCCCAATTGATCGACGCACACAACAAGAAGGCGGTGGCGACCTACGTCGAGAAGGCGCAGCGTTGAGCAAGATCAATTGACCCATATTCCATCAAATTGGTGGCCAAGCTGCTCGGGCATCGGAAGCTCAGGCCCTTGTGGCAGCCCCTCTACAAATTCCAGTCGGCGCATTCGACGACAATATCACGCCGTATAAGACGGTGTTTTTCAACTGGTCGGCAGAACGCGGGCGATACATAGCATCAGTGGAGAGCGGGACGAAGGCTTCGATACAGGATCTCTCTGCCCACCCGACGCTCAACAAACAACAATCGCGGGAGGGAAACGATGGGAACACCAACTCTGCCAGGGAACTTCCAGATCTCGCCGGGTCACAGTGTGAGGGAATAGGGAATAGAGAGGCCTGCCACTGAATGCCGCAGAAAGCGGTGCAGTGGACGGGCAAAAGGCGCTTACGATATTGGATACTCGCATTCGCAGTCGCTTCATCGAACCAGCGCAATTGCTGATCGATTCAGAGAATGACACGGGCCGCGGAACGAACGGTTTCGCAGTTCTCGCCATCGACTTCCTGCTTATCGAAACTATTTAAGGCGTTCTTGACCGCGTGGCCTGCATTCACTTCCTGCGTGCCGACTGGCAAGAACGCTGAAAATCTAGCGCCGATGTTTATCAGTGTCCCCCGTCAGCGCCCCTGGCACAGATTAGAGGTTGTGATTTGATGAGGATTTGGGCTTCATCTGCGTTCATTCGTCACTACGACGAAGCCAAAATCCTCCTATCAAAATCGCCGAAGGCCCCTGTGGAGCAGGTGGTGGAGGACATCCGGCGACAGGATGTCAGAACTCGGACAGGTTATTGAAAGATTGATAACCCGGCCGGAATAAATTGGGGGGAATGGCGCACCCGACAGGATTCGAACCTGTGGCCTTCGCCTTCGGAGGGCGACGCTCTATCCAGCTGAGCTACGGGTGCAGCGTGCTTTCACTAGCCTGAGGATGATGTGCAGGTCAATGCACTTCCTTGCGCAGGATGCATATTCTCCCCAGACGCGGCCGCGCCAGCCTGACCTGCCACGGGACTCATCACTGGGCAGCAGCAGCTTCCGCCTCTTCCTGCAGGGCGGCAAGAAGCGACATGAAGCGCTCGCCCTGTACCAGAACATGGCTGCGTTGGCGCTTTTCGGCCTCTGTCGCATCGCCGGCCAGCAGAGCTTCCAGAATACCCTCATGCTCGGAGAAAGAGCCATCCATGCGCCGGGGCACCTTGAGCTGGAGGCGGCGATAGGGCTGCAGCGCCCGTTGCAGGCGCAGGGTTTCCGCCGCCAGCACCCGGTTACCTGTGGCGGCATAGATGGCCCCGTGGAAGCGCGTATTGGCCTCATAATAGGCGCTGTCATCACCGGCCTCGACAGCAGCGCGACACTCCTCATGGGCGCGGGAAAGAGTGTGCTTGTCCTCATCGCTCATGCGCTGGGCGGCCAGACGCGCACAGGCAGCCTCCAGCTCGGCCATCAGCTCGAAAGATTCCATCAGCTCACGCGGGCCCAGCAGTAGAACGAAGGCCCCGCGCCGTGGCTTGATTTCCACAAGGCCGGAAGCCGCCAGCTGAATCAGCGCCTCACGGATGGGCGTGCGCGAAACGCCGAAGCGCTCGGCCAGCCCGGCCTCATCCAGCCTCTGCCCGGGGCGCAGACGCCCGGCAATGATGTCGTCTTCGAGGGCTTCCCTCAATTTTGGGGTCTGTTCTCCACGCACAGCGGTCCCTCCTGCCTTTCAAGGCAAAGCCGATATACACTAAAAATGCAACCATCAAATTCTTGCATACAAGATTATTGACATAGAATGCAGCCTGAGCTTCAGTGAAGACAAGATGAGAGGCGTTCCATGTCGCAGGCCATTTTTCACACATGCTTTTCCGATGGACCCGAGAAAGCCCGTATCGGCAAGGTTGCAGGCTTGGCCCGGCTGGTGAAACAAGACCGCACCATGAGCCCGGTGCGTTTCTGCCCGGAAAGTTGCCTTGCCAGCGCCAGCTTCACCCTGTCCCATAAGGTGTTCCATATGCGGGCCGGTACAGCATCGGCTCGCGCCTGCACCCGCCCGGCGGGTATGCCGGGCCGCAGGCGCATAGTCACAACAGCTTCGGCACAGGGGCGATGACATGAGCACAAGCAGCAACACCTCATTCTTCAGCGATCTTCTCACCTCTATTGCGGAGCGTGGTCGCGCCCTGCTGTCCTCTTCTCCCCGCAAGGCGCAGGGGGCCGCACGCTCGGCAACGCTGGTGGAACGGTGTGAAGAGCTGCTCTCAGGCCGTGGCGAAGCCTCAGGTGTGGCCCTCGCAACCGAGATTCTGGAGCGTTATGAGCGCATGAAGACAGGCGAGCGCATCGCCTTTTTCGAGGCGCTCGCCGAATCCTTCGGGCCGGACCGGGCCCGGCTTGACGCCGCCGTGGAAGCCTATGGCCGCACCGGGTCGGATACCTCCATGGCCGAGATGCACGCCGCCAGCGAGCCGCGCCGGCAAGAACTGTTCCGCCGCCTCAACATGGCCCCACGCGCGACACTGGCCCTGGTGCGGATGCGTGAAGACCTGATGGACGCCCTGCCCCGCCGTCGTGATCTTGCGGCGGTGAATCAGGATTTCGCCCATCTGTTTTCCTCCTGGTTCAACCGGGGCTTTCTGGTGCTGCGCCGCATGCACTGGTCCACACCGGCCAATGTGCTGGAAAAGCTCATTCGCTATGAAGCCGTGCATGAAATCCGCGACTGGAACGATCTGCGCGCCCGCGTGGATACACCTGACCGGCGCTGCTACGCCTTTTTCCACCCTGCCCTGGTGGATGAGCCCCTGATTTTCGTGGAAGTGGCCCTGACCGGAGACATTCCCGGTGCCATTGCGCCGGTGCTGGACCAGAACCGCGCCCATCTGGACCCCAGAAAGGCCACCACAGCGGTTTTCTACTCCATCTCCAACTGCCAGCGCGGGCTGGCGGGCGTGTCCTTCGGCAACTTCCTCATCAAGCAGGTGGTGGAGGAGATTTCCCACGAATTCTCCAACCTCACCACCTTCGTCACCCTTTCGCCCGCGCCCACCTTCCGCAAATGGCTGGATGCCGAGCGCGCTGCTGAAAATTCCGCCGTACTGGAGGCTGCCGACCGCGAGACGCTCAAGGCGCTGGACGAAGCCGGCTGGGAAGACAAGCCGGAGGTGCGCGCCGCGCTCACCCCGGTCCTGGCCTCTGCCGCCGCCTATTATTATCTCGCCGCCAAGACCCCGAAGGGCAAGCCGGTGGACCCGGTCGCCCGCTTCCACCTCGGCAATGGTGCGCGGCTGGAATGCATCAACCCCATGGGCGACCTTTCAAGGAAGGGCCTCTCCCAGGCGGTCGGGCTGATGGTGAATTACCGCTATCTGCTCAATGATATCGAAAAGAACCACGAAGCTTTTGCTGGCAAGGGTGAGGTTGTGGCCAGCCCTGCCGTGAAGAAACTGCTGCGCGGCGATGTCGCTCAGCGCGCCCTTGTTCCCCTGTCCTGAGAAGAGCGATGACAAAAAGCGCCAATCATCTGTTCAGCGCCATGCGCGACGCCATGCCGGCGCTGGAAAAGCCGCTGGTGATCCATCCCGAGGGAGGTGTGGAGACCTATGCAGACGCACTGGCCCTTTCCGGCCAGCTTGCAAACCTGCTGGTGCAGCGCGGTGTCAAGCCGGGCGACCGGGTGGCCGTGCAGGTCGACAAGTCCTGGCCGGCACTGGCCCTCTATCTGGCCGCCGTGCGGGCCGGAGCGGTCTATCTGCCGCTGAACACGGCCTATACGCTGAACGAGGTGGAATATTTCCTCTCCGACGCCGAGCCAACAGTGTTCGTCTGCCGACCGCAAATCGCCACCGAGGCGAAGGCGCTGGCCGACAAGGTGAAGGTGCCCTGCGTGGAGACGCTGGGTGCGGATGGCAAGGGCTCCCTCACCGAGGCGGCCGCCAATCTGCCTTCCGCCTTCGAGGATGTGGCCCGCGGGCCGGATGATCTGGCCGGCATTCTCTACACCTCCGGCACCACCGGCCGCGCCAAGGGCGCGATGCTGAGCCACGAGAACCTGCTCTCCAACGCCCGCACCCTGCGTGATACTTGGCGCTTCACCGACAAGGACGTGCTGATCCACGCCTTGCCGCTGTTCCACACGCATGGCCTGTTCGTGGCCTCAAACATCATCCTGCTGTCGGGCGCGACGATGATCTTCTGCCCGAAGTTCGATGCGAAGCAGACGCTGGCCCTGATGGGACGGGAAGACTATCGCCCCACCGCGCTCATGGGCGTGCCCACCTTCTATACACGCCTGCTGGACCAGCCCGGCCTGAACCAGGACAGCACGACGCATATGCGCCTGTTCATCTCCGGCTCCGCGCCCCTACTGGCGGAAACCCATCGCGCCTTCTTCGAGCGCACCGGCAAGGCCATTCTCGAACGCTATGGCATGACGGAAACCGGTATGAACACCTCCAACCCCTATGAGGGCGAGCGTATTGCCGGCACAGTGGGCTTCCCGCTTCCCGGTGTGAGCGTGCGCGTGTGCGACCCGGAAAGCGGCGCCGTGCTGCCTGCCGATACAATCGGCATGATTGAGGTGCAGGGCCCGAATGTCTTCAAGGGCTACTGGCGCATGCCGGAGAAAACCGCCTCCGAATTCCATGATGGCTGGTTCATCACCGGCGATCTCGGCAAGGTGGATGAGAAGGGCTATGTGCACATTGTCGGCCGCGGCAAGGATCTTGTCATCACCGGCGGCTTCAATGTTTACCCCAAGGAAGTCGAGGCCGAGATCGACCTGATTGACGGCGTGCTGGAAAGCGCCGTAATCGGCGTGCCCCACCCTGATTTCGGGGAAGGCGTCACCGCCGTGGTGGTGCTGAACGAGGGGGCCAGCGTGAGCGAGGCCGACGTGCTCGGCGCGCTGGATGGCAAGCTGGCCAAGTTCAAGATGCCCAAGAAGGTGTTCTTCATTGCGGAACTGCCGCGCAACACCATGGGCAAGGTGCAGAAGAACATTCTGCGCGACAGCTACAAGGATATTTATCGCGACGCCGCATGACGACCCGGCGGGGTGACGCCATAGCCAATGGCGCACCCCGCCGTGACAGAAAACCGTAAGCCTGGAACAACAGGCCCGGATAATAGTGCAATGAACGCCGGCCCAGCGGCGTCACACATCACAGGAAACGCCAGAATGGCCCCGGATCAGTGGGCCTTGGGAGGAAGACCATGTTGAAGTCCACTTTTGCCCGTGTCGGCTGCGCGGTTGCGCTGGCCGCCGCTCTCACCACCAGCGTGGCCGGCGTCGCGCTGGCGCGTGATATCACGCTGCGCGCCTCGCATCAGTTCCCCGGCGGCAAGGGCGACCCGCGCGATGAAATGATGCAGATGATCGCGCGCGATGTGGAAGCCGCAAATGTCGGCCTGAAGATCCAGGTCTTCCCCGGCGCATCGCTCTACAAGCCGCATGAACAGTGGGGCGCGCTCACCAAGGGCCAACTGGACCTGTCCTCCTTCCCGCTGGATTACGCCTCCGGGCGGGTGCCGCAGTTCTCCGTTACGCTGATGCCCGGTCTGGTGCGCAATTTTGATCGCGCCGAACGGCTGAACAATTCCCCCTTCATGGAAGAGATCAAGCAGATCGCCGAGAAGAACGGCGCGATCGTGATTGCCGATGCCTGGCTTTCCGGCGCTTTCGCCTCCAAGAAGGATTGCATCACCGGGCCGGACAGCATCAAGGGGCAGGTGACCCGCGCAGCAGGCCCCGCCTTTGAGCAGATGCTGGCCAAGGCCGGCGCCTCCATCTCCTCCATGCCGTCTTCGGAAGTCTATTCCGGTATGCAGACGGGCGTGCTGGACGCCGCCAACACCTCCTCCTCCTCCTTCGTGTCCTACCGCCTGTATGAGCAGGCCAAGTGCCTCACCGCCCCCGGTGAGAATGCGCTGTGGTTCATGTATGAGCCGGTCGTGGTCTCCAAGCGCACCTTCAACAAGCTGAACCCCGCGCAGCAGAAGGCACTGCTGGAGGCTGGCAAGAAGGCTCAGGAATGGTTCGCCAAAGAAGCCCGCAAGGGTGACCAGCAGCTCATCGACACCTACAAGAAGGCTGGCGTTGAGGTCATCGAAATGTCCTCGTCCGATTTCGAGGACTGGCTGAAGGTCGCCCAGGAGAGCTCCTACAAGAACTTCTCTGAAAATGTGAAGGGTGGTGACGAGCTCATCAAGAAGGCACTTGCGGTGAAATAATCCGGCAGGAGATGCCTTCAGGCGGCATCTTGAGGCGGCATGTGCGGCAGCTTTTCACAAGCCCGCCCATGCTGCCCCTCTCCCGCCCGTGAGCGCCAGCTTTCCGCAAAGCCCCGAACCGTAAAATTCAGGCCGGACGGAAAGAACGGTTCAACACCAGCCGAGCCACCATGACGCCCCGAATGGGAGCGCAAGGCCCTGACAGGACAGGACCTGAGCGATGACTGACGTGACGACCTGCGCACTAAGCCGCGCCTCTACCCGCGCGACAAACCGCGTGACGAAAGCAACCGACATGCCCCGCCTTTTCCTCATGGCCGTGGACAGCCTGTCCCGGATCGCCGCCGTCATTGCCGGCCTGATGCTGATCGCCGCCATGCTGATCATCTGCGAGATGATCTTCATGCGCTATGTGTTCCGTGCCCCCACCATCTGGGAAACGGATTTCGTGGTCTTTGCCGCCACCGCCGCCATTTTCATGGGCGCACCCTATGTGCTGCAGACCCGTGGCCATGTGGGTGTGGACGTGGTGGAAATGGCCCTGCCCCGCCCGGCGCGGCGCGCTGTCAGCCTGTTCGGGGCCATATGCGGCCTGCTGTTCTCGCTGGCCATGACCTATGCGATGAGCCTGTTCTTCCACGAAGCCTATGTGAATGAATGGCACACCTCCACGGCCGCCGCCATAACGCTGTGGATTCCGCTGCTGCCCGTGCCCATCGGTTTCGGCCTGCTCAGCCTTCAGTATCTGTGTGAAATCATCCGCCGCATTGCCGGCATTGACGGCTTTGGAGATCACCCATGATGGATCTGTCTCCCACTTCCGGCGGCCTTCTGATTATCGGGCTGCTGCTTGTTCTTCTGGCCTCCGGCATGCCCATCGCATTCGCACTGGGGCTGGCCGCCATTGGCGGGCTGTTGTTCTCCGACGGGTTCGGCATTTTCGAGGTGCTGGGCGAAACCATGTTCGCGGGCATCGCCAATCTCGCCTATGTCTCCATTCCCATGTTCGTGCTCATGGGCGCGGCGGTGGCCGCAACGCCGGCCGGGCGCGATCTTTATGATGCGCTGGATCGCTGGCTGAACCGCATTCCCGGCAGCCTCGTGCTCTCCAATATCGGGGCCTGCGCCATCTTTTCGGGCATGACGGGCTCCAGCCCCGCCACCTGCGCGGCCATCGGCAAGATGGGCATTCCCGAGATGCTCAAGCGCGGCTACCCCTCCACCGTGGCCACCGGCTCCATCTGCGCCGGAGGAACGCTGGGCATCCTCATTCCGCCTTCGGTGACGCTGATCGTCTATGGCATCGCCACCGAAACCTCTATCGGCCGCCTGTTCCTGGCCGGCGTCATGCCCGGGCTTCTGCTCACCGTCATGTTCATGACCTGGGCGATGATCGACTGCAAACGCAAGGGCATGAAGTTCGATGAGGTGACCACCCGCTTCAGCTTCGCCGAGAAGATGGAATCCCTGCCCAAGGTCATTCCCTTCATGCTCATCATCGCCGGCACACTCTATGTGCTGTATGGCGGTGTGGCGACCCCCTCGGAAGCTGCGGGCGCAGGGGCCTTCCTCACGCTGGCCGTGGTCATCATCATCTACCGGCTGTTCCGGCCGGCCCCCATCATCAACATCTTCTCCGCCACCATGCGCGAGAGCGTGATGATCATGATGATCATGGCCTCGGCGGAGCTGTTCGCCTTTGCCCTGTCCTCGCTCTACATCACCCAGAGTCTGGCTGCCGCCATCGCCGATCTGGAAGTGAACCGCTGGGTGATGATGGGGCTCATCAATGTGTTCCTCCTCATTACCGGCATGTTCCTGCCTCCGGTGGCGGTGATCGTGATGTCCGCCCCGCTGCTCTATCCCATCGTGGTGGGCGCGGGTTTTGACCCCTACTGGTTTGCGGTCATCCTCACCATCAATATGGAAATCGGGCTCATCACCCCGCCGGTTGGGCTCAACCTCTTCGTGGTGAACGCCATTGCCCCGCAGATTCCCACCTCTCAGGTGCTGTGGGGGGCCCTGCCCTATGTGCTGGTGATGATCCTGTCCATCATCATCATGTGCCTCTTTCCGAGCATCGCCACCTGGCTGCCGGATCTGGTGATGGGCCCGGCCATCTAGCCCGGCCTGTCCCCCCTTGTCTGTGCGGGTTCGCCCGCACGGGCTGTGGCCGAACAGGCCATATCAGGCCGGGCAAAATCTCGTTACGAGCCTCTTTCCCGGTCTTTCGAACCCGGTTCCGATTGCTCCTTTCTGTTGTGAACCGCTCACTGCCGGCGTCCTGTCCGCCCCCTCCTCGCGGATATGGACGCCGCTTTTTTGGGTGCACCGAATTGGAGGCACCGTATTGGTCTCACTCCTGCCACCGCGAACATGCGCCGGTCGACATGCCCACCGTCTGCCTGCACCGCCTGTTTGCGCCGCTCACATGCAACATGCGGATGAAAAGGGAAGACGCGGGTACACAGTCTCCAGCGCACGGAATGTGCGCGTATCCACTTCAGTGCACAGATTTCGGGCCTGCAGCCTCAGCGGGGCGGCACAAGCTCCACCGGCACCACATCCACCCCAACGGCCAGCATATGGTCGCCCGAGGCCACGATGACGCCATCCACCGGCGAGACATCGGCATAATCCCGGCCAATGGCGAGGATGATATGGTCATCCCCCACCGGAATAGCATTGGTGGGATCCAGCCCCACCCAGCCGACCTGCGGCCCGCACCACAGTTCAACCCAGGCATGGGTGGCGTCCGCCCCCTCAAGGCGAGGCTGGCCTTCCGGCGGCACGGTGCGCAGGTAGCCGGAGACATAGCGCGCCGGCAAACCCAGCCCGCGCAAGCCGGCAATCATCACTTGTGCGAAATCCTGACACACCCCCCGGCGCTCGGCGAAGGCCTCATGCGGCGGGGTCGTCACCATGGTCGCCCCCGGCTCATAGGTGAAGGCCTCCTGAATGCGGTGCATCAGTTCCAGCCCGGCTTCCAGAACCGGCCTGTCGGCGGGAAAGCTGGAAGCGCACCATGAGGTGATCTCTGCATCCAGCGTGATGGCCCGGCTCGCAAACACCCCATGCACCGGCGCTTCCGGGCCAAGGGCGAACTGTTCCAGCGCCTGTGTGCGCACCTGATCCACCATCAGCGTCGATGCGGCTTCCGGCAGGGGCGTTGACTTCACATCCACCCGGCTGCGGGTGGAAATGCACAGCGCATCATGTGGCTGATCCATGGTCAGCCATACCATGGCGTTTTCGAAGAAATCGGTGCCCCATTCCAGGGTCGCCGCCTCCGGATTCAGATCCAGTGCATGTGCGATCACGCTCTGATGGCCGGCGCGGTCCACCGGCGTCATGCGCAGAACCTGCCGGGCGAAACGCACCGGCGCGGCATAGCTGTAGGTTGTCGTCTGGCGCACATCATACAGCATGGCGACCTCACAATGCGCCGGGCAGGAAAGCCGCGCCCATTTGAGGCACAACCGCTTCCACCTCCTGTCCCTGCAGGAAGTAGCGCCCGGCAATTTCATCCGAAAGCTTCATGAGATTGGTTTCCATCTCATCGAACCACTGTGGGGCGATGTTTTCCGCCGTGGTGCTGGCCAGTTCGGCCTGAAGCAGCGCCACCAGACGCTCCCGCATGGGGGGCGGCGTATCGGGATCCCGCCCCGGTAGACGCGGCAGATGCCCGGCCAGACGCCCCAGCTGGAAAGCGATCGAACGCGGATTTTCCGGGTCCAGCAACACCAGATCCAGCACCGGCACCCGGGCTTCCAGCATCATGTAGCGGCTGCGATAGGTGATCTGGCTGTCCACCACCTGCAACAGCGCATCCAGAGAGCCCGGCGCACCAGGTTCGGAGAAGGTGCGGGCGCAGCGCAGCGTGTTGATGGCGCGTTCGATGCGTCGGCCCAGCTCCAGAAAGCGCCAGCCCACAAGCCGGTTCATGTTCTCGCTGGCATAGCCGGAAAATGCCGCGATGATGCGCAGGGCCGCATCGGCCCGCTCCAGCGCTTCCACCTCGGTGGGGCTGGCGCTGGCCGGGGCCATCACGCAGGCTTCCAGATCCACCAGCGCCTTCCAGGCATCCGGAGAAAAGCGGTCACGGATGACAGAAGCCGCAGAACGGGCCGCCTGCACCAGTTGCGGCAAGGCGCCCGGCATGTCACGCCGGGTCAGAACATCCACCACATGGCGGGCCGGCGTGGCGCGGCTCATCTCCTGAGGCATCGCGCCCCAGGTGCCGAGCAGATCCAGCAGGCGGGCCAGCAGAGGGCTCACCCCGTAATCCTCACCCTCGGCCAGCCGGCTCACCAGCACACGGGACAAACGCAGCGTCGCTTCCGCCCGCTCCACATAACGGCCCAGCCAGAACAGATTGTCAGCCGCCCGGCTGGGCAGCGTGCCGGACGAGCGGCGCACATGCACGCGCTCCGGGCTCGGCAGCAGCGTGGTGTCCGGCACCATATTCTCGGCCAGCACCCACACATCGGCGGAATGATCGCCATTCTGCATGGAGACCGCGCGCGGATCCGGTGTGGAGGAGATGCGGCAGAAGCCGCCGGGCATGACCTGCCAGCCATTTTCCGTGGCGGTGAGGAAGACGCGTAGCATGAAGGGCCGCGGGGTGAGGCCCTCCTCGGTCCAGACCGGTGTGGTCGCCAGATGAGCGATATCCTGCCCCACCAGATCCGCGCCGCGACGTGCCAGCACGGAAGACAGGCGGCGGCGCTGCGCAGGGCCCAGATCCGCCCCCAGAACCGAGCTGCCCGACAGTTCCGCCATGGTGCGCCCGAACGCCGAGCCAATGACGAGATCGTCCAGATGCTCCATCACCTGCACGCGCTCGGCCTCCTGCCCGCACCACCATGTCGCGACATGCGGCAATTGCAGTGGACCACCCAGAACCCGATTGGCCAGACGGGGCAGGAAAGCCAGCAGCGCCGGCGCTTCCACCAGCCCGCTGCCCAGCGCATTGGCCATCGCCACACCTCCGCCGCGTACCGCCTCCACCAGCCCCGGCACGCCCAGACGAGAGCGGGCGTTCAGTTCCAGCGGATCAGCAAAATCGGCATCCAGACGACGCAGCAAGACCTCGATGCGCTTCAGACCGGCGACGGTGCGCACATAAAGCTTGTCGTCATGCACGGTGAGGTCTTCGCCCTCCACCAGCAGAAAGCCGAGATAGCGCGCCAGCAGGGCGTGTTCGAAATAGGTCTCGTTCAGGGGGCCCGGCGTCAGAAGACCCACCTGCCCCTCGCGGCTCGCCAGTTGCATGAGCGAGGTGCGCATGGCCTGAAAGAAGCCGGCCAGCCGGCGCATATGCAAGGTGCGCGACAGATCCGGCAGGGCCCGTTTCACCGCCAGCCGGTTCTCCAGCGCATAGCCGAAGCCGGAAGGCGCCTGGGTGCGATCGGCCAGCACCCACCAGCGCCCGTCCGGCCCGCGCCCCACATCCGCCGCATAAAGCCGCAGGAAACGCCCGCCGCGCGGCTTCACCCCCACCAGAGGGCGTAGAAATTCTGGGCTGCCGGCCACCGCCGCCGCTGGCAGATCCCCATTGGCAACCAGATTTGCCGGGCCATACAGATCCTGCAGCACTGCTTCCAGCAATTCGGCCCGCTGGGTCAGCCCGGCGCACAGGGTCTCCCAGTCATTTTTTTCGAGAATGAGCGGGACATGGCTCAGCGCCCAGGGCCGCTCTCCGCCATCTGCATCATGATAGACGCGATAGAATACGCCCGAATCGCGCAGATAACGATCCGCAGAGGAAAAGCGCCGGCGCAGTTCATCGGGGCCATGGCTGGCGAGCCCGGCGAGAAAAGACACCCAATGGCGACGGGGTTGCCCCTGCGCATCCACCATCTCGTCATGCACGCCCGGCAATGTACGATAGCCGCCCAGAAGGCTCATGGCGGACGCATGCTCGAAGGCCTTGATGTTCTGATCCGCCCCGGACACGCTCTCTCCCTCTTCAGCCCAGCCTTTTCAGGGGGGCTTCAAGGGCCCCATCGCTTTCTTCCGGCCAGACAAACGGCTGGTATTCCCTGCAGGAATCGCGCCAGACATCGCCGCACATCACAATTATGGCTGGATCGGCGCTCACTGGGCCATGGCGAGACCATTATGGCCAGCATCGGCACGCTGAGCGCCCATATTTACGGCAAACCGCACCACGAATAGGCAAGAGCAGCACAACAGCCGGGAAACTGCCGCGAAAATCCGCACTCGGCTTGACAGCCCCGCCAAAAGAAAATGCCGGAAACAGATGGCCAATCGCCCCTGCCCCCGGCACCCAAACCCATATTCCTGAACCAGAACAGGAAGCCCAAGCCTATGGCGACAGGCAATTTGCCAGCGCCATTCAGCCCATACCTGCAATCAGTAACCGGGCAGATCGAAGGGGCCCGGCAGCGGCCAGCGCAGGCCGGTGATGGGGCCCGGCTCCGCAGCCGTAGGGCTGAAGGTGGGGTAATTGTAATTCAGCGGCAGCGCATAGTTCAGATAAGGCTGGGAGCCCGGACGCACGACAGGACCCGGATCCAGATAGGAACGTTCCTTGGTGATGGTCACCCTGGGGCGCTGCGCGGTCTGGCGGTTCTGCTGGGCCTCGGCGACCCCGGCGACCACGACCGAACCGGCAAGCGCCAGCGCCAGCGCTGCGGCAAAGGTGTGAAGCGGTGCGAAACCCATAAAATCCTCCTCGAAACGGCGCGACAACCGTATCCTTCCCGATTAAGCCACTCGCGCGCCCGACGCAAGGAAAGGGTCACGAAGTGGCCATGTTTCACCACAATCCGGCCCATGGCAGTGGCCTGCCCGCAACACCCCGCGCAACCATGCCGCGTCTTTTACCGCCGCTGTGCCGCAATCATTTGCACGATGCCGATGTTCAGCATAAAAGAGCCGCATCCGGCAATGGGCCGGCAGCTTTCGAGGAGCATTATGGGCTACAAGGTCGCCGTCGTCGGTGCCACGGGTAATGTGGGCCGGGAGATTCTGTCGATCCTCGACGAGCGGGGCTTCCCCGCCGATGAGGTGGTTGCGCTCGCTTCGCGTCGCTCTCAGGGCACCGAGGTTTCCTTTGGCGACAAGACCCTGAAAGTCAAAGCCCTCGACACTTATGATTTCTCCGACACCGATATCTGCCTGATGTCGGCGGGCGGTTCCATTTCCAAGGAATGGTCGCCGAAGATCGGCGCTGCGGGCTGCGTTGTCATCGACAATTCCTCCCAGTGGCGCACCGATCCGGATGTGCCGCTCATCGTGCCAGAAGTGAATGCCGACGCCATCACCGGCTTCACGAAGAAGAACATCATCGCCAACCCGAATTGCTCCACCGCGCAGCTCGTGGTGGCGCTGAAGCCGCTGCATGATGCCGCCACCATCAAGCGCGTCGTGGTGTCGACCTACCAGTCCGTCTCCGGCGGCGGCAAGGATGCGATGGACGAGCTGTTCTCACAGACCCGTTCCATCTTCGTTTCCGACCCGATCGAGCCGAAGAAATTCCCCAAGCGCATCGCCTTCAACCTCATTCCGCAGATCGACGTCTTCATGGACGACGGTTACACCAAGGAAGAGTGGAAGATGACGGTCGAGACCAAGAAGATTCTCGACCCCAAGATCAAGCTCACCGCCACCTGCGTGCGTGTGCCGGTCTTCATTTCCCATTCCGAGGTCGTGAATGTGGAGTTCGAAACGGAATTCTCGGCGGAAGATGCGCGCAAGGTGCTGCGCGAGGCCCCCGGCATCATCATGATGGATACCCGCGAGCCGGGTGGATACATCACCCCGCATGAAGCGGCGGGTGAAGACGCCACCTATATTTCGCGCCTGCGTGATGACCCGACGGTCGATAATGGCATCACCTTCTGGTGCGTCTCCGACAATCTGCGCAAGGGCGCGGCCCTCAATGCCGTGCAGATTGCCGAGGTTCTGGTGAACCGCAAGCTCATCACCCCCCACAAGGCGGCGTGATGCAGAATTGAAACGGCCCTCCGCGGAGGGCCGTTTTCACTTGTCATAGCCATGGCAGATGCGCTTTTCTCAGCGCATCACCTTTCGCGGTCCTCGGGCCCAGATGTTCCGGCACCCGCGTTCCCCGCTTTCATCTCCAGCCTCACCGGCCTGATGGGAGCGGTCGCATGAAACAGGTCGATACCATGCCGAATCATGATTCCCACCTTTCCCGCGCCAGCCATGAGATCGACCCCAAGCTGCTGGAAATTCTGGTGTGCCCCGTCACCAAGGGCCCGCTCGAATATGACCGCACCCGGCAGGAGCTGATCTCGCGCACCGCGCGGCTGGCCTATCCCATTCGCGATGGCATTCCGATCATGCTGGCCGATGAAGCCCGTCCGCTGGACGAGAGCGAACTTGCCCGCAAATAAGGCAAACAGCGTCCGCACCTCCAGAAAATAGAGGCCTCGGCAGCAGATTGCCTAACCAGACCTGTCACATCACATGGACAGATCAGGCAGACGCATCTGGCTTTCACGGCTGACAGCACAGTTCAGCCCGCCTGCCCAGGCAAAACAAAAGCGCTGATCCAGCCCGGACCAGCGCTTTATTCATGTCAGAACCGGAAGCAGGCCAGCAGGCCGCCTCTACAGCGCCTCACCACGCATCAGGCGCGGCACGGTGCCGGAAAGTCCGGCGGCATCCTTGATGAAGAACTCCTTCAGGCGCGGCATCCGGTCCACCAGCCCCAGCCCCACATCACGCACCGCGCGGAGCATGTCGGAATGATTGGAGAACAGGCGGTTCAGGCCATCCGTCGCCACACCCATGGAAACGGTGTCGAAACGCCGCCAGCGCTGATACTTCTCCAGCACGGTGGGAGAGGCGAAATCCAGCCCCACACGCGCGGCATCCGTCACCACTTCAGCCAGCGCCGCGACATCGCGCAGGCCCATATTCAGCCCCTGCCCGGCAATGGGATGGATGAGATGGGCCGCATCCCCCACCAGCGCCAGACGCGGACCAATGAAGCTGCGCGCCATGGCGAAGCCCAGCGGATAGGCGCGCGGTGTCGTCACCGGCTTCACGGCGCCCAGCTTGTGCCCGAAGCGCTGCTCCAGCTCTTCCTGAAACAGGAAGGGGGGCATGGCCAGCAGCCGCTCGGCATCCGCCGTTCGCTCCGTCCACACGATGAAGCTGCGATTGCCCGGCATGGGCAGGGTGGCGAAGGGGCCACCCGGCAGAAAATGCTCTTCCGCCAGTCCCTCATGGGGGCGCTCATGCTCCACCGCGAAGGTGATGGCGCTCTGCCCATAGGCCCAGGAGACATTCTCAATGCCCGCCAGAGACCGCAGACGCGAACGCGCCCCATCGCAGGCCACCAGCAGCCGGGTGCGCAGCGCAGCGCCCGACCCGGTGGTGATATTCATATGAGAGGGCGCAGCCTCGAAACTGCTCACCGTATCGGCCCGCATCTCCACGCCGGCCGCCCGCGCCTCCGCGATCAACGCCGTCTGCAACACGCCATTGGCCATCATGTAGGCGAAGGGCTCACCCGGCTCCACATCACCATCGAAGGTGAGGAAGGTGGGCCGGGCGACATCCTTCACCCGGCTGTCCGTCACCACCATGGAGCGCATGGGTTCCGCGCTGTCGGCCACTTTCTCCCACACCCCGAGGGTGGAGAGCAGACGGCGTGCTCCGGCGGCAATGGCCGACCAGCGCTCATCCCCCACAACCGGCTCATTGATCCGCGGATCAAACACAGTGATGGCCGCATCGGACCCCAGCGCCCGGCGCAGGGCCAGCGCCAGACTTGCCCCGGCCAGCCCCCCGCCCACGATGGCAATATCGAGGGTGGAGGCCGCATGGTCCGCAAACTGCCCGGCAGGCTCGAACGGGCTCTGCATCATCTTGTCTCCTTCACGCGCGCCGAAGCTTTACCCGCCTCTGCCGCGCACTGCCAGCATTCCCGCACATTTCCCGCCATATTCCCAAGCGTAAGCTTGACGAAAGGCCGGGGGACGTGGCGTCCTTGCGCCACTTGTGATCACCGCGCATCGCGCCAGCCAGCGAAAGTCCGCCCGCATGACATCTCCCGCGGAAACAGCCTCCACAGCGGAATCAAACGTCAAGATGCTGCTGTCCATCCTCGACCTCGAACCGCTCGAGATCAATCTGTTCCGTGGTCGCAGCGTCGGCATGGTCACCAAGCGGGTTTTTGGCGGGCAGGTCATCGCGCAATCGCTGGTCGCCGCACAGCGCACGGTGGAACATGAGCGCCTCGCCCATTCCATGCATGGCTATTTCCTGCTCGGCGGAGATCCATCCGCGCCGATCGTCTATGATGTGACCCGCATTCGTGATGGCCGCTCCTTCACCACCCGCCAGGTGCACGCCATCCAGCATGGCAAGGTCATCTTCACCATGACGGCCTCCTTCCAGGTGATGGAAGGCGGGCTGACCCACCAGATGACCATGCCGGATGTGCCCATGCCGGAAGATCTCCCCCCGGATGAAACCTGGCGCGAGAAGCTTCTGGCGCGTTTCCCCAATGCCTCTGACCGGGACTGGATGGCCCTGCGCCCACTGGAAGTGCGCCCGGTGGCCAATGTCTCCTATCTCGGCCTGCCCGACAGCCACCCCTGCGTCTGGTTGCGTGCCCGCGCGACACTGCCGGATATCCAGCCCGTCCATCAGGCCGTTCTGGCCTATGCCTCGGATCTGACCTTGCTTCAGAGCGCCCTGCTCCCCCACGGCCGTTCGGTGTTCGATCAGGACATGCAGGTGGCCAGCATTGACCATGCGCTGTGGTTCCATCGCCCATTCCGCGCGGATGAATGGCTGTTGTACAGTCAGGATACGCCCTCCGCCTCCGGGGCGCGGGGGTTCTGCCGGGGCGAACTCTTCACGCGTGATGGCGTGCTGGTGGCAAGCGCCACGCAGGAAGGGCTGATGCGTCAGGTCACGCCAAGAGACTGACATCCAAGAGACTGATATGGAGACAGATGCCGGTTGAACCCTCACTCAACCGGCCTTGATCCACCGGGGCAGGGGGCGGCAGCGCGCCGATTGCGCAGCGCAGCATGCCCCACCCCTCTGCTGCAGCTTGCAGCACAACGCCGCACAGGCTTCAGCCCAGCACTGGCGGACATGCGACGCAGGTTAAAGATCATCTTCCACCTGCGGACAGAATGCCCCCATTCCGATACTTCTCTGATAGAACAGTATATTAGATGCGCTGCCAGACAGTTTTCCTCTGGCCAGGATGGCACATACCCATCGGATTCATCGCGCTCACATGCTCCGGGGTGAGATGCCAGGATGGATTCAAACCATTCCAGAAAATGAACTTTTCCAGTTATTGCCCATTTTATATGCGACATGCCAATGCGTGAGGCGAAAAAACGAGCACAGCTGTGGCAGAACCGTGATGCACCGCCACATGGCGAGAAAACAGGCAGACCCTGCCGAAGGGTGATTTTCCCGCGATTCCAGTGAAAAATCGCAGCTTCGGCCCAGTTGGCACGATCCTTGATTTCCTCATATCAGGCTTGCTGGCCATGGTGTGACGCCCCGGTGCAGCAAGACCCAGCGCCAACGCACCGCCTGCCCTCCGGGCCCCGCCCCGGAAGACGCAGCAGCAGAAGGGACAAGGACCGATCCATGAAGATCGTCATGGCCATCATCAAGCCATTCAAGCTGGAAGAGGTGCGCGACGCCCTCACCACGATCGGCGTTCACGGGCTCACCGTCACCGAGGTGAAGGGATATGGGCGGCAGAAGGGCCACACCGAGATCTATCGCGGCGCTGAATATGCCGTCAGCTTCCTGCCAAAGCTGAAGATCGAGGTTGCGGTTTCCGCGGCCATTGCACCCAAGGTGGTGGAAGCCATTACCGCCTCCGCCAAGACCGGACAGATCGGCGACGGCAAGATCTTTGTCTTCGCCATTGATCAGGCGGTGCGCATCCGTACCGGTGAAACCGACGCCGACGCCCTCTGAGCCCATTCACTTCCCGGAGCCCTTTTCCATGAACCTCAAGACATGGTCCCGCACGGGCCTCCCCGTGCTTCTTGCGACGGCAACCATGGCCCTGCCAGCCATGGCCCAGCCCGACATGGCCCCGGCGGCAGCTTCCCCCGCTGCCGAGGCTATCACCGCAACCGTGAACAAGGGCGACATTGCGTGGATGATGACATCCACCGTGCTCGTGCTTCTGATGACGGTGCCGGGCCTGGCCCTCTTCTATGGCGGCCTCGTGCGCGCCAAGAACATGCTTTCCATTCTCATGCAGGTGCTCGCCATCACCTCGGTGATGATGCTCATCTGGGTGATCTACGGCTATTCTCTCGCCTTCACTGAAGGCAGCGCCTTCATCGGCGGCTTCTCCAAGGCCTTCCTCTCCGGCGTGACGGTGGACAGCCTGGCCGATACCTTCACCGAAGGCGTCAAGCTGCCGGAATTCACCTTCATCGCCTTCCAGATGACCTTCGCGGCCATCACCCCGGCCTTGGCCATCGGTGCCTTTGCCGAGCGCATGAAGTTCTCCGCCGTGCTTCTGTTCGCCGTGCTGTGGGGCACCTTCGTGTACTTCCCCATCGCCCACATGGTGTGGTTTGACGGCGGCTACCTGTTCGACCTTGGCGCGCTGGATTATGCCGGCGGCACGGTGGTGCACATCAATGCCGGTATTGCCGGTCTTGTCGGTGCCATCATGGTCGGCAAGCGCATTGGCTACGGCAAGGAACAGCTTCCCCCGCACTCCCTCGCCCTCACCATGGTTGGCGCTTCGCTGCTGTGGGTTGGCTGGTTCGGCTTCAATGTCGGCTCGGGTCTGGAAGCCAACAGCTTCGCGGCTCTGGTGATGATCAACACCTTCCTCGCCACGGCGGGTGCGGTGCTCGGCTGGCTGGCCATTGAATGGCTGGTCCGTGGCAAGGCCTCCATGCTGGGCGGTGCCTCCGGCGCCATTGCCGGCCTCGTAGCCATCACCCCGGCCTGCGGCGCGGCGGGCCCCATGGGCGCGATCGTTCTGGGTATTGTCGCCGCCCTGATCTGCTTCTTCTTCTGCACCACCATCAAAAATGCGCTGGGCTATGACGACAGCCTGGACGTGTTCGGCGTGCACGGCGTGGGCGGCATTGTCGGCGCCATCGCCACCGGCATTCTGGTGGCGCCCGCCCTCGGCGGTGTGGGCGTGGATGGCTACTCCATGGGCCACCAGGTGTGGGTGCAGTTCCTGGCCACCATCATCACCATTGTGTGGTCGGGCGTTATCTCCGCCATCATCTTCTTCGTCATCAATATGGTGGTGGGGCTGCGTGTGCCGGCGGATGTGGAGCGCGAAGGCCTCGACGTCAACGAGCACGGCGAACGCGCCTATCACAGCTGAGCCTGAAGGCGGGCCGGCCCGCCTCTCGCAAACGACTGGAAACCCCGGCTCTCAGGCCGGGGTTTCTTTTTTGCGGAAACCATGAGACCGCTGAAATGCCGCCAAGGCTTTCCCACACGCGCCGTGCCTGCTAGAAGCCGCTGTTCAGATTTTCGGGGCGAGCATGGCCTTTTTCAGCCCGCAAGGGTGTTTCATCATCTGTGACGCGGCGACGCGAATTATATGCCCGGCGCCCCTTCGCGGCCTGTGAGCGCGAGGGGTTGCCGGGTTACCCGCCTGTGACGCCTGAAGGGCGACACCCCGTTTCATCCGTGACAAGATGCGAGCCGAGCCGCGCGCCATGACCGAACAGACCGCTGACAAGACCAAGACCGAAACCGCCGACTATTCCAAAACCCTGCTTCTGCCGCAGACCGCCTTCCCCATGCGTGGTGGCCTGCCGAAAAAGGAGCCGGAGCTTCTGGAACGCTGGAAGCGGCTGGATCTCTATCACCGCCTGCGTGAGGAAGGACGCGGCCGCCCGCGCTTCGTGCTCCATGATGGCCCGCCCTATGCCAATGGCAACATCCATATCGGCCACGCGCTCAACAAGATCCTCAAGGATGTGGTGACGCGCTCGCAGCAGATGCTGGGCCACGATTCCAACTATGTGCCCGGCTGGGACTGCCACGGCCTGCCCATCGAGTGGAAGATCGAGGAAGAGAACTACCGCAAGAAGGGCAAGGAAAAGCCTGACTTTACGGATTCCGCCGCCATGGTGGCCTTCCGTCAGGAATGCCGCGCCTATGCCCAGCATTGGCTGGATGAGCAGCGCAGCGAATTCAAGCGTCTGGGTGTGGAAGGTGACTGGGACCACCCCTACACCACCATGGCCTTCGCCGCCGAGGCGCAGATCGCCCGCGAACTGATGAAGTTCGCCGAGAACGGCCTGCTCTATCGCGGCTCAAAGCCGGTGATGTGGTCCGTAGTGGAGAAGACCGCGCTGGCCGAGGCCGAAGTGGAGTATCACGATTTCACCTCCGATACGGTCTGGGTGAAGTTCCCGGTGCTCTCCGGCGTCAGCGATGAGCTGGCCGGGGCCTGTGTGGTGATCTGGACCACCACCCCCTGGACCATGCCCGGCAACCGCGCCATCTCCTTTTCGTCAAAAATCTCCTACGGCCTCTATGAAGTGACCGAGGCCCCCGAGGACAACTGGGCGAAAGCCGGAGATCGCCTCATCCTCGCCGACAAGCTGGTGGGCGATGTGATGACGCAGGCGCACGTCACCAGCTTCACCCGCGTGCGGGAGGTGACGGCGCGGGAGTTGTCCGCCCTTGCCTGCGCCCATCCACTGGCCTCTCTTGGCTATGGCTTCAAGGTGCCGCTTCTGGATGGCGAGCATGTCACCGATGATGCCGGCACCGGCTTTGTCCACACCGCGCCCGGCCATGGCCGCGAAGACTTTGAAATCTGGACCCATCACCGCAACTGGCTGGAAGAGCGCGGCATCAACCCCGCAATTCCCTATACGGTGGATGAGGACAGCTTCTACACCGCGCAGGCCCCCGGCTTCGAGGGCCGGCGCGTTATCACCGCCAAGGGCGAGAAGGGCGACGCCAATGGCGCCGTCATCGCCGCGCTGATCGAGGCCGGCAACCTTCTGGCACGCGGCCGGGTGAAGCACCAGTATCCGCACTCCTGGCGCTCGAAGAAGCCGGTCATCTTCCGGAACACGCCGCAATGGTTCATTGCGATGGATCAGGTGATTTCCGGTGCATCTGCAAAGGCCGTAGGGGCTGCGGGCGATTTTGCCCATGGCGGCATCGGCTCCAACACCGGCGATACGCTGCGTGCCCGTGCGCTCTCTGGCATCAAGACCGTGGAATGGGTGCCCGCAGTGGGTGAGAACCGCATCACCGGCATGATCGCCAACCGGCCGGACTGGGTGGTGTCGCGTCAGCGTGCATGGGGCGTGCCCATCACCGTCTTCGTGAAAGAAGTGGGCGACGGCTCGGTCGAGATCCTGCGTGATGACGCCGTGAATGCCCGCATCGCCGAAGCCTTCGAGGCCGAGGGCGCGGATGCCTGGTACAAGAAAGGCGCGCGCGAGCGCTTTCTGAGTGAGCGCGCTGCCGAAGGCTGGGCCAAGGTGGATGACGTGCTCGATGTGTGGTTCGATTCCGGCTCCACCCACGCCTTCACGCTGGAGGTGCGCCCGGAACTGAAGGCCGACCGCGCCCCCAACGGGCCGGACCGGGTGATGTATCTGGAAGGCTCGGACCAGCATCGCGGCTGGTTCCATTCCTCGCTCCTGGAAAGCTGCGGCACGCGCGGGCGTCCGCCCTATGATGTGGTGCTGACCCACGGCTTCGTGCTGGACGAGACTGGGCGCAAAATGTCCAAATCGCTCGGCAATGTCACCTCGCCGCAGGATGTCATCAAGCAGTCCGGTGCGGATATTCTGCGCCTGTGGGTGTGCGCATCGGACTATTCGGACGATCTGCGCATCGGCCCTGAAATCCTGAAGACGACAGCGGATACCTATCGCAAGCTGCGCAACACCATCCGCTGGCTGCTCGGCTCGCTGCACCATTACCGGCCGGAAGAGCGGGTCGCCCCGCAAGACATGCCGGCGCTGGAACGCTTCATCCTGCATCGTCTGGCCGAGCTGGATGCCGAGATCAGCGCCGCCTATCGCGCCTTCGATTACAAGCGGGTGCATGCGCTGCTCACCGCCTTCATGACGACGGACCTCTCCGCCTTCTATTTCGATGTGCGCAAGGATGCGCTGTATTGCGATCCGCTCTCTTCCTCCGTGCGGCGCGCTTGCCTCACCGTGCTGGATGAGGTGTTCAACCGCATCGTCACCTGGCTTGCGCCGATCATGCCCTTCACCACAGAAGAAGCTTGGCTCGCCCGCACCGGCGATGAAGGAGGCCAAGAAGGTTCCGTGCATCTGCTCACCTTCCCGGAAACGCCGGAAAGCTGGCACGATACGGCGCTGGCCGAGCAGTGGCGCAAGGTGCGGCAGGTGCGGCGCGTGGTGCTGGGCGCGATCGAGATCGAGCGCACCGCCAAGCGTATGGGCTCCTCTCTGGAAGCCGCACCCGAGGTGTATGTGACCGACCCGGAGCTTGCCGCCGCATTCGACGGGCTGGATCTGGCGGAAATCTGTATCACCAGCGATGCCCGCCTCATCACCCGCGAAGGCCCAGCCGAGGCGTTCCGTCTGGCCGATGTGCCCGGCGTCGCCGTGGTGCCAGCGCGCGCAGAAGGGCGGAAATGCGCCCGCTCGTGGAAAATCTCCCCGGATGTGGGAGCAGACCCGGAATTTCCTGATGTGACCCCGCGTGATGCGGCGGCCCTGCGGGAATTCCGCGCAATGGAGACCGCCCACCGGTGAAGGCTCCGCTGCGCATCATCGCTCTCGGTCTTGTCACGGCCATCTTGGTCCTGATCCTTGATCAGGCCACGAAGGTCTGGGCGCTCACAACCCTTCAGAACATCCCCGGAGGGATGATCCGGCTCACGCCATTTCTGGATATTGTGGCGCTGTGGAATTACGGCATCAGCTACGGCCTGTTCCAGCAGGGCGATACTGGGCGCTGGGTTCTGGTCGGCATCAAGGTGGTGGCTGTGGTGGCCTTCGCCATCTGGCTGACCCGTACCCGACGCGGTGCAGATGCCGTGGCCCTCGGCCTGCTCATTGGCGGTGCGCTGGGCAATGCAATCGACCGGGTCATTTATGGCGCCGTGTTCGATTTCATTTCACTCCACGCACTCGGGTACCACTGGTATGTGTTCAATGTGGCCGATATTGCTGTCGTGGTTGGCGTGATTGTGCTGCTTGTCGATGCTTTTTTCGGCACTGCCTCAAAATCGCCGCCCTCGGGCACCGGAATAAAGCCAGAATCTGAAGCTCGGCCTTCCGGAACCGAAACCACTCATGACCGAGCCAAGCCGTAGAGAGAAAGCCTCCATGCGCGCCATGTCCGATTATCTGCGCGATGTCGCGATCCCGCCCCGGCACCCGTACGGGAAACCGAACCGCTCTTCCTTCCTCCTGCGGGCCTGCTCCATGGGCCTTGTGGGGTTGGCTCTGCTTCTTGCCGCCCGCCCGGCCGCCGCTCAGGAAGATTTCAACCCCAGCCCGCTGAGAAGCGCGATGGATCTGCTGGGCCTCAGCGAGGATGAGCCTAAGCCGGAGATCGAGTATCGCGAGCGTTCGCCGCTCGTGGTGCCACCCGGTGGCAAGCTGGAAACCCTGCCCAACCCGCAGGAAAGCGCCTACAAACAGGACCCGGCCTGGCCGAAAGACCCGGATGTCGCCCGGCGCAAACGTGAGGCTGAAGAGCGTAACAAGCCTATCATCCGGGATGATCCGGGCCGCCCGCTCATGCCATCCGAGCTGAACAAGGGGCACAAGAACGGCATTTTCGGCATCGGGCTGGGCAACGGCTCCACCTCTGGCGATTCGAGCATCAGCAAGCGCCTGCTGCCAAGTGATCTGGGATTTGCCGGCTGGCTCAATCCCTCCAGCAAGGAGCCGGCCGCCTTTACCGGAGAGCCGGAGCGTGAAAACCTGACCCAGCCGCCGCCCGGCTACCAGACCCCGGCCCCCAATGCGCCCTATGGCGTGATTGAAGAAACCAAGCCAACAGGAATAGGGTTCAAGAATCCATTCCGCACCAATATGAGCGACTGAACATGAAGGGCCGGCAGATATTGAGCCGGCCCTTTGCTTATACGCGCCATAAACTGCCTCCCGTACCCTGCCCCGCCTGCGCCATAGTGCGGGTGCATCACGGGTTTCAATACGGGCGCCCTCTCTATCAGAGCATTCCGCCCGACAACGCAGGGTGTGTCGTTTCACAACCCCGTGCGACACCAGAAATGGATACCTCTGGTTTCGCGCCGGCCACACCCTATGTATCAGGCATACATGCACGCATCGCGCCGTGCCATTTGGGAAGATCCGTCACGTGCAGATGAGCCGTTTCGCCATGGTCGCCATTCTCGCCGCAGGCACAGCCGCCAGCGCTCTCGCCCCCCGCCCCGCTGTTGCAGCTGGCCCCCAGATTTCGCAGTTCCGCCTCAATAATGGCATGCAGGTCATGGTCATTCCCGACCATCGCACTCCCGTTGTTACCCATATGGTGTGGTACAAGGTGGGCTCGGCCGATGAGCAGCCCGGCAAGTCTGGTATCGCCCATTTTCTCGAGCATCTGATGTTCAAGGGCACCGAGAAGCACAAGCAGGGTGAATTCTCTGCTGAAGTCGCGCGGCTCGGCGGGCAGGAAAATGCCTTCACCTCGCAGGATTACACCGCCTATTACCAGCGTGTGGCCAAGGAACATCTCGGCACCGTGATGGATTTCGAGGCCGACCGCATGACCGGCCTGAAACTGTCTGACGAGATCGTTCTGCCCGAGCGGGACGTAGTGCTGGAAGAACGCCGCATGCGCACCGACAACGAACCCGGCGCACGGTTGGGTGAGGTGCTGCAGGCCACCACCTATGTGAACCACCCCTATCAGCACCCCATCATCGGTTGGGAGCATGAAATCAAGCAGCTCAACCGTGAGGATGCGTTGGCCTTCTACAAGCGCTTCTACGCACCCAACAATGCGCTTCTGGTGGTGGCGGGCGATGTGACGCCGGAAGAGGTGAAGGCACTGGCAGAGAAGACCTATGGCCAGGTCAAGCCCGCCGACACCCCGCCCCGTGCCCGTCCGCAGGAGCCCGAGCCACAGGCCCATCGCCGCGTGTCCCTCGCAGATCCGCGCGTGGCCCAGCCCACCCTGCAGCGCACCTATCTTGTGCCCTCCGAACGCACCGCCAAGAGCGGTGAGCGCCCCAGAGAGAAGCCGGCGGATTCCGAAGCGCTGGAAGTGTTGGCCCAGATTCTGGGAGGCGGACAGACGGGCCGTCTCTATCGCACTCTTGCGGCCGAGAAGAGCATGGCGGCCAGTGCGGGAGCCTATTATCAGGGCACCGCCTATGATGACACCCGTTTCATCGTCTATGCCTCGCCCCTGCCGAATGTGACATTGCCGGCGCTGGAAGCGGAAATGGATGCGGTGATCACCACGCTGGCGGAAGAGGGCGTGAGCGAGGAAGAGCTCAAGCGCGCCAAGACCCAGCTGACCGCCGACATGATCTATGCGCAGGATAATCAGGCCACCCTCGCCCGCGTCTATGGCGCGGCCTGGGCCACCGGCATGGATGCGAAGGATGTGACGAGCTGGCCGGATCGCATCAAGGCCATCACCGCAGATCAGGTGCAGGATGCGGCGCGGCGCTATCTGGTCAGCCGCCGCGCGGTCACCGGCTATCTGGAGCCCGCCCCGGCCGTCGCTGCCCGGCAGGGTGCGGAACCGGCCCCCGCCCAGCCCGGAAAGGACATCCAGCAGTGAGCCTCTCTTCTCCCTTCATGAGCAGCATGGGGATGACGGAGCAGCCATCCCTGCTTCCGTTTGCCGTCCGCCCGGCTTTCTCCCGTTTTGCTCCCGGCCAGATGCTGCCCCGTCTGCGGCGCGCCGGCCTGCTTTTTTCCGTGATGGTGACCATGGCCCTTTCTCCTCTTTCGCAGGCTCACGCACAGGCTTCAGCCGAAGCCCTCACCAAGGGTGCAGCCCAGAGCGGCCAGCAAGATGCATCGGCGCAGAGTCGCGCCAGCCGCATTCAGGAGATCACCAGCCCCGGCGGCATCAAGGCTTGGCTGGTGCAGGACACCACCCTGCCGCTGATCGCGATGGAATTCGCCTTCATTGGCGGCGCTGCGCAGGATGGACCGCAAAAGGCGGGCCTTGCCAACCTCACCGCCTCGCTACTGGATGAAGGCGCAGGCGATCTGGACGCTAATGCCTTCCAGCAGGCGCTGGCCGATACGGCGGTCGATATCAGCTTCAATGCAGGGCTGGATGAAGTACGCGGCTCCATGCGCACCTTGTCTGAAAACCGCAATGAGGCCTTCAGGCTGTTGCAGCTCGCCGTGAATGAACCGCGCTTCGACACGGAAGCAATTGAGCGCATTCGTGCGGCCCAGCTCGCGGGCCTGCGCCGCGCCTCCACGGACCCCGGCTCCATCGCCAGCAAGCGCTGGTCCCAGTTGGCCTTCCCCAACCACCCCTATGGCCAGCAGGTGAGCGGCACGCTGGAGAGCGTGCCCACCCTCACCCATGAGGATATTGTGAACTTCGCCCGGCACACCATGGCGCGGGACAATCTGCGCGTGGCCGTGGTGGGCGATATCACCCCCGAGGAACTCGGCAAGCGGCTGGATGAAGTCTTCGGCCGGCTGCCCGAAAAGGCGCAGCTACAGCCGGTGGCGGACATTACGCCCCAGAATATCGGCACCCGCGAAGTGGTGGAGCTGGATGTGCCCCAGTCCGTTGTTATCATGGGTACGGTGGGGCTGGAACGGCAGGATCCGGATTTCGTCCCGCTGTTCGTGCTCAATCACATTCTCGGCGGCAGCGCCTTTTCCTCTCGCCTGTTCAAGGAAGTGCGCGAGGATCGCGGGCTCGCCTATTCGGTGGGCTCCCATCTCGCCGCACTGGATCATACCGGCATGTGGGTGGCCAGCACCGCCACCAAGAATGAAAGCGCCGGGCAGGCTGTCGATCTGATCTCCGACAATTTCCGCCGCATCCTCACAAAGGGGCCGACAGCCGAAGAGCTGAAGGAGGCCAAGAGCTACCTCACCGGCAGCTACGCCCTGCGGTTCGACACCTCATCCAAGGTGGCCGGCCAGTTGCTCCAGATCCAGCTCGACGAACTGGGCAAGGATTATATCGACCAGCGCAATGCTCTGGTAGAAGCGGTGACGCTGGAGGATATCCAGCGTGTCGCCCAGCGTCTGGCCAAGGCGCAGGATGCGCTGGTGGTGGTTGTGGGCAAGCCAGAAGGGCTGTCTTCTGAAGCAGCTCCGGCTGCCACACCCGCCGCACAGCCTGCGCAGACCGGGACGAACTGACCCATTCGGACCTCTGGCGGGCGGCTTCGGCAACCCGCCAGTTCACCATATTTTCGTCTATTGGCCATTCGGTGCAGCTTTTCGCCCCGCGGCCGTTCGGTCTGGTGACAGCCTTTGCTATGATCGGACCAAATGAGACAGGCCCATGGAGTTGAGCAAGATGGCTCGTGTGCAGGATGCCGTGCAGGATCACACCCCGAACTCTGCCCCCATAGCGGCAGAGGCAGGATGCACCGGCAAAACCATACGGGCGCCGGGCAAACTGCTGATGGGCCTTCTTCTGGGCGGCACGCTCGCACTGGCCGGCTGCGCCAGTGATGGGGAGATCGGCCCTGCGGGTGGTGGCAATACCGCCGGCTCGGTGGGCGGCGTCAACAACACCGCTCCAGGTGCAACCATGACGGTGGGTTCCGGGCCCAACGCCCAGACCTATGACTGCCCCGGCGTCACGGTGCGCACGGGCGCATCCACGCTCATGGTGAAGGATGGGCAGGGCCGCCTGCGCTATCAGGCCAATATCGGCCAGCTTGCGCGTGAATGCGCCATTGTCGGCAATCAGATGACTGCGAAGGTCGGCATTGAAGGGCGCGTTCTTCTGGGCGAAGCCGGATCTCCCGGCACCATCAACCTGCCGGTGCGGGTGGCCGTGGTGGAGGAAGGCCCCTCCCCGCGCATCATCACCAGCAAGCTTTTCACCGTCCCGGTGACAATTCCTGCCGGCGAAAGCCAGGCCGCCTTCACTGTGGTGGAAGATCAGATTTCGTTCCCGCTGGAAGGCAAGCCCTCCGATATGGAGCGCTACATTTTCTATGTCGGCTATGATGACAAGGCCAAGCCTGTTACCACGTCAAGGCCGCGCCGCAGCAGCAGCTCCAGCAGCACGCGCACCCAGCGCCCGGCTGAGAGCAGCAAGCCCACGCCCAAGACACCCTCCAGCAGCCCTGCAACAACAACGACAACCTCCAAGCCGGCGACAACCAGCATGCCGACGGATATGGCCGCCCCACCCAGTGATGTGTTCGGCCCGCCGCCGGAATCCAGCACTGCCACGGGTGGCTTTGCGCCACCACCCTCCAGCAGCGCTTTCGAGCCGCCGCCTTCCGACAGCACCAACTGATGGCGAACTGACCAGAATGAGACCGGAGCGGGCCGCAATGCGGCCCGTTCTTCATTTCAGCCCTTACTCCTGTTCCATGCGGCCAGCGGTACATCTCTCCCATTTCCCGGATTGACGAAAATCGTGCAGTGCCTATCCTGCTGGCAGTGAATTGATGGAATCGCTCCAGCCTCGCCGGAACGGTTCCGCCTTTCTCGGATGATCCCTGCGGGAGAGACCGGCCCTTCATTTCTGCCCATCCGGCTGGAAAGTGAGGCCGGCGCCGAAGGCGCAACCGCCCCGGAACCGCTCAGGCCAAAGGACCGCAGGGGGACGACGCTCTGGAAAGCAGCGTCGTCATATGCGTGTGCGCCCCAAGGGGCGCATCTCATGTGGCGATGCTCACCGAAGGAGTAAGCCGTGCCTCTCCACCAGGCGCGGTGAAATCTCTCAGGTTCCGCAGACAGAGGGGGCGCCGCCGGGTCTCCGCCGAGGCCCCCTTACCTGGCGCACTCTGTTTGGAGCAGTCATGACAGACGCTACCAGTCCATCCGGCGCACCGCCCCTGCGCACACCGCTTTACGAGGCGCATGCGGCGCTGAAGGCCCGCATCGTTCCCTTCGCCGGCTATGACATGCCGGTGCAATATCCTGACGGCATTCTGGCTGAACATAACTGGACCCGCACCCATGCGGGCCTGTTCGATGTGTCCCATATGGGGCAGGCCTTTCTTGAAGGGCCGGACCACGACACCACCGCCCGCGCGCTGGAAAAGCTGGTGCCCGCCGATATCGTGAACCTGAAGCCCGGCACACAGCGCTATTCCCAGTTTCTCGCGCCCGACGCCACCATCATGGACGACCTGATGATCTCCCGCCCCGAAGGCGAAGGAGAAGATGGCCACCTGTTTCTGGTGGTGAATGCGGCCTGCAAGGCAGCGGATTTCGCCCATCTGGCCACCCATCTGCCGGAAAATGTGAGCCTGAAGGTACTGGAGGATCGCGGCCTGATCGCCCTTCAGGGGCCGGAAGCCGCACAGGTCATGGCGCGGTTCTGCCCTGAGGCCGCCGAACTGCCCTTTATGGGCACGCTCAGCGCCACCATGGCCGGCGTACCGGTGCATATTTCCCGCTCCGGCTATACCGGTGAAGATGGTTTCGAGATTTCCATGCCCGCCGCCTCGGCCCGCGCCCTGTGGGATGCGCTGCTGGCGGAGCCTGAAGTCAAGCCCATCGGTCTTGGCGCGCGCGACAGCCTGCGGCTGGAAGCCGGCCTGTGCCTGTATGGCCATGATATCGACCGTACCACCACCCCGGTGGAAGCTGGACTCATCTGGTCGATCCAGAAGCGGCGGCGCGAGGAAGGCGGCTTTCCCGGCGCGGATATCGTCCGCAGCCAGCTGGCGGATGGCGTGTCACGCCAGCGCGTGGGGCTGAAGCCGGAAGGCCGGGCCCCGGCACGCGAAGGCGCGCAGATCGTCCATCAGGGCGAGGTGGTCGGTCAGGTCACCTCCGGTGGATTCGCCCCCTCTCTGGGTGGCCCCATCGCCATGGGCTATGTGCCGCCCGCGCTGGCCGCACCCGGCACGCGCCTTGAGATTCTGGTGCGCGGCAAGCCTCTCGCCGCCACTGTCACTACTCTTCCATTCGTGCCGACGCGCTATGTGCGCAAAATGTCCAAGGGGGCCTGAACCATGACCACCGTGCGCTACACGAAAGACCATGAATATGTGCGCGTCGAGGGCGATATCGCGACTGTGGGCATCACCCACTATGCTCAGGAGCAACTCGGCGATGTGGTGTTTGTCGAACTGCCCGAGGCCGGCCGCAAGGTCGAGAAGGGCGGCGAGGCGGCCGTGGTGGAAAGCGTGAAGGCTGCCAGCGATGTGTTCGCACCCGTCTCCGGTGAGGTGACGCAAGCCAATGAGGAGCTGGAAGGCAACCCGGCGCTGGCCAATGAAGACCCGGAAAATTCCGGCTGGTTCTTCAAGCTGCGCCTGTCCAGCCCCGGCGAGCTGGATGAGCTTCTGGACGAGGCGGCCTACAAGGCCTTTCTCTCCACGCTGGACTGATTTTCATGCCGGCCCTTTCTGTGCCGAAGGATTTTCACGCCACCATCATCTGGCAGCGGAACAGCGCCCTGTTCACGGACGGGCGCTACCCCCGCAGCCATGTGTGGGTGTTTGACGAGGGGGTGCAGATCCCCGCTTCGGCAGCACCCGCCTGCATGCCCTCCCCTCTCTCCCGCCCGGATGCGGTGGACCCGGAGGAGGCGCTGGTGGCGGCGGCCTCAAGCTGCCACATGCTGTTCGCCCTGGATTTCGCCCGCCGGGCGGGCTTTCGGGTGGATAGTTATGAGGATGCCGCCGAAGGCGTGCTGAGCCCGAACGACACTGGCCGGCTTTACCTGTCTCACATCCGCCTCAGGCCCGTCATGATCTTCTCCGGGGGCCGGCTGCCCTCGAACGAAGAGCTGGGAGACCTGCACCACAAGGCCCATGAGGCCTGCTATGTGGCCCACTCCCTGCGTGCGGAAATTGCCGTGTTCCCGCAGATGCGCGCGGCCTGAAGGCGAACGGAAACTGACATGCGCTACCTTCCCTTGACCGCAGAGGACCGCGCCGAGATGCTGGCGCGGATTGGCGTGCCCACGGTGGACGCCCTTTTCGCGGATATTCCCGCAGACAAGCAACAGATCGAGTTGCCCCGCCTTCCGCGCGCAAAAAGCGAGATGGAGGTGGAGCGCCAGCTGGCGGCGCTGGCCGCCCGCAATGTCACGGCTGGTTCCGTGCCCTTCTTCATCGGGGCCGGAGCCTATCGCCACCATGTGCCGGCCAGCGTGGATCACCTCATCCAGCGTTCGGAGTTTCTCACCTCCTACACGCCCTACCAGCCGGAAATCGCGCAGGGCACGCTGCAATATCTCTTCGAGTTCCAGACCCAGGTCGCCGAACTCACCGGCATGGATGTGGCCAATGCCTCCATGTATGACGGCTCCACCGGCACCGCCGAAGCCGTGCTGATGGCCCATCGCATCACGAAGCGCGGCAAGGCGCTTCTGGCCGGCAATCTGCACCCGCATTATCGCGCTACGGTGGAAACCGTATGCCATTATGCGGAAAATGAGGTCGTGGCCCACGCGCCCGCCCCGCAAGGCGAGACGGATCTCATCAGCGCCATCGATGAGAACACCTCCTGCGTGGTGGTGCAGAGCCCGGATGTGTTCGGCAATATTGTCGATCTCAAACCCATCGCGGAAGCCGCCCACAAGGCCGGTGCACTGCTGATCGCCGTCTTCACCGAGGTGGTGAGTCTGGGTGCGATCGAGCCGCCAGGCGCGCAGGGGGCCGATATTGTGGTGGGCGAAGGCCAGAGCCTTGGCAATGCGCTGAATTTCGGCGGGCCCTATGTCGGTCTGTTCGCCACCCGCGCCAAATATGTGCGCCAGATGCCCGGCCGGCTGGCAGGTGAAACGGTGGATACGGAAGGCCGCCGGGGCTTCGTGCTCACCCTGTCCACGCGCGAGCAGCATATTCGCCGTGAAAAGGCGACATCCAATATCTGCACCAATTCCGGCCTGTGCGCGCTGGCCTTCACCATTCACCTGACCTTGCTGGGCCAGCAGGGCCTCACCCGGCTGGCCCGCCTGAACCATGCCGCTGCCTGTGATCTGGCGGACCGGCTGGCCAGCGTGCCCGGTGTGGAGGTGCTGAATGGCAGCTTCTTCAACGAATTCACCGTGCGCCTGCCACGCCCGGCTGCGGATGTGGTGGAAGAACTGGCGCGGCGCGGCATTCTGGCCGGCGTGCCCTATGCCCGCCTCGCGCCGAAGAGCGGCCTCGACAATCTGCTGTTGATTGCTGCAACCGAAACCACCACGGAAGATGATCGCGCGGCCCTGACTGCCGCCCTGAAGGAGCTGCTGGCATGAACAGCGAAGGCCGCGGCGCAACCCAGCCGCATCCCGTTTCTGAAAACCGCCTGCCGGAAACCTTCACCGGCAACCGCGCCCTGCAACTGGAAGAAGGACTGCTGTTCGAGATTGGCCGCACGGATGTCTCCGGCGTCGATCTACCCGAACCTGCCCCCTTCCGCGACCGGCTGGGCGGTCATGCCCGCACCACCGCGCCGGATCTGCCAGGCCTGAGCGAGCCGGAGGCGATGCGCCATTATGTGCGCCTCTCGCAGATGAATTACGGCATCGACAGCGGCATCTTCCCGCTCGGCTCATGCACCATGAAGCACAATCCGCGCCTCAATGAGAAGATGGCCCGTCTGCCCGGTTTCGCAGATGTGCATCCGTTGCAGCCGGCCTCCACCGTGCAGGGCGCTCTGGGGCTGCTGGGTGAACTCTCCCATGTGTTGCTGGAACTCACCGGCATGCAGGCCGTGGCGCTCTCGCCCAAGGCCGGTGCCCATGGTGAGTTGACCGGCATGATGTCCATCAAGGCCGCTCATGAGGCCCATGACCAGACCGGCCGGCACATCGTGTTGGTGCCGGAGAGCGCCCATGGCACCAACCCGGCCACGGCCGCGCTGATCGGCTATCAGGTACGCGCCATTCCCGCCCGCGCCGATGGCACGGTGGATGTGCAGGCGGTGCGCGATGCACTGTCCGATGATGTCGCCGCCCTCATGCTCACCAACCCCAATACGTGCGGGCTGTTCGAGCGTGACGTGGTGGAGATTGCAGCCGCGGTGCATGAAGCCGGCGCCTATTTCTACTGCGACGGCGCCAACTTCAACGCCATTCTCGGCAAGGTGCGCGTGGCGGATCTTGGCGTGGATGCCATGCATATCAACCTGCACAAGACCTTCTCCACCCCCCATGGCGGGGGCGGACCGGGTGCAGGGCCGGTGGTTCTGTCTGAGGCGCTGGCTCCCTTTGCGCCGGTGCCGGCGCTTGTCGCAACCGAAAACGGGTTGCGCCTTGCCGAGGACAAGGGCGCGGCAGGGGCCGAGCAGGCGCTGGGCCGCATGAGTGCCTTCCATGGCCAGATGGGCATGTTCGTGCGCGCCCTGGCCTGGATGCTCTCCCATGGGTCTGATGGCATGAAGCAGGCCTCCGAAGACGCCGTGCTATCCGCCAACTATATCCGCGCCAGCCTGTCGGATCTGATGAGCGTACCCTTCCCCGAGCGGCCCGCCATGCATGAGGCGCTGTTCGATGACAGCTGGCTGCATGGCACCGGCGTATCGACGCTGGATATCGCCAAGGCGCTGATCGATGAGGGTTTCCACCCGATGACGGTCTATTTCCCACTGGTGGTGCACGGGGCCATGCTGATCGAACCGACAGAGAGCGAGTCCAAGGCCTCGCTTGACCTGTTCATCGCGGCCCTGCGCGATCTGGCCATGGCGGTGAAGGGAAATGATAAGGAGCGCTTCCTCGGCGCGCCGCACTATGCCCCCCGTCGCCGGCTGGATGAAACCCGCGCCGCCCGCAAGCCGTTGCTGCGCTGGACCCGCCCCGCGCCCCTGCCGGAAGCGGCGGAGTAAGCCTGCAAGAACACAGGCTCCTGAAAATTACGCCCCCTCGGCAGCAGCGGAGGGGGCGTTTTCATGTCCGCATGTGCGGTCCCATGGCATCTCCTATGGGGGAGCCGATCATGGGGTCTGCAAAAGCACCCCTTCGGGCCTGCGCGACTCCTTGTGCCGGATCGCCTCGGGAAACGGTTCCGTGCGCCCATTCTGCGGTGGAATGACAGCCTCACGGCGCACTTCAGCCAAAGGCGCATCCGTGCGGATCAGGCCAAGATCATAAAGATAATCCGGCAGATGACCGGAGAGCAGAATGCGCCAGTCAAAAGGCAGGCGCGCATCCACCAGCCGCGCCAGATCATAAATCACCGTGGTGCAGTTGGTAGTGATGGTCTGGTAGAATTCCGGCTTTTCCGCCAGAGCATTGGAACGCGCGAGATAGTACAGGAAGAGTTCGCGTGCCTGCTGTGGCGTGACCTTCAGCGGATAGACGGAAACGGTCTCTCCACGCGCATCCGTACGCAGGCGGATGATGTCGTTTTCATCCGCTGCGATCATGGAAAGCTCGAACTCCTTGAAGAAGCCACCAATCTCGGAGAAGGCCTCACCCTTCTCCCGGCGGATCTCGATGGAGAAGACCACATGCTGTCCATCCTCGAAACCGAAGCCGATCAGCGTATGGGCAATGGAGGGACTGGCCCAGACGGAACTGAACAGATCCACCGATGTCAGCTTGCGCAGATCATAGGTTCGGGTTTCCCAGCGGGGCGTGAAATCCTCTTCCGTGCGCCAGTCGAAATTGCGCACATTGTGCAGGGTGACGTGTGACCCTTGGAGCTGCGCCGTCACGGTGCGGTCCAGTTCCGGGGCCCAGTCCCGCGTATTTGAGGGCAGAATGGACGCCCACCACACGCTCATCACCAGCGCGGCGCCCCCTGCCCCAAGCCACGCCAGAGCCTGCCGCCGGAACCCCAGTACCGCCAGCACCACACCAGCCCCGGCCGCCAGCGCCATCAACACGGCGCTCCAAGCCTGCGGCGCCTGATACCACAGCGCCGTCATGCTCCAGGCCGTGCCTGCCGCCAGCACCACCAGCAGGAGGGCCAGCCCCAAGCCACGGCGCAACATCCACCCGGCCCGCGGGCGAGCTGCGGCTTCATCTCCAGAGGTGGATACACAATCTTGCATCAACCCATCCTGTTCCGGCTGGAACCTTGTGTGTTCGCAGACATAAGCGGCAATGAAGCCGATTTTTAAGCAGAACAAAATATGGGGCGGCTTCAAAGCCGCCCCATCCAGCCGAACAGGCCGATTTTCCGATAACTTCAGGCCGGGACCATGACCGCACGCCCCTCAAGGCCGAGGGCGGCCGAGTTCACTCTTGCGGGGGCAGGCCCAACTTGCGGGACATCTCACTGCGCAACACAAATTTCTGGATCTTTCCGGTGACTGTCATCGGAAAGGCTTCCACAATTTCGATATAGCGCGGCACCTTATAGTGCGCGATCTCGCCCCGGCAGAAAGCGAGGATATCATCCACTGTCAGGCTGTCATCAGTCGGCACGATACAGGCGCAGATTTCTTCGCCATACAGCAGATCCGGCACGCCGATGACCTGCACATCCTGAACCTTCGGATGCCGGTAGAGGAATTCCTCGATCTCGCGGGGGTAGATATTCTCCCCTCCGCGAATGAGCATATCCTTCACCCGCCCGGCAATTGTGCAATATCCGTCCTCATCTATCGTGGCGAGATCTCCGGTATGCATCCAGCCATCTTCATCCACCACCTGGGCTGTCTTTTCCGGTTCGCCCCAATAGCCGCGCATGACAGAATAGCCGCGTGTGCACAGCTCTCCCGTCTCTCCGGGACGCACGGTATCACCGGTAGCATTCACCAGCTTCACCTCCAGATGAGGGTGAATACGGCCAACCGTGGTGACGCGCTTGTCCACCGGATCATCCACAAAGGACTGGAAGGAGACCGGCGAGGTCTCTGTCATGCCATAGGCGATGGTGACATCGGACATATGCATCTGCCCGCGCACCTTCTTCATCACCTCCACCGGGCAGGGCGCGCCAGCCATGATGCCGGTGCGCAGGGAAGACAAATCGTAAGAGGCGAAATCATCGACCGCCAGCATGGCCGAAAACATGGTGGGCACACCATAAAGCCCCGTGCAACGCTCCCGCGAAACCGCTTCAAGAGTCGTTTTCGGATCAAACCCCTCACCGGGGAAAACCATGGCCGCGCCCTTGCTGACACACCCCAGAACCCCCATCACCATGCCGAAGCAATGATAAAGCGGCACCGGAATGCACAGCCGGTCCTCTGCGGTGAGGCGAATGCGATCGGTAACGAAATTGCCGTTATTGACGATATTGCGATGGGTCAGCGTCGCGCCCTTAGGAGACCCCGTCGTCCCGGACGTAAACTGGATGTTGATGGGATCATGCGCAGACAGTTGCGCCGTAATCTTATCCAGCCGGGTGCAATCGGCCGCAGTTTCCGCCACCTGTGCGAAAGGCACCATGCCGGAGCGCGATGTTTCCCCCATGGCGATGATCGCGCGCAGATCCGGCAGGCGCTCCGAAAAGAGCGCTCCCGGAAGAGATGTCGAGATCTCCGGAAGGATATCCTCCAGCATCCCCAGATAATCCGAGCTCTTGAAACGGTCTGCCGTAATCAGGGCCCGAATCCCAACACTGCGTAGGGCATAATCCAGCTCACTCTTGCGATAGGCCGGGTTGACATTCACCAGTATGGCGCCGATCCGGGCCGTGGCGAACTGGGTCAGCACCCATTCCGGGCGGTTGGGAGACCAGATCCCAACCCGGTCGCCCCGGCGAATACCCATATCCAGCAAGCCGGTGGCCAGCCCATCCACCGCATCTGCAAAGGCCCGCCAGGTCATGCGCAGGCCGTGGTCGCAGGACACAAGGGCCAGTTCATCCGGGCGAGCGGCCACCGTACGGGCCAGCAAAGCAGGAATGGTTTCTTCAAGAAGAGAGGGCGCATCCACCCCCTTCACCCGGGCTTCATCCGGCAATGGCCGGTCACTATAGCTCATTGCTTCCTCCCGAAATTGCACCATGGCGTCCTGTCCAGGCGCTGTGACACGCATTCTTTTGTGCGCGTTTGATTCAGCTCTCGCAGCGGGCGAGAAATGCTCTTGAAACCTGTGATCCGACCGGGCGGCCCAGATGATGGGAGATGAAGGCCGCCGCCTCGATCACCCCTTCCAGATCAATGCCGGTTTCGATACCCAGCCCGTGCAGCATGTAGACGACATTTTCTGTCGCCACATTGCCCGTCGCCCCCTCGGCATAAGGGCAGCCGCCCAACCCACCCACGGAGGTGTCGAACTGGCTGACGCCCAGCTCCAGCGCGGCATAGATATTGGCCAGCGCCTGCCCGTAAGTATCGTGGAAATGGCCGGAAACATCGGCCAGCTCATAAATGCCCAGGGCGGCTTCCAAGGCGGCCTGCGCCTTGCGCGGCGTGCCGGTGCCGATGGTGTCGGCCACCGCCACATGCTGCACGCCAATGTCCTTCATCAGCCGCGCCACATGTGCCACCCTGGCCGGGCTGATGTCGCCCTCATAAGGGCAACCCAGAGCGCAGGAAATAGCCCCGCGCACCCTGATGCCAGCATCCACAGCCGCTTTCACCACCGGCGCAAAACGCGCAATGCTCTCTTCAATGGAGCAGTTGATATTGCGCTGGCTGAAACTCTCGCTGGCGGAGCCAAACACCTCGATTTCACCGGGATGCGTGGCTCTGGCGGCCTCAAAACCACGAAGATTGGGCACCAGCACACAATAGGTCACGTCCTCACGACGGGACATGCCGGCCATCACCTGTGCATTGTCCGCCATTTGCGGTACCCATTTCGGGCTGACGAAACTGGTGGTTTCGATATGTCGCAGGCCCGCAGCCTGAAGGCGTTCAATCAGTTCCACCTTGATGGCCGCAGGAATAAGCTGTTTCTCATTCTGCAACCCATCCCGCGGGCCCACCTCCACAATGCGCACGCGCGCAGGCAAGGCAGGTTGTGCCGGAAGCATCGCCATGGCTCAGGCCTCCTCCTGCACGGGAGCCAGACGCAGCAGCTCTGCCCCTTCGGTCAACTGATCCCCCACTGCGAAGAGCAGTTCCTCCACAATGCTGTCGATCGGAGCTTTGATGGTGTGTTCCATCTTCATGGCCTCCATCACCGCCAGCGGCTGGCCTCTGGTCACGCTTTCACCTGCTTCCACCAGAAAGGCGATCACGCGGCCCGGCATGGGGGCTGTCAGCCGGCCAGCTTCAGCTTCGGCTTCACCGGCGTGGGCCAGAGGATCAATCAACTCCGCACTGGCGCTGCCGGAAGGTGTGAAAATGGAAAACAGATTCCCCGTACGATAAATACGGCTGCGCAGCCGGGTATCATCAAGACGGATCTCGCCGGATGGCGGCAGGGCCAGACTGTGCTCATAGCCATCGACCTCCAGCCTGTAGCGCACGTCCGGGGTTTCAGCCTGTGGGGTGAAACGCGCCGTCTCCAGCCGCTCACCCATCTGCAGCCGCAGGCTCCGGGTCGCCGCCCCTCCAACACGCCAGCCATCAGGCCGGGACCATGGGTCCGTTCCAGCCTGCCGCGCCTCATCCTGCACCATGTGCGCCACCACGCTGGCGGCGATATGGGAGAAAGACAGGCCCTGCTGATGAAACAGCACGGCGCTTTCACGCTGGATCAGCGCCGTGTCGAGATCGGCGACGGTGAAGGCATGGCTTGCCGCCGTACGTCGCAGAAAGGCGACATTGGTCGCGACCCCCACAATATGGGTCTGGGCCAATGCCTCATCCAGCCGCGCCAGGGCCTCCTCGCGGGTTGCACCATGCACGATGAGCTTGGCGATCATCGGGTCGTAGAAAGGGGAAATCTCGTCCCCCTCCCGCACCCCGGAATCTACCCGCACGCCATGGGCATGGGTGGTGAAATCCAGATGTACCGGCAGGCGCAACACATCCAGCCGTCCCGTGGCCGGCAAGAAATTGTTATCCGGCGCTTCGGCACAGATACGCGCCTCAATGGCGTGGCCGCGGATCAACAATTCATGCTGCGCACAGGGCAGCTCCTCACCTGCCGCCACGCGGATCTGCCACTCCACCAGATCCTGCCCGGTTATGGCCTCCGTCACCGGATGCTCCACTTGCAGACGGGTATTCATCTCCATGAAATAGAAGGAAAGATCTCCGTCCGCCTTGGGCTCGGCGATGAATTCCACCGTGCCGGCCCCCACATAACCCACCGCACGGGCAGCGGCGATGGCGGCTTCGCCCATCTCCTGCCGGCGTTCATCGCTCAGGCCCGGCGCAGGGGCCTCCTCCAGCACCTTCTGGTGGCGACGCTGAACAGAGCAATCCCGCTCGAACAGATGCACATAATGGCCATGCGCATCCCCGAACACCTGAATTTCAATATGGCGCGGGCGCTGCACATAACGCTCCAGCAACACCGCCGCACTGCCAAAACTGCTGAGCCCCTCGCGCTGGCAGGAGGCCAGGTTTTCCGCGAAATCCTCGTGCCGCTCCACAATGCGCATGCCCTTGCCGCCACCACCGGCACTGGCCTTGATCATGAGCGGATAGCCGATGCGCTCCGCCTCACGCGCCAGAAGAGCCCCATCCTGATCCGCCCCGTGATAACCCGGCACCAGCGGCACACCGGCCTGTTCCATCAGCCGCTTGGATTCAGCCTTCAGCCCCATGGCGCGAATGGCTGAAGCCGGCGGGCCGATGAAGATGAGCCCGGCCTCAGCACAGGCGGCGGCGAAATCGGCATTCTCACTCAGGAAGCCATAACCGGGATGAATGGCGTCCGCCCCGGTTTCCTGCGCGGCTGCAATGATCTTCTCCCAGCGCAGATAGCTGTCCTTCGGTGCAGCCCCACCCAGGCAGACAGCCTCATCGCACATGGCGACAAAGCGCGCATCCCGGTCCACATCCGAATGCACGGCCACGGTGCGAATGGCCAGTCGACGGGCGGTCGCCGCCACACGGCAGGCGATTTCCCCGCGATTGGCGATGAGGATCTTGTTGATGATGCGGCGCATCATTTCGCCTCCCCTGCCGGGCTGAGTAGCCATGTGGGCTGCCGCTTGTTGAGAAATGCCTGGACGCCTTCACGACCCTGTTCCGAGGCACGGATATCGGCGATGCGCGCGGCAGTGTCGGCCACAAGCGCATCATCCACCTTCCGCCCGCTGACTTCGCGCAGCAGGCGCTTGCAGGCGGCAAGGGCAGCCGGCGAGGCATTGAGCAGATGCTGGCTCAGACGTGCAATGGCCTCATCCAGCTCTTCCGGCGCCACCACCTCATGCACCAGCCCAATAGCCACCGCAGCCTGTGCGGAGAAAACCTCCGCCGTCAGGAAGAAACGCTGCGCCGCCCGTGCGCCCATCGCCGCAATCACATAAGGGGCGATGGTCGCCGGAATGAGCCCCAGCTTCACCTCGCTCAGGCAGAAGCGGGCCTGCCCGGCCGCCACCACCATGTCACAGGCTGAAACCAGCCCCATCCCGCCGGCGAACACATCCCCCTGGACCCGCGCGATGACGGGGACAGGGCATTCATGGATGGTGCGCAGCATAGTGGCGAGCGCAGTGGCGTCAGCGAGATTTTCCGCATGGTCATAATCGGCCATGCGACGCATCCAGGACAGGTCCGCCCCGGCGCAGAACGCCTTGCCGCTGGCCGCCAGAATGATGACGCGCACGCTGTCATCCTGCCCCAGCTCATGGAAAGCCCGCGTCAGTTCACTGATGAGCACATCATCAAAGGCATTGCGGATCTCGGGACGGTTCAGCGTCACCGTGGCCACACCGCCCGCGCGGTGCATGAGAAGATGCTTCATATCCGCCCCCTCACATGCGGAAGACGCCGAAGCGCGCTTCAGGAATGGGAGCGTTGAGGCTGGCCGAAAGGCCCAGCGCCAGCACGCGGCGTGTATCTGCCGGGTCAATCACCCCATCATCCCACAGCCGGGCCGTGGCATAATAGGGGTGGCCCTGATGCTCATAGCGTGCGCGAATATGTTCACGGAAGGCGGCCTCTTCCTCTTCCGGCCAATGACCGCCAGTTTTTTCCACCCCATCGCGACGCACGGTGGCGAGCACGGAAGCGGCCTGCTCCCCGCCCATGACGGAAATGCGCGCATTGGGCCACATCCACAGGAAGCGCGGGGAATAGGCGCGCCCGCACATGCCATAATTGCCGGCGCCAAAGGATCCGCCAATGATGACGGTGAATTTCGGCACATTGGCGCAGGCCACCGCCGTCACCATCTTGGCGCCATGGCGGGCAATGCCCTCATTCTCGTATTTCTGCCCCACCATGAAGCCGGTGATATTCTGCAGGAACACCAACGGGATCCGGCGCTGACAGCACAGCTCCACGAAATGCGCCCCTTTGGCCGCGCTCTCGGAGAACAGGATGCCATTATTGGCAATGATGCCCACGGGCATGCCTTCAATATGGGCAAAACCTGTCACCAGCGTAGGGCCGAAACGGGCCTTGAACTCGTGAAACTCCGAAGCATCAACAATCCGGGCGATGATCTCACGCACATCAAAGGGCTTGCGTGTATCGGTGGGGATGATGCCCCCCATCTCGCGCGGATCATATTTGGGCGGGCGCGGGGAGATGTTTTCCACCGGGAAATTCTTAGGCCGGTTGAGGTTGGAAACTGCCGTGCGCGCCAAAGCCAGAGCATGGGTATCATCATTGGCCAGATGATCCGCCACGCCGGAAAGGCGGGTATGCACATCGCCGCCGCCCAGTTCCTCGGCGCTCACCACCTCACCTGTGGCAGCCTTCACCAGAGGCGGGCCAGCGAGGAAGATGGTGCCCTGATTGCGCACGATGATGGTTTCATCGCTCATGGCCGGCACATAGGCCCCACCTGCAGTGCAGGAGCCCATCACCACCGCGATCTGGGCAATGCCCGCCGCACTCATCTGGGCCTGATTGTAGAAGATGCGCCCGAAATGATCGCGATCGGGAAACACATCATCCTGGTTCGGCAGGTTGGCCCCGCCTGAATCCACCAGATAGACACAGGGCAAATTGTTCTGCGCGGCAATTTCCTGCGCCCGCAAATGCTTCTTCACGGTGAGGGGAAAATAGGTGCCGCCCTTCACGGTGGCGTCATTGCAGACAATGACGCATTCACGCCCGGCAATCCGGCCGATCCCCGCAATCACACCGGCCGAAGGGGCCGCATCACGGCCATCCTTTTCCTTGTAGACATTGAAGGCCGCCATGGGCGCGATTTCGAGAAAGGGTGAACCTGCATCCAGCAGCATGTTCACCCGCTCCCGCGGCAGCAGCTTGCCACGGGCTTCATGCTTGGCGCGGGCGGCTTCGCCACCGCCCTGCGCAATCTCCTCAAGGCGGGTGCGCAGGTCCGCCACCAGGGCGTCCATGGTCTGCGCATTGGCCTGAAACTCCGCGCTGCGCGGACTGATCTTGCTCTCGATTTCCGCCATGATCACAGCCCGGCGGTTTCGTTGAACAATTCACGGCCAATCAGCATCCGGCGAATTTCGGATGTGCCCGCGCCGATCTCATAGAGCTTGGCGTCGCGCCACAGGCGTTCCACCGGGAATTCTCTGGTGTAGCCCACACCGCCGAGGGTCTGGATGGCCTCACCGGCCATCCATGTGGCCTTTTCCGCCGCCAGCAGAATGGCCCCGGCTGCATCCTTGCGCAGCGTGCGGGAATGGTCCGCCCGATCACATGCCTTGCCCAGAGCATAGACATAGGCGCGGGTGGATTGCCACGTGGTGTAGACATCCGCCAGCTTGCCCTGCATGAGCTGGAACTCGCCGATGCTCTGGCCGAACTGCTTGCGCTCATGCACATAAGGCACAATGGCGTCCATGGCGGCAGCCATCAGGCCAAGCGGCCCGCCGGCCAGCACGGCGCGCTCATAATCCAGCCCCGACATGAGCACCTTCACACCCTTGCCCACGCCACCCAGCACGTTTTCTTCCGGCACTTCCACATTATCGAAGAAGAGCGGATAGGTGTTGGAGCCCCGCATGCCCAGCTTGTCGAGCTTGGCGCCCGCAGAAAAGCCGGCAAAACTCTTCTCCACCAGGAAAGCCGTAATGCCCTTCGCCCCTGCGGCCGGGTCGGTCTGGGCATAAATCACCAGTGTATCGGCATCGCCACCATTGGTGATCCACATCTTCGAGCCATTGAGAATGAAGCGGTCGCCCTTCTTCTCGGCTTTGAGCTTCATGCTCACCACATCAGAACCGGCATTGGGCTCGCTCATGGCCAGCGCGCCCACATGCTCACCGGAGATCAGCTTGGGCAGATATTTCTGCTTCTGCGCTTCCGTACCATTCCGGCGGATCTGATTGATGCACAGATTGGAATGCGCGCCATAAGACAGGCCGATGGAACCCGACGCGCGCGAAATCTCTTCCAGCGCCACCATGTGCGCCAGATAGCCGAGGTTCGTGCCGCCATATTCCTCGCTCGCGGTCAGGCCATGCAGCCCCATATCCCCGAGCTTCTTCCACAGATGCGCCGGGAAGAGATTATCGCGGTCCACATCGGCGGCGATGGGAGCAATTTCCTTCGCGGCAAAGGTCCGCACGGCTTCACGCAGGGCATCCACATCTTCGCCAAGGTCGAAATCCAGCCCGATCCCAGACAGCAGCATCGCGTCTCTCCCGTTTGCTTGTTCGCAAGGGCCCCTGTTTCTGGCCCGTTGCCGCTGAGAGTAGCCACTCGCCTTGGCGTGTTGGTGCCACAATAGTTGCAAATCGTGCCATCATGTATTGAGATCAGGACATGAGGAAACCAGAATCCGGCACACAGGCAGCGGTCACCCCTATCGCCTTCGTCTGCGCCATATCACAGGCTTATGCGCATTATGGGCACCCCTTCGGGCCAGCCCTGCAAGCGGCACATATTGCGCCGCAACTTCTGGAGAATAGCGCCGCCCGCGTCACCGCCGAACAGTTCGAGGCGCTCAACCTGCATGCCATGCGTGAACTGGATGACGAGGCATTGGGCTGGTTCTCCCGCCCCATGCGCTGGGGCAGCCTCGGCCTGCTGTGCCGGGCCGCGATTTCCGCACCCGATCTCGGCGTGGCCCTGAGGCGCTGGTGCCGCTGTCATGGGCTGATTGTGGACGATATCCGCATCACCCTCAGCTGCAGGGAAGGCACGGCCAGCATCACCATAGAAGAACGGGCTATCCGGCAGGGCATGCGGGAATTCTGCCTGGTCTCCACCCTGCGCGCCGTGCACGGCTTCGCCTGCTGGCTGGTGGATTCGCGCATTCCCTTCAGCGATCTGGGCTTTGCCTTTCCCCGCCCGGACCATGCTGGCTCCTACCGGGCCATGTTTCCCGGTGAGGCACGGTTTGATGCGGCGCAAACCGGCTTCAGCTTCAATGCCGATTATCTCACCTTGCCTCCCATGCGGGATGAAGCCGCAACCCGCGCCATGCTGCAAAACGCCTTGCGGCTGATGGTTCTGCAATATCGGCGGGACCGCCTGCTGGTGGAACGGGTACGCATGCAGTTTCGCGCACGGCTGGCCGCAAATGCCGCCAGCCTGCCCAATGCAGAGGAACTGGCCAAAAACCTCAACATCTCCCGCCGCAGCCTGCATCGCCAATTGCAGGAGGAAGGCTCTTCCCTGCAACAGATCAAGGATGAGATCCGCCGCGAACGCGCCCTGGAGCTGATCGGCCGCAGCAACCGCCCCCTGAAGCAGGTGGCCCATATGGCTGGCTTCCGCAATGAAAAGAGCTTCTCACGCGCCTTTCGCCAATGGACGGGCCAATCCCCCGGAGAGATGCGCCGGGAAAGAAAAGCCTGAGCCGGCTCGGCACACCTCCCTTCCCATCCCGGTCCATCTCCCCCCCCTTTCCCCTTGCTCCTTGTCCCGGCTGCTGCGAAAAGGGCGCAATCATGATCGTGCTTGACGATATCTCCCTGCGCCTTGCCGGCCGCCTCCTCATTGACCACGCCAGCGTGGCCATTCCCGAAAATGCGCGCGTGGGCGTGGTGGGGCGCAATGGCGCCGGAAAAACCACCCTGTTCAAGGCGCTGGTGGGCGAGTTGGAGCTGGAATCCGGCATTGTGCGCCTACCCAACCGCACCCGCATCGGCCGCGTGGCGCAGGAAGCCCCCGCCGGGCCCGACAGCCTGCTCGAGCGCGTGCTGGCCGCCGACACCGAGCGCGCCGCCCTGCTGCATGAACGCGAAACCACGCAGGACCCGATGCGCATCGGCGATATCGAGATGCGCCTTCTCGATATCGATGCCCATGCTGCCCCCGCGCGTGCGGCCACCATTCTGGCTGGCCTCGGCTTTGATGAAAGCGCCCAGCAGCGCCCCTGCGCGGAATTTTCCGGCGGCTGGCGCATGCGTGTGGCGCTGGCCGCCCTGCTCTTCACCGAGCCGGACCTGCTGCTGCTGGATGAGCCCACCAACTATCTCGATCTTGAAGGCACGCTGTGGCTACAGGATTATCTGGCCCATTATCCGCGCACGGTCATCCTCATCAGCCATGACCGTGATCTGCTGGACAGTTCAGTGGACCATATCCTCCACCTCTCCAACAAGAAGCTCACCTTGTATCGCGGCGGCTTCACCTCGTTCGATCGTCAGCGCCGGGAGCGGATGCTGCAGGATCAGAGCGCGCGCAAGAAGCAGGAAGCCCAGCGCGCCCATATGGAAAGCTTCGTCGCTCGCTTCCGCGCCAAGGCCACCAAGGCCAAGCAGGCGCAATCGCGGCTGAAGGCGCTGGCCCGCATGGAGCCGCTCTCCGCGCAGGTGAACGAAGAGGCGGCGGCCATCTCCATCCGCCACCCCGAAAAGCTGCTCTCGCCCCCCATCATGGTGCTGGATCAGGTGTCGGTGGGCTATGAGCCCGGAAAGCCGATCCTCCGGAACATGACCCTGCGCATTGATGAGGATGACCGCATCGCGCTGCTGGGGCCGAACGGCAATGGCAAATCCACCTTCGCCAAGCTCATTGCCGGCCGACTGGAACCGCAGGACGGCAAGCTGGTGCGCGCAGACAAGTTGGAAGTGGCCTATCTGGCCCAGCACCAGATTGACGAACTCCACCCGGAAGAAAGCGCCGCGGAACATGTGCGACGGATGATGCCGGATGCGCCAGAGGCCCGCGTGCGGGCGCGCGCGGCTGAAATGGGCTTTTCCGCCGGCAAGGCAGACACGAAGGTTTCATCCCTTTCCGGTGGCGAGAAGGCCCGTCTGCTGCTGGGGCTGGCGACCTTCCACGGGCCGCATCTGGTCATTCTCGATGAGCCGACCAACCATCTCGATATCGAGGCCCGCGCGGCGCTGATGGAAGCGCTGAATGATTTTCCCGGCGCGGTCATCCTCATTTCGCATGATCGTAGCCTTCTGGAAGCCTGCGCAGAACAACTCTGGCGTGTGGGTGGCGGCGTCGTGAAGCCCTATGAGGGCGATCTCGACCAGTATCGCCGCGAGGTACTCTCCCGCGCCGATGGCGACCGCATGACCAGCGAAGGCCGCAAGGACAAGGCCGAGACCCGCAAGGACACCAAGGCCGAAAAGCCGCGCCGCATCGCCACCGGGCCGATCAAGAAACGGGTGAAGGCCGCAGAAAGCCTGATGGAGAAGCTCGGCAAGGAGCTTTCCGGCTTGGATGCCCGCCTCTCCGCGCCGGACCTGCACGCGAAAGATCCGATGGAAGCCGCCCGACTGGTCCAGCAACGGCACGAAACTGCCGAGGCCATGGCGGCTGCGGAGGAAGAGTGGCTGATGGCCAGCGCGGAACTGGAGGGCGCACAGGGCTGAGCGCTCAGCGCCCCTGATCTGTACGCCTCGACCTGTGTGCCTCGACCTGCGTGTTTCGATATTCCTGCCGCCACCCACATGCCTTTCAGTGCGCGCATGCCTTGCATTTGCGCACGCGTCTTTCTCTGGTCAACAGCATGGCGCACTCTGGTTTCCTCTTCCACGAACCGGAGCGCCGCCGTGACCACCTCATCCGCCCAGACCGCCCAAAATCAGAACCAACCGGCTCAGGCCGCGCTGCCACGCATTGTCTTTCTCGACCGCAGCAGCATCGCGCCTGCCGTCAATCTTGTTCGCCCGGCCACGCCGCATGAATGGGTGAGCTACGCCCACAGTCAGGATGAGGATGTGGTGGAGCGTCTGAAGGGCGCCACCATCGCCATCGTCAACAAGGTGCATGTGCGTCGTGACATGCTGGAACAGCTCCCGGAGCTGAAATTCATCAGCGTGGCCGCCACCGGCTTTGATGGCGTGGATATCGAGGCCTGCCGGGAGCGGGGCATCACCGTCTCCAATGTGCGCGGCTATGCGGTGCATACCGTGCCCGAACATACGCTGACGCTGATGCTATCGCTGCGCCGCTCGCTTTTGGCCTACCGTCAGGATGTGGCGGACGGCAAATGGCAGGCCGCCGGGCAGTTCAGCTTTTTCTCCCATCCGGTGGCGGATCTGGCCGGGGCCCGGGTAGGTATTATCGGGGAAGGCTCCATTGGCCAGTCCGTCGGCCAGCTGTGCGCGGCCTTCGGCATGGAGGTGATGTTCGCCGCCCATAAGGGAGAGGCCACCATGGGGGCGCTCTATACCCCCTTCAGCACCCTGCTGGAGACAGCGGACATCATCACGCTGCACGCCCCCCTGAATGACGCGACACGCGACATGCTGGCCATGGCGGAATTCCGCCAGATGCGCCGCGCCCCTCTCATCATCAACACAGCACGGGGCGGGCTGGTGAATGAGGCCGATGTGGTGCAGGCGCTGGATGAAGGTCTCATTTCCGGCATCGGCTTCGATGTGCTCTCCACCGAGCCCCCCACGCCGGACAACCCGCTTCTGAAGGTGCTGGATCGGCCCAATGTCATCGTCACACCCCATGTGGCATGGGCCAGCCTTGACGCCCAGCAGACCTTGTGGAACCAGGTAGCGGAAAGTCTGGACGCCTTTCTAGCCAGCACGCCCGTGCGCGTGGTGGTGTGAACGCCTCCCCCTTACGCAGCCGATACAGGACCGGGCGCCACGCCGGGCTGCACAGGCATTGCCACGGGCATCGCCGGCAGCACGGCCCCCTGCAGGGCCCGCCCTTCCGGTGAGGTGAGCGCGAACGGGGTAGTGACCGGGCATTCTTCCACGATATGCCCGTCATCCATCACGATCACCCGCGAGCAGAAGCTCTGCACCAGCCGCAGATCATGGGTGACGAACAGATAGGAGACGCCATTCTCCTTCTGCAGACGCGTAAACAAATCCAGCATCTGGATTTGCAAATGCAGATCCAGATTGGAGACCGCCTCATCCAGAATAATGAGGCGCGGCTGCGGCGCCAGTGCACGGGCGATGCACACGCGCTGCAACTGGCCACCACTCATCTGCTGGGGCAGCTTGTCCGCATCATCGGCCTTCAGTTCCACGGCTTCCAGAAGGCTGCGCACCTGCATGTCACAGGCATCCTGCGGCAGACCGCACAGATTGCGCAGGGGCTCGCTCAGAATGTCCCGCACTGTCGCGCGCGGGTCCACTGCTCCGACAGGGTCCTGAAACACCAGTTGCACCGCCCGGCGCAGAGCGCGCCAGTCCGCCTTGCGGAAATGCCGGAGCGGACGTCCCTCAAACAGGGTTTCGCCCTCATCCGGCAGTTCCAGCCCCACCAGCAGTCGGGCCAGCGTGCTCTTGCCGCATCCGCTGCGACCCAGAAGCGCCACCGTTTCCCCCTCGGCGATCTCGACCGTAATGCGCTCCAGAACAGTCTTCGAGGTGCCAGTGCCCAGAAACCCGCTTTTGCGATAAGTGCGGGAAACCTCATGCGCGGCCAGCAGGCTCATGCCGTACTCCTCTGGCTGTAAAGGGAAAGATGCGCGCTGACGAGGCTGCGGGTGACATCATGATTCGGGCAACGGAACATCTCTTCCACCGGCCCCTGCTCGACAATGCGACCCGCCTCAATCACCGCCACCCTGTCGGCCAGACGCGCCACCACGCCCATATCATGGGTCACCAGCAAAAGGCCCAATCCGCGTTTGTGTTTCAGCTCATCCAGCAGATCGAGAATTTCGCGCTGGACGATGAGATCAAGATCCGTCGTCGGTTCATCAGCGAAGAGGAAAGGCGCCTCGCTGGCCAGAGCGAGGGCGATCATCATGCGCTGAAGCATACCGCCGCTCATTTCGAAGGCATGCAACTTCAGAACTTGCCGGGGCTCCGGCAGGCCCGCATCCAGCATGGCGGCCTCGATGCGCGTCTGTCTCTCTGCGGAAGGCACACCCTGGACCACGAAGCTTTCCATGGCGTGCTGGCGCATCGTGCGCACCGGATTGAAGGCGCTGCGCGGGTTCTGCATGATGACGGAAACTTGCCGGCCGCGCAGATTTTCCGCCCGTTGCCGCGCACCATTCAGCTCCAGTTCCCCGGCAACACACCGCACCCCCGGCGGCGTCAGGCCCAGACTGGCGGAGCAGGTCAGCGATTTGCCCGAGCCACTCGCCCCGACCAGCGCCAGCGCCTCGCCAGTGCGCAGTTCAAGGCAAACCTGATCCACCAGCGTGACAGCCTGTCCATGGCGGGTGGTCTCGACGCTGAGATCGCGAATGGAAAGATGAGCGCGGATCAATGTACATGCTCCATGCGCATGTTCGGGTCCAGCCGGTCACGCGCGGCGTCCCCCAGAATGTTGAAAGCCATGACGGCGATGAACAGCGCCAGCCCCGGCCAGAGCATCAGCAGTGGCTCGGTCCACACATATTGCCGGGCATCGGAGATCATCACCCCCCACTCGGCCGTGGGCGCAGTGACGCCCAGACCGAGAAAGGACAGCCCCGAGACATGCAGCATGATATGGCCAATATCCAGCGAGGCCAGAACCAGAAGCTGGGACAGGGTGGCCGGCAAAAGATGCCGGGCGAAGACCTGCACCCGGTTCGAGCCCATCAGTTGCGAAGCAGCGATGAAATCCCGGTGTTTCAGGGAAAGCACAATGCCGCGCACAATGCGCGCATACCAGGCCCAGTGGGTCAGCGTGATGGCGATGATGACATTGACAAGTCCCGCCCCCAGCATGCCCACCATGAACAACGAAAGCACCAGCGTGGGAAAGGTGAGAAACACATCCGCCACCCGCATGATCACCTGATCCGTTCGCCCGCCGATGAAACCGGCCGCCCCGCCAATGGAAATACCCAACAGCAGGATCAGCGCCATGGTCGCCGCCACGGAGCCCAGTGAAACGCCTGTGCCCGCAATCAGCCGCGAGAAAATATCCCGCCCGAGATGGTCCGTGCCCAGCCAGTAGGTTGCATTGGGGCCTTGCAGGCGCTCACCCAACTCCACCGCATTAGGATCATGCGGCGAGATCCACGGCCCTAGAAGCGCAGCCACAACCAGAAGCCCGATGACCAGAACAGACAGACGCACCGGCCAGCGCGCCTCGCGCCAGAATCCATATCCCCGTTTGGTAAAGAGCGGCCCGGATGCAACCTCCGGTGACAGGGTGCGATCCGTCATTGGATGCCCTCCGCAGCAATCCGCACCCGGGGGTCCGCCCAGGCATAGACAATATCGACGATGAGATTGCAGATGACGAAAATGGCCACCATCAGCAAAGTGAAGCACTGAATGACCGGATAATCCCGGTTGAAAATGGCCCACACGGCATAACGCCCCACGCCCGGCCAGCCGAAAATACTTTCGATGATGAGCGTGCCGCCAATCAGTTCCCCGATATACATGCCGGTGGCGGTAATGATGGGCAAAAGAGCATTGCGCAGAATATGAGCGCGCTCCACCCGCCCTTCCGGCAGGCCCCGCAGCCGGGCATAGGTCACATGCCTCTGGCCCGCCACTTCCAGCATGCTGGCCCGCAACAGGCGGGCATTGATGGACAGGGACATGAAGGCGATCGCCACCGCCGGCATGATGATCGTGGTCCAGCCTTCGCGCCCCATGGGCGGCAGCCAGCCCAGATAGACCGAGAATAGCAGCACCAGCAAAAAACCCAGCCAGAAATTCGGCATGGACACGCCGATGATCGCGATGAGGCGAACGATCTGATCCGGCATTCTGTTGCGGTAACGCGCCGCCCACATGCCCAGCGGAATGGACACCGCCAGCGTGATGACGAGCGCCACGGCCGCCAGTTGCAGGGTCGCCGGCAGGAAATGCAGAATATCGGGCAGAACAGGGCGCTGGGTTGCATAGGAAACGCCAAAATCAAGGTTCAGCGTCTTCCAGAGCCATGTGACATACTGTTCGACCAGCGGCCTGTCGAGGCCCAGAAAGTGGCGCGCCTCCTCCAGTGCCTGCGGGGTGGGCGGCACGCGGGACAGGCGCAGATAATCCAGCGCCGGATCGGACGGGCCGAGCCGTAGCAGCAGGAAGATCACCAGTGAGGCCGCAAGCAGCATGATGGGCAGCAGCAGCAGACGCCGCAAAATGAAACCGGCCATAGTCAATCTGCCTTCCGGTCCATCTGCTCAAAGGGGATTTCGCTGGCCATGGCCCCGAACGGCACCGGCCCCAGATCCGGCCGGGACACGGCGATGGACGGCACATAAGTGAGCGGGAGATAGATGGCGGCATCATGCAGCCGCGTCAGGATCTGAGCATACAAGGCGCGGCGCTCCCCTTCATCCGTCGTCACCAGCGCCCGGCTGATGCGCGCATCAATCTCGGCCTTGTCGCTGAGGCCAAGCTGGGCCTGATAATCGGCATGGGAAGGCGCGCGCATGGAGCTCATGAAGGCATGCGGATCATAGGGTGCGCCCCATGTGCGGTTGAAAATCATGCCGAAGCGGCCATCGCGCTGGCGGGAATAGACACTGCTCTCCTCCTCGCCCACCAGCCGGATGCTGATGCCCACCTTGGCCAGATCCGCCTGCATGATTTCCGACATAGATTTGGCAAGCGCATCATTGCCGATGAAGCTCAGCTCAATCTCCAGCGGCTCTCCGTTGCGAGAACGCACCTTTGCACCCGGCTCCAGTGTCCAGCCGGCATCATCCAGCAGTTTGCGCGCCAGATCCGGGTCATGGGCATAGGGCTTCAGGCCCAGATCCGCATAAGGCACATTGGGCGCGAACAATGCATCGGCGCGCTGCTGGGTGTTGTAGAGCACCTTCGCGATCATCTTGTCCTTGTCGACCGCATGGTTGATGGCCTTGCGCACGGCTACATCGCGTGTCGGGCCCTTCTGGCTGTTGAGCGCCAGCACATGAGTTTCCATAGGCGCGGAGAGGGCCGTGGACACATTTGGCATGTGGCGGAAGCGCTCGAACGTATCGGGCGAAACCGGCCCCTCGGAGCCATAGAGCAGATCTACCCCTCCGGTCTCAAAAGCGATGGCGCGGGTGTTCGGGTCCGGCACCACCTTGATGACGACCTCTTCAATCACCGGCTTTTCGCCCCAGTAGGCGTCATTACGCGCGAAGCGATCCTGCTCGCCCAGCCGCGTCTCCACCAGCTTCCATGGTCCTGTGCCGATGGGGGCCTTGATGCCCTGCATGGTGCCGCCCTCCTGAAACTGGGAGGGGGCGATGAAGCGGAACGGACGCGGCAGGGCCAGCTCCTGTAACACCGGATAATAAGGATCTTTCAAGATCATGCGGACGGTGAGCGGGTCGATCTCCTCCACGCTCTGGATCTGGTTCGCCAGTTCCAGCCAGGCATGACGCTCCCGGTTCTCCAGCACGGCATTGAAATTGGCAACGACCGCCTGCGCGTTGAAGGGCTCGCCATTCGAGAAGATCACATCCGGTCGCAGATGGAACACATAGGTTCGGCCATCTTCAGACACCTCCCATGAGGTCGCCAGCCAGGGCAGAATGACGCCATCCTTGCCGTATTTCACCAGCGGCTCATACACCATGGATTGCGCGAACATCTGGTTCGGCGTGTAGAGATGCGGATTGAGAGGCCCCACATTCACAGGCCAGGCCATGTTCAGCCGCTCACGGGCCCCAGCCGGCTGTGCGACAACGGGCAAGGCGGCAATGGGCAGAGCCATGGCGCATGCCAGCGCAATCGCGACTGTGGCGGTCAATTTCCGAAGCATGGAACCCTCTGTTCTGAAAAGAATAAAGATGTGAAAGAAAAACCCGCAGAAGAGGCAGTCCGCGCATTCCGGCCTATAGAATTTCCAGAGGCATTTCTGCGCCAAACCGGATCTGGTTCATGTTGGGCGCGCCGGCATCCGTATTGGCACGGTGCAGACCGAAACGGCCGAAGAGCACCAGCCCCTCGGCCCAGCCCTCCGGCACCATGTAACGGGCCAGCAAATCCAGCTCCCAATGCTGTCCATCGCGGCCGTAATATTCAAAATAGGGACTGGTCACAGGCACATGCGTGCCATTAATGCCCGTACCCCGTGTAAAGGCCGCCCCCACGACTAGACCCGGCAGGATGGAACCGCTCAGATCCAGCTCATAGCGCACCTGCCAGGAGAATTCGCCCGGCCCGTTGAAATCGGAAAGCTGTACGGAGTTGGTCAGCCAGATCGAGCCATTATTCACATAATCGAACGGCGTATCGCCCGTGACCTTCTGCACGCTGACGGCCAGAAGATGGGGACCGTGCATATATGTGCCCATGAAACTGGCGGCCACAGTATTTATGGAACCTGAGCGGGCTATGCCCGTACTTGTATTGCGGTAGAGATTGAAATTGAGCGCAAGAGCCTGTTCATCTGCCAACTCTTTCTCATAATCTGCGCCGATATACCAAGTATCCCAATTATCTTCGAAATGGGACAGATAGGCCGTTGCTGCAAATCCTTCGACCTGCCCGCGCCATGTGCCGCCGATGAAGGAAACCGAAGGGCCTGTCATGCCGGAATAGGAGGCTGTCATCGGTGCATCGTTACTGATGCCCACCCTGTCACCCCACCCGGTGAAACGACCGAGCTGAAGGGAGAGACCCTCAAGATCCGTGCTGGTCACCATCCAGCCGCGGTTGGTTTCCGGCAGCAGGCGGCTATCTGATGAACTGAGCACCGGATTTTTGGTACGCATGTCACCAAACCGGAATTCCGTCTTTGAAATCCGAAGCTTGCCTGCCACACCACCGCGCCCGAAGCTGCCCATGGCCGAGCCGTTTTCATCGGTGGGGATAAAACGCTCTCGGCCATTCAGCAATTCATCCTGATTCAGGTTGAAGGCTCCGTACAAGAAGGCATCCACACCTAGCCCGACAAGGCCAGGGGTATAGCCGGACTTGAAATTCAACATCAGCCCGTAGCCGGATTCCAGCGTCTTGCCATGCCGCATGCCCAGCTTGGAGATTTTGAATGTATCGCCCCTCAGATAATCCAGATGCTCAAGAACAAGCCGGTTGAGAACAGTCAGGCTGGAACCGGAGATGAAGTCATGCGCCGCGACCTCAAGCATGTCCTGAGCGGTTGTGCCCTGATCCTGCAAAGCCTCGCCCCAGGCTGGAGCAAGATCCAGAACGGACAGGCCCAGCAGCCCGGTAATGCAGGCGCTAGCCACCTTTCGCCGCATGTGCAGGTATCCATGCGCGGCTCCTGCTTCGGGCTGAATATGTGCCGCCGCAATCATTTACGATGATACCTCTAACTGCACAGGAAAACACTCTCAACGACTGAAATCACAAAGGAATGTGGGAGGAGCGAGAAAAGTTAGTGTGATTATTCATAAAATTTTTCATACCTGTCAAGCTCAAGTTCTGGCTCTCAACATCGCGCCTGAGACAGACAAATCTGCATGACGAAATATGGAGATGAAGCGGGATATAACGGAAGGGGGGAACAACACCTGTGGGTGATGTAGAGGCCGCCAGAAAAGCGGAAAGATGCTTTCGTCTCAATCCCTCAACCGGGAGATATGGAGCAGATCTGGTACAGATATTCACAAGCGCCGACAACAACCACAACAGTTGCGATCCTGTTTCGAAATCCGCACATGCAGGCGACTTGCCCCGGATATTCAGGTGCCGGCACCGTGCAGACTGGAAGAATGACAGCTCCAATTCTGCCGCAGCCACTGGAGCCCGCAGGCAATCTCCGGCATGACTGAGCCAGAACATGGCAGTTTCCTCATCAGGACGTCATGTCACAATAGCTACTGGCCGACGAGGAACACCACCATGAGCACATGTTTCAGCGACATTCTCCGGCAGGAAAATGCCTCCATCTGGATGGAGGCGACGGATCACCGCTTCGTCAGGGAGCTTCTGGCCGGCACCATCTCCCGGAAGGTGATGTCCGCCTATCTGGTGCAGGACCACCGCTTTCTCGACAGCTTCCTCACCCTTCTGGGCGCGGCCATCGCATCGGCGGACACATTTGAGGCCCGCCTGCGCTTTGGCCGTTTCGCCGGCATGGTGTCCAGCGAGGAGAACACCTATTTCCTGCGGGCCTTCGAGACATTGGACGTGAGTGAAGCCCGCCGCAGGGAGGAGCCGGACACCGCCCCCACCGCTGGCTTCAAGGCCATCATGCAGGAGGCCGCCAGCACCCGCAATTATGCCGCCGCGCTGGCTGTGCTCAATGTCGCGGAAGGGCTGTATCTGGATTGGGCGATGAAGGCCCGGGCGCCGCTGCCCGAAAGCTTCGTTCATGCCGAATGGATCACCCTGCATGACAATCCCGGCTTCCGCGAGTTCGTCGCCTTCCTGCGCGCCGAGCTGGACAGGGTCGGCCCGCAGCACGCCGCCATCAGCCGCGATTTCTTCTCCCGTACGGTGAAGCTGGAACGCGCCTTCTTCGATGCCGCCTATGAGGGGGAAAGCTGAATCATGGATATGTTCGACCGGCTCAAACAGGCCGCTTCCCATGAGTGGCGCAGCTATGTGAACCATGATTTCGTGCGTCAGCTGGGAAAGGGCACGCTACCGCAGGCGGCCTTCCGCACCTATCTGGAGCAGGATTATCTGTTCCTCATCCAGTTTGCGCGCGCCTGGGCGCTGGCGGCCTACAAGAGCCGTGCACTGGACGATATCCGCGCCGCGCAGACCGGACTTGCCGCCATTCTGGATGAAACCCGGCTGCATGTGCGCCTGTGCGAACGCTGGGGCCTCTCACCCGAGGCGCTGGAAGCTGCGCCCGAACATATGGCCACCGTCGCCTATACACGCTTCGTGCTGGATTGCGGTGCAGCGGGCGATCTGCTCGATCTGCATGTGGCGTTGGCCCCCTGCGTGATCGGTTATGCCGAAATCGGCTCGGCGCTGGCGCAAGAAGGACAGGCGGAAAACCACCCCTATGGGGAATGGATCGGGGAATATGCGGGCGAAGCCTATCAGGGCGTTGCCGCCAGTGCCCGCCGCCACCTGGATAGCCTTGCCGCCCGCGCCATGACGGAACAGCGCTTTTCGGAACTCGCCACCATTTTCGCCACGGCCTCCCGTCTGGAAGCCGATTTCTGGCAGATGGGGCTGGATGGCACGCGCGCCGCAGGCTGAATGGCAATGCTGCGATAAGCGGCACGGCTTCACTCTGATATCGCGGATCTGCCGGGCTGATCTGAACCCAGCAGATCCGCAACAAAAGCTTCGCAATCCCCCTGTCATTCGGCCTGTTCGGGCGTCATGTTGCGACTCCAGATGGCCAGCCGGGGGTGCAGCGCCAAAATGGTGTGCACCAGAAGGCCAAACACCAGCCCCCAGAAGGCTGCCCCCAGCCCCAGAAGACTGAGACCCGAGGCACTGACGATAAATGTCATCAGCGCGGCATCACGTTCGTGCGTCTTCTGCACGGCTTGGGCAAGGCTACCTGCCACTACCGGAAACAGGGCCAGCCCGGCCAGTGTCGCAATCAGCGCCGGTGGCAACAGGGCGAACAGCCCCAGCACCGTGGCCGCGAAGGTGCCGAACACCAGATACAGCACCCCGCCCACCACGCCGGCCACATAACGCCGCTCCGGCTTTTCATGTGCCTCCGCCCCCATGCAAATGGCGGCGGTGAGCGCGGCAAGGTTGAGGCCATGGCAGCCGAAGGGGGCGAGCGCCGCCGAACCCAACGCGCAGCCCGTGATGATAGGGCCCGCCGCCGGCTTCTCATATCCGGCCGTGCGCAACACGGCGACGCCCGGCAAAAACTGGCCCGTGAGCGACACCACCACCAGCGGCACGGCAATATTGGCCATAGCCTGCCACTCGAACACCGGCATGGTCCACACTGGTACGGTTGGCGCGAGGCTGAAGCGCACCTCTCCCATCTGCCCGGTGGCCAGCGTAAGGCCCAGCCCCACCAGCAGCACCGCCGCGACCGCATAACGCGGAAACCAGCGCCGCCCGGCAAAGAAAAACGCGAACATGGACAGCACCATCACCGGCGCATCCGGCACCACATTCACCATATCCACGGTAAACCGGAACAAGATACCTGCCAGCATGGCCGCGCTGATGCCCACCGGAAGGCGCGATACCAGCTTGTCAAATGCGCCCGAAAGTCCCACCAGGAGCAGAATGATACTGGCGACCAGATAGGCCCCCACCGCAGCGGCGAAATCCACCGTCGGCAATAGGGTCACCAGTAAGGCGGAACCGGGCGCGGACCACGCCACCACCACTGGCACCCGATATTTCAGGCTCAGCATAATGCCGAGCACGCCACTGCCGATGGAAATGGCCCAGACCCATGAATCCAGCAGGCCGGGCGCAAGGCCGGAAGCCGCCTGAAACACAATGACCAATGGCCCGGCGAAGGAGATGAGCGTGGCAATCGCCCCGGCCACAATGGCCGAGGCGGAACTGTCACGCATCAATTGGCGCAACATGGTCATGAGGCCTGCCCCTTCAGGCCGTCGCCGGGGCCGGCTGCGTCACGGCATCCCTCCGGGCGCTGATGGCGAACACCACCATGGCCAGAGCCGAAATCGCGCCAGGTACGGCAAAGGCCATGAAATTGACCGAAAGCGGAAGCTGCGCAGCCATCAGCACACCTCCCAGCATGGGGCCTGCAATCGCGCCGATCCGCCCCATGCCGGAGGCCCAGCCCAGCCCGGTGGAGCGCACCGAGAGTGAATAGAACTGCGCCACACTGGCATAAAGCAGGATCTGCGTACCGATGGTGGTGGCACCCGCGATGAAGATAAGCAGATACAGCACCGGCATGGGGCTGTTGTAACCCAGCATGGCAATGCACACCGCGCCGAACAGGAAGAAACCCACGACAACGCGCGGCAGCCCGAGCCTGTCACTGAGCCAACCTCCGGCAATGGCCCCGAACATGCCGCCGAAATTCAGCGCCAGCAGGAAGGAGAGGCTGGAGCCGAGGCTGTAACCGGCGCTCTTCATCAGTTGCGGCAGCCAGGAGCTGAGCGCATAGACCATGAGCAGGCAGCAGAAGAAAGACACCCACAACATCAGCGTGCACAGGGTGCGATTATAGCGAAACAGTTCAGCGACGGAGGCCGTGCCGCTCTTTGCCTCATGATACTCCAGTTCACCTGCGGCCAGCGCCTGCTGCGGCGCAAGCTGGCCCAGAATAAGTCGGGCCTTCTGCTGCTGGCCCTGCCGGATGAGGAAACCGACGGATTCCGGTAATCTGGCCAGAATAAGGGGCAATAGCGCCAAGGGCACTACGGCGGCGAAGAACATGGATTGCCAGCCGAAATTGGGCAGCATCCAGATACCTAGACCCGCCGCCACCATGCCGCCGACCGAATAACCGGAAAACATCAGCGCCACCAACGTGCCGCGTAGTTTTTTCGGCGCATATTCATTGGTCAGCGCCACCGCATTGGGCATCAGTCCGCCACAGCCCAGCCCAGCCAGAAACCGACAAATGCCGAATTGCAGGGGCGTGGTGGCGAAACCATTGATGATGGTAGCGCTGCTGAACAGCAGAAAACACAGGGCAATGCCCTTCTTGCGCCCCACCTTGTCGCCCAACGGGCCAAAGAACAGCGCGCCGAACATCATGCCAAACAGGGCCCAACTGGCCAGAGAACCAGCCTCAGTCGGCGAAAGCTGCCATTGCTCCATCAGCTGCGGCAGAACTGAGCCATAGATAAAGACATCATAGCCATCCACCACCAGCAACAGGCTGCATAACAGCACGATATTCCAGTGGAAGCGGGTAAATCGGGATTCATCTATGACTGTATTGACGTCTATGCTGCGCATGGGTGTCCCCTCCCCGGGATTCAGGCCGCCCTGTTCTTGCTGTGGGCTGGCCATTTCCAGTCTCAGCCCTGGTCTCCACCCCCTACGGGAAGAACAGTTCCGGTGATGTAGGCGGCCTCATCAGAAGCCAGAAACAGAATGGCGGCCGCCTGTTCATCCAGCGTGCCGTATCGTTTCATCAGACTGCTTTCGATGGTCTGGTCGACAATCTGCTGGTACCAGGCCTTGTCCTGCGCGCTCTGCTTCGCGCTGTTGCGCGGAATACGGCGCGGTGGCGCTTCGGTGCCGCCGGGGGCCACCGCGTTCACCCGCACCCCATATGCCGCCCCCTCAAAGGCCAGACATGCGGTGAGCGCATTCACCCCGCCCTTAGCTGCGCCATAGGGCACACGGTTGATGCTGCGCGTGGCGATGGAAGAAACATTGACGATGACGCCGCCGCCCTGCGCAATCATGCAGGGCAGTACGGCCCGACACCCCCACAGGGTGGGAAACAGGGACCGGCGAATTTCCGCCTCGATCTCGGCTTCCTCATAATGCTGGAAGGGTTTGGCCCAGATCGTGCCGCCGACATTGTTCACCAGCACATCCAGCCGGCCGAAATGTGCCTGCGCCTTCTCCATGGCCATACGGGTCTGGCCGAAATCCTCCAGATCCACCCGCACCGGCAAAGCGCGAGCGCACGCGGGGAGCGCAGCGGCCAGTTCTTCCACCAGATCCGAACGATCCAGCAGTGCCAGTTGCGCCCCTTCCGCCGCAGCCCGCTCCACCACGCGCCGGCCAATACCCTGTGCGGCCCCGGTGATAACCATCACCTTGTTCTGAAAGCGCGCACTCATTCGGCCGCCTCCCGCGTGGGCGGCACCGTGGGGGTGAACTTCTCATAATGGAAGCTCACCGGTGCAATGCCCTGCACTTCCAGGCTGTGCCGCACCGCGTCCACCATGGGTGGCGGGCCGCACAAATACACATCGACATCCCCGCCATTGAACATCACGGGAGTGAAATGGTCGGTGACGAAGCCCTTGCGCGGATGATCTGCTTCCGGCGCGGCGACACAGGTCAGAACATCGAGTTGCGGCAAACGCTTGCCCATGGCCTCAAGCTGCTCCACCAGAACCAGATCCTGCGGGCGCGTGACGCCATAGAGCAGATGAACCGGCTGGGTGCAGCCCGTGCGCGCCAGTTGTTCCAGCATGGAAAGGAAGGGAGCCAGCCCGGTGCCACCGGCCAGAAACAGCAGCGGGCGTTTCACCTCTCGCAGATAGAAACTGCCAAGTGGGCCATGCAGGGTGAGTTCCTGCCCCATACGGGCCTGCTCCAGCCATCCGCTCATCAGCCCGCCCGGCACCCGCCGGATCAGGAAACTGAGGCGCGTGTCTCCCGGTGCAGAGCTGAAGGAATAGGCGCGATGCTGTCCACTGCCCGGAACATCAATATTCACATATTGGCCAGGCAGAAAGGCGGGAGCCTCCCCCTGCGTCACCTCCATTTCCACCTCGAAGGCGGCGTCATCATGCATTACGACACGCGTCAGCCGCGCACTGAACTGTGCCACACCGGATTTGCACATGCCGGAGGCCGCCGGAACATCCAGCACACAATCGCTCTGCGGCTGCATCTGGCATGTCAGTACCAGACGCTTTTCCGCTTCATCCGGGCTCAGAGCCTCTTCCAGATATTCCTCTCCCAAATCATAGCGCCCGCTGTCGCAGTGGCATTTACAGGCCCCGCACACCCCATCGGAGCAATCCATGGGCAGGTTGATCTTGTGGCGATAGGCAGCATCCAGCACCGTTTCGCCCGGGTTGCAGACGATGAAGCGCGTGACGCCATCCTCGAAATTCAGGGCGATGCGATAGCCCATGGCGGCCTCCCGGATTGGGTCAGATATGATAGATATCGATGACCTGATGGATGTAATCGTTCTTCAGAATCACCTTCTTACGGAGAATCTGAAACCCATCTCCCGCACATGAGATGGTGTAGAAAGATGTTCCGAAGAAGCTGCTTGTCGCCTTGTAGCGATGGCTGAGCGTGTGCCAGTTAAAGCGCACATCCACCTCATCCGACTGTTCTGCGATCACTTCCACATTGGTGATGAAATGACAGGTGCGCGGTTCCGGCGTACTGGCACCAGAACGTTCCGTCTTGATGCGGAACACCCGATCTTCCAGACCTTCGCGATTAGGGTAGTAGATGAGGGAGATCTGCGATTGCGGATCTTCCACCAACCGATCATCGTCATCCCATGCCGGCATCCAGAATTCGACATCGGGCGCATAACAGGTCAACCAAGTATCCCACTGGCGATCATCCAGCAGACGGGCTTCGCGATAGAGGAAGGCTTCGATGCGGGAGAGCGTCATGCCGCGTCCCTCCCGGCCGCGCCGGCATGCAAGGGGGCTGGATTACTGGCGCTGCCGCCACCACCATTATCCCCGGCCAGAGCTGCACGCAGCGTACGCGCCCAATAGGCATGCTGCGAGACGAACAGCCCCTCATCCTCGCTGCGTTCTCCACTAATGACGGGTTCCAGCCCCATGGCGCGAGCATTGTCATCCGCCCCATAGATCCAGCGGGCAGCCCCCCGGCTCAGATCATTCCAGGCGGCGGCAAGCCCCTGATATCCTGTCTGACAGGCCTGAAACTCTTCAAGATCATCCGGCGTACCCATGCCGCTGACATTGAAGAAATCCTCATACTGGCGGATGCGTAGGGTGCGTTCTTCCGCGCTCTCTCCCTTGGGTGCAAAGCAATAGATGGTGATTTCCGTCTTATCGACGCTGATGGGGCGCGTAACCCGGATCTGGGTAGAGAACTGATCCATCAAATAGACATTCGGATACAGGCACAGATTGCGCGTCTGCTCAACAATGAAACCTGCCCTGTCCGCGCCCAGACGCTGCTCCAGCTCGGCACGATGCTGATACACCGGGCGCACATCCGGGTTCAGCAGGCGCGTCCACAAGAGGATGTGCCCATTCTCGAACCCATAAACCCCACCAATCGAGCGCGACCAGCCATTGGCATCCACAGTGCGCGTGCCTTCGGCCTCATAATTGCGGCGCCCCATGGTGGCGGCATAATTCCAGTGCACGGAGGAGACGTGATAGCCATCGGCCCCGTTCTCCATCTGCAATTTCCAGTTTCCATCAAAGATGTATGATGAGTTTCCGCGCAGAACCTCCAACCCATCTGGAGCCTGATCTACGATCTGATCGATGATGACACGGGTTGCTCCCAGATAGTCTTCCAACGGCTTGACGTCCGCATCCAATGCACCGAACAGGAAGCCGCGATAATTCTGGAACCGCGTCACACGGGTCAGATCATGTGAGCCATTGGTGTTGAATGCTTCGGGATAAGCCCCAGTCTTACCGTCCTTCACCTTCAGTAATTTTCCAGTATTGGAGAAGGTCCAACCATGGAAAGGACAGGTAAAACTCCCTTTATTGCCATGCTTGCGCCGGCATAGTGTCGCCCCACGATGTGCGCAGGCATTGATGAAGGCATGCAGTTCTCCGGCCTTGTCACGCGTGATGACAATCGGCTGACGCCCGATCCATGTCGTGAAATAATCATTCACCTCTGGAATCTGACTTTCATGCGCCAGATAAACCCAGTTTTTTTCGAAGATATGCTCCATCTCCAAATCGAACAGAGCCGGATTTGTAAAGACATCGCGCCGACAGCGAAAAATGCCGGCTTCATGATCTTCAACAACGGCTTCAGTCAGCAGCCCGTCCAGCAGGCGCGCTTTCTCCATCCCTTCAGGCATGGGGCATTCTCCTCACATGATGTGTGGAACGTGGCATCACATTCAAAGCGGCAAGCCGGATCCCTCAGTCCCGTGCAGAAACGGTGCCGGAAAACTAGCAGACCACTGTTTTTTCAGATCAATCGCCTCAGGCGATGGCCTGCGCGCAATTGCCAACAAAGGGCAACCCTTCTGGCGCGCCAGGCAGGCCCGCCGCCCGGCCAAGAGCCAGAGCAGGACCTCTATATTTCAGATTTTCAGACACATCTCGGCTATTGCACGGAATATCCGTAGCCATAACATCCTCCCAACTGCATTTTTATTTTCATCATTATTTTTATAAAGACTATTGTTGTTTTTTATCAGGAACCCTAAAATTCCCAACGATCACCTTCGCGCCCCAACAACAGCATTGCAGCACTAGGCAGTATTTCGGCTTATCCAGACCCCATTTTCAGGGCCCGTGGCGGTAAGCACTGTCACGTTAGAAAGGTTATGCCCTAAACCTACTCCAGAAAGCCAACACCATTTTGGTCTGCTACTATACGCTCAAGGTATAATAAAATTCGCAAAACGTGCTGCACTGCAAAACAAGGCACGACAGCCACTTTCACCCGGGAGGGCACTTGAATTGGACCTGCGCCAGCTGCGCTATTTCGAGGCGGTCGCCCGTCTCCGAAATTTTACCCGTGCCGCAGAGGAACTCTGCATTGCCCAGCCACCACTCAGCCGGCAAGTTCAGCTTCTGGAAGACGAACTGGGCGTGACGCTGATTGTCCGCAACATCCGCCCGCTGAAACTCACGGATGCCGGTCGGCTGTTCCACGAACATGCCCTGCAGGTGCTAAATCAGGTGGAGCAGATGAAAAGCGCCACCCGCCGCGTGGGTCTGAACGAGCGCAGTGTCTTTTCCATCGGTTTCGTACCCTCCACCCTTTATGGAGGCCTGCCGACCGTGGTGCGCAAATTGCGCCAGAATGCGCCGGAGCTGGATATCCAGCTTGTGGAGCTTCTCTCCATCCAGCAGGTGGAAGCGCTGAAATCAGGCCGGATTGATGTTGGCTTCGGGCGTCTGCGCCTGAATGACCCCGGAGTGGAGCGAACCGTTCTGCGGGAAGAGCGGCTGATGCTGGCGAGCCCGCCCGGCTCTTCGCTCAGCACCAGCACCGCGCCGGTTTCTCTGGGTGTGCTGAAAGACCAAAAGCTCATCCTGTTTCCAAAAGAGCCAAGACCGAATTTCATCGACCAGGTCCTCACCCTTCTGGCCGATCATCAGGTTCGCCCCGGTGAAGTGCAGGAGGTGCGAGAATTGCAGACTGCACTGGGGCTGGTGGCGGCCGAAGCCGGGTTATGCGTCATCCCAGCCGCCGCACGCCTGTTGCGCACGGATCTGCATTACCGGCTGATTGATGATGAGAAAGCCACCACTCCGATCATCTTCAGCCATCGGGCCAATGACAAATCGCCCTATCTCAAGATGATCCAGGAACTGGTGCAGGAAATGTATGACGAGAAACCACCATGGCTGGATGCAGCTTATAATTATCTACCGCACTGGGAGATGCCGCCACATCCGGTTGTGCCCGGAAATGCCCCCCCGCGACGGAAAGGACGCACGCCCTCAAATTGAAGGGATCAGTGCGCAGAACAGTCAAGAGACGGCAGGGCCGATCAGCCCTCCGCCTTTTGCGGGCGCGCCATCAGCGCCTCGATGGCCGCATCAATGGAAAGTCGGCCGGAGAGCACATCATCCACCGCCGCGCTGACCGGCATGTCGATCTCGTGCGCGCGGGCTGTCTCCATCAGCGCTGCGGCCGTGAAGGCCCCTTCAGCCAGCTTGTCCGCCGTCGCCCGGCCTGCCCCCAAAGCCTCGCCAAAAGCGAAATTGCGCGATTGCGGGCCAGAGGTGGTGAGAATGAGATCACCAAGGCCGGACAGGCCCGTCACGGTTTCGGGCCGCGCCCCGCTGGCCAGGGCAAAGCGCATCAGTTCGGCGAACCCGCGGGAAACCAGCGCCGCCCGCGCGCTTGCGCCCAACTGGCGGCCCGCCACAATGCCGGCAGCAATGGCCAGCACATTCTTGGTCGCTCCGCCAATCTCCACGCCGCGCATGTCGGTGGAATAATACAGCCGCAATGTAGAAGACCCCAGCGCCTGCGCCAGAGCCTGTGCCTGCGCCTCATCCGCCGCCGCCAGCGTCACGGCCGTCGGCAGGCCGACGGCCACATCGGCCGCGAAACTCGGGCCGGAGAGCACCGCCGGGACCGCCTGCGGGGCGGTTGCGGCGATCACCTCACTCATGAAGGCCCCGCTCCCGCGCTCAATGCCCTTGGCGCAGGAGACAACTGGCGTTCCGGGCGCGAGGCAGGCGGCAAGCTGCTGCATCACCCCCCGGCAGGCCTGTGCCGGCACCACCAGAAGCACAGCATCGCACCTCTCCATATGGGACAGATCCGCCACTGGCTCCACCGCATCGGCCAACGCAATGCCCGGCAGGGCAGCCACATTCGCGCGGCGGGCGGCCATATCAGCCATCTGCCCGGCATCGCGGCCCTGCAACACCACCTCAAGGCCTGCGCGGGCACCGGCATTGGCCAGCGCCGTTCCCCATGCTCCGGCGCCCACCACACCCAGCCGTCTTATGGTCTTCATCGCTCAGGCCCGCGCATGGGGAGAGGCAGCGGCGGCCGGGTCCAGTGGCCAGCGCGCACGCGGGCTCACCGTCAGATCATCAGTCATGCCAAGCGCCAGACGCTCGGCCCCGGCCCAGGCGATCATCGCGCCATTGTCGGTGCACAGTTCGCGGGTGGGCAGGGCCAGCCGGGTGTTGAGATCGGCCGCAACGCGCACCAGAGATTCCCGGATGGGCGTATTGGCTGCCACACCGCCGGCCACCACCAGCGCTGTTGGGCCCCGGCCCAGCTTGTCGCGGAAGGTTTTGGCGCCGGCGCGCACGCGATCCGCCAGCACATCCAGCACCGCAGCCTGAAAACCGGCGCACAAATCCGCCACATCCTGCTCGCTTAGCGGAGCGAGGCGCTCGGCCTCCAGCCGCACGGCGGTCTTCAGGCCGGAGAGGGAGAAATCCGGCTCGCGCCGCCCCATCATGGGGCGCGGAAAGGCGAAACGCTTCGCATCTCCCAGTGCGGCCTGCTTTTCCACTTCCGGCCCACCGGGGTAAGGCAGGCTCAGCATCTTGGCCACCTTGTCGAAGGCTTCACCCACGGCATCATCCAGCGTGGTGCCAAGGCGGGTGTAGCGGCCCACATCCTCCACCGCGAGAAGCTGGGTGTGCCCACCCGAAACCAGCAGCAACAGATAGGGAAAGGCCACGCCATCCGTCAGCCGGGCCGTGAGCGCATGCGCCTCCAGATGGTTCACCGCCACCAGCGGCTTGTGGGCGGCCAGCGCAATGGCCTTGGCGGTGGTGATGCCCACAATCACCCCGCCAATCAGCCCCGGCCCGGCCGCACCAGCCACGGCGGACAGCTCCTGATAGGAGACATTCGCCTGCCTCATGGCCTCGGCGATCACATGGTCGAGGATTTCCACATGGGCGCGGGCAGCAATTTCCGGCACCACACCGCCATAGGGTGAGTGGATTTCCACCTGCGAGCGCACCACATTGGAGCGGATCTGCCCCGCGCCGGAAGGTGAGCGCGTCACCACCGCTGCGGAGGTTTCATCGCATGTGCTCTCGATTCCAAGGACGAGAAGATCTGCCAAACCGCCCTGCCTTTTCGACGCCGGCCGCAGACTGCGCCGCAACGCCGCTCTATCTTATTTTGATTCCCACCGTCATTCTTAGCGCCCATGAGCCCGGAAACGAACAAAGAAGCGTCCATGTCCCCGCACAATTCCCCTTCCGCCCTTCCGCGCCTGCGCATCGGCACGCGCGGCAGCCCGCTTGCGCTGTGGCAGGCCCATGCGGTGCAGGCGGCGCTGTCGAAAGCCTTCCGACGCCCGGCTGAGAGCATCGAGATCGAGGTGATCCAGACGTCCGGTGACCAGATTCTGGACCGCGCGCTCTCGCTTGCCGGCGGCAAGGGCCTGTTCACCAAGGAGATCGAGGACGCCCTGCTGGAAGAGCGGATCGATCTGGCCGTGCATTCGGCCAAGGATGTCGCCACCCAGTTGCCGGAAGGGCTGCATCTGGCCGGCTATCTGCCGCGCGCCGATGTACGGGATGCGCTCATCATGAAATCCGGCAACGGACTAGAGGATCTGCCCCAGGGCGCGAAGGTCGGCACCGCCTCCCTGCGGCGTGAGGCGCAGTTGCGCCGCCTGCGGCCGGATCTGGAGGTGTGCCTGCTGCGCGGCAATGTGGCCACGCGCCTTTCCAGAGTGGCGGAAGGCCTGTTCGACGCCACGCTTCTGGCCTATGCCGGCCTTTCTCGTCTGGGGCTGGCGCATGAGGCCAGCGCCGTACTGGATGTGGAACAGGTGTTGCCCGCCGTGGGGCAAGGCGCGGTGGCCATTGAGTGCCGTGTGGCGGATGCCGCCACCAATGCCGCCCTTGCGGCCATCACCTGCCGCGACACGGCTCTGGCGGTGACGGCTGAACGGGCCTTTCTGGCCGCGTTGGATGGCTCCTGCCGCACCCCTATTGCCGGGCTGGCCACGGTGGAGCGGGGCGAGGACGGCGAGAGGCTGCGTCTGCAAGGACTGGTGCTGACCAAAGATGGCTCGGATAGTGCCGCGCTGGAGGAAACCCTCACGCTCACCCCCGGACATGAGCACATACAAGCCGCTGCACTGGGCGCGCATTGCGGTGATATTCTGCACGATACCGCGCCCGCCCGCGCCCTGCGCGCGAGCCAGCAGGGCTGAGCCACACAGGCCGTAATGCGCCGCACGCCTGACAGATCAGGCGTGTGCATCCCATATGTGTGCAACACGGCCACCTCTTTGCCCGTGCCCTCTGCCCTCGCTCTGCAACATGACCGGAAGGGAAACGTCATGCTCACCCTCATCACCCGCCCCCAGCCGGCCGCCGAAGATACGGCAGCCCACCTGCGCGCGCGCGGGCATGAGGTGCTGATCGATCCCATGCTGCAGATCCGCCATCTGCCAGACGGGTTGCGGGAGACAATGCTGACCGCCCCTTTTGTCACGCCTTTCGATGTGCTCGCCTTCTCCTCCATCAATGGGGTGGAAGCGGTCATGGCGGCCATTGCCGCCGCACCTGAAGGCCCGGCATGGCTTGAGACGCTCAACCCCCTGCCCGTTTATGCCGTGGGCACACGCACGGCGCAGGCGGCGCGACAGGCCGGCTTTTCCACCATCATCACCTGTGCCGGCGATGCCGGTGACATGACGCGCCGCATGGCGCAGGAACTGCCCGCCGGCGCGCGCATTCTCTACCCCGCCGCCCGGCACCGGGCGGCAGACCTGCCGGCGGCTCTCGCGCCCCATGGCCTGCATGTGACCATCAGCGAGGTCTATGATGCGCAGACCGCCCACGCTCTGGCTCCGGCCACACGCGATGCTCTGGCGGAAGGGCGGATCGAATGCGTGCTGCATTATTCGCAGCGCACGGCCCGCGCGCTCCTCGCCTGCGTGGCGGCGGCGGGCCTGATGCACCGGCTCTCGAATGCCCGTCATCTGTGTCTGTCCGCACAGGTCGCCGACCCTCTGGTTGCAGCCGGCTTCCAGACCCATCTGGCCGGCGCCCCCAGTGAAGTGGCACTTTTGGCGCTTCTCTAGCAGGGCTCATCTGTGCGACGGTTGCAGAGACCGGCGCGGCAGTCTATCCCGAAAGTAGAAGCCGGCTTCGATCCGCGAGGAGACCCATGGCGAGCCAAGATCCGAACGCGCAAGGCTTTTCGTCCCGCAAGGGACGCAAGCCCCCCACCCTTGAGCTGAAAGCTGAAGAGGTGCGCGTGGAAGAGCAGACCAAACCCGCTGGTGCGCCAGACACGGCAGCAACCAGCCCGGCGACGGATGAGGCTGTCCCTGTGCAGGCTGATTCCAAGGATGCCCCCTCTCCTCCCGCGACGACTGATAATGCAACTTCAGCGCGAGAGGATGAGCAGTCAGCTTCTGACAGGACACAGGCTGAAGACGCGCAAAATGCCTCCGGCGCGCCGGCGGATATTCCAGCTGAGGACACGCCCCCTGCATCCGCCGCATCAGAAGAACCACCCCGGACTGAGACGCCCCGCGATGAGCCGCCGCGTAGATCCTCGTCTCTTGGAGCCGGGGGTTTCATCGCCGCTCTCATTGCAGGCGCTCTTGCCGGCGGCGCAGCGGGTGGCGGCGTTGTCTATTATATGGCGGCGCAAGGCAGCTTCACGCAGCCTGCGACAGACCTGACACCTCTCACCCAGCGCCTGAGCGCGCTGGAGGAGCGACCGGTTGTCACGCCTCAGGCGCTGGCCAACATGGAAGCGCAGATCAAGGCGGCGCAAACGCGTCTCGCGGATCTCTCCGGTACGGTCGACACACTGGAAGCCCGGCCCGAGGGTGCAACCCAGTCCGCCCTGCCAGAAGATGCCGCCCAGCTGCTGACCCAGTTGCGCCAGCAGGATGAAGACCTCCAGGCCGCCTTCCGGCAGATCGGTGTCGAGATTGGCCGTATCGGTGCGGACCAGAAGAAACTGGGTGCGCAACTGGACACGCAGGCCACCCAAACCCGGCAAGCCCTGCAACAGGCGACCACCGCTGCCAGCACCGCAAGAGAAGCTGCTCAGCAGATGGCGGCACTGGCGCCGCGTGTGGATTCCATTGCGCAGGACGCCGGAAAGGCCGTTCAACTGGCCCAGCAGACCGAAACCCTCGCACCGCGCATCGAAGTGCTGGATTCCAGCCTCACCGAGATGCGCAAGGCGGCGGAAGCACTCGGCCCGCGCATTGCCACGCTAAGCGCGCGCATTGCCGATGAGCGCAGGCAGACCGATGCGCAGATTGCCGAGACGGATAGCTTCAGCCGTTCCGCCGCCACCATGGTGGTAATGGCAGATCTGCAGAATGCCGTGCGTGCAGGCCGCCCCTTCGCGCCGGAACTGAAGGCCGCCCGCACCCTTCTGGGCCCGCTGGCTTCGGTTCTCGACCCACTTTCAGCAGCCGCCGACAAGGGCTTCACGCCGCGCGCAGCACTGGCCGAGCAACTGGAAAAGGCGGGAGCGGAGGCCTTCGCGGCCCTGAAGCCCGTACCGCAGAAGGCTGAAGACGGCTCTCTGGTCTCCCGCTTCCTGTCCAGTGCGGAATCCCTCGTCACCATCCGTCCCGCCGGTGGGCCGGATATGGCAGGCGCACAGGGCGCTCTGGCCCGCGCCGTGGTGATGGTGCGGGTGGGTGAACTGAACAACGCCCTTTCTGAATTGCGGCAATTGCCGCCGCAGGTCAGCGAGAAACTCACCGCCATCACGGCGGAGATCGAGGCGCGCCGCCAGGCGGTGCAGCTCGCCTCCTCGCTTTACCGTAACGCCCTCGCCGCCATTTCGGGGAAGACGCAGTGATCCGCCTCGTCCTCTTCCTGTTTCTGCTGGCCGCCATTGCCTTCGGTGCCTCCTGGGTCGCTGATCGCCCCGGTGAGATCACCGTGGTGTGGCAGGGCTGGCAGGTGGAAACCAGTGTACCGGTGGCGCTTGTCACCATCGCCATCACCGCAGGCGTGCTGCTGCTGCTGTGGCGTCTTCTCGTTCTGCTGCTGGATATTCCAACTCATCTTGCAAGCTTCTCGCGCAAGCGGAAGCGCGAAAAGGGCTGGAAAGCTGTCACGCGCGGGCTTCTGGCCATCGGCACCGGAGATGGCGCAACCGCCCGCCGTGCACGCGCGGAGGCCGTGCGCCTGCTGCCGGATGAGCCGTTGACGCATCTTTTGACGGCGCAGGAAGCCCAGTTCGAGGGTGAACATGAAGTGGCCGTCGCCACCTTCCAAGCCATGGCGGAAGAGCCGGAAACCCGCCTTCTCGGCCTGCGTGGGCTGCATATCGAGGCGCGCAAGGCTGGCCATCATGAGGCGGCCGCAGCTTTTGCCGCACAGGCTGCAGAAGCTGCCCCCACCCTGAACTGGGCGGCGGATGCCGTTATTGAAGCGCGCTGCGGCGAGGGGGATTTTGCCGGGGCCATGGCCGTGCTGGAACGGCAGATGGCGAAGAAGGGCATCGACAAGGCCCAGTATCGCCGCCGCCGCGCCGTTCTGCTCACCGCCGAAGCGCTGGCGCTAGAGGAAACCGACCCTGCCGTCGCACGAGAGCGGTCTGTGGAGGCGGTACGCCTTGCGCCCACACTGGTGCCGGCCGCCGCCTGCGCCGGGCGTCTTCTGGGTGCCAACGGGCAGATGCGCAAAGCCAGCAAGATCGTGGAAACCGCCTATGCGGCCACCCCGCACCCGGAACTGGCCGAGACCGAAGCCTTCCTGCGCCCCGGCGACAGTGCGCAGGACCGGCTGAAGCGGATCCGCACGCTGGTGGCTCGCGCACCGGACCACACCGAAAGCGCCATCGCCCTCGCCCATGCGGCGATTGATGCCCATGAGTTCGCTGAAGCGCGCACGGCCCTTGCCCCGCTGCTGGAACAGCCCACCCAGCGCGTCTGCATGATGATGGCCGAGCTGGAAGCCGCCGAACATGCCGATATCGGCAAGGCCCGGGAATGGGCCGCCCGTGCAGTGAATGCCGCGCGCGACCCGGCCTGGATTGCCGATGGCGTTGTGGCTGAACGCTGGGCCGCCTTGTCTCCCACATCCGGCAAGCTGGATATGTTTGTCTGGGCGGTGCCGCCGGGCGTTGCGACAACCCCGTTGCTGGAGCATGAGGCCGAGCGGGTGAAAGCCGCCATTGCCGCCATTCCTGCCCCGATGGCCGGCACTGTCGCCACAACGGTGGAAGGCGCAGTTGCCCCGAAGGCCGACGAGGCGGACAAGACCACCCCTGGCAAGACTGCCACTGATACGACCGCCCCTGCTGAAACGACAGGCCAGCCCGTTGCGGATGAGGCACTCTCGAAAACGCCTGAAACCGGAGCGCCATCCGTGTATGGCAGCACTGGTGATGACAGGACTGCGGATGACACCGCCTCCGTGCCGGCCCAAAAGGCCACCGCACCGGAGGACATTGTCGCCATGCCGCCGCTTCCTGATGATCCCGGTCCGGAGCCTGAGGACGAGACGCAGAGCGTGACAGACAAGCGCCGGATCTTCGGCCTCTGAACCCACAAGACAGAACAGCAAAAGGCCGCGCCGGAAACACAGGCGCGGCCTTTTTAAGCTGCCCGACAGCCGTGCACACGCGCCCGACGCCAAAAAGTCTCTTGCGAAGACGGCGGCAAACCGGCACATGCACGCCATCTTCCCATCCCTCCAGCCGGGCCCCTGTGGCCATCGGCCTGAAACCGGAGTGCGCCATGGCCCACTGGCTCTACAAATCCGAACCCGCCACATGGTCGTGGGACCAGCAGGTCGCGAACGGGGAAAAGGGAGAGCCCTGGAACGGCGTACGCAACCATTCCGCCAAGAAGAACCTTCTGGCCATGAAGGTGGGTGATACCGGCTTCTTCTATCACTCCAATCAGGGGCGGGAGATTGTCGGCATCGTCGAGGTCATCCGTGAAGCCCGGCCCGATCCTTCCGACCCCTCCGGCAAGTTCGTGATGGTGGATGTGAAGGCCATAAAGCCCTTCAAGACCCCTGTGACACTGGCCACCATCAAGGCCGACCCGCGCCTGCAGGAGATGGCTCTCGTGAAATATTCCCGCCTCTCCGTACAGCCGGTGACGGATGAGGAATGGAACATCATCTGCGGTATGGGCGGATTGTGAGCCAGCCGATCCGCGACCCGGTCGCCTTCATCCGGGCGGAAACGCGCCTGCGCGCGGTGCCTCTGGTGCCCACCCTTCGCCTGCATGTGGCGGATGAGGCCGTACCCATCTGGTATCGCACCGAGGAGGAACTGGGCCAGATAGGTCTGCCGCCCCCCTTCTGGGCCTTTGCCTGGGCCGGCGGGCAGGCGCTGGCCCGCCATGTGCTGGATCATCCGGAAACGGTGGCCGGCAAGAAGGTTCTGGATTTTGCCTCCGGCTCCGGGCTGGTCGGAATTGCGGCGATGCAGGCTGGCGCAGCGCATGTGGACTGCGCGGATATTGACCCCTTCGCCCTTCACGCCATCCAGCTCAATGCCGGGGCCAATGGCGTGACGCTCACCCCTATCGGCGAAGACCTGATTGGGCAGGACAGAGGCTGGGACACCGTTCTAGCCGGGGATATCTGCTATGAGCGGGATCTGGCGGAACGGGTCTTCCAGTGGCTGCTGCTCCTGTCCGAGCGCGGCGCAAATGTGCTGATCGGAGATCCCGGCCGCAGCTATCTGCCGAAAGACAGACTGCAACAGCTGGGCGCCTATCACGTGCCTGTCACGCGTGAGCTGGAAGACATGGAAATCAAGCGCACCTGTGTCTGGCAACCGCGGCGCGCGTCAGACAACTGAACCCATATGGATGTGAGAGAACATTATCCATCATGTCCTCTCACACAAGGCGGCCGCATTATCATGAATGGTGGGCCGCCTGACAGGCGGCCTCATGCCTCCTGCGGGCGGAGCTCGCGAAGCCGAAGCGCATTCAGTAACGCGCGATCACCTAGCGCGGAACACCTGCCCCACATCAATCCGATTGCCATCAGGGTCCTCAAACACGATGGCGCGCAGGCCATAATCCTTGTCCTGCAGGCTTTCGATAATCCTCACCCCATGCTTCTGGCATGTGGCATGCAACGCGTCGATATGATCCACCAGAAGATGAGCAATATTGAAACGAGCCGCCTTGTGCTGCGGCTGCAATGTCAGATGAAGTTCACCCTCACCCCACTTCAGGATCATGAAGCCGACAGAGTCACTATTCTCGAATACTTTCTCAAAACCAAGAACAGTCAGATAAAATTCCTGCGCCCGCGCCATGTCCTTCACCGGCAGGGCAGATGCAATACGCCCAAACCGGAGACCATCAGAACCATTTCTGGTCATCGCCAGACCTCTTTACACGAAGGCACGATCGCGCTTCGGACGGTACCAGCAGTTGCAATGGATTTCGCCTGATAAACCCGCAGGACGGTGCCTGCTGGGCACAGCTTATCTTGCACAAGGCGGAAGGAAAACAGGGCATGTGGAAGGTGTGCCTCCCCCGAGCCCGATCTGCAACAGAAAGGCTGAAGAATTCATGGGAAAGGCCGGGCAACACCTTTTCAGACACCGCCCGGCTTGCGCATCACACCTACTGTTCTAGGCGTAGACTCTAGATCCTTGCGGCCACGAGTTTGACGGCAGTGAGGAAATTTTCCGGCCGCTTGTCATATCGGGTCGCGATGCCCCGAAACTGTTTGACCCTGTTGAAGAACCGTTCAACGAGGTTCCGCTGCCTATAGACCCAATGGGAGAAGGCGAAGCTGCCCTTGCGATTGGTCTTTAGCGGAATGTTGGCCCAGGCTTTTCGCGCGGCCGCCTTGGCGCGGATGGGTTGGTGTCATAGCCCCTGTCAGCCAGCAGGATGTCACCTTCGCCGAGTTTCTCGATCAGCACTTCGGCCTCGATGCAGTCGGGGACCTCACCCTCAGTCAGGTGGAGGGTGACGGGCCAGCTTTCAGCGCCGAAGAGCGCGTGGATCTTGCTTGTGCCCCCCACGGGAACGTCCCATGCCGCCATCATCTGTTCCCCTTTTTCCTGTGGCTGCGTGCTGGTGAACGCGGACACAGGCGGAGTCGATCATGGCAATGTCGCCGTCGTAAGCCTTTGACACAGCTTCGAGAAGCAGATCCCAAACACCAGCCTTCCGCCACCGGACAAACGGTTATAGCAAGTTGTCGAGGGGCCATAGTGTTCGGGGATCTCTGCCCAGGGCGAACCCGTCCGGAAGCGCCACAGGATACCGTTCAGCACACGACGATCGTCGACACGGGGAACCCCGCGCGGCTTGTTCGGGAACAGCTCACTCCACCCGAAGCGCCTGGCAGTCATTCTCGGCATCCTTCTTGATCGTGGCCAGGATCGCACCAAGCGCCGCCGTGAACAACTTACGGAACTCCACCGGCGAAACATGGAAACTGATCAACGACACAATCGTCTCTACGACGCCATCGAAGCCGTATTGGCTGATCTGTGCGATCGGCGCTCAAGGAGCACATGGCCAGTCTCAACGCGATCCAGGATGAGGCTATGGCCGACGCAGCGCGTATCCAGTTGACACTAAATAGCGCTGGCAATCAGGCCCTCACGTCGGAGATATTGGAGGATTTTTCCAGCGCTGCCCGCGATGGGTTGAGGATGAAAGGGGCGGCTACCGCCGCGACCATCTGCGCGCTTTCGCTCAACGTGTCGAAGTCGCGGACGACGAAGTTCACATAATGGGATCGAAGTCAAAACAGCTGCGAACGCTGGTGGCCGCTTCCATCAAAAAATCGGCGGCGGTCGGCGTCCATAGTTTTGTTCTGAAATGGCGCACCGCGCCGGGTGATGATGAGAACTATGTCTACGCCATAGCCCTCTAAATCCAGAGCCCGGAATCTGCCTGGGGACTGCTGAAATCACAGGACTTCAGGTTGTTTCGTTCTGCCGCGGCGCAGATGGAAGTGTCTAGAAAATTTGCCGCTTGAGCAGCGTTTCAAGCCAATCCGCAAAGACCTGTAATCTGTGTGAAAGATGCTGCCGATGCGGATAGAGCAACGTCATCGGCATGGATTCCGCACGATAACGCGGCATGATCTCGACCAGTTGGCCCGCCTCCACATGGAGGCGCACATCATATGCCGGGATCTGGATCAGGCCGAGGCCAGCGAGACAGCAGGCGATGTAAGCTTCAGCGCTGTTGACCGTGACGCGGCCCCTTAGCGGCAGAGTTCGCACCGCACCGTCTTCGACCCATTCCCAATCCTCGACCCGGCCGCTGGAGGGCGACGCATAGTTGACGGCCCAATGGTCGCCCAGGTCATCCGGCGATTGTGGTGTTCCGTGCCGCTTCAGATAGGCAGGGCTTGCAACATTGATCAACGGCAGCTGGCCGATGGGCCGCGCGATCAGGCCGGAATCGCTTAAGGGTCCGACGCGCAGCACGCAATCGACGCTGCCCTCGACCAGGTTGACCGCGCGGTCGGTCACGCCGAGATCGATGTCGATCTGCGGATAGCGATCCAGGAACTCGGGCAACGCCGGCGCGATGATGAGCCGCCCGATTCGACCGGGGACGTCGATCCTGAGCCGTCCTGATGGCTGAGCCGCCGTCTGCCGGAACAGGTTCTCCGTGTCCTCGACATCAGCAATGACCTGCTGGCAACGCTCATAGAAGGCCGCGCCGTCCTGCGTCGGCGAAACTTTGCGCGTGGTGCGATGAAGCAGCCGCGCGCCGACACGGCCTTCCAGTTCTTGAACCGCCGCCGAGACAGACGATCGGGGAATGCCGAGCGTGTCGGCGGCACGGGTGAAGCTTGAGCTCTCGACGACGCGGGAAAAGATGCGGAACAAGTCTATGCGGTCCAAGCGGGCGAAGTCTCCATTGCACGGAATTTCTGACAAATGATGTCAGAATGATCGTCTTTATTGTGCAATCCTAGACGGTATTATCGTCTTCAGGAAGCGGCCCCGACATCGATGAGGTCGCGCAGCCGGCAAAAAGAGGCCGCCCTCATGACCGATCACAGCATCAAAGGCAAAACCGTCATCATCGCCGGGGGGGCGAAGAATCTTGGTGGACTGATCGCCCGCGATCTCGCCGCGCATGGCGCAAAGGCGATCGCGATCCACTACAATAGCTCAGCCAGCAAAGCCGATGCCGACGCGACTGTCGCCGCCGTGAAGGCGGCCGGAGCCGAGGCCGTGGCCTTCCAGGCGAACCTGACGACGGCTGGCGCGGTGGAAAAGCTGTTCGCCGACACGGTTACCGCCATCGGCAAGCCCGATATCGCGATCAACACCGTTGGCAAGGTGCTCAAGAAGCCGATGGTCGAGATATCGGAAGCCGAATATGACGAGATGACCGCCGTCAATTCTAAGGTGGCTTTCTTCTTCCTCAAGGAGGCCGGCAAGCACGTCAACGACAATGGCAAGGTCTTGACCGTGGTCACCTCGCTGCTCGGCGCTTTCACGCCCTTCTACGCCGCTTATGCCGGCACCAAGGCGCCGGTCGAGCATTTCACGCGAGCGGCGTCGAAGGAGTTCGGCGAGCGCGGCATCTCGGTGACGGCGATCGGTCCCGGGCCGATGGACACGCCTTTCTTCTATCCGGCCGAGGGCGCGGATGCCGTCGCCTATCACAAGACGGCGGCAGCCTTGTCGAAATTCTCCAAGACCGGGCTGACCGACATCGAGGACATCGTCCCCTACATCCGCTTCATGGTTTCCGAAGGCTGGTGGATGACCGGCCAGACCATCCTCGTCAACGGCGGCTACACCACGAAATGAACGGATGTCGCGATGACCAATCCGTTCCAGTCCATGCTCGACGCCCAGCGCGAACATTTCCTGAGCGATGCGACCAAGAGCTATGAATGGCGCATCGACCAGCTCGATCGCATGGAGCGGATGCTCACCGACAACAAGGATGTGCTCTGCGCGGCGCTTCACGAGGATTTCGGCAAGCCTCCCTTCGAGCAACTGTTCGAGATCACCGTGCCGACGGGCGTGATTCGCTATTATCGCGAGAACCTGAAGACGCTGATGGTGCCGGAGCCGGTGAATATTCCGGACGGCCTCGAAGCAACCGGCAATCGCGGGGTCATCTACAAGGAGCCTTACGGCGTCACGCTGGTGATCGGACCGTTCAACGCGCCGATTCTGCTGCTCCTCGACCCGGCGCTCGCGGCGCTCGCTGCCGGCAACACGGTGATCCTCAAGCCCGCCAACACCACGTCGCGCACGGCAGCGCTGCTGGCCGATCTCGTGCCGCGCTATTTCACGCCGGAGAACGTCAGCATCGTCACGGGCGGGCGCAAACAGATCTCGGCGCTGCTGGAGCTGCCGTTCGACTTCATCTTCTTCACGGGCTCGTCGGCCGTCGGCAAGGTGGTGATGCGTGCCGCTGCCGAGCACCTGACGCCAGTGCTACTCGAACTCGGCGGACAGAACCCGACCATTGTCGATGCGACCACCAATCTCGACATCGCCGCCGACCGCATCGCCTGGGGCCACAACGCCATCTCAGGCCAATGGTGCATCGCGCCGGGCTATGTCTGCGTGCATGAAAGCGTCGCTGACGCCTTCGTCGCCAAGCTCAGGACTTCGATCGTGAAGATGTATGGCGATGATCCGAGCCGGAGCCCGGATTTCGCGCGGATGATCAGCACGCATGACGCGGAGCGGGTCGCCTCCTACATCCTACCCGAAAAGGTCGTGCATGGTGGGCGCTTCGATGTCGAGGCGCGCTATGTCGAGCCGACCATCCTCTATCCTTCCGAATGGAGCGATCCGGCGCTGCAACAGGAGGTGTTCGGCCCCGTCCTGCCGGTGCTGGTCTATTCCGACCTCAAGGCGACGATCGACATCATCAAGCGTAAGCCCAAGCCGCTCGCCGCCTATATCTTCAGTAAGGATCAGGGGACGATCGACCTGGTTCTGGAAAGCCTCTCCTTCGGCGGCTGCATCAACCAGACCAACCTGCATTGCTGGATCGACAGCCTGCCCTTCGGCGGCGTCGGCAACAGCGGCATGGGCAAATATTACGGCAAGGCCGGCTTCGACGCGCTGAGCAACACCAAGGCCATGCTGATCGGCAATCCTGATGTCGAGCTGGATGTCTTCCCGCCCTATGCGGGCAAGGACATCGCAAAGAACCTGAGCGTGTTTTCCTGAGGGGGATCGATAGATGCACATGGCAATGGTGATCGGCGGCGGCATCGTCCTGCTCGGCCTGTTTCTTCTGTTCGGCAGGCTCTGGGGCGGTGTCGATCCCGATTTTGCCATGACGGCAAAGCTCTTCATCCCGGCCTGGCTCATCATCTCACTCATCAACATGTGGATCGGCGTGACGAAGGCCGGTTATTCGGTGCGCGACGAACTGCCGATCCTGCTCGTCGTTTTCCTCGTGCCGACGGCGGTGGCCGGTCTCACTGCCTGGCGGCTGGCGCGGTGATGAGCCATGTCTGATCACGCCACCGCCCATCATCCGCTGCTGCGCCGTCGCGACGGCCACCACGCGAGGGTCAGCTTCGCCGAGCTGTTCTTCGACCTCGTCTATGTGTTCGCGGTCACCCAGCTCAGCCACGAGCTTCTGACCAACCTGACGCTGACCGGCGTCGTCGAGACGCTGATCCTGTGGTTCGCGGTCTGGCTCGGCTGGCAATATACATGCTGGGTCACCAACTGGTTCGATCCCGACACCCCGCGCATTCGCTCGCTGCTCTTCGCGATGATGCTGGCGGGTCTCGTCATGGCCGCCGCCATCCCCGGCGCCTTCGGCGAAAGGGGGCTGGTCTTCGCGCTCGCCTATGTCGCGATCCAGGTGGGGCGGACGGCCTATATCGTCTTCGAGCTCGGCAAGGACCATCCGCTCGCCGCCAATTATCGCCGCATGCTCGGATGGCTCATGATCGCGGCTGTGTTCTGGATCACGGGAGCCTTCATGGAAGGCTGGTCCCGCGTTGCGCTGTGGGCGATTGCGGTGCTGTGCGAATACATCTCGCCCATGTTCGGCTTCGCCCTTCCCGGCCTCGGCCGCTCGAAGACCAGCGACTGGACCATCGAGGGCGGACATCTCGCCGAACGCTGCCAGCTCTTCGTGATCGTCGCGCTCGGCGAGACCGTGCTCGCCACCGGGGCGACGCTCGCTCGAACGAACAACTGGGACGCGGCCATTCTATCCGCGACGCTTGCCACCTTCCTCGGCACGCTCGCCATGTGGTGGCTGTATTTCGGGACGTCGAGCGAGGACGCGACGGAGACCATCACGCGCTCCGACGATCCGGGACGCATCGGCGCTTATTTCCACTATCTCCACGCCATCCTGGTCGCCGGCATCATCGCCACCGCCGTCGGCAACGATCTCGTGCTCGCCCATCCGCACGACGGGGTGAAAACCTCTTATGCGTTGGTTCTGTCCGCCGGACCGGCGATCTACCTGCTTGGCAGCGCCATCTACAAGAAGGTCGTCTACGGCGTCGTGCCTGCCTCGCACATCGCCGGCGTGGCCGTGCTAGCGGCGCTGGTTCCGCTCGCACCCCAGGTGGACCTGCTCACCATAGGCTGGTCGACCACCATCGTCATGCTGGCGGTGAGCTTCTGGGAAGGGCGTATGCTGCGCAAGCGCCGCGCGGACCGGGCCGTACGGCAGGGCGTGCATTGAGATGGTGAGCGTCATAGGTATCCCTGTAACCACGGTAACCCCGCAATCGACGCCGGCCACGCCAGCGGATGCGAGCGCCGTCGTCGCGTTCTGGGCGGCTTCGTCGACGCACTGGTTTGACGAAGCCGCCAGCTTCGATCATGCGTTCCGCGAGCGTTTCCTCGGCCTGCACATGGACGTCGCGGCACGCAAGCACGACGGCGGGCTGGCGTCCTCCGACGGCGCGCTCGCTCTCCTGATCCTGACCGACCAGTACCCGCGCAATGCCTTTCGTGGCACCGGCCACATGTACGCTACAGATCCGTTGGCCCGGCTCTATGCCCGTCAGGCGCTCGAAGCGGGGCATATGGACGATGTCGAGCCGGAGATGCGCTTGTTCTTCTGCCTTCCTTTCGCGCATTCGGAAGATATGCGTCGATCAGGACATCTCCGTGCGCCTGAACGGACAACTCGGCCAACCCTGGCTGGATCATGCACAAGGCCATCGCGACATCATCCGCCGTTTCGGGCGGTTTCCGCACCGCAATCCGATGCTCGGCCGCATCACGACGCCGGAGGAGCAAGCCTTTCTGAATGGAGGCGGCTTCGCGGGGTAGCCGGCCAATCGCCGATCATGGCGCAACGACGCGCGTCGACCCACACCAACCCAGAGGAACGACACATGCCCGCATCGGACCTGACAGTCGAAACCCGCATTGGAACCAAGCGCAAGCCGCGCCGTATCCTGTCCATCGTCTCCAACACGACCGAGCTGAAGGGCTTCCCGGTGGGCTTCTTCGCCGAGGAGATGACGCGGGCCTTCCTGATGTTCACGGAGGCCGGACACCATGTGGACCTCGCCTCTCCGAAAGGCGGCGAGGTGATGTTCGACACCCATAGCGATCCCCGCACGCCGGGCGGCGCCTATGCCGACGATCTCATCAGCCTGGGCTTCGTCCATCATGCAAAGTTCGGAGCACTGTTGAAGAACACGCTTCCGATCAGCGCAATCAATGTCGACGACTATGACGCGGTCTGGGTCGCCGGCGGCGGTGGTCCACTCCTGACCTTCAGGGATGACACCGCGCTGCATGCACTGATCGCGTCGTTTTACGAAAAGGAGAAGATCGTCACCCTGATCTGCCACGGCTCCTGCCTGTTGCTCTGGACCCGTCTTTCCAACGGAAAGCTGTTGGCCGAGGGCAAGAAATGGACCGGCTTCACCGACGAAGAGGAAGAGGCGGTGAATGTGGCGTTCGGCATGACGTTGAACGAGCACACCATCCAAAGCGAGGTCGCCAGAATCGCCGGGACCAGCTTCCTGTGCCGGGGCGCGAACGAACCGTTCGCCATTCGCGACGGCCGCCTCATCACAGGCCAGCAGCAGTACAGCAGCGGGATTACTGCGGAACTCGTGTTGGAAGCGCTTGCCGAGGATTGAGCGTGGGAGTCGCTATCTTATCAGGACATTCTGAATTGGAACTTTGAACAAGCAACGAGGGATGATTTATGAGATACGCAATATTCGCCGCCGTCGTTGTTTTGGCCATGCCTTCCATGGCGACTGCGGCGGACAAATGTGCCGATCCGCAAGACCAGATGACGATGAATGAATGCGCCGCCGCGTCGTTCGCGGCGAGCGATAAACAATTGAATGAGCTGTACAAACAGATCGTAGGTAGGCTGAAGGACGATTCCGACGCCACAAAGCTACTCATCCACGCGCAGCGGGAATGGGTTAACTTTCGTAAGGCGGAGTGCGCTTTCCAGTCGAGCGGCGGGGGAAGCGGATCGCAAATGACCGAGTTGATGTGCGCAAACGACCTTACGCAGAAACGTGCCAAGGACTTTGAGCGCTATCTCAACTGTGAGGAAGGCGACTTGAGCTGCCCGGTTCCGGCTGGCGACTGATCGGCTCTATTCTGTTCTTTTGGGGCATGTCTAGGCTCAGGACCTATTGATTGAGAGGGTGCGATATGATTCAGGCTCCGCAAGGAGACTGAACATGAGCAACCTGTATTGGCTGACGGATGAGCAGATGGCGCGGCTTTCGCCGTATTTTCCCAA
>JBFWLR010000007.1:0-57509 GCA_050252035.1 Xanthobacter sp.
GTGACAATATCGCGATGGAAGTGAACCTGATCGTGCCGATCGCCATGGAAGAGAAGCTGCGCTTCGCTATCCGTGAAGGTGGCCGCACGGTGGGTGCCGGCGTCGTCGCCTCCATCATCGAGTGAGCCGAACGAAAAGAAACGGGAGCGCGCTGCGCAACGTCTTGTACCAAGCGCGCGCGTTCCTCATGCCCGGAGCCTTTGAGCCATGAACGGCCAGAACATTCGAATTCGCCTGAAGGCATTCGATCACCGCATCCTCGATGCGTCGACGCGTGAGATCGTCGCCACGGCAAAGCGCACGGGTGCGCAGGTGCGCGGCCCGATTCCGCTGCCCACGCGGATCGAGAAGTTCACCGTAAATCGCTCTCCGCACATCGATAAGAAGTCGCGTGAGCAGTTTGAGATGCGTACCCACAAGCGTTTGCTTGATATTGTTGACCCGACGCCCCAGACGGTGGACGCGCTGATGAAGCTCGACCTCGCCGCCGGCGTTGACGTCGAAATCAAGCTCTGATCGGAGGCGAGCAGACATGACCAAGAGGTCAGGCGTCATCGCCCAGAAGGTCGGCATGACCCGCATCTTCACAGATGCAGGCGAACATGTGCCGGTCACTGTGCTGAAAGTCGATAGCTGCCAGGTGGTTGCTCACCGCACGCTCGACAAGAATGGCTACGTCGCTGTCCAGCTTGGTGCTGGCCGTCGCAAGCCCAAGAATGTCACCCGCGCCGAACGCGGTCACTTTGCGGTGGCTCAGGTCGAGCCGAAGCGGAAGATGGCTGAGTTCCGTGTACCGGAGGATGCTCTGATTCCAGTTGGTGCCGAAATCACTGCTGATCACTTCGTTGTGGGTCAGTATGTCGATGTCACCGGTACCACGATTGGTAAGGGCTTCGCCGGTGGTATGAAGCGCCATAATTTTGGTGGTCTTCGTGCCTCGCATGGTGTGTCCATCTCTCATCGCTCCATCGGTTCGACCGGTGGTCGCCAGGATCCGGGCAAGACCTTCAAGAACAAGAAGATGCCCGGTCACATGGGTGATGTGACCGTGACCACGCAGAACCTCAAGGTCGTGATGACTGACGTGGAGCGTGGCCTGATTGCGGTGGAAGGTGCTGTTCCTGGTCATGCTGGTGGCTGGATCACTGTGCGCGATGCCGTGAAGAAGAGGCTGCCTGAAGATGCACCGAAGCCCGGTGCGTTCCGGTTGAAGGAAAGCGCTGTTGAAGCTGCGCCTGCAGCCGAAGCCAGCAATGAGGAGGGCGCGTGATGGAAGTCACCGTCAAGACGCTCGAAGGCACCGATGCGGGTTCCGTGACGCTTTCGGACGAGATTTTTGGTCTCGAGCCGCGCGCGGATATTCTGCACCGCATGGTGACTTGGCAGCTCGCTCGCCGTCAGGCTGGCACGCACCGCACCAAGGGTCGTTCGGAAATCAACCGCACGACCAAGAAGCTGTACAAGCAGAAGGGTACGGGTAATGCCCGTCATGGTGCCGCTTCTGCTCCACAGTTCCGTGGTGGTGGCCGCGCTTTCGGGCCAGTCGTTCGCTCTCATGCGATCGAGCTGCCGAAGAAGGTTCGCGCCCTGGCGCTGAAGCATGCTCTGTCTTCCAAGCTGAAGGCGGACAGCATCGTGGTGCTCGACAAGATGTCGGTCACTGATCCGAAGACAAAGGCCCTGAAGGAGCGCTTCGCACAGCTTGGCTGGGCGTCGGTGCTGATCATTGACGGGGCGCAGGTGGAAGAAAATGTGGCCCTGGCCGCGCGCAATCTTCCTTATGTCGATGTGCTGCCCGTGCAGGGCATCAATGTTTATGACATCCTGCGTCGCGACAAGCTGGTCCTGACCAAGGCCGCTCTGGACGCGCTGGAGGCGCGCTTCAAATGAGTTCCGCGCGCAATATCGAGCCGCGTCATTACGACGTGATCCTCTCGCCCGTCATCACCGAAAAGGCGACGAATGCGAGCGAGCAGGACAAGGTCGTCTTCAATGTTGCGAAGACTGCCACAAAGCCCCTGATCAAGGAGGCCGTGGAAAAGCTTTTCGACGTGAAGGTGAAGAGCGTTAACACGCTGGTCCGCAAGGGTAAGGTGAAGTTCTTCCGCGGTCGTCGTGGCGTCCAGAATGACGTCAAGAAGGCGGTCGTGACCCTCGAAGAGGGCCAGAAGATCGACATCACCACGGGCCTGTGAACTGAGGGGAACGGGATAAGACCATGGCGCTGAAGCATTTCAAGCCGGTCACGCCGGGCCTCCGCCAGCTCGTGATCGTCGACCGGTCCGGCCTTTACAAAGGCAAGCCGGTGAAGAGCCTGACGGAGGGCAAGTCGTCCTCCGGTGGCCGTAACAATAATGGCCGTATCACGGTTCGTTTCCGTGGTGGTGGTCACAAGCAGAGCTATCGTCTGGTTGACTTCAAGCGCAATAAGCGCGACATGGCAGCCACTGTGGAACGGATTGAATATGATCCGAACCGTACGGCGTTCATTGCCCTGCTGAAGTATGAAGATGGTGACCTTGCCTATATTCTGGCGCCGCAGCGTCTGGCTGTTGGTGATCGGGTCATTGCGGCTGCCCAGGTGGATGTGAAGCCTGGCAATGCAGGCCAGTTGGGTAACCTGCCGGTCGGTACGATTGTCCACAATGTCGAGCTGAAGCCCGGCAAGGGCGGTCAGATTGCACGTTCGGCTGGTACCTATGCGCAGATCGTTGGCCGTGATCACGGTTATGTCATTCTGCGTTTGAACTCTGGCGAACAGCGCTTGGTTCTGGGTGCTTGCTACGGGACTGTTGGTGCAGTCTCCAATCCAGACCACATGAACACGGCGCTGGGCAAGGCCGGTCGTAATCGCTGGCTGGGCCGCAAGCCGCATAACCGTGGCGTTACCATGAACCCGGTTGACCACCCGCATGGTGGTGGTGAGGGTCGTACGTCTGGTGGCCGTAATCCGGTCACACCGTGGGGATTCCCCACGAAGGGCAAGCGCACCCGCAATAACAAGGCGACGGACAAGTTCATCGTGTCCAGTCGCCACAAGCGGAAGAAGTGAGGGCCTGACAGATGACTCGTTCGGTTTGGAAAGGGCCCTTTGTCGATGGATACCTGCTGAAAAAGGCGGAAGCCGCGCAGGCATCCCCGCGTAGGGACGTTGTCAAGATCTGGAGCCGGCGCTCCACCATTCTGCCCCAGTTCGTGGGCATTACGTTCGGTGTCTACAATGGGCAGAAGCATGTGCCTGTTGCAGTGACCGAGGATATGATCGGCCACAAGTTTGGGGAGTTTGCTCCCACGCGCACCTATTATGGGCACGCGGCCGACAAGAAGTCGAAGCGGCGGTGATTAGCCATGGGTAAGCAGGCAAAGCCGCGCGCGCTCGCGGATAACGAAGCAAAGGCGGTCGCGCGTAATCTGCGCGTCTCGCCTCAGAAGCTAAACCTCGTCGCGGGTCTCATTCGCGGCAAGAAGGTGGCGACGGCGCTCGCAGATCTTGAGTTTTCTCACAAGCGGATCGCCCGCGATGTGAAGAAGTGCCTTGAGAGCGCGATCGCCAATGCCGAGAATAATCATGAGCTCGATGTCGACGATCTGGTCGTCGCAGAGGCGCATGTGGGCAAGGGCTTGGTGATGAAGCGGTTTTCACCGCGGGCGCGTGGTCGCGCCTCTCGCATCGAAAAGCCCTTCTCCCACATCACCATCGTGGTTCGGGAAGTCGAGGAGCGGGCCTGATGGGTCAGAAGGTCAATCCGGTTGGGCTTCGGCTCGGCATCAACCGTACATGGGATAGCCGCTGGTTTGCCAATAAGGGCGACTATGGCAATCTCCTGCACGAGGACATCAAGATCCGTAAGATGCTGCTCAAGCAGCTGCGTCAGGCGGCGGTGTCTAAAGTGGTTATCGAGCGTCCGCACAAGAAGTGCCGCGTGACCATCTACTCGGCGCGTCCGGGTGTGGTGATCGGCAAGAAGGGTGCAGACATCGACAAGCTGCGCAAGAAGGTCTCCGAGATGACCACCTCGGAAGTCTTCATCAATATCGTCGAGGTGCGCAAGCCCGAGACGGACGCGCGGCTGGTCGCTGAGTCGATCGCTCAGCAGCTTGAGCGTCGTGTGGCATTTCGTCGCGCCATGAAGCGTGCGGTTCAGTCCGCCATGCGTCTGGGTGCCGAAGGCATTCGTATTAACTGCTCCGGTCGTCTTGGTGGTGCGGAAATCGCCCGTCTGGAATGGTATCGTGAAGGTCGCGTGCCGCTGCACACCTTGCGCGCCGACGTGGATTACGGTACTGCCACCGCCTTCACGACCTACGGCACCTGTGGTGTCAAAGTCTGGATCTTCAAGGGTGAGATCCTGGAGCATGATCCCATGGCGCAGGAAAAGCGCCAGGCTGAAGCGGAATCTGGTCCCTCTTCGCGTCCTTCGCGGCGTGATCGCGGTGACCGTGAGCGCGCTTGACGGCCAAAGAGAAAGAAGGCGTTTAAGCCATGCTGCAACCCAAGCGCACCAAGTTCCGCAAGCAGTTCAAGGGACGCATTCACGGCGTTGCCAAGGGCGGTACGGAACTGAACTTCGGTGAATTCGGCCTTAAGGCGTTGGAGCCGGAGCGTGTCACGGCGCGCCAGATTGAAGCTGCGCGTCGCGCGATGACCCGGCACATGAAGCGTGCCGGGCGCGTGTGGATCCGCGTGTTCCCCGATGTGCCGGTCTCTGCCAAGCCCACCGAAGTGCGTATGGGTAAGGGCAAAGGCTCGCCGGAATACTGGGCCGCCAAGGTCAAGCCCGGTCGCATCATGTTCGAGATTGATGGCGTGAGCGCTGAGCTTGCGCGTGAAGCTCTGACTCTTGCGGCTGCTAAGCTGCCGATCAAGACGCGCTTCATCCAGCGCATCGCCGAGTGAGGAGAGGCTCATGAAAGCCGAGGACGTTCGGGCCCTCAGCCCCGATCAGCTCGCCGATGAGCTGCTGAAGCTGAAGAAAGAGCAGTTTAATCTGCGATTCCAGAAGGCCACCGGGCAGCTGGAAAATACCGCTCGGTCTAAGGATATTCGCCGTACAATCGCGCGTATCAAGACCATGCAGAATCAGAACAGTGCCGGTTCGCCGGCGCAGAAGGCGAAGTGAGGAAGCGATGCCGAAGCGCGTGCTCCAGGGCGTCGTGGTGAGCGACAAGACGGACAAGACCGTCGTGGTGCGGGTGGAGCGTCGCTTCACTCATCCGTTGCTGAAAAAGACCGTTCGTCGGTCCAAGAAGTATCATGCTCATGACGAGCAGAACGCCTGGAAAGTGGGCGATACGGTTTGGATCGAAGAGCACCGTCCTCTGTCGAAGCTCAAGAACTGGATTGTTGTCCAGGGTGAGAAGCGCGCAGTGGTTTGAGGTCTTGAAATTATCTCTCATCCGGGGCATAGCATCCGGGTGAGAGAATCGCTCCGATGCTGGGTCCGTTCCTTTCTGAAGGGAAGGGGAGAGGAGACCGCATCGCGGCATGCCGTGTTTCGATGAGCGGGCACGGTAAAACAAGGGTTAAGGCAAGGCCGGGCGACCGGTTGTGCCGGATGACGAGAACAGGTGCGTCATGATCCAGATGCAGACCAATCTCGACGTGGCGGACAATTCCGGCGCGCGTCGTGTCATGTGCATCAAGGTGCTCGGCGGCTCCAAGCGTAAATATGCGCATGTTGGCGACATCATCGTGGTGTCGGTCAAGGAAGCGATTCCGCGTGGTCGTGTGAAGAAGGGTGATGTGATGAAGGCCGTGGTGGTTCGTACCGCCAAGGATATTCGTCGCGGCGACGGATCGGTGATCCGTTTTGATAAGAATGCTGCCGTTCTTATCAACAACAACAAAGAGCCTGTCGGCACCCGTATCTTCGGGCCGGTTCCGCGCGAGCTTCGCGCCAAGAACCATATGAAGATCATTTCGCTGGCGCCGGAGGTGCTGTGATGGCCGCTAAGATCAAGAAGGGCGACAAGGTCGTCATTCTCGCCGGTCGCGACAAGGGTCGTAGCGGTGAAGTTATTCAGGTCATGCCGAAGGAAGAGCGTGCGCTCGTTCGCGGTGTGAATATCGTCAAGCGCCATCAGCGCCAGACGCAGAGCCAGGAAGGCGGGATCATCTCCAAGGAGGCCCCTGTCCACCTGTCGAACATTGCCGTTGCTGATCCCAAGGATGGCAAGCCGACTCGCGTTGGATTTGAGGTGCTTGAGGACGGGAGCAAGGTTCGCGTTGCGAAGCGCTCCGGGGAGAAGATCGATGGCTGAGGAAATCTACGTTCCCAAGCTGCGTACGCACTATGACACTGTTGTGCGTCAGAAGATGATCGAAGAATTCGGTTACAAGAACCCGATGCAGGTTCCGTCAATCGAAAAAGTCGTCATCAATATGGGTATCGGCGAGGCTACTGCGGACACCAAGAAGGTGACTAATGCAGCGGCCGAGCTGGGTCTTATTGCCGGTCAGAAGCCGGTTTTGACGCGCGCTCGCAAGGCTGTCTCGAACTTCCGTCTGCGTGAAGGTCAGCCTGTCGGCACCAAGGTCACGCTGCGCAAGGTTCGCATGTATGAGTTCCTTGATCGGCTAGTGACGATTGCGCTGCCGCGCGTTCGTGACTTTCGTGGTTTGAACTCCAAGAGCTTTGATGGTCGTGGGAATTATGCCATGGGCATTAAGGAGCACATTGTGTTCCCCGAGATCAACTACGACCGTGTCGAGCAGATCTGGGGGATGGATGTGATCGTGTGCACCACTGCTAAGTCTGATGAAGAGGCTCGCGCCCTTCTGAAGGCCTTTAACTTCCCTTTCCGTCAGTGATTGGAGGGGCTTGATGCCCCTTGCGTGAGGTTTGTCCTTGCGTGGCAAATGTTTCGAGTGATTTTCCGGCCGTGAGTGGTGCGAATCGCCCTCAGACGCGGAGAACAGGAGCAAAAGATGGCGAAGAAAAGCGCGATCGAGACGAATGAGCGACGTCGCAAGCTGGTGGCTAACCAGGCGGCAAAGCGTGCGCGTCTGAAGGCGATCGTGAATGACAAGACTCTCCCGCTCGAGGAGCGTTTCCAGGCGACGCTGAAGCTTGCGGAAATGCCCCGCAATGGTGCGCGCATCCGGATTCGTAATCGTTGTGAAGTGACGGGTCGCCCCCGTGCCTTCTACCGGAAGCTCAAGATGAGCCGTGTGGCTCTGCGTGAGCTGGGTAACCAGGGCATGGTTCCTGGCTTGGTCAAGTCGAGCTGGTGAGGAGGGCAGTATGTCCGTGAATGATCCGATCGGCGATCTCATCACTCGCATCCGGAACGCTCAGCTGCGTCGTAAGGACAAGACTTCCACTCCGGGGTCCCGTCTGCGCGCCAGCGTTCTCGAGGTGCTGCGCGACGAAGGCTATATCCGTGGCTATAGTGCAACGGATCATGGCAATGGCCGCAGCGAGTTTGAGATCGAACTCAAATATTTCGATGGTCAGCCTGTGATCCGGGAAATTTCCCGCGTTTCCAAGCCAGGTCGTCGTGTTTACGCCTCGGTGAAGAATCTTCCCCGGGTTGCCAATGGTCTGGGTATTGCGGTTGTCTCCACGCCTCAGGGTGTGATGGCCGACCACGAAGCCCGTGACAAGAATGTTGGCGGCGAAGTTCTCTGCACTGTGTTCTGAGGCGAGGGAGAAAGAGATGTCGAAAATCGGCAAGCTTCCCGTCGCCATTCCCGCTGGTGTCACCACCAAGCTGGAAGGACAGACGGTGAAGGTCAAGGGCCCTAAGGGTGCTCTTGAGGTGACGATCGTGGATGAAATCTCCGCGAAGATTGAGGGTTCGGAAATCATTCTGTCCATGAATGGTGAAACGTCCCGTCATCGTGCGATGTGGGGTCTGTCCCGCACGCTGGTGGCAAACCTCGTCGATGGTGTCACCAAGGGTTTCGAAAAGAAGCTCGAGATCACCGGTGTGGGTTACAAGGCGGCTGTTCAGGGCAAGAACCTGAACCTCTCGCTGGGTTACAGTCACGATGTGATTTACGCTATTCCTGAAGGCATTCAGATCACCACCCCGAAGCCCACTGAGGTTATCGTGGCTGGTATGGATCGCCAGAAGGTTGGTCAGGTCGCTGCCGAGATCCGCAAGTTCCGTCCGCCGGAACCCTATAAGGGCAAGGGTGTGAAGTATGCGGGTGAATTCATCTTCCGTAAGGAAGGTAAGAAGAAGTAACGGAGGCGACCATGGCTAAGGATTTGGATGCGGTTGCGCGCCGTAAAGCCAAGGTGCGCAGAGCTATCCGCAATGCTGCAAACGGACGTCCGCGTCTGTCAGTGCATCGGACTTCACAGCATATTTATGCCCAGGTTATCGATGACACCAACGGGGTGACCCTTGCAGCGGCTTCCAGCCTCGAGAAGGACATGCGTTCTTCCCTGAAGACTGGTGCGGACAAGGATGCAGCTCGTGTCATCGGCAAGCTGGTGGCTGAGCGTGCACAGGCGAAGGGCGTGACATCTGTCGTGTTCGATCGCGGTGCATATATCTATCATGGGCGCGTTCAGGCGCTCGCCGAAGGTGCCCGTGAGGGCGGCCTTCAGTTCTGACGCGAGGACGAGCGAAAATGGCCCGTGAAAGGGAATCGCGCCAGGAGCGCGAAGATCGCGACAATCTGTTTGTGGACAAGCTTGTCCATATCAACCGTGTGGCCAAGGTAGTGAAGGGCGGACGTCGTTTCGGCTTTGCTGCACTGGTCGTGGTTGGTGATCAGAAAGGTCGCGTTGGTTTTGGTCATGGCAAGGCCCGTGAAGTACCAGAAGCTATTCGCAAGGCAACGGAGAGCGCGAAGCGCTCAATGATTCGCGTGCCGCTGCGAGAAGGCCGGACGCTGCACCACGATGTCCATGGGCATCATGGTGCAGGCAAGGTCGTTCTGCGTGCGGCCCCTGCTGGTACCGGGATCATCGCGGGCGGACCGATGCGTGCGGTCTTTGAGACCCTTGGCATGAATGATGTGGTGGCGAAGTCTTTTGGGTCTTCCAATCCGTACAACATGATTCGTGCAACGTTTGACGCCCTTAAGAACCAGGATAGCCCGCGCTCGGTTGCCGCGCGTCGTGGTCTCAAGGTTTCTCAGCTTCAGTCTCGCCGCCGCGTTGAAGACGCGGAAGCGACGGACTGACGCGGGCCGAAAGATAGGAACGCGTCATGAGCGAAAAAAGAATCACTGTGGAGCAGATCGGTTCGCCGATCCGTCGTCCGGCTGACCAGCAGGCAACTCTGGTCGGTCTGGGACTGAACAAGCGGCATCGTCGCTCCACTCTCAAGGATACGCCGGCCGTGCGCGGTATGATCGCGAAGGTCGCCCATCTCGTCCGTGTGGTCGAGGGCGAGTGAGGAGTTGGGCCATGAAGCTCGATGAAATTCGTGATAATGCCGGTGCTCGCAAGAAGCGCATGCGTGTGGGTCGTGGCATTGGCTCTGGCAAGGGCAAGACGGGTGGTCGCGGTGTGAAGGGACAGACGTCCCGTACCGGCGTTGCCATCAAGGGATTTGAAGGTGGTCAGATGCCGCTGCATCGGCGTCTGCCGAAGCGTGGCTTCCACAACATCTTCCGCCTTGATTACAACGAGGTCACCCTCGGGCGTCTGCAGACGGCGATTGATGCGGGCAAGCTGGATATCGCTCAGCCTGTTAATGCCGCCGCGCTTGTCGCTGCTGGTGTCGTGCGCCGTCCCAAGGCGGGTGTGCGTGTTCTGGGCAGTGGTGAGCTGAAGGCGAAGGTGACCCTTGAGGTGGCCTACGCGACCAAGTCTGCCATGCAGGCTGTCGAAGCTGCGGGTGGTCAGGTTGTTGTCCTGAACCCTCCCAAGGCTGAAGACGAAGCAGTCTGAAAGTCTGGCCGGGCCATGTGCCCGGCCATTTTCTGTGCGCGGCGCGGCTCTCGCCGTGCAAATCGCTCTCAAATCTTGGTTTAATGCCAGGGTCTTTACAGGGCGATGCATTGGCGCTCATGGTGCCGCGAAACCGCCCTTCATCAGGACTGCTTCTCAAGAAGCGGCATCCAGCGGAGTAAGGCATGGTCTCGGCGGCGGAACAACTCGCGGCGAACCTGAACTTCAGTGCTTTCGGCAAGGCTGATGAGCTGAAGAAGCGTATTTGGTTCACCTTGGGCGCGCTTATTGTTTACCGGCTTGGTACATATATTCCCATGCCGGGAATCAACCCCGATGCACTTGCAGACGTCTTCAAGGGCGCGCAAGGCGGCATTATCGGGCTCTTCAACATGTTCTCGGGCGGTGCCGTCGAACGGATGGCCATCTTTGCCCTGAACATTATGCCCTATATCTCAGCCTCGATCATCATACAGCTGCTGACCAGTGTCTCCCCGACGCTTGAAGCGCTGAAGAAAGAGGGCGAGTCCGGGCGCAAGCAGATCAATCAATATACGCGCTACCTGACGGTCGTTCTGGCTGTTTTTCAGGCTTATGGCATTGCTGTTGGCCTGGAAAGTTCCGGAAATGTTGTGGCGGATCCTGGCTGGTTCTTCCGCATCAGTACGGTGGTTACCCTGACGGGGGGCACCATGTTTCTGATGTGGCTGGGCGAGCAGATTACCTCGCGTGGTATTGGCAATGGGACATCGCTGATCATCTTTGGCGGTATCGTTGCCGAACTGCCGGGTGCCTTCATCCGTACGCTGGAGCTGGGGCGTGAAGGTGCAATCTCGACGGTCGCCATTCTGGGCGTTCTCGTCGTGGCTGTTGTGGTCATTGCCTTCATCGTGTTTATGGAGCGCGCACAGCGCCGGCTTCTGATCCAGTATCCGAAGCGTCAGGTGGGTAACCGCGTCTATGAAGGGCAGTCGTCTCATTTGCCGCTGAAGCTGAATACATCGGGTGTTATTCCCCCGATCTTCGCATCTTCACTGCTGCTGATTCCGACCACCGTCGCGAGTTTCACGCAGAATGACGGGCCGGTCTGGCTGCAGTCGATCACGGCCTTTTTGGCGCATGGGCAGCCCCTCTATATGGCATTGTATGTGCTGCTGATCGTGTTTTTCTGCTTCTTCTATACGGCTATTGTCTTCAATCCGGTGGAAACGGCGGACAATCTGAAGAAGCATGGCGGGTTCATTCCCGGAATTCGCCCCGGTGAGCGGACTGCGGAATATATTGATTATGTCCTGACTCGGATCACTGTGGTTGGTGCTGCCTATATCGCGGCCGTTTGCCTATTCCCCGAACTGCTGATTTCATATGCGGCTCTTCCGTTCTATTTCGGTGGAACGTCTCTGCTGATCGTGGTTAGCGTGACGATGGATACTGTTGCACAGGTTCAGGGGCATCTGTTGGCTCACCAGTATGAAGGCCTGGTGAAGAAGGCCAAACTGCGTGGCGGGAGGAGAAAGTGATGAGACTGGTTCTGCTCGGACCCCCGGGGGCGGGGAAGGGAACCCAGGCGCAGCGTTTGGTCGAGCGCCATGGCATTGTGCAGTTGTCCACGGGTGATATGCTGCGCGCTGCTGTGAAGGCTGAGACGCCGATTGGCCTGAAGGCCAAGGAAGTGATGGAATCCGGAGGTCTTGTTTCGGACGAGATCGTGGTTGGCATCATTGCTGATCGCTTGTCTGAAGCGGATGCCCAGAATGGCTTCATTCTGGACGGTTTTCCGCGGACGGTCGCTCAGGCGGAAGCGCTGGATAAGATGCTGGCCGAGAAGGGCCTTGAGCTTGATGCGGTTGTTGAGCTGGTTGTTGATCAGGGTAAGCTGGTTGACCGGATCATCAATCGTGCGGCAGAAGCCAAGGCCAAAGGTGAAGCTGTCCGCAAAGATGACGACCCGGAAGTTTTCAAGACGCGTCTTGAAGCCTATAATCGTGACACCGCGATTGTGGCGCCTTACTATAAAGGCAAGGGGCAGCTTCAGCAGATTGATGGTATGGCTGCGATTGATGCGGTTGCGGGTGCACTGGATGCGGCTCTGGCGAAGAACTGAGGCCTGATGTGTGTAGCCGGAGAGAGGAGGGCGTTGCCCTCCTTTTTCGTATCTGATGGTCTTAGGTAGTGTGGCTTCTTGACCATTCGGGAAGAATCCCTTAAGGAGCCTATCTCTTTTCCATGATCCTGTTGGTTGCTTCACTTCCAGCATGGGAGTGGAGCGTCTCCTGCAAGGGCCGGCCTCCACCGGACGTGGGAGTTTTGTGTCAGGCGTGGCCTGATGAATAAATATGGAGTGAGCAGTGGCTCGTATTGCTGGTGTAAATATCCCGACCAACAAGCGCGTTGTGATCGCGCTTCAGTACATCCACGGCATCGGTGCCAAGAAGGCCGAGGAAATTGTCGAGAAGGTCGGTATCGCTGCTGAGCGGCGTGTGAACCAGTTGACGGATCAGGAGATTCTTCAGATCCGTGAGGCGATCGATCAGGATTACCTCGTTGAAGGTGATCTGCGTCGTGAAGTGGCGATGAACATCAAGCGTCTCATGGACCTTGGTTGCTATCGCGGTCTGCGCCATCGTCGTGGCCTGCCGGTGCGTGGCCAGCGCACTCACACCAATGCGCGTACCCGCAAGGGACCCGCAAAGCCGATCGCCGGCAAGAAGAAGTGAGCGCTTTCGCTCGTTGAGAAAAGAGGGGCGTGGCTCACGTCCCTTATATGCTTTGGCATTTTATGCCATCCCGAGCGCCTGGCGTTACGGGCGTGTTTGAAGGACTGAAGAATGGCTAAGGACACCACTCGCGTTCGTCGTCGCGAGCGTAAGAATATCGCTTCCGGCGTTGCGCATGTGAATGCCTCGTTTAATAACACCATGATCACCATTACGGACGCGCAGGGGAACACGATTTCCTGGTCCTCCGCTGGTGCGATGGGTTTCAAGGGCTCTCGCAAGTCCACACCTTATGCGGCCCAGGTTGCTGCTGAGGATGCCGGTCGTAAGGCTGCCGAGCATGGCATGCGCACCCTCGAGGTGGAAGTTTCCGGCCCCGGTTCGGGACGTGAATCCGCCCTGCGCGCGCTTCAGGCTGCGGGCTTCCTCGTCACCTCTATTCGTGACGTGACCCCGATCCCGCACAATGGTTGCCGTCCGCGCAAGCGTCGTCGCGTCTGATCCGCCATTCCCCGCGGGCCCGCATGGTCCTGCGGGTCTTCTGCCCGGTTTCTCCTCCCGTGAAGGGACGGGTCATGGTTTCCGGTAAAGGTCGGCCGCACCGGATTGGCTATGGCCTGGCGAGAATACAAGGTGATGCAAGTGATTCAGAAGAACTGGCAAGAGCTGATCAAACCCGAAAAGCTGCAGGTTCATCCTGGTCAGGATCCCGAGCGTTTCGCGACTGTCGTCGCCGAGCCGCTGGAGCGGGGTTTTGGCATGACGCTGGGTAATGCCCTGCGTCGCATTCTTCTCTCCTCGCTTCAGGGTGCCGCAGTCACCTCCATCCACATTGACGGTGTGCTCCACGAGTTCTCGTCAATTCCGGGTGTGCGGGAAGATGTGACGGACATCATCCTGAATGTGAAGGATGTTGCCATCCGTATGCAGGGCGACGGGCCCAAGCGCATGGTGGCAAAGAAAGTTGGTCCCGGCGTGCTGTATGCCGGTGACATTCAGACCGTTGGCGATGTTCAGGTGCTGAACCCGAACCTGCCGATCTGCACTCTTGATGAAGGTGCGGAGTTGCGGGTGGAGTTCACGGTGGATACCGGCAAGGGCTATGTTCCTGCAGACCGGAATCGTCCTGAGGATGCTCCGATCGGTCTCATTCCGATCGACAGCCTTTACTCGCCGGTGCGCAAGGTGTCCTACAAGGTGGAAAACACCCGTGCAGGACAGATTCTTGATTATGACAAGCTGACCATGCAGATTGAGACTGATGGCTCGATCACGGCTGAAGATGCATTGGCCTATGCCGCGCGCATCCTTCAGGACCAGCTGGAAATCTTCGTCAATTTCGAGGAGCCGAAGCGCGAAAGCGAGGCGACGGCGATCCAGACCCTGCCGTTCAGCCCGGCACTTCTCAAGAAGGTGGACGAACTGGAGCTTTCCGTGCGTTCCGCCAATTGCCTGAAGAACGACAACATCGTTTATATTGGCGACCTGATCCAGAAGAGCGAGACGGAAATGCTCCGGACTCCGAACTTCGGTCGAAAGTCGCTGAACGAGATCAAGGAAGTTCTGGCTTCTCTTGGCCTGCATCTTGGAATGGAAGTTCCCGGATGGCCGCCGGAGAATATCGAAGAGCTGGCCAAGCGCTTCGAAGAGCACTTCTGATCTCAGATCTGGTTGCGGCACGGGCCGCGTCTTTATCGGCTCGTGCGCCGTAAGCTTAGGAGTTCGCCGTCATGCGTCACGGCAAGGTACATCGCAAGTTCAATCGTACGGCAGAGCATCGCAAGGCGATGTTCTCCAATCTCGCCGGTGCGCTCATCACCCATGAGCAGATTGTCACCACCCTGCCCAAGGCGAAGGATCTTCGTCCGGTCGTCGAAAAGCTGGTGACGCTTGCCCGTCGCGGTGATCTGCACGCGCGTCGTCAGGCCATTGCAGAGCTGCGTGATCCGGCCGTGGTGCGCAAGCTGTTCGACGTGCTCGCTCCCCGTTACAAGGAGCGTCCGGGCGGTTACACGCGCATCATCAAGGCTGGTTTCCGCTATGGTGACTGCACGCCTGTGGCCGTGATCGAGTTTGTCGATCGTGATGTGGAAGCCAAGGGTGCTGCTGATCGTGCCCGTACGGCAGCCGCTGATGAAGCTGAAGCCGCCTGAGGCTTTCGCTATTTGAATATGAAAAAGGCGACCAGATGGTCGCCTTTTTTATTGGGCCAAGCTGACTTGCAGACGATTGTTGCATTGAGCAACAAGTCAGGACGCCAGCGTTGGGTCGCCTTCTGTGCGCGGAGGCCAGGAGTAGGAAAAGTCCTCACGATCGCGAGTCAGGTTGAGATTGTAGGCTGGATCTTGGGGGAGGATATCCTTCCACCGGGTCATCATATAGTCCATTTCGGAACGGAAGCGGGCCTGCTTTTCTGGTGTATCCTCGCTGCCACGACTGGCCGATTCATGATGATAGAGCTCGGCATAGGGCGTCCAGACATTGCGGTAACCGGCTTCGCGTACTCTGAGACAGAAGTCGACATCATTGAAGGCAACCTTCAGATGCTCGGCGTCCAACCCACCAACATCCTGGTAAATGCTTTTGCGCACCACAAAGCAGGCCGCCGTTACGGCGCTGAGGCTTTGCGGGAGAATACCGCGCTTGAGATAGCCATTGGATTTGCGGCGCAAAAACTTATGTGCATGGCCTGCAACGCCGCCAAGTCCGAGAATGACTCCACCGTGCTGAAGACGGTTATCGGGGTACCAGAGCCGTGCTCCCACGACCCCAACTTCCGGCTGGATGGCGAAGCCAATCATCTCGTTGAGCCATTCGGGTGAGATCACCTCAATGTCATTATTGATGAGGGCAACATAGGTGCCCTCAGCATGTGCAACTGCATTGTTGTTGATGGCTGAATAATTGAATGGGCGCTCATCACGTAAAACACGAATATTTGGATTTTTATTCAGTTCACTGAAGTAACGCAGGGCTTCAGGGTCATCCGAATTATTATCAACCAGAATTATATCGTAGTTCGGATAGAGGGTTTTTTTGAGAATGGATTCTATGCATTGACGCACAAGCGCCAGTCCATTCCGTGTCGGAATGATGAGCGTGACCTGCGGCGGGGTCTCTGGCAGAGCATAGTGTACTCGATAGACACCGCTGGTGAGGATCTCAACGTGGCCGGCAATACCCACGCGGGCTAGATGCCCGGTGAGGGCCTTCTGCCCTGCCAGAGAAGCGTAATCCTTGTTGCTGACAGTCTTTGCCGTACTCTTGTGGTGCGCACGCCAGTGGTAGAGCACCCGCGGAATATGATGGATCTGGCTGGGGTTGAGCTGTTCAGTCAGGCGCAGGACAAGGTCGTGATCCTGCGCGCCTTCAAACCCCTCGCGGAAGCCGCCGATTTCACGCACACGATCAAGCCGGTATACACCAAGATGGGAAACGATATTCTGGGCACGCAGAAGGTCCAGATTCCAGTTCGGCTTGAAGCTGGGATCGAAGCGTGTGCCATTCTCCCGGATCTTGTCTTCATCGGAATAGATGAATTGCAGCGCGGGGTCTCTATGAATGGCACGTGCGACATAGAAGAGAGCATCTTCTGGCAGCAGGTCATCCTGATCAAGCAGAGCCATCCAGGAGCCGCTGGCAAGTTCCATCGCGCTGTTTGATGCGGCTGAGATGTGGCCATTGCGTTCACGCAGGGTCAGCTTGACGCGCGAATCCTGTTCTGCAAGACGGCTGAGAAAGGGGCGAACCTGCGGGTCTGTCGAGCAATCATCCGCCATGCAGATTTCCCAGTGCGGATAGATCTGGCGGGTGACGGAATCAATGGCGGCCTGAAGCCATTCGAGGTTCGGATTATAGACAGGAATCACGATCGAAATGGTGGGCGCATTTTCCCAGCTAGCGATCTCATCCCTCATAGCCGCGCGATGTGTGTCATCTAGCACGGCATAGCGCCGCAGCCAGGCCGTATAATCATTCCGAGAGAACGCCTCACGCTTGTGTTTGCTAAAAGGGTGCCTCCAGAAGGCCTGGAGCCGAAGCTTGAGCGCGGTCATGCGATGGGCCATTTTGAGTGTTTGAACTGATGTAGTTTATCAGAATGGCGTAGCCAAATGATGGAAGAGGGCTGTGCAGCTCTGGAAAAAAGAAAGGCGCCCTGAGGCGCCTTTCGATCATCCGATACGCAGGCTTTAAGCCAAGCGTTCATCATTTTCCGGCCACGCAAGATCACTTGATCTTGGTTTCACGGAACTCCACATGCTTGCGCACGACCGGATCGTACTTCTTGAGCACGAGCTTGTCGGTCTTGGTGCGGGAATTCTTTTTGGTGACGTAGAACGAACCCGTATCCGCAGTGGACAGGAGCTTGATCTTGATGGTTGCAGCCTTGGCCATTTTATTTTCCTTGCGCCCGCTTGAGCCGCGCGCGGACTGTTTCGATTCAGCAATAGAAAGACGGACGCGCTGCCAATGCGGCCGCTCGTGGTGGCGCAAGTAGCCTTAACCTTGTGGGAATGTCAAGTTGCGCACGTATGAAGTGGGCTGGAAAGGCTGTTGCTTACCACGTGGTGGTGGATCGGAACGCGTGCTCACAGATCGAGATGAAGATATGAGAAGCTCGAATCGTGCGCCCGGATGCTGCTTTCAGGGTTGGTGAGGCAGGGGGCATTTGCACGCTTCATTCAGTTGGCATACACATTAATGTGCTTCTCTCGAATGGCTGAAGCTGGGATATCGACCCCAGCGGGCTTCCCTCCGCGGTTCTGATCGTGTAGAGACCCGGCAACTGGCGCGCCAACCCATGGGCTGGTGCTGGCGCGAACATGATGGATTCCATGCAGACGGTTCTGATTGTCATTCACCTTCTGGTGGTGCTCGCTCTTATTGGTGTGGTGCTGATTCAGCGCTCTGAAGGCGGGGGCCTTGGTATTGGCGGTGGCGGTGGCGGCGGCGGTGGCGGTTTTTTCACCGCACGCGGTTCTGCTAATCTGCTGACACGGGCCACAGCCATTCTCGCAGCGCTCTTTTTCATCACGTCTCTGACCCTGACCATGTCTGCCGGGTGGAATCGTGGGGGCAGTTCCCTGCTTCAGCCATCTGTGCCCGGCCAGACTGCGCCCGCAGCACCGGGGGCTGGAGGGGCGACGATTCTGGATCAGATTTCTCCCAATGGCGCGCAGTCCGGCGCTCCTGAAGGGGCAGGAACTGTACCGGCGGGCCCTCAGGTTCCGCAGTCTCAGTGAGTTTCGTGCCGCCGGTATGTGTCGGCGGCATTCATTTTTGTCGAGCGAGGCGAGAGCAGCGGTTCTCGGCTCGCTGAATCATGTTTGTTGAGGTGAGGTCTGTCCATGGCGCGCTATATCTTTATCACCGGCGGCGTCGTGTCTTCCCTGGGCAAGGGGCTCGCCTCCGCGGCCTTGGGTGCCTTGCTTCAGGCACGCGGCTACACGGTGCGCTTGCGCAAGCTGGATCCTTATCTGAATGTCGATCCGGGCACGATGAGTCCGTATCAGCACGGCGAAGTCTTCGTGACGGATGATGGGGCCGAGACGGATCTGGATCTGGGCCATTATGAGCGGTTCACGGGGCGCCCGGCTACGAGGCAGGACAATATCACCACCGGCCGCATCTATATGGATATCCTCACTAAGGAGCGGCACGGCGATTATCTCGGCGCCACCGTGCAGGTGATTCCGCATGTGACCAACGCCATCAAGGATTTCGTTCTTGATGGGAATGAGGGGTATGACTTCGTTCTGGTCGAAGTGGGCGGTACGGTCGGAGATATTGAAGGCCTGCCCTTCTTTGAGGCGACCCGTCAGTTGAAGAATGAATTGCCGCGCGGGCATGCCATCTTCATCCATCTCACGCTCATGCCCTATATCCCCTCTGCGGGAGAACTGAAGACGAAGCCGACACAGCATTCGGTGAAGGAGCTGCGCTCCATCGGCATTCAGCCGGATTTGCTGCTGTGCCGGACGGATCGCGAGATTCCGCGTGAGGAACGCCGCAAGCTCGCGCTATTCTGTAATGTGCCGGAAAGCGCGGTGATTGAGGCCCGCGATGTTGATAACATCTATGCCGTGCCGTCGGCCTATCATGCGGAAGGGTTGGATCGTGAAGTGCTCTCCGCCTTCCATATTGAGCCTGCGCCTGCACCGAATCTGAAGCGTTGGACTGATATCGAAACCCGGGTGCGCAACCCGGAAGGTGAGGTCACGGTCGCCATTGTCGGTAAATATACCGGCCTCAAGGATGCGTATAAGTCTCTCATGGAGGCGCTGGCGCACGGTGGAATCGCCAATCGGGTGAAGGTCAATCTCGACTGGATCGAAAGCGAAACCTTCGAGCGTGAAGACCCGGCTCCTTTCCTGGAGCATGTGCATGGCATTCTGGTGCCGGGCGGCTTTGGTCAGCGCGGTGCGGAAGGCAAGATTCGCGCGGCGCGTTTCGCACGTGAGCATGAAGTGCCTTATCTCGGTATCTGCTTCGGTATGCAGATGGCGGTGATTGAGGCCGCACGCAATCTGGCCGGAATCACGCATGCGAACTCCAGTGAATTCGGCCCCACGGATGAACCTGTCGTCGGTCTGCTGACCGAATGGGTGCAGGGTGAAGAACTGCAGAAGCGGACGGCTGAGGGTGACCTGGGCGGTACCATGCGTCTGGGCTCGTATCAGGCGGCCCTGGCTGAAGGCAGTCGTGTGGCCGAGATTTATGGCAGTACGCAGATTTTCGAGCGACATCGCCACCGTTATGAGGTGAACGCGGCTTATCAGGAACGGCTGGAGGCGCACGGTCTGAAATTCTCAGGCATGTCGCCGGATGGGTTGCTGCCGGAGATCGTCGAATATCCAGATCATCCGTGGTTTATCGGTGTTCAGTTTCATCCAGAATTGCGTTCGCGTCCCTTTGAGCCGCATCCGCTGTTCAGTTCTTTTGTGAAGGCGGCGATGAAGCAGAGCCGCCTGTTCTGAGATTTTCAGAGATCTCAGAACAAAGTCTTTTCACAAGAGCTTGAGGGGGATTCTCGTCAGGCTCTTGTCGTTTTTGAACGTGACTTTTTGTTCCGCTATGGATGAGCATGGTGCAAGTTTCAAGGCTATGAATGTCGTGATGCGGTTGTATCATGCCTCTCCGCCCGGAGGGCTATGCGATGCATCAGCTCTTTCCTCCATGGGCCCGCCATCAAGCTCTGCCTTATTGGGGCGTGACTTTCAGCAAGGAGAAACCATGCGCCGTGGCCTCGATCATGTCACCCATCTTGTTCGCGATCTGGATGCCGCTGGGGAAATTTATGATTTGCTTGGTTTCACCGTAGGGGTGCGTCATACGCTGCTATGCGGTTCATCTCATCGCATTGTGCAGATGCCCGGCTTTTTTATTGAGTTGTTGCAGATCTCGGGTGAGACCAGTCTTCCTCCGGTAAAAAGTGGCCAGTTTTCACCCGCCCATTTCAACGCAGCATTTTTGAAAGCGCGCGGGGAAGGTTTCTCCATACTGGGGCTGGAGGGCCATGACGCTGAGGCCGAGAGGCTGCTTTTTGAAACGGCAGGTTTTGGGGATGCGCCCGTATGTCAAGCCGCCTGCACGATACGCAATATGGATGGAAGCGAGGCGGCACTCTCCTTCTCTATGGCTTTTGCGCAGGATCCTCTCTCGCCGGATTTGTGTGTGATGACCTCAACCCTGCATCAGCCGGAAAGCTTCTGGTCTGAGGCATTTCAGCGCCATACCAACCATGTGAGCGCCGTTGCGGGTATTTCTCTGGTTTCGGAAGAACCTGCCGAGCATCTGCACTTTCTTGAGGTGGTGACAGAGGTGCCTGTGCTTCGTGCGCGGGATGACTGGTATGTTGCGCAGACGCCGCGTGGTGAGATCGAGGTGATGACGCCAAACCTGTTCCACCGGCGTTATGGCGTGACTGCGCCGGAAGGTGCGGGTCTGCGCCTTGCAGCCGTGCGTTTTATCACCTCCGGGGCAGAGGAGCTGCGCCGTTCGCTGGAAGCGCGGCACATGGTGAATGAGGCCGTTCAGGGCATCATTGTGGTGCCGCCTCATGCCGCGATGGGTGCGGCGCTGATTTTTGAGCGTCGGGAGGCGTGAGGAAAGGGCTGGCTCCTTTAGCGCAGGGCGTCGGTTCAACATGGCAGATCGCTTGCCTTCCGGGCCGATATTGCAGATGTAATGGGCCTCCGCATCACGGAAAGAGTCGTTTGATGACCGCATCCCAATCTCTCCAGCCTGATACCGTCGTCTGCGTGAAAGATGTGCAGATCGGAAATGGCCTGCCACTCGCGCTAATTGCCGGCCCGTGTCAGATGGAAAGCCGGACGCATGCGCTGGAAGTGGCGTCTGCCCTGAAGGAGATCACCAGCCGGCTGAGTATGGGGCTGGTTTTCAAAACCTCCTTTGACAAAGCGAATCGCACCTCCGCCAGTGCGGCGCGGGGTATGGGCCTGAAGGCGGCTTTGCCCGTGTTCGCCGAGATCCGGGAAACATTGGGCCTGCCGGTGTTGACGGATGTGCATGAGATCGACCAGTGCGTCCCGGTGGGGGAGGTGGTGGATGTGCTGCAAATTCCCGCCTTTCTCTGCCGACAGACAGACTTGCTCGTTGCCGCCGCGCAGACCGGCCGGGTGGTGAATGTGAAGAAGGGCCAGTTTCTCGCACCGTGGGATATGGCCAATGTGGTGAAGAAGCTCACTAGTGCAGGCAACCCGCATGTGCTGGTGACTGAACGCGGTGTGTCCTTTGGCTACAATACGCTGGTCTCGGACATGCGTGCGTTGCCGACTCTGGCGAAGACGACAGGCGCACCGGTGGTCTTCGATGCCACACACAGTGTGCAGCAGCCGGGCGGGCAGGGCACATCATCTGGCGGCCAGCGTGAGTTTGTGCCTGTTCTGGCGCGCGCGGCCGTGGCTGTCGGGGTGGCGGCGGTGTTCATCGAAACTCACCCCGATCCAGATCATGCCCCTTCGGATGGCCCAAACATGGTGCCGCTGGCCCAGCTTGAGGGGCTGCTGAAGATGCTTCAGGGGCTTGACGTCTTGGCCAAGGCCCATCCGGTTTCAATCTGAACCGAGGCCCGGTGGGTCTTCTGGCAGACACAAAACGGGGAAGGGATGGGACTGAGCGTATAAACGCCTTGTCCTGCCTTGCGTTGCGGGGTACTGGCAAGCATGGCAACCCGCACGAAGACCCCCCCCGGCGACGGCCATATTGAAACCGTCCAGTTGAAGGCAGCGCTGGAAGAGCGCTACCTTGCCTATGCTCTCTCCACCATCATGCATCGCGCCTTGCCCGATGCGCGTGATGGGTTGAAGCCTGTCCACCGGCGTATTCTCCACGCCATGCGCCAGCTCAAGCTGGATCCGGGACAGGGCTTCAAGAAATCAGCTCGCGTTGTGGGCGATGTCATCGGCAAATTCCACCCCCATGGCGACCAGTCCGTTTATGATGCTCTGGTGCGCCTAGCTCAGGAATTTGCCCAGCGTTATCCGCTGGTGGACGGCCAGGGCAATTTCGGCAATGTGGATGGCGATAACGCCGCCGCCATGCGTTACACTGAAGCGCGGATGACCGAGACGGCGCGTCTGCTGCTGGATGGCATTGATGAAGATGCCGTGGATTTCCGCCCCACCTATGATGGCTCTGAGGAAGAGCCTGTGGTGCTGCCAGCGGCTTTCCCGAACCTGCTGGCCAATGGTTCGCAGGGCATCGCGGTGGGCATGGCCACATCCATCCCACCACACAATGCCGCCGAACTGCTGGATGCCGCGCTGCATCTGATCGATCATCCCAATGCGCTTTCTGCTGATCTGCTGAAGCTGGTGCCGGGGCCGGATTTCCCGACAGGTGGCGTGCTGGTGGACGACCCTATTGGCATTGCGGAAGCCTATGCCACCGGGCGTGGCGCCTTTCGCGTGCGGGCGCGCTGGCACAAGGAAGAGGCCGGGCGCGGCGGTTATGTGGTGGTGGTAACCGAGATCCCCTACGGCGTCGCCAAATCGCGCCTCGTGGAAAAGATCGCCGAGTTGCTGACGTCCAAGAAGCTGCCGCTTCTGGCGGATGTGCGGGATGAAAGCGCCGAGGATATCCGCCTCGTGCTGGAGCCGCGCGCCCGCACGGTGGAAGCGGAAGTGCTGATGGAAAGCCTGTTCAAGCTCTCGGAGCTTGAGGCGCGCATTTCACTCAACATGAATGTGCTGGTGCGCGGGCAGGTTCCCAAAGTGCTCTCGCTGGGCGAAGCCCTGCGCGAGTGGCTGGACCATCGCCGCGATGTGCTGCTGCGTCGCTCCCGCTACCGGCTGGAGAAGATCGCGCATCGGCTGGAGGTGCTGGGCGGCTATTTGATTGCCTATCTCAATCTGGATGAGGTGATCCGCATCATCCGTGAGGAAGATGAGCCCAAGGCCGAACTGATGCGCACCTTCGGCCTGACGGATGTGCAGGCCGAAGCCATTTTGAACATGCGCCTGCGCTCCCTGCGCAAGCTGGAAGAGATGGAAATTAGCCGCGAGCATGATGCCCTGAAGAAGGAGCAGGATGCTCTCAATAAGTTGGTGGCCTCTGAAGCGGCGCAGTGGAAGGCGATTGCGAAGCAGATTCGCGAGACCCGCAAGACCTATGGCCCGGAAACCGAAATCGGTCGTCGTCGCACGACCTTCGCTGCCGCTCCTGAGCTCGCCGATGAGGCCTTCACGGAAGCTCTGGTGGAGCGTGAGCCCATCACGGTGGTGGTGTCACAGAAGGGATGGATTCGCGCGCTGAAGGGTCATGTGCAGGATCTGGCCAACCTCCAGTTCAAGACCGATGATGCGCTGGGCCATGCCTTCTTTGCAGAGACCACATCGAAGCTGATGTTGTGTGCCTCCAATGGTCGTTTCTTCACTATTGAGGCGGCAAAGCTGCCGGGTGGGCGCGGCCATGGCGAGCCGCTGCGCATGATGATCGATCTGGATCAGGAGACGGAGATTGTCACCGTCTTCCCGCATCAGCCGGGCCGCAAGCTGCTGGTTGCTTCATCTCAGGGCCGGGGCTTTGTGGTGAACGAGGATGACTGCGTAGCCAATACCCGCAAGGGCAAGCAGGTTCTGATGGTCGATGCGCCTGATGTGGCGCAGGCGGTGCGCGGGGTTGAGGGCGATACGGTGGCGGTGATCGGTGACAACCGCAAGCTATTGCTCTTTCCTCTGTCGCAGGTGCCGGAGATGACACGCGGCCGCGGCGTGCGCCTGCAGCGCTATCGCGATGGCGGTATGTCGGACCTCAAGCTGTTTAACCTGTCGGATGGACTGACCTGGGAAGACAGCTCCGGTCGCACATGGACCGTGAATGAACTGCTGGAATGGCAGGGTGAGCGGGCCTCCGCAGGGCGGATGCCCCCCAAGGGATTCCCGCGGACAAACAAATTCGCCTGAAGCGCTTACGCATCAGGTGGATATGAAAAAGCGCGCCACACCTGAAGGTGGGCGCGCTTTTCAGTAACGGATACTATGCGGAAGGCTGTGATCCCCCCTCAAGGCATTATCACGCGCCGCGGGTCCAGCGCACAGCGGCTTCCGCCACACGCTTACCCAGAAGCGTTGCGGTACGACGATCAGCTTCCGGCGGAACCACTTCCGAGCCCTGATCCACATTGGACTGGGCAAAGGCGCCAGAGAAGCCGCCAAGGCGGTTGATATCATTCACTGAGCCGGCGGAAGAGTTGTTGCCCGGCAGGTGGCCGAGGCCAACCCAGATCATGCCATGCTGCTGGGAGAGGGTGAACAGGGCGTTGATAGCCTGGGACTTGTCACCATTCTGGCTGCCGGAGTTCACGAAGCCAGCAGCGAGCTTGTCCTTCCACTTGGACTCGAACCAGCGCTTCGAGCTCTTTTCCGCAAACGTCTGAAAGGCTGCGGCGACATTGCCCATGTAAACAGGCGAGCCAAAAATGATGGCCGTCGCATTGTCCAGCGCATCCCAGTGCTCATCCACCTGCTCGGCATGAATGATCACGCCTTCCACTTCGCTGACTTCATTGATGCCAGCAAGGACAGCCTCGGCCTGCACCTTGGTATGGCCGTAACCGGAATGATAGACGATGGCGACGACGGGCTTGGACATGGCCTTCTCCTGAAAGCTGGAAACACAGGGCAGGATTGCCGCGTGACCGCAACAAATGCAGAGCCCTTGATATTGTGCCCCCTGTTGTGCCGTGCAGCAGGAGAAAATGCCATGCGGGAATTCGCAATTTTCGTATGCACAGATGCAAGCAATGAGCTGATCATCGAAAGATGAGGCAGGCAGAGCAGGCCACAAGGCTCTCAATGCTGTTTATCACCGGGTGGAATCTGCTGCGTAGGGCCCTGAAAATGGCGTGAGCCTTAACAGGGCGGAAACCGGATTGAGCTAGTTTGGCTTCATGCAAAGCCGTTCTCGCCTCCGCTCCTTTCTCGCCACGCTCGCCCTGCATCTGGGGGCGGCAGCGCTTATCGGTTATTTTGCCTATCACGCCTATACGGGCGACCATGGGCTGATGGCCAAGCGCAGCTATGAGCAGGAACTGAGCCGGCTGGAGACCGAGCTGGCAGATCTGAAAGCTCAACGCAGCAAGCTGGAGCATAAGGTCTCCCTTCTGGATGCACGGCGACTCGATCCAGACATGCTGGATGAGCAGGGGCGGCGTCAGTTGAACTTTGTGCACCCGAATGATCTCGTGCTGCTGCGCAGCAATTGAACTATATTATGGTTCATAATGCACATGAACTGAATTGAAGTTCAATTATTGAGAATCAAGCATTTATAAGATGTTGCGATGCAATAATTGCATTTCAGGCTTTGAAGCCTCCGGAAGCTGCGGTAGAAAAAATACAACTTCAGCGCTTCCCGAGGATGCCGATGGCCCCCAGAAAAGCTACCGCCCGCTCCGCCGCTGCTTCTGCAGAGCCTGCAACCTTTGCGAAAGAGGATGATCTCTTCGCCTATCGGGAGATGTTGCTGATCCGCCGTTTCGAGGAAAAGGCCGGTCAGATGTATGGCATGGGCCTCATTGGCGGCTTCTGCCATCTCTATATCGGCCAGGAGGCCGTAGTGGTGGGCATGCAGATGGCCATGGAAGAGGGTGATCAGGTCATCACCGGCTATCGCGATCATGGCCACATGTTGTCTGTTGGAATGGAAGCCAATGGCGTGATGGCCGAACTGACTGGTCGCCGTGGCGGTTATTCCAAGGGCAAGGGTGGCTCGATGCACATGTTCAGCATCGAGAAGCAGTTCTTCGGCGGCCACGGCATCGTGGGTGCTCAGGTTTCCCTCGGAACGGGCCTCGCCTTTGCGGATCGCTACCGCGCGAATGGCAAAGTCTCCATCACCTATTTCGGTGATGGAGCGGCCAATCAGGGGCAGGTCTATGAAAGCTTCAACATGGCCGAGCTGTGGAAGCTGCCTGTCGTCTATGTGATTGAAAACAACAAATACGCTATGGGTACTTCGGTGACCCGTTCCTCGGCCCAGCAGGATTTCTCCAAGCGCGGCATCTCCTTCAACATCCCTGGTGAGCAGGTGGATGGCATGGATGTGCGCGCCGTGAAGGCGGCGGCCGAACGGGCGCTGGCTTTCGCCCGTGAAGGCAATGGCCCCTACATTCTGGAAATGCAGACCTACCGCTATCGCGGCCACTCAATGTCCGACCCGGCCAAATATCGTTCGAAGGAAGAAGTGCAGAAGATGCGCACCGAGCATGACCCCATCGAGCAGGTGCGGGTGCGGTTGCTTGAGGCGCATCAGGCCACTGAAGAAGAACTGAAAAAGATTGATGCGGAGGTGCGCCAGATCGTGGCGGCGGCCGCTGACTTCGCCAGCAACGATCCCGAGCCGGATCCCTCTGAGCTCTATACAGACATCCTGCGCTGAGGCGTGTCATGGTGGCGCATTTCCCCTTCATTCCGGCAGATGCGGCCTCCGCTGTGGTCGGTGGAGTGCATGACGCCACCTCTCTCCCGAATGTCGCGACGAGTGCTGTCGCGAGTGATCCCATGATGGCGCGAACTGTTGCAGGAGGCAGGGGCAAGATGTCCGGCTTCCTCCTCTCGTCGCCGAGCAAGAGCTGACTGCCATGGCCATTGATATCCTCATGCCGGCCCTGTCTCCCACCATGGAGAAGGGCAATCTCACCAAATGGGTGAAACAGGAGGGGGACAACGTTGCCCCCGGCGATGTGATCGCCGAGATCGAAACAGACAAGGCCACCATGGAAGTGGAAGCGGTGGATGAAGGTACCCTCGCCAAGATCCTCGTACCGGAAGGCACGCAGGATGTGGCGGTGAATACGCCCATCGCCATCATCGCCACCGAGGGTGAGGATGTTGCTGCCGTGGCCGCTGGCCCGGTGCCGGCAGCTCCTGTTGCACCGGTTGCCTCTTCCACGGAAGCGCCGGCTGAGACGCCAGCCGCTCCGGCAGTCGCGGCGGCACCTGCTGAGCCGACGGCAGTGGCCCATGCCGACCCTGAAGTGCCCGCCGGGACGGAATATGTCACCCAGACCGTGCGTGAAGCCCTGCGTGACGCCATGGCCGAAGAGATGCGCGCGGATGGCGATGTCTTCGTGATGGGTGAAGAGGTGGCCGAATATCAGGGCGCCTACAAGATCACTCAGGGCCTTCTTCAGGAATTCGGCGATCGGCGCGTGGTGGATACGCCCATCACAGAGCATGGCTTTGCCGGCCTTGGCGTAGGTGCCGCGATGGCGGGTCTGAAGCCCATCGTGGAGTTCATGACCTTCAACTTCGCGATGCAGGCCATTGACCAGATCATCAATTCTGCCGCCAAGACACATTATATGTCCGGCGGGCAGGTGGGCTGTTCCATCGTCTTCCGTGGCCCGAATGGCGCCGCCGCTCGCGTGGCCGCCCAGCACAGCCAGGACTATTCGGCCTGGTACAGCAATGTGCCCGGCCTGAAGGTAATCGCCCCCTATTCTGCGGCGGATGCCAAGGGGCTGCTCAAGGCGGCCATTCGTGACCCGAACCCAATCATCTTCCTCGAGAATGAAATTCTCTATGGCCACAGCTTCGAGGTTCCGAAGCTGGATGATTTCGTGCTGCCCATCGGCAAGGCGCGCATTGCGCGTCCCGGCAAGGATGTGACGCTGGTTTCCTTCTCCATCGGCATGACCTATGCGTTGAAGGCGGCTGAAGAGTTGGCCAAGCAGGGCATCGAGGCCGAGGTGATCGATCTGCGCACCATCCGGCCGATGGATGTGGAAACCATTGTCGCATCGGTTCAGAAAACGGGGCGTTGCGTGACGGTGGAAGAGGGTTGGCCGCAGTCCGGTATCGGTGCTGAAATTGCCGCCCAGCTCATGGAAAAGGCCTTCGATTATCTCGATGCCCCTGTGCTGCGCATTACCGGCAAGGATGTGCCCATGCCTTATGCAGCAAATCTCGAAAAGCTGGCTCTGCCTTCGGTCGCTGAAGTGATCGAGGCCGTCCACGCCGTGACCTATCGCTGAGGAGGCGGCCCATGCCTGTCGATATTCTGATGCCGGCCCTGTCTCCCACCATGGAGAAGGGCAATCTCGCCAAATGGGTGAAACAGGAAGGTGAGGAGGTCAAATCCGGTGACGTGATCGCCGAGATCGAGACTGACAAGGCCACCATGGAAGTGGAGGCGGTGGACGAAGGTATTCTGGCCAAGATCCTCGTGCCGGAAGGTGCGCAGGATGTGCCGGTCAACCAACTCATCGCCGTTCTGGCCACGGAAGGTGAGGATGTGAAGGCTGTGGCGGCTGCGGCCGGGCAGGGTAGTTCTGCCACCCCTGCTGCTGCGCCTGCCGCTTCTCCGGCTCCGGCTGCCGAGGCGACGCCGGCTGTGGCACCTGCTCCCGTTACGCCTGCGGCGGCATCCGGTACCCGCATTTTCGCCTCTCCCCTTGCGCGACGTCTGGCCAAGGAGAAGGGTATTGATCTGGCGGCTCTCTCCGGTTCAGGTCCGCGCGGACGGATCGTGGCGCGGGATGTGAACGCCGCTCAGCCGGGGGGCAAGGCGGCTGCGGCTTCCGCAGCACCGGCCCCCGCCGCCAAGGATGCGCCGAAGACCGCGCTTGCGACTGCGTCCGGCGTGGAGCAGGTCAAGGCGCTGTATGAGGAAGGCACCTATGAGGAGGTGCAACTGGATGGCATGCGCAAGACTATTGCGCGCCGTCTGGTGGAAAGCGAGCAGGTGACACCCACCTTCTTCCTGACGGTGGATTGCACGCTTGATGACCTTCTGACCCTGCGTGAGCAGGTGAATGGCAAAGCTCCCAAGGATCAGGACGGCAAGGCAGCCTATCGCGTCTCGGTGAATGATTTCATCATCAAGGCGCTGGCCTTGGCGCTGCAGCAGGTGCCGGCCTGCAATGCCGTGTGGGCGGAAGACCGCATTCTCCGCATGAAGCATTCCGATGTTGGCGTTGCGGTGGCCATTGATGGCGGTCTCTACGCCCCCGTGGTGAAGAAGGCCGAGCAGAAGACTCTGTCCGCCATCTCCAATGAGATGAAGGACATGGCGAAGCGCGCCCGCAACAAGAAGCTGAAGCCGGAGGAATATTCCGGCGGTACGTCCTCCGTCTCCAATCTCGGCATGATGGGGATCCGCAACTTCACGGCCATCATCAATGCGCCGCAGTCCTCCATCTTCGCCATCGGTGCTTCCGAGCAACGCGTGGTGGTGCGTGATGGCGAGATGAAGGTTGCGACCCAGATGACCGTGACCATGACCTGTGACCACCGGGTGATGGACGGCGCTTTGGGGGCGGAACTTCTGGCAGCCTTCAAGGGCTATATCGAAAACCCGATGTCGATGCTGGTGTGAGCCGGTGTGTCCATGGCCACAATGCTGGCCATGGACCTCGCTTCCTCGCAGAAGCTCCTATGCTCGCAGAGAGTATGGAGCCTCTTGTGAAAGCCTCTTTCAAAGGGGCAGGCATCGCCAGAAGAAGGCCACGCACCATGTTGAAGCTCTATCTGGCTGGGCCAGAAGTGTTTCTTGAGGATGCCACGGAAATGGGGCGTCTGAAGGTGGAGCTGTGCGCACGCTATGGCTTCGAGGGGCTCTACCCTCTGGATGGCGAGCCGGTCATGGCCGGTACTGACGGGCAGGGGATGAGTGCACGCATCTTCGGGGCCAATCTGGCGCTGATCCGCAGGGCAGATGTGGTGTTGGCTAATCTCACGCCTTTCCGGGGTGTGAGTGCTGATCCGGGCACGGCCTTTGAGCTGGGCTTCGGCTTTGCGCTTGGCAAGAAGGTGGCGGCTTACAGCAACCTGCCCGGCGATCTTCTGAGCCGTGCACGTGAACATATTGGCGCTGCCGGGCATGAAGATGCTGCGCCAACCCTGATGGCCGATGGCCTCCATGCGGAGGATTTCGGCCTGTTTGACAATCTGATGCTGGCAGAGGCGCTCATCGCCTGTGATCTGCCGGTGATGCAGGCGGAAACCCCGCCCGCGGACTCGTTCCGCGATCTTTTGCTTTTCGAGGCCACTCTCCAGGCGCTGGCGGATGCCGAAGGCTCCACCATGTCCCGGGCAGGCTGAATTTCGGGTGCAAGGGCCATGGGCCCGCTGCGCCGCCCCTTTCCCAACCCCGCCGGAGCAGTCGGCGGCGAGGAGGCATTCCATGGCTGAGAGCTACGATATCATCGTTATTGGCGGCGGCCCGGGCGGTTATGTGGCCGCCATTCGTGCGGCCCAGCTCGGTTTCAAGACGGCTGTGGTGGAAAAGAGCCATGTCGGCGGCATCTGCCTGAACTGGGGCTGCATTCCCACCAAGGCGCTGCTGCGCTCCGCCGAGATCTACCACTATATGCAGCACGCGAAGGACTATGGACTTTCCGCCGAGAAGGTGAGCTTTGATCTGTCTGCCGTGGTGAAGCGTTCGCGGGCAGTATCGTCCCAGCTCAATTCCGGCGTGGGCTTCCTGCTCAGCAAGAACAAGGTGGATGTGATCTGGGGCAAGGGCACACTCACGACCCCCGGCAAGGTGAAGGTGGAAGCTGCTCCCAACCCGCCCAAGGGCGCGAAGGGGCCGGGCGACTATTCCGCCAAGCACATCATCATCGCCACCGGCGCGCGTCCGCGTGCCCTGCCGGGTCTGGAGCCGGACAAGAAGCTGATCTGGACCTATTTCGAGGCCCTCGTGCCGGAGAAAATGCCGAAAAGCCTGCTGGTGATGGGTTCGGGCGCGATCGGCATCGAATTCGCCTCTTTCTACCGTACCATGGGCGCTGAGGTGACCGTGGTGGAGGTGATGCCGCAGATCCTGCCGGTTGAGGATGAGGAAATCGCCGCGATTGCCCGCAAGCGCTTCGAGAAACAGGGCATGAAAATCATGACCGGTGCGAAGGTCTCCGGTGTCACCAAGAAGGCGGACAGCGTCACTGTTCATGTGGAGGACGCCAAGGGTACGAAGCATGACATCACGGTGGAGCGGATGATTTCCGCAGTCGGCGTGGTGGGCAATGTGGAAGGTCTGGGCCTTGAGGCCGTCGGCGTGAAGCATGAGCGCGGCATCATCACTACGGATGGCTATGGACGCACCAATGTGCCCGGTATCTATGCCATTGGCGATATTGCCGGCGCGCCCATGCTCGCCCACAAGGCCGAGCATGAAGGTGTGATCTGTGTCGAGACCATCAAGGGCCTGCATACCCATCCGATGGACAAGCTGAAAATTCCGGGCTGCACCTATTGCAATCCGCAGGTCGCATCCGTTGGCCTCACCGAGAAGAAGGCCAAGGAAGCCGGGCGCGAGATCAAGGTGGGCCGCTTCCCCTTCATCGGCAATGGCAAGGCCATCGCGCTGGGTGAGCCGGATGGCTTGGTGAAGACCATTTTCGACGCGAAGACAGGGGAACTGCTGGGGGCGCACATGGTGGGCGCTGAAGTCACGGAGATGATCCAGGGCTTCGTGATCGCCATGAATCTGGAGACGACGGAAGAAGAGCTGATCCACACTGTCTTCCCGCATCCCACTCTTTCCGAAATGATGCATGAGAGTGTGATGAGCGCATATGGGCGCGCCATCCACATCTGACAGTTTGGCCGGGCATGATGGCCCGGTTCCGGTCTTTGGTCTGACGGTACAGGCCCGGCATATCTGCTATAGGAGGTCGGCTGGGCCTGTGATTTTGATAATGAACCCGGCGTGAGGAGAGGTGAATGAACGAAAGCTATGCGTTCCTGAACCAGCCGGGTGTCGGCTTCTTTTCCATGATCATCATCGGTCTTCTGGCTGGCTGGATCGCCGAGCGGGTGACCGAGAGCAACCATGGCCTGCTGACCAATCTCATCGTCGGCATTCTGGGGGCCTTCGTGGGGGGAGAACTGGCTGCCTTCGTGAATATTCCGGTGTTTGGTTTCTTCCGCACGCTGGTGGCGGCCATTGTCGGCGCGATCATTCTGTTGTGGGTGTGGCGGGCGATCCGGTCACGCTGAGGGGGCGGCAATGGGTATTATCACGACTGTTCTGATCGGCGTCATTGCGGGCTGGATTGCAGAAAAGGTCATGAATTCAAGCGGCGGCCTCCCCACTAACCTTATTGTTGGCGTGCTTGGCGGCATTATTGGCCGCTGGGTGGCTGATCTGCTGAGTCTGGAGTATATCGGCACGGGTTTTGTGGATCAGGTCGTGGTTTCCGCTTGCGGGGCCGTGATCCTGCTGGCCATCTGGCGCACCTTCATGGGGCGCAAAAAGGCCTGAGGCATTCCATATCCTGGGGGAGCCATTTCTATCGCGCCTCATTGTGCAGGCCTTGTTCCTGCTGTTTTGAGGTCTATGGTGTTCAAAGGTCATTGACCCATGAGCCCGTTGCGCTCGGAAAGTTACCATGGTCACTGTGATTGATACGCTGAAGCAGCGTCCCCGCCACCCTGAAAAAGCCCATCGTCCGCAGACGGACGTGTTGCGCAAGCCAGACTGGATCCGGGTGAAGGCTCCGGGTTCAAAGGCTTGGTCACAAACGGCGGGGATTGTGCGTGGCAATGGCCTGCACACAGTGTGTGAAGAGGCGGGTTGCCCGAATATTGGTGAGTGCTGGGAAAAGAAGCACGCCACCATGATGATCATGGGTGACACCTGCACCCGTGCCTGCGCCTTCTGCAATGTACGCACGGGCCTTCCCGCGCCGCTGGATCAGGATGAGCCGCAGAAGGTGGCCGAGGCCGTGGCGCAACTCGGGCTCTCCCATGTCGTGATCACCTCGGTGGATCGCGATGATCTGGCAGATGGCGGGGCAGAGCATTTCGCCCGCACCATTGCGGCCATTCGCGCCGCCAGCCCCACCACCACGATCGAGATTCTTACGCCTGATTTCCTGCGCAAAGAGGGGGCGCTTGAAGTTGTGGTGGCCGCCAAGCCGGATGTGTTCAATCACAATCTGGAAACGGTGCCCTCCAAATATCTCAAGGTACGGCCCGGTGCGCGCTATTTCCACTCCCTGCGTTTGTTGCAGCAGGTGAAGGAGCTGGACAGCTCTATCTTCACTAAATCCGGCATCATGGTCGGGCTGGGTGAGGTGCGCAACGAAGTGCTGCAGTTGATGGATGATCTGCGTTCGGCAGATGTGGACTTCATCACCATCGGCCAGTATCTCCAGCCCACGCGCCAGCACCACAAGGTGGAAGGATTTGTGACGCCGGACGAGTTCAAGGCTTATGAGACCGTGGCATATGCCAAGGGCTTCCTGATGGTGTCATCCAGCCCGCTGACGCGCTCCTCCCATCATGCGGGTGAGGATTTCGCCCGGCTGCGTGCGGCGCGGGCGTCCCGGCAGGGGCAGGCCTGATTTCCCGTGCCTGCTTTTTCCAATACCCGTCTCGTCCAGCACTCCGCCACGGACATGTTCGATCTGGTCAGTGATGTGGAGCGCTATCCGCAGTTCGTGCCGCTGTGCAAGGCGCTGCGCGTGAAGCGCCGCACGCAGATTGATGAAGGTACGCAGATGGTGGTCGCCGATATGACGGTGGCCTACAAGGTGGTGCGCGAAACCTTTACCTCCCGCGTGATGATGGACCGGCCCAGGCTCATCATCCATGTGGAGTATCTGGATGGTCCTTTCAGCCGGCTCGACAACAGATGGGAGTTCGTGCCGAAGGGGGAGAAGAGCTGTGAAGTAAAGTTCTTCATCTCCTATGAGTTTCGCTCCCGCACACTGGCGGCCCTGATGGGCGCGATGTTTGATGCGGCTTTCCATCGTTTTGCGGATGCCTTCGAGGCCCGTGCGAATGAGGTTTATGGCACAGGCCCCCTGCCTGAACCTGCCTGAACCTGCCTGTTGCGGATGTCTCAGGATTAAACAGGGCCGGGTTGGTCAGCCAACCTGGCCCTCTCATCATTCTGATGCGCGCCATGTGGAAGGCGCATATCAGGCCTTGGCCTGTGTCAGCTCGAAGGTGTGATGGGCGATCATCAACTCTTCATTGGTAGGGATGACGAGCACCTTCACCTTGCTGTCCGGTACTGAGATTTCGATCTTGTTGGCGGCGTTGGCCGTGCTGTCGATCTTCACGCCCAGCCAGTCCAGCTTTTCGCACAATGCCGCGCGCACCACGGCGGAATTTTCGCCGATACCTGCGGTGAAAACCAGCGTATCCAGCCCGCCAAGAACCGCCGTGTAGGACCCAACGGTCTTGGTCAGCGTGTAGACGAAATAGTCCACGGCCAACTGGTCGTCCGGTTTCTTGCTGTCCTGCAGTTCGCGCATGTCGCCACTGGTGCCGGAAAGACCGAGTAGGCCGGCCTCGCCATAAAGCATCTTCTCAAGGCTGCCGACATCATAAGCGCCGGAGCGGATGAGGTAGAAGAGTGCATCGGCGGGCACATCGCCCGAACGGGTGGCCATGGGCAGGCCCGTCAGGCCGGCGAAGGCCATGGTGGTTTCAATGCTCTTGCCATCCAGAATGGCGCACATGGAGGCCCCACCACCCAGATGCCCCACAATCACGCGCTTGGCTTCAGGCGCATATTTGGGCACCTGCCGATGGATATAATCATAGGAAATGCCGTGATAGCCCCAGTGGCACACGCCGGTGTCTCGCGCTTCCTTCGGCAGGGCATAGATCTGCGCGACCTCGGGCATGGTGCGATGGAACGAGGAATCGAATACCGCCACCTGCGTCAGGCCAGGGAAATCTTCCGCCAGCGCCTTGGCGCCGAGCACATTATATTCCTGATGGGAAGGTTCCATCCTCTTGAGATCATCAAGATAATCCATGATCTCGGAGGTGATGATGGTGGGCCCATTGAAGCGCGTGCCACCCAGAACCACACGATGACCGGCTGCCTTCACCTGCATGTTGTCTTCATGCTTTTCCAGCCAGCTGATGATATAGTTCAGGGCCGTCTTGTGGTTGATCGGCTGGTCTGGGCCCCATTCATAGGCATCGATCGGCTTGCCGTCAGTGGTCTTGGCAATGAAATGCGGATCGGTGGACATGCTGTCCACACTGCCACGGCACAGAAGCGGCAGGGTCTTGCTGTCATCGAGCTTGTAGGCCCCGAATTTCAGGCTGGTGGAACCGGAATTCACCACGAGAATGACGTCTGTCATGACATGCTCCATCTGGTTTCAGGCATTAAAGGGCGAGCATGAGCATCGCTGGTGCCGAAACTTCGGAAGAAGGGGGCAGACTGATGAGTCCGTGTGTTTGCAGCGGGGCTATGAGTCTGCCCGGTTTCATCAGTCCGCGGTGGCGGGCAGAATGGCGGTGGAGTTCTGCACCAGTGCATGAGCGTAGAGCACGGCGGCGGCGGCAGAATAGCGACGGGCGGCGGCTGTGTCCGCACGGCTGGTCAGCATCACCGGCACGCGCGCGCCAACCACAAGGCCCGCTGTCTGGGAATCCGCCATGAAGACGAGATTCTTGTAGATCATGTTGCCGGCTTCGATATTGGGCACCAGCAACACATCCGCCGTACCAGCCACGGGTGAGGTGATGTGCTTGATCTTCGCTGCACCGGCATCCACCGCCGCATCCAGATCCAGCGGGCCATCAACAATGCCGCCGACAATCTGCTTCCGGTCCGCCATCTTGGAGAGAATGGCGGCATCCGTGGTGGCGGCCATGCGGGTGCGTACCATCTCAACCGCTGCAAGAATGGCGACCTTCGGTTCCACTACGCCCATGGCAATGGCGAAGCCAATGGCGTTCTGGCAGATATCGCGCTTCTGGTCGGTATCAGGCGCAATGTTCAGCGCCACATCCGTCACCACCACGCGGCGCGCATAGGTAGGAATGGACACCAGCGCGACATGGCTGAGCAGCCGTCCGGTGCGCAGATTGTTTTCCTTCTGCATCATTGCATGAAGCAGCACATCAGTATGCAGGCTGCCCTTCATGAGTGCGGCCACTTCGCCATTCCCGGCTGCCTGCGCGGCCTTGGCGGCGGAATCCTCTTCACTCTTCGTCGGCACGATTTTGCAGGAGGACAGGTTCAGCCCGGCATCGCCCGCAATCTTGCGGATCTCGGCCTCCGGGCCAAACAGAACCGGCACGATGAGACCTGCGGCCGCAGCATCCAGTGCGCCTTCAATGGCATCTGCGCTGAGGGGGTGTACAATGGCGGTGGGTATGGGCTTCAGGCCCTTGCAACGTTCCAGAAGGCCCTCAAGGCGATGATCCGCCACATCAGCCTTCACGCTGCTGGTGGGGGCGGCCACCACAATGGTGCCGGTGGCCAGTTCCTGCCCGTCGGCCGTGGCCTGAGCGTCCAGAGTGACGGTTTTCTCCGCGCTCTGTATGTCACGGACAGTCACTGTGGTGGTGATGCCGGCACCGATGGGCAGCGCGGTTTTCACATCAAGGGAGAGGGAGCGGATGGTGCTTCCGGGGCCGGGCAGGGTGGAGCCTACCAGCGCGGCAAAAAGGGAGGATAGAATGCCGGCAGGGGCCTGCCCTTGATCTGAACCGGCAGAAAGGCTGATATCACCGAAGGCATTGGCCCATGCGCGTGCATCCGCAGCCTGCAATATGCGGGTCGCGCTTGCGGTTGCTCCGGCCTGAAGCTCTTCAATCGTTTTATTTGTGATGGTTGGCATCGCTTGGATCTCCTGGCAATCACCAGGGGCGTGGCCGATGCAGAACGGTTCGCCCCGGTGTGGCCATAACGGCAAGGAAGGGTGGGCGAGAGATGCTGTGAGGAGGGTGAGAGAGCCTGAGCCCTCCCACCCGAACCGCGATCAGGTCGTGGCAATCGGCTTGTTGATGATGCTGTTGGCTTCACGCCGGTCGGCAATGGCGAAGTAGAGCAGCTTCACCCAATCCATCACCACCATCCAGATGAGGATATAAGCCCACACCAGACCAATCATGAGCCAAGGCAGAGGCGGCACGAGGCCAATGCCGAAGGCGCAGATCAGAACGGCGACGATCTGTGTTCCCACAATGGCTAGGAAGAGCGGAGCGCTGGGGTAGGGTGGGAAAAAGAGCGAGCGGCGCGAGCGCACCACGAACAGCAGCAGATGGCCACCTGCGGCAAGCTGCAGGAACAGCATGGTCTGCAGATGCGGAAAGTCCATTTGCATGATGCTCATGAGGTAGGCGTCGTGCATCCAGTACATGCAGATGACAACGAGACCGAAGCTCTGAACCAGCGCCATCAGACCCATGATCGTCGAGAAGACGATGATGCGATGCATGTTCCATCTTACGGGTTTGTCTGCAGGTTTCACATTGTCATACGCAATGGTCATGATCGGGATGTCATCCAGCAGTGCCAGCACCACGATCATGATGGCGGTGAGCGGCTGGAAATCGAACGCGATATAGGCCAGCACCACGACAAGCATGATGTCGATGGTCATCGCGATACGATAATAGACATAGCTGGTGATGCGCTCGAAGATCGTGCGGGACTCGGTGATCGCGTTCACGATCGTCGAGAGGCCCGGTGCGGTCAGGATGAGGGCGGCGGCATTGCGGGCGGCATCTGTCGCCCCGCTCACCGCCACGCCGCAGTCCGCCTGCTTCAGGGCAGGGGCGTCGTTCACGCCGTCACCCGTCATGGCGACGATATGCCCACGCTCCTGGAGCGCCTTCACGATCTCGAACTTGTGCTCGGGGAACACGCGACCAAAACCATCCGCCTGTTCCACCGCACGGGCGGAATCGATCGGAATATGATCCGGGTCCATGCTCCTCTCGAATACGCTGGAGGCGACGACCAGATTGGCGCCAATCCCCAGTTCGCGAGAGATTTCGGAGCCAATGGCCACATCATCACCTGTCACCATCTTCACGGACAAGCCCAGTTCCTTGGCCTGCGCGATGGTGCTCTTGGCATCCGGCCGCGGCGGATCAAGCAGGGCCAGAAGGCCAAGCAGGGTCCAGCTTTTGCCGCTGTCTTCAGAACGAGAGACGCCAAGGGCACGGATGCCATGGGAGGCAAGCTCGGAGACCTTGCCGAAATAGGCAGCATCGTCTCCGTCGGTCGCATTCTCCTGAATGCCACACAGGGCCGCAATCGCCTGGGGGGCACCCTTGGCGAACTGAAGCTGCTTCCCACTGGAATCGGAGACGATACCCACGGTCTTCTTGTTGACCGGATCGAAGGGCACGAAATCGACCTGCTTGTAGGCGTCGAGAACCTTCGGATCCTTCAGGCCCTTCATCACGGCCTGGTCAATGGCATCCGTGCTCTGGCGCTGGCTGGCGAGCGCGGCCCCGATCACCAGATCGTCCGGCTTGGTGCCGGAGAAGGGGATGGGGTCCTGCAGCGCCAGCTGGTTCATGGTGAGCGTGCCGGTCTTGTCCGAGCACAGCACATCCACACCCGCCAGTTCTTCAATGGCCGATAGCCGGGAGACGATGGCCTTCTGCTTGGATAGCGCCAGTGCGCCGAGCGCCATGGTGACAGACATCACCGCCGGCAGGGCTACGGGCACGGAAGCGACCAGAAGCACAAGCACGAACTGGGCAATCTGCCCGGCTTCAGACCAGTGCCAAGGGTTGCCGGAGGACAGATCACGCCACACCTGCGTTCCGATAAGGATGATGGCGAGGATCACCGCGACGAGGATCAGGAAGTCACCGATCTTGGTCACGGCCTGTTCGGCATGAGACTTGGCGCCGGCAGACGCCACCAGCTTTGCCGTGCGGCCGAAGAAGGTGTTGTTGCCAGTCGCTGTCACGACACCTGTCATTGATCCTTGGCGCGCAATGGAGCCGGAAAAGCCGCTGTCACCAATCTTCTTGGAAACAGGCAGGGATTCGCCGGTGAGCGCCGCCTGATCGACGGAGAGATATTTGCCGTCAAACAGCAGCACATCCGCCGGCAGAATCTCGCCGCCCGCAATGGTGACGACATCACCGGGCACGAGATTGGCCGCATCGACTTCCGTCCATGCGCCATCACGCATCACATGCGCCTTGAGGGCGAGGCCCTTCTTCAAGGCAGCAAGGGCGCTGGCGGCCTTATTGTCCTGCCAGAAGCCAACAGCGGCATTGTAAAGCAGAAGGGCGGTCACGACGATGAAGTCCGGCCAGTCCGCCCGTAGCAGAGAGATGATGGCCGCAGCTTCGATCATCCATGCAATCGGGCTCCAGAAATAGCCGAGAAGCTTTTTCCAGCGGCTCTCTTCATGGGCCTCAATGGCATTCGGGCCATATTTGGTAAGGCGCTGCTGGGCTTCAGAAGCGCTCAGTCCTTTTTCGGATGACTGAAGGTTCTTGAAGGAGGCTACAATACCCGCAGCATCCAGTGTGGTTTTCTTCTGGTCCCCTGATCTTGTCTTGGTTGCGGCGGCTGGCGGTTCAGCTGCGCTGGGCTGTTTGCTTGTAGAGGCCGTCGGCGACATGGAAAATCCCCTAATTCATGTGTCGGCTCTGCGGCAGGAATGTCAGTCAGGCCATGTCTGGCTGACGCGCTCATGTGAATATAAAAAATGCATGTTCACATGAGAAAAACGGGGTGAAAATCCGAATATCTGTTAGCAGATGGTTTTGATTACTCACCTGCTGGCGCGTATTGGCGCATTTCCGTTGTTGCTACGGATGTATTGTCCGTCGCCAGAGAAAGCAGAGCGGTTTTCGGCGCCGGGGTTTCCAGCACGGCGGCCAGCTTGTCGATACGCCCGCTTTCCGCAGCGGTGAGACCGTTTTCACCACCGGTGATGGCCACCACATCATTCAGCAGATTCTGGCGGCTGGCGGCATCAGGTGCCATCTGAGCCAGCAGGTCGATGGCCTTCTCACGATGATTGTCGAGCAGCAGGATGTAATACTGCTCTCGTACCATCGCCTTGAAGTCATTGATGGAAAGGCCCATCAAGCGTTGACGTACCGTGTTCAGTGCTGCGGCGGAACGTTCATCCAGCACACGCTCAGCGGCGATGACGAACAGTACGGCACGGATCAGAGCTTCATTAAAGCCGCCATTGGCGGCCTTCGCTGCAGCATCCTCCGCAACGTGCTTACGTTCTTCCAGGGCTTCGGGGCTAACCGGTGGCAGTTCGCGGACCGCTTCTCCATCATTGAGCCCAAGCAGGCCCTGTACCATGGGGTTGCCGTAGAAGTTGAAGAAAGCCTGCTCCACCATCTTATCCCGCGCATCCCTATAAGTGTTCAGGCTGGTGTTGATCTGGTCGGAGAACATCTTCTGCATGTAGAGGAAGGGGTTCTCCGGGTCGGCAGGCTTGCGCTGGGCACGCACCTTATCCGCCACCTTGGCGACGCCCTTCATCATGGGGTTGGAGTCGGCAAACAGGGTGTAACTCAGGCGCAGCGGATTGGCGTTCACCATGAACTGCGCCACCTGCGGCGTGGCAAAGGCCTTGACTGCCGGGCGCATGAAGGTGCGGTAGAGCGAGTGGTTGATCTCACTGAGACGACGCACTGCCGCGAAAGCTTTATCATCTTCAGGTGTATTGCGGCCATAGGCGCGCAGATCGTCAAAGGTGCGCATTTCAAAGCGGCTGTGCCAGGCCGGCCCGCCCGCTTTCTGCTCTTCCTCGCTGGTCGGCGTGATGACCAGTTCGTAAAGGCCGGGAGGAATGCAGTCGATCAGGTCCATCAGCCGCACCATTTCCTCGTCCTCCTTCGCGCCGACCTTGGCCGAAACGAAGATGGCCAGATGGCCGACCTTCTGGTTGAGGCAGTAGACGACGGTGCGGCCCTGGGCGCGCATATCGTCCACATCCTTATAGAGATCCATGACCCAGCCCAGCGTCTGGGGTGGCGGGCTGATATTGTCACCCAGCGAAGTGAAGACGATGATGGGAGATGTAATGTTGCGCAGGTCGAAGACTTTGCCGTCACTAGAGCGCAGTTCGTTACGGGTCAGCTTGTCACCGATGAACATTTCGTCGACGAGATACTGGATTTCACCGCCATTCAGGAAGATGAAATCACCCCACCATTTCTCAAAACCGAGATAGCGCGTGCCTTCGGTATCAATGCCCGCATAGACATCATACTGTTTGCCCCACAACCAGTTGGCAGGGTTTAGATTGTCGAAGTTCAGGATCAGCCAGGTGCCATCAAACTTGCCGCCGCTCAGATCGCTGATCATCTCGGTGAGCCAGGACCCGCCCAGCAGGCCGCCAGCGTAGCGCATCGGGTTTTTGCCATGGGTGCCCTGCCAGTAGGACATGGGCGAGCCGGCCACCATGGTCGGGCCGAACAGATCCGGGCGCAGCATGTTGACCATCAGGGTCTGATAGCCAGCCTGACAATTGCCGATGGCGAAGGGGGGCGGAGCATCCGGATGCAGCGCGACGACATGTTCGAAGAAATTGACCTGACCTTCCACCACATCAAGGAAGGTCTGGCCAGGTTCGGGTTCGGCCGCAAAACCGATGAAATAGACGGCGTGGCCATTCTGCAGGGCCTCGCCGATCTCGCTTGAGGTCTTGAAGCCGCCAATGCCGGGGCCCTGACCCGCGCGCGGATCCACCACCACGACAGGGCGTTTGGTCGGGTCGATCTGAATGTCGGCCGGCGGAACAATGCGGGACAGGGAGAAGTTGATGGGCCGTGGGAGAGAGTGCCCGCTCATGATCACTTCATGCTCAAAGGTGAGCACTGTGGCCATGGGGCGGGATGTCATGGCTTCCTGCTCATTGCCGCGCTGCCGCAGCAGATCCAGAAAAAGGATGCTGCGCTGCCAGGTGTCCACCAGATATGCGGGCACGGGCATCGCACTGGCGGCGTTGGTTGGCCACAACTTGGTTTGCTCCGTCCATGGGGTGAGGGAGGTGGGGAGAGACCAAGGTGTTGTATTTGTTGCGACAGCAGGAGCAGATTCGCCTGACATGATACCCTCCAACGGATTAGTCGTGGCGCAGAAAATTTGCGGAAAGTGACGTTTTGAAGACGAGTTTCGTCCTTTACGTGCTAGCCTTTCTAAGTCATCGTAAAGAATTTAATTATCTTCTTTGATGCTGGTCAACCGCCGATACGTTTTTTGGGCCATGTATTTTGCATTGCAGCACCTTTGCCGAAGGTAAGGTGGCAGATCATTGGAATGCTCGGATTCTCATGCTCCTCATGTGTGGTGAATGTTATTGAAAATAAATCATCATATTGTAAAACAAGAAGTAATCGTCTTCCTCTTCGTTCGCGATGGGGCTTTCAAGTTCGAGCTGTCGCCCGCGCACGAGGTCGCAATATGTCGGTATGTTTGCGATCCTGTTTTCTTTCTAAAGACTGCTCTGAGCCGGAATGAGTGCAGTGAAATATCATGCACTCACATATGATATTGATGTTATTTGCAGGTGCAAAATACTCTATGAATTGAGTTGGTTGTTTAATTCATGTTGCTTTAGGCTCGGTTGTTGCCGAGCTCCTGTTTCACAACGAAATATGTCAGGTTCAGGCGCTTAACCTTCGTTGATGTTGCGTGCACAGGCGACTGCCTATGGCATGTCACCTGTGCTATGGCTTCAATTGGAGACTTGCGCGGAACAAAAGCCGCATCCACACAGCGACGGGACAACATGAAAGCCTTTGAAAGCCTTTATTCTCATGACTTTCTGCGGATTGCAGCTTGTGTGCCGCAGGCTGTGGTGGCAAATCCAGCGGAGGCCGTGAGCCGTACGCTGGAGATGGCGGAGCAGGGGCATGCCGAAGGCGTCGGCGTCATGGTGTTTCCCGAACTGGGCCTGTCCTCATACGCTATTGACGATCTGCTGTTTCAGGATGCCTTGCTGGATGAGGTGGAGACCGGACTGTCGCGCCTTGTGAAGGCTTCGAAGGCGCTGTTTCCGGTTCTGGTCGTCGGCGCGCCGCTACGGACGGGTGGGCGGCTGTATAATGTCGCCATAGCGCTGCATCGGGGGCAGATTTTGGGTGTCGTCCCAAAGAGTTATCTGCCTAATTATCGTGAGTTTTATGAGTGCCGTCACTTCACACCTGGTGCTGAGGTGCGCGGAGAACGTGTGATGCTGTGTGGTCAGCAGGTGCCCTTTGGGGTTGATCTTCTGTTCCGCTCTGCGGGCTCGATCCCTTTCACCTTTCATATCGAGATCTGTGAAGATATCTGGGTGCCGCTGCCGCCATCCTGCCGTGCGGCCATGGCTGGGGCTGAGGTGCTTCTCAACCTGTCTGCGAGCAACATCACCATTGGCAAGGCGCGCACCCGGCGCGAACTGTGCGCAGCCCAATCCCTGCGGACCGTCGCCGCCTATGCCTATTCTGCGGCTGGCCCGGGTGAATCCACAACGGATCTGGCCTGGGATGGGCAGGCGGCCATTTTCGAGTGTGGGGACAGTCTGGCTGAAGGGGCGCGTTTCCCGAAAGAGGCCAGCATGGTGCGCGCCGATGTGGATCTTGCCAGAATCCGGCAGGAACGGATGCGCCTCAACAGCTTTGGGGATTGCGCACGCGTCGAGGCGGGCACACCCTTCCGCGAGGTGGCCTTCGCACTGGATCGACCGGAGAAGCCTGTTTTTCTGGACCGTGTGGTGCCACGTTTTCCTTTCGTCCCGGCAGATCCGGAGCGGCTGCAGGAAGATTGTTATGAGGCTTACAATATTCAGGTGCAGGGTCTTGCGCAGCGCCTGAACTCCACGGGCCTGAAGCATGTGGTTATCGGTGTCTCGGGAGGGCTGGATTCCACACAGGCGCTGATTGTCGCCGTGCGCGCCATGGATTTGTGCGGCCTGCCACGCAACCATGTGCTGGCCTATACCCTGCCCGGGTTTGCAACCTCGGATGAAACAAAGGCCAATGCATGGGCCTTGATGCGGGCTCTTGGGGTGAGTGCGGAAGAAATCGACATTCGCCCGGCTGCCCGGCAGATGCTGGCAGATCTTGGCCACCCCTTTGCACAGGGTGAGGCAAAGTATGATGTGACATTCGAGAATGTGCAGGCCGGCCTGAGAACGGATTATCTGTTCCGCCTCGCCAATCTACATCGCGCTCTTGTCGTCGGGACGGGAGATCTTTCCGAACTGGGGCTGGGCTGGTGCACCTATGGGGTGGGCGATCACATGTCCCATTACAATGTGAATGCCTCCGTGCCGAAAACGCTGATTCAGCATTTGATCCGTTTTGTGGCGGGTGAGCCGGACACCAGTACGCAGACGCGTCGCATTCTGGAAGCCATTCTGGCCACGGAGATTTCACCGGAACTGGTGCCTGCCGCACCAGGGGCTGCTATTCAGTCGACCCAGCAGATTGTGGGGCCTTATGCCCTGCAGGATTTCACGCTGTATTATCTCACCCGTTATGGTTTCCGCCCCTCACGCATTGCGTATCTGGCGCATCATGCCTGGGCGGATGCAAGCCGGGGGGAATGGCCCGAAGCGCTGCCGCAGGATGAGCGCCGGGCTTATGATCTGGCCGAGATCAAGCACTGGATGCGCGTGTTTCTGGGGCGTTTCTTCACCAGTCAGTTCAAGCGTTCCACATTGCCCAATGGGCCGAAGATTTCCTCAGGTGGTTCATTGTCCCCGCGTGGTGACTGGCGCGCGCCCTCAGATGCTGGACCAGGGCCATGGTTAAGCGAGCTTGAGGCGCATCTGCCAGATTAAGCACTTTGTGGAATGCGTCTCTCACGAGCAGGGGAGGCGAGGCGGCAGTCAAGCCTTTCTTGGAGCCACAAGCTTTCCCGGATTTTCGATAAAACATTTATATGCAAGGGCTTGCTTCCTCCGTCTTGTGTGCGCTTATCTATTGCAAAGGTCCATGTTGCAGGAATAAGTTGCCATTAAAGTGCATTTCCATATGTCGTCAGTGGATTGAAATTAAATCGTACACTTATCGTGAGTATGTCGATGTCAGGGGCTGAAGCTGAGAGGCAGGTGGACGCAGCCGGTACGCTTCCGGATAGGGAGGGTGTGATCGAACAAGCTCTTCCCCCTGCGCTGGAGCAAGCGGTTGAAGCTGCGATTCTGATCGATACAGATAATCGAGTTATTTTTTTCAATGCAGCGGCTGAGCAATTGTGGGGCTATCGCCGCCATGAAGTTCTAGGACGTAATGTCAGCTATCTGATGCCCGCCCAATTGCGGAATTTGCATGATGGCTATATCGCCGCCAATCGGAACGGCGGCGAGAACAAGATTGTGGGTGGCCGGCGCGAGCTTATGGCGGAGCGCAAGAATGGCTCTCTTGCATGGGTTGAGTTGTCCCTCTCGCATGTGATTGTCGGAGGTGGATCCTACTATCTGGCGCTGCTGAGGGATATTAGTGCGGAGCTTGCGCAGAGGAACGATAACCGGATTTTATCTCTGGTGGTGGACAGCATCGAACAGGCTGTCCTTGTTCTGGATAACAGCCATTGTGTTGTGCGTGTGAACCCGGCATTCACCGAGATGTTCGGGTTCGAGGTGGAGGCTGTAGTGGGGCGTCGCCCCAGTGATGTTCTGGCCAGTTCCCAGACTGACTTCCAAATTGTCGAACATATGCGCCGTCAATCCTCACAAGGGCAGGCCTGTAACGCAGATTTTATGTGCGTGAATGCCCGTAGCGAGGATATGCGCGTCTTTGCTAGTGCTCGTCCACTTTGGGGAGCAGATGGCGAAGTCAGCCATATTGTACTGGTTCTGACAGATATTACCGAACGCTGGCGGATTGAGACGCTTCAGGGCAGTCTGGCGGAAGCCATGGCGAGTGGTCTTTCCCTTTCAGAGGTCATGGATGTCTTCTGTCGGCGTCTTGAAAGCTTTGCTCCGCATGTTGCCAGTTCTGTCATGGCTGTGGATGAGGACATGCGACTGCGCATGGTTTCTACGCCCAGCCTGCCGGAAAGTTATGCCCGGGCCCTGAATGGCCTGTATGTGGATCCGGATATAACGGGTTCAGGTTTCGTCTTTCCCGTATGGGCTGGCGAACAGATGGTTTCGCCGGATATCGCCACAGATCCTCGTTGGGATGGGTTCCGTACGCTGGTCCAGCCTCTGGGGTTTCTGGCCTCCTGGGCCTGCCCGATTGTCGGACGCGATGGACATGTCGTGGGCGCATTCGTTTTTTATTTTCGTGAGCGGCGTAATCCCTATCCGTTTTTGAGGCAGATTGTGGATGCCTGCGAGCATTTGTGCGCCGTTGCCTTTGAGCGCGAAGCCGGTCGAAAGGAAATGGACAGGCTTGCGCAATATGATCCGCTCACCAGCTTGCCCAACCGGATGCATGTTTACCGCCGGATTGATGGTTATATTGCAGATGCGCCGGATGAGTGTTTTGTAGTCTTTGTACTGGATCTGGATAACTTCAAGGATCTGAATGACACACGGGGCCATTCCTGCGGGGATACGCTGCTCTTTCAGGTGGTGCGACGATTGGAGTTTCTGACGGAAGACCATGGCCTCGTGGGCCGGATTGATGGCGACACTTTTATGCTGGTGCGCAAGGGGTGCAGCATTCAGGAGGCTTCAGTCGTCGCCGAGGCGCTGTTGCGTGATTTGCGCAAGCCTTTTCATATTGAGGGAGACCCCTTCAGCATTACGGCCAGTATTGGGGTTGCCGAGTATCCGGAAAATGGTACCAGCAGCGAGGTTTTGGTTAAAAGTGCGGATCTGGCCATGCATCGCAGCAAAATGTCCGGGCCGGGGGCATATATGTTCTTCAGCCCGGAAATGAATGCACTGGCTGCCGAACGCCTGTTAATTGGGGCCAAGTTGCGCAATGTTGTCAGGCAGAACCAGCTCGCGCTTCACTATCAACCCCAGATCTGGACCGAGCGGGGCGAATTATGCGGGGTTGAGGCCTTGCTACGATGGACTGATCCGGGCCTGGGCTCAATTTCGCCGGAAAAGTTCATTCCTCTGGCAGAAGAAACCGGAGAAATTGTCGCTATCGGCCGCTGGTGTTTGAGGCAGGCCTGTCAGCAAATGGCCCGCTGGCGTGATAGCGGATTGATCGTGCCGACCATTGCGGTCAATGTTTCGGCGCACGAATTCCGGCTTCTGGATTTGCCGGATTATATTGCTGGCCTGTTGAAAGAATTTGGCCTACCTCCAGTCTGCCTGACGCTCGAAATCACCGAGACGGCCATAATGGGCGTTGATGCAGGCACTTACGAGACTGTAAGTAAGGTGCGCAGTCTCGGGGTTGGTCTTTCCATGGATGATTTTGGTACGGGCTATGCCAGCTTGGCCAGCCTCTCTCGTCTCCCTGTGACCGAGATCAAGATTGATCGCAGCTTCATGAGGGATATTGAACGGGATGCTGGGACGCGAGCCCTGACGATGGCTGTGGTGCGGATTGGACAGAGCCTCGGCCTTTCAGTGGTGGCTGAAGGCGTAGAGACGGAAGAGCAGGCCGATATTCTGGCCTCGTTGGGTTGTGAAACCTTGCAGGGCTATCTCTTCGCCAAGCCCATGCCGCCTGAAGACCTGCAAAGGTGGGTGAGGACTTATAGGCCCCGTCCGCGCATTGTGCATTGAGCAGCGGCTTTGACGCGCTTTAGGGGGTATCGTCCAGATATTCACGTACGGCCGTGAAAACATCATGAAACATGGCGGTGGTGAGCCTACCCGTATTGGTATTGTAGCGCGAGCAGTGGTAGCTCGCGAACACGCGTAGCGGAGCGCCCTCGCGAGGAATGTCTCCGCAGACAGCGTGACCGAACTTCAGCCGTGATGCAGGCAGGCCGAACGTTGCCAGTGTCGTATCGTGGGCAATCTTGCCGAGCGTGACGATGGCCCTGAGACTGGGCATGGCGGCCAACTCATTTAGAAGGAATGGGCGGCAGGTGCGGATTTCCTGCGATGTCGGTTTGTTCTGTGGCGGAACGCAGCGCACGGCATTGACGATGCGCACATCATCCAGAATCAGGCCATCATCGGGACGGGCCGCGTAGAGGCCATGCGCAAAACCGAACTCCAGCAAGGTACTATAAAGCAGATCGCCAGCATAATCCCCTGTGAAGGGTCGCCCGGTCCGGTTTGCACCGCGCAGGCCCGGTGCGAGCCCTACCACTAGAAGGCGTGCACTATATGGACCAAAACCCGGGACGGGCGCATTGAACCATTCCGGCTCCCGTTTGCGCCACTCGTGTCGGAATTCTGCAAGGCGGGGGCAGAGCGGGCAATCACATTCCGGCTCTCTGGGCGCATTGAGAGAGTGTGTGATGGTGATCAGAACTGTTCGTCCTCATCCTGCAGGCTGGGCTGGGAGCTGCGGCGTTCCAAAAAGCGGGGCATATCCTGCATACGACCCTGACGCTCTGCAGAATCACGCCCGATACGCGGCTGAAGTTCCGCGAGATCCATGAAAATATCCGCTTGCCGGCGCAGATCATCGGCGATCAGAGGCGGCTGGGTTGAAATGGTCGACACCACGGAAACGCGAATCCCGCGCCGCTGAAGAGCCTCGACCAGCTTGCGAAAATCCCCGTCACCGGAAAACAGGACAATGTGATCGACATGCTCCGCCAGTTCCATGGCGTCGACAGCAATTTCAATATCCATGCTGCCCCGAACGCGGCGTCGGCCCTGTGCATCTGTAAACTCACGGGCAGATTTTGTGACGACGGAGTAACCGTTATAATCCAGCCAGTCGAGGAGAGGGCGAATTGATGAATATTCGTGATCTTCAACCAACGTGGTGTAATAAAATGCGCGCAAAAGATAGCCGCGCCCCTGAAATTCTTTCAGGAGTTTTTTATAATCAATATCAAAGCCGAGAGATTTGGTCGCGGAGTAGAGGTTCGCGCCGTCAATCAGAAGTGCGATCTTTTCCGTGCCCTGCATGAAAAAATGTCCACTGATGGAATAAAGGGTGAGAGAAAACTGGAGCGACTTTAATCTGCTCCTCGCTGCCTTTCTCCGATGTAGGGGCAGGTATGGCAAGCAAAAAGAACGGGCAGGCTTGCCCATAATGGTGAATTGTTGTATTGCGTCACTCTTTCAAGGTTAAGGTCCAGCGCCTTTTCGCGCATGAGGAGTGCCGAGCTTATGGCCCGCGTCACAGTTGAAGATTGTATCGACAAGGTAAACAATCGGTTTGAACTGGTGCTGCTGGCCGCTCACCGTGCGCGCATGATCTCTTCCGGCTCGCAGATCACCATTGATCGCGATAATGACAAGAACCCGGTTGTGGCTCTGCGCGAAATCGCGGATGAGACGGTGAGCCCCGAGGATCTGGAGGAGGATCTGATCCATTCCCTCCAGAAATATACCGAGGTGGATGAGCCGGAGCCTGAATCCGCGCCCATGATCGCTGCTGGTGAAACAGGTTCTGGTGACGATTCCGATATCGTTTTTGACCGCATGACCGAAGAGGAGCTTCTTGCGGGTCTGCAGGGTCTTGAGCCGCCGGATCGCCGGGATGAAGAGGAAGGCTGAGCCTTCCGGTCACCAGCAGGCCATGACATTCAAAAAAATGGCATCTGATTTCATGAAAATGGCCGGGCATTGAGCCCGGCCATTTTCATGTGTGTGGCAGACCTCTTGGCCTGCAATCTGTTTTTGCCAGCCTCAGGGGCAGGGGTTGCCGTGCAGCTGATGAAGGGCGTTGATGCGCTCTTCCACCTCTTTCGGCATCGCCATTTCAGCCGCGTCGATATTATCCTTCAACTGCGCCATGTTGGTTGCGCCAATGATATTGGTGGTGACGAAGCTGCGGCTTGTGACAAAGGCCTGTGCCAGTTGCACCGGGGTCCATCCCAGTTGACGGGCCAATGCCAGATAAGCATCAATGGTCTCTTCCACACCGGGCTTTTCATAGCGCTGGCCACGGTCAAACAGGGTCGTGCGGGCACCAGCCGGGCGTGCGCCACGCTGATATTTGCCGGTGAGATAGCCCTGCCCAAGGGGCGAGTAGGCCAGAAGGCCGACACCCTCGCGCACGGCAAATTCCGCAAGATCCGTTTCATAGATCCGGTTGAGCAGATTATAGGCGTTCTGGTTGGAGACCAGACGTGGGCCAAGCCCGCGCTCTGCGCCGCGCAAATAGGCGTGGAGGCCCCATGAGGTTTCGTTGGAGACGCCGATATGGCGCACCTTTCCAGCCTTCACCAGATCACCCAAGGCTTCCAGTGTTTCCTCAATCGGCACTTCCGGCAGCTCTGTGGCATTGTCCGGTGCGGGCTGACCAAACAGGGGAATGGCGCGATCCGGCCAGTGTACCTGATACAGGTCCACATAATCGGTCTGAAGGCGCTTGAGGGAGCCATCTATAGCTTCCCGGATGTTGGCGGCATCCAGACAGGCCGGTGTCTGAGCGGCGCGATACCAGGTGTTTTGTGTACGGCCCACCACCTTTGTGGCCAAAATCACCTTGCTGCGGTTGCCGCGCGCCTTCATCCAGCTGCCGATGACACGCTCAGTAGAGCCCTGCGTCTCCGGCCGGGGTGGGATGGAATAAAGCTCGGCTGTATCGATGAAATTGATGCCACGTTCCAGCGCATAATCAAGCTGGGCATGGCCTTCGGCTTCAGTGTTTTGCTGGCCAAAGGTCATGGTGCCAAGTGCGATGGCTGACACCTTGATATCGGTGCGCCCAAGGGGGCGATACTCCATGGGAATGCTCCGGGGCTGAGGGGCCGGCCATGGATGCGCCGGCCCGAAGGTGAGGCGGAGCATAAGGGGCGGCGCAGGGCTTGGGCAATGCCCACCCTTGCTCAGCCTCTCCCGATCAGCGACTTTTGACAGCCGTACCCACCAGATCATAAGGCCCGGATGTGCCATCAATCCGCACCTGGATGATCTCGCCGACCTGTAAGGGGTGACGGGAAGAAATAGTGACTGTGCCGTCAATCTCGGGGGCATCACCCTGCGTGCGGCCAATTGCGCCATTGCGTGTGAGTTGGTCAATGATGACAGCTTGGCGCGTGGCGACTTTCCGCTTCATCCGCCGGGCTGAAACCCGCTGCTGGGCCTGCATGAAGCGGTGATAGCGTTCTTCCTTCACTTCTTCCGGTACGGCATCCGGCAGGTTGTTGGCGGGAGCGCCGGCGACAGGCTCGAACTTGAAGCAGCCGGCCCGGTCGATCTGCGCCTCTTCGATGAAGGCCAGCAGCTCTTCAAACTCCGCCTCTGTCTCTCCGGGGAAGCCGACAATGAAGGTGGAACGAATGGTGAGATCCGGCACCGCTTCCCGCCACGCCTGAATGCGGGCCAGTGTCTTTTCCTGTGCCGCCGGGCGCTTCATGCGCTTGAGAACGCCGGGGCTGCCATGCTGAAGGGGAATATCCAGATAGGGCAGTACCTTGCCATCAGCCATAAGCTGCATGATCCCGTCCACATGCGGATAGGGATAGACATAATGCAGCCGCACCCATGCGCCCAGATCCCCCAGCGCGCCAGCCAGATCCACAAAGCGGCTGGCGACTTCCTTGTCCTGCCACAAGGAGGGGGCATAGCGCAGATCCACCCCATAGGCGGATGTATCCTGCGAGATGACCAGCAGCTCCTTCACACCTGCCTTGACGAGTTTTTCAGCTTCACCCAGCACATCAGCAGCAGGACGCGAGACCAGATCTCCACGCAACTGGGGAATGATGCAGAAGCTGCAGCGGTTGGAGCAGCCTTCGGAAATCTTGAGATAGGCGTAATGGCGCGGGGTGAGCTTCACGCCCTGTTCCGGCACCAGATCCAGAAAGGGGTCATGCGCCGGCGGCACCGCCTTGTGCACGGCTTCAAGTACGCTTTCATATTGCTGCGGGCCGGTTATGGCGAGCACATCGGGATGGATCGCGGTGATATCCTGCGGGTTGGCACCCATGCAGCCTGTCACCACCACCTTGCCATTTTCGGCCAGTGCCTCGCCAATCGCCTCCAGGCTCTCGGCCTTGGCGCTGTCGAGGAAGCCGCAGGTATTCACGATGACAAGATCCGAGCCCGCATGATCACGGCTGAGTTCATAGCCTTCAGCGCGCAGGCGCGTCACAATGCGCTCACTGTCCACCAGCGCCTTGGGGCAGCCAAGGGAAACGAAGGAAATGCGTGGCGCAGGCTTTTGCGCGCTCGGGGCAGTGTGCAGATTCTCAGCCATGGACGCGACGCTTCTTTGAAAAAGAATAAGGAAAGCAGCAGGCGTTACGGGAGGGCAGGCGCGGCGTCAATCCCGCAAGAGCGGGCATCGCGCGAATGTGCCGTGTAGAGGCTCATGGGCGGCAAGGCTTTGACAGGGACATGCCGCCGGTCTACCCCTTCCGCTACAGGCCCGCAGATGTCGCGGCTGGCATGCGTGAAGAGGCTGTATTCATGGGGTTTCAGGGCAGATGGTGGCGCGCCAGGGGTCACAAGATGCACATCCTGAATGACATAAGATCAGGCGAGCCGCTTGCTTGCCCACAGGGCGTCATCACTTTTTGTCCGAGGGCCTGCGCATCGGCTGCCTTGGTGCCGCCTTTCCCCTGAGGCCATCATGCCCGCGCAGATTCTCCAGTCCCCTCTTTGTGAACTCCAGCTTCCGGCCACAGACGCATGACTCATTATGACCCTATCGACGCCAGCGCACGCGCCAACTGGGCCCGGCTTTCGCCATGGCGGCGACGGTTGTTTTTGTTCCTGCGAGGTGTTGCGGTTTTCCTCATTCTTGAGGGTCTGCTGAACTGGGCGGTGATTATCGGTCTGGGAGACGGAACGCCCTCACGCTTTGAAATGCTGCCCACCATTGCGCAGGGGGCGGTGATCTGGGGGGCGATTGTTGACCCGATCGCAGGTGTGGGGCTGTGGTTGCGGGCAAACTGGGCCGTGGTCTTCTGGCTTGTCGCGACCTTCACTCAGGTGCTGATGGCCCTGTGGGCGCCTCCCGGCATGGTGTTGCTGATGCTGTTTACCGTGTTTGAAGTCGGCCTTGTGGTCGCTTATGGCGTGCTCTCCATCCGTGCCGCACGGGAAAACGACGAGGGCTGAGCGCCGGGAGTGGGTACATCGAGCGGTCACATCGCTGCTGACCGTTCTGCCGCAGAAACATGAAGGGCGCTCATGAAGGAGCGCCCTTTTTTCTTTTTCAGGACCAGCTACCCAGATAGGCAAGGGTGGCGATAATGAGAATGATGGCGACGACAATCCAGTGGCGCGCTGCAAATTTGTGAAGAATCATGAAGGGCCAGTCTTTGTTGTGTTGCGGGCGCTGTCATGGATGGCGCAGCGCCATGTTGCGGGTTTCGGGCAGGGCATGATTGCGATGGATTCTATACCGCCTCACGCAGCGACATGAGAAGACCATATGGCACATATGGAGCCACTTCCCGAAGGGATCCGGTGATGTGCATGCCCTCGGCTTTGCTGAAATCCTGTTCCTGCTCTTCGAGGGGCTGGTGCGCTTATGGCCTTTAGGCCTTGTCCGTATCTCGCGGTTTTGATGCAGGCAGCGCCGTTGGCATGAGTTGCACGGCCGGAGCTTCACCAAGCGTGAATTGGATACCACTGGCTTCCAGCGTGGTCCGCATGGCTTGGCGTGTTTCTGCCAGAGAGGGCAGGTGGCTTTCATCCGTTTCCACGAATTTCACAGTGGGAGCGCTCACGCCGGCACGTGCTGCAAGATCCTTACGGCACCAACCGAGCAATGCGCGTGCGGCCTTGATCTGCCGGCCGGAAATCGTTGTCTGCGTCACCTGTCTCTCCTGCATCACATATACGCATGGCTATGACACGCCAAGCGCATGGCTACAAGAAGGGCCCTCACAAGGACCTGACCAGGCTGGATAAATCAGAGTTCGTTATTTCTGAAATTGTGCGAGTGCGAAGAAAAAGCCTTCGGCTGCCACGGAAGTGTAATCCTTTTCATTTATTCTGCACCGCAACATACGGGCCAGCATTGTGCTGAGCCGGGACATCTTCCGCACATTGCGGCTGGTGAGGAGGCAAGATTGAGCACACAATATCTAGCTCCGAGTTTCCGCAACGGCTTTCGCAACCCCTTTCTGTCCAAAGTGACGGATGGCAATGCCTGGACCATGCGCCAGCGTGCGCTGGCTCTGACAGCGCAGCTTTCGGAATGGTCGACCATGGGCGATCTGACCTCGCGCGCGGCTGGTCGGCATTTCAGCAATATTTCGGCCACCCATGGTCAGCGCCTGCGCAAGACCTTTGATGAACTCACCAGCCTTGTGGGCGAGGTGACCCGTCAGGACCATTCTCCGAAAGCCATTTTTCAAGATGCGCAGGCCTATCTGGTGGACCGGGCCCAACGCGCGGCCATGACGCTTGATACGCTGCGTGTGCGCGGTGACAATTTCTTCGAGCATGAGGCCGCCGGTTGCCCGCCCGTGCTCATCTATGATTATGACGTGGTGATGTGGGGGCGCGATCTGCCACGCCCATGCAATTATGCCCTTCTCAAGATCAAGCCGCCGGAGGGCGTGGAGACGCAGGATACGAAACGTCCTTATGTCATCATTGATCCGCGGGCCGGCCATGGCGCAGGCATCGGTGGTTTCAAGTCAGACAGCCAGGTGGGCGTGGCGCTTAAGGCTGGGCATCCGGTCTATTTCGTCAGCTTCAGCCGGAACCCTGAACCTGGGCAGACGCTTGCCGATGTGACCCGGGCCGAGGCTACCTTCGTGCGCTATGTGCAGGAGCAGCATCCCGATTCCCCCAAGCCGGTGGTGGTCGGTAACTGTCAGGGGGGCTGGGCCACCCTCATTCTGGGGGCCTCGAGCCCCGATATCACAGGGCCGTTGGTTCTGAATGGCGCTCCGGTTGAAACATGGTCTGGCGATGTCGGGGGTAGCCCCATGCGCTACAATGCCGGCCTGCTTGGCGGGCAGATCCAGCCCATGTTCTGGTCAGATATCGGCGACGGTGTATTTGATGGTGCCTGGCTGGTGCTGAACTTCGAGATGCTGAACCCGAGCCGCACCTGGTTCCGCAAATATTATGATCTGTTCGAGAAGGTGGATACCGAGCGAGACCGCTTTCTGGAGTTTGAGCGCTGGTGGAGCGGGTTCTTTCTGCTGAACGAGCCGGAAATTTCCTGGATCGTGCGTGAGCTGTTTGTGGGCAACAAGCTGGCCCGTAATGAAGCCCGGCTGGAGCATGGCCGTGTGCTGGATGTGAAGCACATCCGCTCGCCCATCATCGTGTTCGCCAGCCATGGCGACAACATCACGCCCGTGAAACAGGCCATCAACTGGATCATGGATACCTATACGGATGAAAGCGAGATCCGCATTCGTGGGCAGCGCATCGTCTATATGGTGCATGACAAGATCGGCCATCTGGGCATCTTCGTGTCGTCCTCCATCGCCAAGCGCGAACATGCGGAAGTGTCATCCACGCTCAAGACCATCGAGGCGCTGGCTCCGGGTCTGTACGAGATGATGATTGATGAGGTGCAAGGGGAGGGCGATGAAGCCCACTTCACCGTCTCCTTCGCGGAACGGAAGATGAGTGATCTGCCGGGCTATGCGGATGGGCGCGAAGATGAGGTGCCCTTTGCTGCGGTCGAGCACGTCTCGGAACTGCAGGGGGAGCTTTATGATGTGTTCATGCGCCCCTTTGTTCAGGCCAGCGTGACACGCGCCAGCGCCGATCTGGGGCGCACGCTGCACCCGCTGCGGCTGCAGCGTGCTCTTGTGTCTTCCCGCAATCCGCTGATGACGCCGGTTGAAACCCTGGCGCGCTCCGTTGAAGAGGGACGCAAGCCGGTTGCCGCCGACAATCCCTTCGTGCTGGCTGAAAAGCTGATGGTGGAGGCGTTCGAGCAGACCATCGACATCGTGCGGGACATGCGCGATGCCATGTATGAAGTCACCTTCTATTCCATCTATGCCACGCCCTTCATGCACTGGTTCGGTCGCAATCATTATTTCGAGAGGACCCGCAAGAGCAGCGAAGAGCTGGTGGCCTTGCCCGAAGTGCGTTCTGCCCTGCTGCATGTGCGTTCCGGCGGATTTGTGGAAGCGGTGATCCGTATGCTGATCCTGCTGGCGGATGCCCGTGAAAATGTGCGTCGTGACCGGCTGGAACGTTCGGCGCAGGTGCTGACGGGCGATGAGCCCTTCAGCTCCCTGCCGGTGGAACAGCGTGCACAGATCATCCATGAGCAGACGCTGGTGGTGGAATATGCCCGCGAAGAGGCCATCGAGGCCTTGCCGGAGATGCTCACGAGCGACGATGAGCGACGCAGGGCCATGGAGGTGGTGCAGTATGTGCCGGGCCGGATCGATGAAATGGATCCGAGCACACTCGCCATGCTGCAGCGTTTCCGCCATGTGTTGGGGCTGGACCCGGCCGTTGAGGACGTGTTGCAGGATCCGCTGCGCACCGTTCAGGAAGCTGCGCAGTAAGGGGCCAGTGACCTCTTGAGGGCTTGCACCTCTTCATGCTGAATGCTGACAAAGACCCCGGGCTTGCTGCGCCGGGGTCTTTTCATGTCTGCTGATGCCTGCATGGGAAGGCAGAGGGGGCTGGTTTCAGGAGGCATGACAATCTGTCGCTGGTCGTGCGGGCCCGACGATCAGGATGCCTGCACGCATGAAAAATATGCGCGTTCAGGATGTTGGATCTGACAGGCTTTTTACGCAGGTCAGATGGTTTTTCAAGACAGGGCAGCTGCGCCGTGACAAATGCATGAAATTCGGCGAAAAGGCAGCAAAGCTTGCCTGAAGCGCCGGATCCTGAGGGGGAGTTTTCTCTTCCCGTTCCATGCCGGCCTGCCCACAGTGTAATGGACCTGAACATGACAATTTCCTTCACCCCGCGCGCCGAAGATCTGGTCGCGATGGCGCCGCAGGGCGTGCTGGTCGAAACTGTCACCAGTGTGGAACACTATACGGACCGCCTGTTTCGTTTCCGGACGACGCGCCCGTCCAGCCTGCGTTTCCGCTCTGGTGAGTTCGTGATGATTGGTCTGCCGGTGAATGGAAAGCCGCTCTACCGGGCCTATTCCGTAGCCAGCCCGGCTTGGGCTGAGGAACTGGAGTTCTTCTCCATCAAGGTGCCGGATGGCCCGCTGACCTCGCACCTTCAGAAGATTCGTCCCGGTGACGGCATCTTCATCCGCAAGAAGGCGACCGGTACGCTGGTTCTGGATGCCCTGACTCCGGGAAAACGCGTTTACATGTTCTCCACGGGCACGGGCATTGCCCCGTTCGCGAGCCTGATCCGCGATCCGGAAACCTATGAAAAGTTTGATGAGGTGATTCTTACCCATTGCTGCCGGCAGGTGGAGGAGCTGAAATACGGCTTTGATGTCGTGTCGGAAGCGCTGAATGATCCGCTGGTGGGTGAATTCGCGCAGGGCAAGCTGCGCCATTATGCCAGCGTGACCCGCGAACCCTATGAGTTTCAGGGGCGCATCACGGACCTGATCTCCTCCGGCAAGCTCTTTACTGATCTGGGTGTGCCCCCGCTGAACCCGGAAACGGATCGTGGCATGATCTGCGGTTCTCTGGAGATGCTGAAGGATACCAAGGCGCTGCTGGAGGCTGCGGGCATGGACGAGGGTGCGAACAATTCGCCCGGCCAGTTCGTAACCGAGAAGGCCTTCGCGGACTGATCCGGAATCTGTTCTGCGGGGGGGGGGGGGGGGCTTTTCCGAATGTGGCAAAAAATGACTTTGCCCACAGCGCCGCA
>JBFWLR010000007.1:57519-226884 GCA_050252035.1 Xanthobacter sp.
CCCCCCCCCCCCCCCCCCCCCCCCTCGGCCGAAGGTGGCAAATCTTGTCTTTGCCCTCTGCGCCGCATAGAAGGCGCTCACCTTGCGGGCCGTTGCGGCCCGCTTGGCGTTTCACGCACCTGTGGTCTTGCCCGGCAGCGCGCCGCGCAGGCCTGTCGGCGAAGAGCGTTTCTTCGGAAAAGCTGTTCGCAGAGGAGGGGCGCGGAATCCATCACAACACCAACGCAAGGATTCGCGCGATATGAGCAAGCGCATTGCAGCCAAGCACAAGCTTGACCGCCGCATGGGCGAGAACATCTGGGGTCGCTCCAAGAGCCCGGTGAACCGTCGTGAATACGGCCCCGGTCAGCATGGCCAGCGCCGCAAGGGCAAGATGTCAGACTTCGGTCTGCAGCTTCGTGCCAAGCAGAAGCTGAAGGGCTATTATGGCGCCGTCGGCGAGAAGCAGTTCCACAGCATCTATGAAGAAGCGGCCCGCATGAAGGGTGATACCGGCGCCAATCTGATTGGCCTGCTGGAGCGCCGTCTGGATGCGGTGGTGTACCGCGCCAAGTTCGTGCCCACCATCTTCGCTGCCCGTCAGTTCGTCTCTCACGGTCACGTGAAGGTGAATGGTCGCCGCGTCAACATTCCGTCCTACCGTGTGAAGGTTGGCGATGTGATCGAGGTGAAGGACGCTTCCCGTCAGCTCGCTCTGGTTCTCGAAGCTGTGCAGCTCGCCGAGCGTGATGTGCCGGATTATCTGACCGTCGATCACGGCAAGATGAGCGCCACCTTCACCCGCGTGCCGGAGCTGAATGAAGTGCCTTATCCGGTGCAGATGGAACCGAACCTCGTGGTCGAGTTCTATTCGCGCTGATGCGTTTTCCCATATGGGAAACGGAAGGCCGCCCTTTTGGGCGGCCTTTTTTATTGGTCGGAAATGTTTGAGGCGATGTGCGGGCATGTAGCCCAGACAACAAAAAGCTCTCTCCCTGAAAAGGGAGAGAGCCTGATATGATCAAGACCGCGCAGCGCCAAAGGGCTGCGCAACCATAGCAATCGAGAATCAGCCGACGTTCTTGACTTCCTGAGTGGCTGCAGCGAGCAGCTCATCCATGGTCCGGCGAATCTGGTGATCAGACTGCTCGACACCCTTGGCGTCGAAATCAGCCCGAATCTTGCGGAATACGTCTTCGTCACCGGCTTCCTGGAAATCGGCAGCAATAACGTCCTTGGCGTAAGCTTCAGCAGCCTCACCGGTCAGGCCTAGCTTTTCAGCCGCCCAAAGGCCAAGATTCTTGTTGCGGCGGGCGAGAGCCTTGAACTGGGTCTCTTCGTCCAGCACGAAGCGCCGTTCAAAATCCTTTTCGCGCTTGTCGAACGTGGTCATCGCAGCCCTCTTCTGACGTATCGTGAAACGGTGGTCCGGAAACATGTGCACGCAGCCCGGACCTTGTCCGTCGCCTCGCGCGTCTGCACCTGCATATAGGGCAGTCATGCGCAGATCAACGCTGTATGAGACATTGTTCAGAGTGGGATAATCGCCGATTTTTCTGCCAAAGGGGAGGGGAAATGCTGGGAGGTGTCATGGTAGGACAGGCGGTGCCTGGCAGAGCCTGGACGTGTCTCGCCCACAGGGCTGCTACACACAGGGGACGGGATGCGGCGCGCAGCCGCGTTGTATCCTGCAGCGTGATGGGCTAGTGTCTCTGCGGGTACGAACGATATTCATCCGTACCCCGCCGAGGAGCGTTACCCGAACGGAGCCTTGGCACACCCATGGATTTCCTCAATAGACGGTATACCCCAATGAGCCGCCGCCGCCGCATTTACGAAGGCAAGGCGAAGGTCCTCTATGAAGGTCCTGAGCCCGGCACCCTGATCCAGCATTTCAAGGATGATGCCACTGCCTTCAACGCCAAGAAGCACGATGTCATCGATGGCAAAGGTGTGCTCAACAACCGGATTTCTGAATTCGTATTCAACCGGTTGAATGATATTGGCGTGCCCACGCACTTCATCCGCCGCCTGAACATGCGCGAGCAGCTTATCCGCGAGGTGGAGATCATCCCCCTTGAGGTCGTTGTGCGTAATGTGGCAGCTGGCTCGCTCTCCCAGCGTCTGGGCATCGAGGAAGGCACGCAGCTGCCCCGCTCGATCATTGAATTCTATTACAAGAATGATGCGCTGAACGACCCGATGGTGTCGGAAGAGCACATCACCGCCTTTGGCTGGGCCAACACCCAGGAAATCGATGACATCATTGCTCTTGCGATCCGTGTGAATGATTTCCTGTCCGGCCTCTTTCTCGGCGTTGGCATTCGTCTTGTGGATTTCAAGATGGAGTGTGGTCGCCTGTGGGAAAACGACACGATGCGCATCGTGGTGGCCGACGAAATCAGCCCCGATTCGTGCCGCTTGTGGGACATCAAGTCCAACGACAAGATGGACAAGGATCGGTTTCGCCGGGATATGGGCGGGCTGGTTGAAGCCTATAGCGAGGTGGCGCGCCGTCTCGGTATTCTGGTGGAGAATGAGCCCTCACAGGGCGATGGTCCCACTGTTGTGAAATGATGTGGTTGAGCCACATCGTGAAATAGTGCTAGGCGGGGGCCTCGAAGGCCCCCGTTTGCATGTTCCCTGCATGTGCGGGGCAGGCTGGAATGCGGGTCCGTGCAGTTTTTCTCCATGCCGGATCTCATGGGAAAGCAGAAGGTGTCATGAAGGCGCGTGTCATCGTCACTTTGAAATCCGCGGTTCTGGACCCTCAGGGCAAGGCTATCGAGGGTGCGCTGCGCAGCCTCGGAATCAATGGCGTGGACAGCGTTCGCCAGGGCAAGGTCTTCGATGTGGATTTGGCGGGCACTGATCGTGCTGCGGCTGAGGCCACGCTGAAAGAAGCTTGCGAGCGTCTACTCGCCAATACCGTGATCGAAACCTATCGGATCGAATTCGCAGAGTGATCTGATCGGCTGCGCATTCTGCCGGCGGCTGTCCGGTCAAGTGGCCAGTCTCGCTGGGGCTATACGCTCTGCCCGGGCTGGTTCTGCTTTAACTGGATGCGCAGAAAAAGTTCACCGGATACCGGAACCGGGCGCTCACCTTTAGGGGCAGAAAGCGCGGGCCAGATCTGGTATCCAGAATGTCATCGCCCGCCATGCCGGCCACTTGGTCGTCGTTCAACCGGGGGCGGAACGGAAGTCGGCCAGTGCGCCGATGCTGTTGAGAGACCATGAAAGCTGCCGTCATCCTTTTTCCCGGCTCCAACCGCGAGCGTGATGCGGCCCGCGCGCTGTCGCTCGTTTCCGGCGCCCAGGTGCAGATCGTCTGGCATGGGGAGCATGAACTGCCTGCCGGCACGGATATCGTGCTGCTGCCGGGCGGTTTTTCCTATGGCGATTATCTGCGCTGCGGTGCTATTGCAGCGCGGGCCAATATCATGACCGCCGTGCGTGCACATGCCGAGCGTGGGGGGCTGGTTCTGGGAATCTGTAATGGTTTCCAGATCCTCTGCGAGGCCGGTCTGCTGCCCGGTGTTCTGGTGCGCAATGCCGGCCTGCGCTTTTTGTGTCATGAAGTGCTGCTGCGTGTGGAGCGGGCGGATACGCCTTTCGCCAGCGCCTATAAAAAAAGCCAGCTTATCCGCATTCCTATCGCTCATGGTGAGGGTAATTATACGGCGGATGAGGCCACGCTTGAGTCGCTTGAAAAAGAAGGGCGCGTGGCCTTCCGCTACGCCCAGCCGGATGGATCTGCGGATGCCGCGGCAGGGCCGAATGGCTCGCTCAACGCCATTGCGGGCATCTATTCCGAGAAATTCAATGTGCTGGGGATGATGCCTCACCCGGAAAACTATATCGAACCGGAGATGGGCCCCATTGATGGCCGTGGGCTTTTCGAGAGCCTCGCCGGTGCATTCAAGGCGGCGTGAGACGCGCCTCAAGTCGGATCGAACGCTGTGACCCAAATTCCAAATACGCCCCGCATCACTTCCGATCTTGTGGCCGAGCATGGCCTGAAGCCCGAGGAGTATGAGCACTTCATCAAGCTTATTGGCCGCGAGCCCTCCATTACGGAGCTTGGCATCGTCTCGGCCATGTGGAATGAGCACTGTTCCTACAAATCCTCCAAATTCTGGCTGAAAACGCTGCCGGTCACGGGCCCGCGCGTGATCCAGGGGCCGGGCGAGAATGCCGGTGTGGTGGATATTGGTGATGGCATGGCCGTGGTCTTCAAGATGGAAAGCCACAACCATCCATCATTCATTGAGCCCTATCAGGGCGCGGGCACTGGTGTTGGCGGTATTCTGCGCGATGTGTTCACCATGGGTGCGCGCCCGGTCGCTGCACTCAATGCGCTGCGTTTCGGTGATGTGGAGAATCCGCGCACCCGGCGTCTGGTTTCCGGCGTGGTCGCGGGCATCGGTGGTTATGGCAACTCGTTCGGCGTGCCCACCGTGGGCGGGGCCGTTGGCTTCCACAAGCGCTATGATGGCAACATTCTGGTGAATGCCATGGCGGTCGGTCTCGCCAAGACGGATGAGATCTTCTACGCCGCTGCCACGGGCGTGGGCCGGGCCATTGTCTATCTCGGCTCCAAGACCGGGCGCGATGGTATTCATGGCGCGACCATGGCTTCCGCCGAATTCGGTGAGGATGCCGAGGAAAAGCGCCCCACCGTGCAGGTTGGCGACCCCTTCGCCGAGAAGCTGCTTCTTGAGGCGTGCCTGGAAATTATGCAGGCCGGCTGTGTGGTCGCCATTCAGGATATGGGCGCTGCGGGCCTGACCTGTTCCGCCGTGGAAATGGGCGCGAAGGGCGATCTGGGTGTCGAGCTGAATCTGGATGCCGTACCCTGCCGTGAAACTGGCATGAGCGCCTACGAGATGATGCTCTCCGAAAGCCAGGAGCGCATGCTCATGGTGATTGCCGATGGCAAGGAAGCTGAGGCCGAGGCCATTTTCTGCAAATGGGGGCTGGACTTCGCCATTGTCGGCTACACCACCGATACGCTGCGTTTCGTGGTGAAGCACAAGGGCATGGTGGAAGCGGATCTGCCCATCAAAGAACTGGGCGACGAAGCGCCGGAATACCAGCGCCCCTATAGCGAGCCGGTGGCGCGTCCGGTCATTTCTGCCGATGAGATCAAAAGCCCGTTGCCGCTGATGGGCGCGCTGGAGAAGCTCATCGCCTCACCGGATCTATGTTCCAAGCGCTGGGTCTGGGAGCAGTATGACCATCTCATTCTTGGCAACACTCTGCAGCGTCCAGGGGGCGATGCTGCCGTGGTGCGCGTGGAGGATGGCCCCAAGGCTCTGGCCATGACGACGGATGTCACACCGCGTTATTGCGAGGCTGGGCCCTTCGAGGGTGGCAAGCAGGCGGTGGCCGAGGCGTGGCGCAATCTTACGGCCGTGGGGGCTGAACCTCTGGCGGTGACGGACAACCTGAACTTCGGAAACCCCGAGAAGCCCGAAATCATGGGGCAGTTCGTGGCCTGCATTAAGGGTATCGGGGCGGCCTGCGAGGCGCTGGAATTCCCGATCGTCTCCGGCAATGTGAGCCTGTACAATGAGACCAACGGGCAGGGCATTCTGCCGACGCCCGCCATTGGTGGCGTGGGTCTGATTGACGATCTGCACAAGTCCATGACGCTGGATTTCAAGACCCCGGGTGAAGAGATCTTCCTCGTGGGCGAGACGCAGGGCTGGCTCGGGGCTTCGGCCTTCCTCGCAACCGTGTGCGCCCGTGAAGAAGGCGCGCCGCCGCCGGTGGATCTGGCCGTGGAAAAGCGGAATGGCGATTTCGTGCGGGATTTGATCCGTGGCGGCAAGGTAAGCGCCGTGCATGATCTTTCTGATGGCGGCCTTCTGGTGGCGCTGGCGGAAATGGCCATGGCTGGCAAGATGGGGGCCGAGCTTGAAGCCGCGCCTGCAGCAAGCAACAGCCTTGGGTATTGGTTCGGTGAAGATCAGGCGCGCTATGTGCTGACGGTGCCGGCCGCGCAGGCTGAAGCGTTGAAGAAGAGTGCCGCGCAGGCCGACGTGCCTCTGGCGCGGATCGGCCGGACAGGCGGTGACGTTCTGCAGGTGGCCGGTGAGGGGGCGCTCGCCATCAGCGCCTTGCGTGAGCTGAGCGAGAACTGGTTGCCCAACTATATGGGCGCTGTCTGACATCAATCTGCCTGCGGAGGGGCAAGTTGCCATGGCCATGGAAGCGCACGACATTGAACGCCTGATCAAGGCCGCTCTGCCAGATGCGCAGGTGGAGATTCAGGATCTGGCTGGTGACGGTGACCATTACGCCGCCACCATCATTTCCGAGGCGTTTCGTGGCAAGAGCCGGGTGCAGCAGCACCAGATGGTTTATGCGGCTTTGCAAGGCAATATGGGGGGTGTTCTGCACGCTCTTGCCCTCCATACCTCGGCACCGAAGCAGGGGTGAGGGGCTATTACATTCAGGCCCGGTGCAGGTCTGATCGGCCCTTGTGCGTTGCACTGCGCTTGCGCTTTCCATGGGGAAGGCCAATCTAGTTGAAGAGGGCCGGGCTTGATCCAAGCCGCAGGCCTACCATCCTCAAGTTTTGTTCAGCCCTTGTGGGCTGCCAAGCCGATTTTCGGCGCGCCAGAATGGAATTGATCTCATGAGCATTCGCGATCAAATCGATAACGTCGTCAAATCCAATGATGTCGTTCTGTTCATGAAGGGCACCCCGAACTTCCCGCAGTGCGGCTTTTCCGGTCAGGTCGTACAGATTCTGGACCATGTGGGCGTGCCCTTTGTGGGCGTGAATGTGCTGGAAAATGAAGATGTCCGTCAGGGCATCAAGGACTATGCCAACTGGCCCACAATTCCGCAGCTCTATGTGAAGGGCGAATTTGTCGGCGGGTGCGATATCGTGCGGGAAATGTTCCAGGCTGGCGAACTGCAGACGCTGTTCGCTGAAAAGGGCGTCCAACTTCGCGATCAGGCCGCTAATTGATTCACTTGCATGTCGTCTGTCTTCTGCAGTTGGGCGGATGGATATGCGCAGGAGGTGCTGTTGGCCAACGATCATTCTGTTCCCGCGCCCAAGGCTGGCGGCGTCCCCTCGTGGCTGCTGAAGCTTGTGATGGGGCTTGGGCTGCTAGCGGATCTGGGCCTCATCGTTCTGCTGCTCGGCGTGGTTGAAGCGGTGCTCAAGGGTATGGAAACCAGTGTGGGGCGTTATGCCGTTATCGCTTGGGCCATCGCTCTGGCCATCAGCATTCTGGCACCGCTCTATGGGCTGAAAAAGTGGCGTGCAGGGCAGCGTGGGGCGGCTCTGGCGGGTGTATGGCTCCCCATATTGGGGTTGCTGGCCGGCGCGGTTTTCGCCATCTGAGCGAGAGCATGTTTTTCGATGAAGCCGGTGGCGCAAGAATGGGCTACCGGCTTTTTCATTTCTGGCTGGGGGATGGTTGCGGAAAGGCTGGCGTGAAAGACGCGAGGGTGTTGACGCATCCTGTTCCATCCGGCTTTAACCCCTTCAGAGTTCTGACACAGGTTGCGTCCGCACAGGTCACCTGACCTTTCTACCCGCGTGGCGTGCACCGTCTTTCCCGTGGAGCTGAAAGCCCATGCTTGAAAAAGTCTTTGATCCCGCATCCGTGGAAACACGCATCAGCGCGGCATGGGAGGCTGAAGGCGCCTTCCGTTGCGGTCGTCCAGAGCGGAAGGACAAGCCGGGTTTCTCCATCGTCATTCCGCCGCCGAATGTGACCGGCTCCCTGCATATGGGGCATGCTCTCAACAATACGCTACAGGATATTCTGGCGCGCTTTGAGCGGATGCGGGGCAAGGATGTGCTCTGGCAGCCGGGCATGGATCATGCTGGCATCGCCACCCAGATGGTTGTGGAACGCCAGCTCGCGGCACAGGGTTTGCCCGGGCGTCGCGATATGGGCCGTGAGGCGTTCATCAAGCGTGTGTGGGAATGGAAGGCCGAATCCGGTGGCACCATTGCCGGCCAGCTTAAGCGGCTTGGAGCATCGTGCGACTGGTCGCGCGAACGCTTCACCATGGATGAGGGGCTCTCCCGCGCTGTTCTCAAGGTGTTCGTGCAGCTCTATCGTGAAGGGCTGATTTACAAGGACAAGCGACTCGTCAACTGGGACCCCAAGCTCATCACCGCCATCTCAGATCTTGAGGTGGTGCCGGTGGAGATGAAGGGCAATCTCTGGCATCTGCGCTATCCGGTGGAAGGCGAGAAGGGGCGTTTCATCATTGTCGCCACCACGCGTCCGGAAACGATGCTGGGCGATACCGCTGTGGCTGTTCACCCGGATGATGAGCGCTACAAGGGTCTGATCGGCAAGAATGTCATTCTGCCTCTGGTGGGCCGCCGCATCCCGATCGTTGCCGATGAATATTCCGATCCGGAAAAGGGCTCCGGCGCGGTGAAGATCACCCCGGCGCATGATTTCAACGATTTCGAGGTGGGCAAGCGCCATAACCTGCCCATGATCAATGTGCTGGATGCCGAGGCCCGTATCGACATTTCAGGCATTCGTGATGATCAGTCCGATCGCCCCGAGGCCTATGTGGAGACGCCGGATGCCGCCGGTGTGCTGGAGCATCTACAGGGGCTGGATCGTTTTGCCGCCCGCAAGCAGATTGTCGATCTGTTCACCCAGCTTGAGCTGCTGGAGACCATCGAGCCGCATCTGCACACTGTGCCCCATGGCGACCGCTCGAATGTGGTGATCGAGCCCTGGCTGACGGACCAGTGGTATGTCGATGCCAAGACGCTGGCCCAGCCGGCGCTGGCCGCCGTGCGCGAGGGCCGAACCTCTTTCGTGCCGAAAAACTGGGAGAAGACCTATTTCGAGTGGCTGGAGAATATCCAGCCCTGGTGTGTCTCCCGACAGCTCTGGTGGGGTCATCAGATCCCGGCTTGGTATGATCCCTTTGGCAATGTGTTCGTTGCGCTTGATGAAGATGAGGCTTTCGAGCAGGCTATCGCGCGCAATGTGGGCAATGAAACCCTTTCGCCTGAAGAGGCGGAGGCGCTGATTCAGGATGCGGACAAGCGAGCCCAGTTCCTCACCCGTGATGAGGATGTGCTGGATACGTGGTTCTCTTCCGCCCTGTGGCCCTTCTCCACGCTGGGCTGGCCGGATGAGACGGAAGAACTGAAGAAGTTCTACCCCACCAGCGTACTGGTGACGGGCTTCGATATCATCTTCTTCTGGGTTGCCCGGATGATGATGATGGGCCTGCACTTCATGGATGGCGAAGTGCCGTTCAAGGATGTCTATATTCACGCCCTCGTCCGTGACGAGAAGGGTGCGAAGATGTCCAAGTCCAAGGGCAATGTCATCGATCCGCTGGATTTGGTGGAGCAGTATGGCGCGGATGCGCTTCGCTTCACGCTGGCGGCCATGGCGGCGCAGGGGCGTGATATCAAACTGGCGACCTCCCGCGTGGAGGGGTACCGTAATTTCGCAACCAAGCTATGGAATGCGGTGCGTTTTGCCGAAATGAATGGCTGTGCGCGTGTGGAGGGCTTCGACCCGGCGAAGGTCGAAAACACGCTCAACCGCTGGATCATTGGCGAGGCGGCTCGGGCCACCCGTGAGGTGACGGAGGCGATTGAGGCCTATCGCTTCAATGATGCCGCAGCCGCCATTTACCGCTTCTTGTGGAATGTGTTCTGCGATTGGCATCTGGAACTGGCCAAGCCGGTGCTGTCCGGGCCGGATGGTGCGGTAAAGGATGAAACCCGCGCCACTACGGCCTGGGTGCTGGATGTGGCCATGGCGCTGCTCCATCCCTTCATGCCCTTCCTCACCGAGGAGCTGTGGGCCGAAACCGGCAAGGTCGGCCCTGCCCGCAAGAGCCTTCTGGTGCTCTCGGAATGGCCGGATCTGTCCGGGCTTGAAGCGCCGGATGCCGAGGCGGAAGTGGGCTGGGTGGTGGATCTCATCGCTGAAACCCGCTCCGTGCGTGCCGAGATGAATGTGCCGGCCGGCGCGAAGGCTCCGCTGGTTCTGGTGCAGGCCAGCATGGAAAGCCGTGCGCGCGCCAGTGCGTGGGATGAGGCGCTGCGCCGTCTTGCCCGCCTGAGTGACATCAGCTTTGCAGAGGCCATGCCTTCCGAAGCGGTGCAGATGGTGGTGCGTGGTGAAGTGGCGGCTCTCCCGCTGGCGGGTGTGGTTGATCTGGCGGCCGAGCGGGTGCGCCTCCAGAAGGAGGAGCAGAAGCTGGGGCAGGAAATCTCCCGCATTGATGGCAAGCTGGCCAATGAGAAGTTCGTGGCCCGCGCCCCTGAAGAGGTGGTGGAAGCCGAGCGCGAGAAGCGCGAGGAATATGTGCAGAGGCGCGAAAAAGTCCGCGCAGCCATCACCCAGCTAGCTGGCTGAACCTTATGAAAAGCCCGGCCATCGTGCCGGGCTTTTTGTTTTAGTGCATGCCGGGCTTTGGGGCATGTGAGTCTTTTCTTACCAGGTGGGGCAGGGCGCTCTGGGACGCTGCTTACCTGTCTGGCTCCTGACTGTGTTCTCAAGAGCACAGTTTAGCCTGCAATCTCTTTTTCAGCGCGTTCAAACAAGACACAATCAGGATGTCCACACCCTGCACTCGCGCGCAGCCCGATTAACCGGGATTTAAGGTTAATGTCTCACGCAGATAGGTTGCCGGGCACGTGGTTTTGGGTGAGTATTTGTAATAACTTGATATTTTCCATTCTCGCATATGGGAGATGGTGTTTTGTGGCATTCAGGCACCATCTTGTTCTGTGACGACAAAGCCACAGGCTGATCTCAAACCGGTCTCAGCGCCGTTCTCCTCACTCGAAACGCCGTGTTCCCGCCATAAAACAGCATGAAACCAGAGGACGAAACGCGGACAGCTTGTGACAGGACATGACCTGATGTTCCGGTCCATCTCCGCCGCCGCGTTCGCGATGGGGTCATGATGCGTAATTGGTTGATGGCCGTACGGCCAGAGCGGATGAAGGGACAGGCCATGGTTGCGACTGCTGACCATGCAGGTTCTGTATGCCGCCACGGTGACGCCTCTCTGAAGCCCTTTCGCGGCCCTGATCTTGCCTCTGCAAGCTGCGATGGTTCGGTCATCATGTTGGTGAATCGTTTGTCTCCGATGCGGCGCAACCGCCATAGCCCTACGGCTTCTCAGCTCCGCACCCGGCGCACCAGCCTGGTGCGATGGCGTGCGGCGGGTCTGCTGCTGGCCGGGATGGTCGGGGTCTGGGTCAGTGCTTCACCAACGCACGCTTTTGATGGCACCACTTCGCAGAGCCATGATCCGCAGTTTCTGACGCCTCCGGCAGATGTCCCCGGGGCACCGGCTGTCATGCCTGTCGACGAGGCCTTTCGGACTGGGGCGCGGGCATTGCGGTCCGGTGAAACCGCGAAGGGGCTGGACGCCCTGAATTATGCGGCGGCGCAGGGCCATGCCGTGGCCCAGTGGAAGTTGGGCCGCATCTATGCCGAGGGCGATGGCGTCACCCGTGATGATGCCAAAGCATTCCGCTATTTCAGCAATATCGCTAATTCCCATGCCGAGGATTATCCCGGCACCATGCAAGCGCGGTTTGTCGCCAATGCCTTTGTGGCGCTTGGCTCCTACTATCTGGTAGGGATTCCGGCTGCCGGCGTTGCGCCTGACCCTTCCCGCGCGCGGGATATGTTCTCTTACGCCGCATCCTATTTTGGTGATGCTGACGCTCAGTATCATCTGGGGCGGATGTATCTGGAAGGCATTGGCGGCATGCGCGATGCCCGCAGCGCCGGGCGCTGGCTCACCCTCTCGGCCCAGAAGGGGCAGTTTGAGGCGCAGGCGCTTCTGGGTGAACTGCTGTTCCGCGGTGACGATGGCATTCCCCGTCAACCCGCTCGCGGCCTCATGTGGCTGACTCTGGCCCGTGACGGCGCGGCGAAACCCGAAGACAAATGGGTTGTGGATCTGCACGAAGAGATTTTTGCGGAAGCCACGCGGGAACAGCAGGCGCAGGCCTTCAATTATCTGGAACGTTGGCTGCAGACCGCCCGCCGTTGATCGTAAGTTTCGCTTCCCTGTTTTCAGCTGGTGCAGGGGCCGTCAATCCGGTCCAATGAAACCACCCCTTTCCTGTTCGCCAGCACCGCGAGGCCGGTTCGCCTCCTTTTTCAATCCTGATCTCGTATGATTTGCGGTCATATTGCGCCGCATGATGTTCAGCCTTGATGTCTGAGCATCAAAAGCATGCTGTTTGCCCCCTACATCCATTGAAGTGCTTGCCAGATGGCGCATAGCAGTCCATCAGCGATCAAGTTCTGGATGGACAGTTTCATGGATATGTTGCGGATTTACTGGCGCGCCCTGACCTTGCTGGGCCCGCAGGTGAAGATGGGAGCGATTCTCGCTCTCTCTAATCTCACACTGGCTATTGCGCAATTTGCCGAACCCATTCTGTTCGGTCGCATCATCAATGCCCTTGTGGATGCGCAGGCCGCTGCGCGCGTTCCGGGCTTTGACGAGATGATGCCCCTGCTGGCCGCATGGGTCGGGTTCGGCCTGTTCAATATAGGTGCGGGGGTCATGATCTCGCTTCACGCTGACAGGCTGTCCCATCGTCGCCGGCTGGGGGTGCTGACCCAATATTTCGAGCATGTGCTTCAACTGCCGCTCAGCTATCACGGCGAGACCCATTCAGGCCGCCTGCTCAAGGTGATGCTGGAGGGGGTGAATGCGCTCTGGGGGCTGTGGCTGTCCTTCTTCCGGCAGGATTGCGCGGCCATCATCTCGCTGATCGTGCTGGTGCCGGTGGGCCTGTGGCTCAATTGGCGGCTGGGGCTGATCCTCATCATTCTGATGGTGATATTCGGCGTCATCACCAGCTATGTCGTCCGCCGTACCGAAAAGATGCAGCGTGAGGTGGAAGAGCATAATTCCAGCCTCGCCGAACGCACCTCCGATGCGCTAGGCAATGTGGCGGTGATCCAGAGCTTCACCCGTGTGGAAGCTGAAGTCAGCGATCTGCGCAGCACAGCGAATAAGGTGCTGGCCATTCAGATTCCTGTGCTGTCTTGGTGGGCCGTGGTTTCCATGGCGACACGGGCCGCCACGACGCTGACCATTCTGGTGATTCTTGTCGTGGGTACGTGGCTGTATGTGCAGGGGCTGGCCAATATCGGCCAGATCGTCACCTATGTCGCCTTCGCCAACATGCTGATTGGCAAGCTGGATGCGACGGTGAGCTTCTTTAATCGCCTGCTGCTTTCAGCGCCGCGCCTGAGCCAGTTCTTTCAGGTGCTGGATACGGTGGGTGCCGTGCGGGACAAGCCGGATGCCCGGCCTCTGGTTCATGTGAAGGGGGATGTGGCCTTCGAGCATGTCTCCTTTTCCTATGATGGCACGCGGGCTGCGCTGGATGATGTGAGTTTTCATGCCCGGCCGGGGCAGAGTTTCGCCCTTGTCGGCACAACGGGCGCAGGCAAATCCACGGCGCTGGCCATGCTGCATCGTGTCTTCGATCCGCAATCGGGTGCAGTGCGGATTGATGGTCAAGATTTGCGGGATGTGACACTTGAATCCCTGCGCGCCGCTATTGGCGTGGTGTTTCAGGAGCCGCTGCTGTTCAACCGCTCGATTGAAGACAATCTGCGTGTTGGCAAGCCGGACGCCACGGAAGCCGAATTGCAGGATGCGTTGCGACGGGCGCAGGCGCTGGAACTAGTGGAGCGCAACCCGCAGGGCCTCAAGGCGGTTGTGGGCGAGCGGGGCAGGGCGCTTTCAGGTGGTGAGCGTCAGCGTCTTTCCATTGCTCGTGCCATTTTGAAAAATCCGCCCATTCTCATTCTGGATGAAGCCACAAGTGCGCTGGATGCCGCGACAGAGGTGAAGGTGCAGGCGGCGTTGGAGGAGGTGATGCGGGACCGCACCACCTTTGTCATTGCGCATCGGCTGGCCACGATTCGCCATGCGGACCATATTCTGGTGTTCGAGCATGGGCGCGTGGTGGAAGAAGGTGGCTTTGAGGAGCTGGTTGCGCTGGATGGGCGCTTCGCCGCTCTGGCCCGCGCGCAGTTCATGGCGGAGCAGAAGACGGCTGAAGCCGAATAGGGCATGAAAAAACCCGGGCTCAGCAGCGCTGCGCCCGGGCGTTCTGGATGTTCAAAATTGTGTGGTCTCAGGCGCGGCCGAACACGCGCTGGAAGATGGTGTCCACATTCTTGAGGTGGTAGCCGAGATCGAACTTCTCGGCGATCTCCTCTTCCGAGAGATATTTGCGCACGTCCGGATCTGCCAGAAGGAAATTCTGGAAGTCACCTTCGCCGCGCCACACCTTCATGGCGTTGCGCTGCACGAGGCGGTAGGCGTCCTCACGGCTGGCGCCCTTCTGGGTCAGGGCTAGCAGCACGCGCTGGGAGTGCATCAGGCCGCCGAGGCGGTCGATATTCTTCTGCATGTTGTCGGTATGGACAACCAGCTTGTCCATCACGCCGGTCAGGCGCGCCAGGGCGAAGTCCAGCGTTACGGTGGCGTCGGGGCCAATCATGCGTTCGACGGAAGAGTGGGAGATATCCCGCTCATGCCACAGGGCCACATTCTCCATGGCGGGCAGCGCATAGGCGCGCACCATGCGGGCAAGGCCGGTAAGGTTTTCGGTCAGCACCGGGTTGCGCTTGTGCGGCATGGCCGAGGAGCCCTTCTGTGCCTCGGAAAAATATTCTTCCGCCTCAAGCACTTCGGTGCGCTGCAGATGGCGCACTTCAATGGCCAGTCGCTCGACAGAGGAGGCGACCACGCCAAGTGTGGCGAAGAACATGGCGTGCCGGTCACGCGGGATGACCTGGCTGGAAACCGGCTCCACATTCAGGCCCAGCTTCTGGGCGACATGGGCTTCCACGCGCGGATCAATATGGGCGAAGGTGCCGACAGCCCCGGAGATGGCGCAGGTGGCCACTTCATCACGCGCAGCTACAAGGCGGGCGCGTGAGCGCTGGAATTCGGCAGCAGCCATGGCCAGCTTCAGGCCGAAGGTGGTGGGCTCGGCGTGGATGCCGTGAGACCGGCCAACCGTGGGGGTCAGCTTGAACTCAATGGCGCGGCGTTCCAGCACCTTCAGCAGCGCATCCACATCGGCGATCAGCAAATCGGCGGCGCGGGTCAACTGCACGGCAAGGCAGGTATCGAGCACATCTGAAGAGGTCATGCCTTGATGGACGAAACGCGCTTCCGGCCCGATGAATTCGGCCAGATGCGTCAGGAAGGCGATGACATCATGCTTCACTTCCCGCTCGATCTCGTCGATGCGGTCCGTGTTGAATTCCGCCTTGGAGCCCTGCTCCCAGATTTTCGCCGCCGCTTCCTTGGGAACAATGCCAAGGTCGGCCATTGCTTCGGCGGCATAGGCTTCGATTTCGAACCAGATGCGGAAGCGGCTTTCAGGGGACCAGATGGCGGCCATTTCCGGCCGGCTGTAACGCGGAATCATCGACACTCTCGTCTTATCGCGACGCCCAAGGATTAAAGACGCCGCTCGCGCTCTAGCAGATTAAGGGGCGGATGAGTAGCACATGGGGCGAAATTCAAGGCCGGAAAAGGCTTCTTGTATTCGTTTCAACGCCCCTTGCGGCGGTCTGCCCCGATCATGATACCGTGAGAGACGGCGTCGCGGCCAAAGCGAGCCTTGAGTTCATCCATGGCAATTTCCGCAGCCTTACGTCTTTCGGCCCCCTCATCCAGCAGATCAGCAGGGTCTGCCTGCGTTGCAGGAGCCAGTTCTGAGACGCCGACGCCGATGAGCCGGAAACGGGAGCCATCCAGTTCCTTGAGCAGCATCTCATGGGCGGCAGCATAAATGCGGCTGGTGAGGCATGTGGGGTTTTCCAGCGTGCGGGAGCGGGTGCGCAGGCGAAAGTTCGCGCTTTTCAGCTTCAAGGTCACGGTGCGGCCGGCAATCTCACCGCGTTTCAGCCGGGCGCTGACTTCTTCCGCAAGCACATACAGCTTCTGTTCCAGCGGACGCAGATCCCGGATATCCGTTTCAAAGGTGGTTTCGGTGGAAACGCTTTTGACGGGCCTGTCCGGGGTCACCTTGCGGCGGTCCTCACCCCGACACAGCCGGGCTAAACGGAGCCCTTCCATGCCGTAGCGACGCGCCAGTTCCGATGCATCCGCACGTTGGAGATCGGCGATCGTGTGGAAGCCATCCCGCGCCAGCTTTGCCCCGAAGGCCGCACCCACACCCCAGAGGAAGGTGACGGGCCGGGGGGCGAGGAAGCGCGCGGCCTCAGCCTCTCCAAGCACGGAATAACCGCGAGGTTTATCGAGATCTGAGGCTGTTTTGGCGAGAAACTTGTTGCTCGCCAGTCCGACGGAAACTGTGATGCCGATCTGCCGCTCAACCTCCTTCGCAAAATGGGCGAGCGTGCGGGCGGGGCTCAGGCCATGGAGGGCTTGGGTGCCGGTCAGATCTAGAAAGGCCTCATCGATGGAGAGCGGCTCGACCAATGGTGTCAGGGCCTGCATCATGGCGCGCACCTCGCGCCCGGCCTTGCGGTATTTTTCCATGCTGGATGGCAGCACCACCGCTTCGGGGCACAGTTCCAGCGCCTTGAACATGGGCATGGCTGAGCGCACGCCCTTGATGCGGGCGATATAGCAAGCGGTGGCCACCACCCCGCGTTTGCCGCCACCAATGATGAGGGGCACATCCGCCAGATCCGGATTGTCGCGCTTTTCCACCGAGGCGAAGAAGGCATCACAATCCACATGCGCTATGGCCAGTTGATCAATCTCGGCATGGCGAACCAGGCGCGGGCTGCCGCATTGCGGACAACGCAAACCCGCCCCGGCATCACCAAGGCAATCGCGGCAAAAGCCGGGGGCAGGAGGATGTGAAGAGGTGTGCGGGGCCGTTTTCATGGGTGTGAGACATATGAGAAGTTCTGCTTCTGTTCATATATCACGCCCCAAAGGATGTGACGGATCTTTCTGCGGTTCCGCCACATGGCTTTTGCGGCACATGAATCGCCATGTGAATGACGATTCGCCGGAAGTGTGCCTGTGGAAGGCTTCAGTCCGCGCGGGTGATGATGGCATCCGGGTCGAAACTTGGTGCTAGAATTTCATGCGCCCCGGCAACATGTTCCGGCTTCAGGCCCTGGGCATCTGAAAAAGCGAGCAGCAGGGGTTCATCAGCGAGGATATAAGCCAGAATTGCGGCTCCGAAATCCTTCTGGGAAGCGGATTCGCGCAGGGTTTGCGGGGTCAGGCCCGTTTCCCCCATGAAGCGCACGAGGCGCTCCGGGTCGGAGGCCAGATAGGTCAATGCCGTCGCGGCCAGTTCACGGGCGGCGGCCATATGGGCTTCGGGTCTTTTGGAGGTCTCTTTGATGAGCATTTGCGCTTCCGCAAGGAATGGGGTCTAGCTTTTCCTATTCCAGCACGTTCGCGGCGCGGTGCGAAGGGTGTACCGGCGCAGACCTTGGAGCAGAGACAGGCTATGGCGAAAACAGTAATGATCGTGGAAGACAATGAGCTGAACATGAAGCTCTTCCACGACCTTCTGGAAGCCCATGGCTACAGGACGGTGGAAACACGCTCTGGCGTTGAAGCTGTGGAACTGGCGCGCGAACATCGGCCGGATCTCATCATCATGGATATTCAGTTGCCGGAAATCTCGGGGCTGGATGTGACACGGAATCTGAAAGCCGACCCGGAGTTGAGGGCGATTCCCGTCGTGGCGGTCACGGCTTTTGCCATGAAGGGTGATGAAGAGCGCATTCGCGCAGGCGGTTGCGAGGCCTATCTTTCCAAGCCCATTTCCGTGATGAAGTTTCTTGAAACGGTGCGCGAATTCACTGGTGGCTGAAACCGGGTGACAATGGCCTGCGCTTCTCCGGCCATACGGGACATGTGCTTTTTCTTGAAACTGTTTTAGAAAATTGCTTAACAACCCTGTCGGCCACATGCGTCGTGAACGGCCATGACTCTGTTCATGACTCCGGCTGTGCATTGCGATATGGTGGCGTCAACAGGTGGATGCTGAATGCGGCTTTATCCACCTTAGGGTTTCAAGGGTTTCAGACAACCCTGCGGAGTGCTCAGGTCCGCCGCATCTCCTGGGTCCGTAGGGTTTGGCCGGTGGGTCAGAGCTTCGGGTGGCCTCCCCGTGCTCCCCACCGGCCAGCCTTTCCCTTTTCGCTTTCCTGATAGTTCCAGTCTCGGTATTCCATTTTTGGCATTGTGGTATTCTAGTCCGCATGTATGCGCAAAGTGATGATCTGGCGGCGATAGACAGGGCCCTTTCCCCGCGCCACGGTATAAGATTGAGCAGGGGATGATCTGAGGGGTGCGGTTCAGCCGTTCAGGGGGCTGCAATGCCGCGGAGAATGAGCCTGTCGCCCCGGAACTCGAATCCATCCAGCCGACGCAGAAAGCTCATGCCCAGAAGGGAACTGCGCAATGCACCGGGCGGGGAGACCAGCGCCGGCACCTGACGCTCCACAATGCCGCCAACGATGATGTTGTCCAGCACAACGGCTGCGGCTCTCACGCGGCCATTGGCCGTATCAACGGGGATGTCATAGGTCAGGAATTCCAGTGGCAGCCCTGCTTCGCGGGCATCATCCTGAGTAAGAACGACGGAGGATGCGCCGGTATCCACCAGCATGGTGAGGCTGGCCCCATTGATGGTTGCATGGACCGAGAAACCGCCACCACTGGAACGGGTGATCTCGACCATTTCCAGCGGGCCTGTGCCGGAACTTACGACATAACCGGGCACGAGTTCGCCCATCACCCGCTCGCCAACCGCACGCATCTGATCGCGATAGGTGTAGACAACAGCGAGCAAGGCGGCGATGAGGCACCAGAACAGGGCGGCCTTCAGTGATTTCATCATGCGGCTGTGCCAGCCGCCCCAAATGCCCGCACCAATGAAAATGGCAATGGAGAGCAGCACGACCATCTGGCCGAACTGGTCAAGGCCCAGCCCGGCGATCTCGCCTTCTTTATGATGGGTGACAAGAAGCACCAGCCCAACCAGAAGCCCGAGAAGAAGCACCAGCAGAAGGCGATCTCCGCCGCGTCTCATTAGGGTGCCGCCTTTTCATCGGCCTGTTCCGCCGCAAGCCGAGCAAGCCGTGCGGGAAGCTCCGCCATGATGCGGCTACGTTCTTCAGGATTGAAGCTGGACCAGTTGGCGATTTCCATCAACCTGCGTCCGCAGGCCCGGCACAGGGTGCGGTCATCTGTCAGTTCGCAGATGTTGAGGCAGGGGCTTTCAATGGTTTCCGGCACATATGTGTCTGAAGATGTCATGGGCTGGATGGGCTCCGATCCATTCATTTCATCAGGCGTAGATAAGCACAGCCAGCAGGAAGACAATCTCGCTGATTTGCTGGGTCGCCCCGGAAACATCACCCGTCTGCCCGCCCAGCAGGCGTCGGGAAAAGCCGACCATCACATAAAGGGACAGTACCAGACCCAGTAGCCCGGAAAAGGCTGCGCCAACCCCATAAAGTGGTACCAGAATGGCGATGACGGTCAGGGCTGCCATCAGCAGGCAGGCCATGGCAGCCCGAGCGGAAGGCTGGCCGAAGGATGCGGATGCACCGTCCATGCGGGCCGGCGGCAGGGCGCGCAAAAGGGCGATGCCCATGGCGCGCGATGATGCTGCCGCAGCAACAAGTACAAGCCCGGCTCGCGCAGGGTCGCTCGCCACTATCAGGGCCGAGATCGCTCCCACGCGCAGCAGGAGCGAAAGCACCAACGCCACAGCGCCAAAGCTGCCCACGCGACTGTCCCGCATGATGGCGAGGCGTTTTTCCTTGTCCCGTCCTCCGCCCCAGCCATCGGCTGTATCTGCCAGCCCGTCTTCATGAATGGCGCCACTGGCCAGCACCATCACGCTCAGAGCCAGAGCGGCGCACAGATAGGGTGGAAAGCTCAGTGCCACGGCAACCACCAGCATGATTGCACCAAGAGCCCCCATCGCGGCACCAGCCAGGGGAATGGCGTAAGCGAGCTGGTCCATATCCGGTGGGCCATAGGCATCTGCACCATTCGCACGGCTGGGAATAGGCAGGCGCGAATAGAAGCGCAGCGCTGAAAGCGTATCCTGGATAATCCGATCCAGCGTCATGTGAGGTCCATCGCGAAGGTGAGGGGAAGCCCATCGGTGCGCGGTGCCTTACATTCCACAGGGGAGATGTAACGCGCTATTGGGCGGCGCGAAAATACCTGTCCCTTAGGGCCCGAAATAAGAGCGTCGTCAAGATCGGCGCATGTCTCATCGGGGCGTATGTGAGGTGTGGATCTGCTATGGCGCAAGGTGGAGGGGACATGCACCGGGTTGTGTTTTTGCCACAATCCAGGCCGGAAAGTGGGGAAGACGTGTTCCGGGAGTGCTCCCTTAAGGTGACGTTTACGCCTGCCCTTTCTAATGGGCTCATGTTCTTTTGTGGCGTGCGAGTGCGGGCATATGCGTAATTCAGACGGAACCAGGGGGCGTAAAGTCTTTGCGCGAGTGGCCGTACTTGGCCTCGTTTCCGGTGCTATCGCCGGATGCAGCTCGGATGTGAGCCGTTTTGGTGCGGGTGGCAACCAGGCTGGCGCTTATTCCGCTCCCGAAGTGACAGGTTCACTTGGTGCAGGAAACTCTGCGCAAAACTATGGTGCACCTGCCTATGGCAACCAGCAATATGGTGCGCAGGGCTATGGCAGCCAGGCGGCATCCTATGCCTCCGCGGCTGTTCCCCGGCAAGGTTATGGCTCCAATTATGTCACGACGCATGTGGTGCAGCAGGGTGAAACCCTGAACTCCATCGCGCAGCGTTATGGCGTGCAGGCCTCTGCGTTGGAAACAGCCAATAACATGACAGGCGGCTATGGCTTGCGTGCGGGCCAGAATCTGATCATTCCTCAGATTGCGGCTGCTACAGCGCCCTTCCAGTCTGCTGCGCAGAATCTGAATCAGGGTGTGAGTAATGCGCAGTCCCAGATGCGGACTGCAGCGACGACAGCGACGACGTCCGCAACTACGGCTGCGACCAGCACAATGGGTGCGCCAGCATCGACGCTGGGCGCGCAGGCTGCCGCCATTGTGCCGGCGGCTGTCGCGGCGACAACGGCTATGCCGGTTCCCTCAACCCGCCCGACTGTCGCGGCCACGCAGGCCGCTGTGACAACGGCTGCGACCACGGCCGGTACGGCTGCCATTGCCCGCACGGAAGTACCGGCGCCGGCGGAAACCGCAGCCAAGGTGACTGAAGCCGTGAGTACGGTGGAGGATGAGCCGCGCAAGGCCGGTGTCAGCGGTCCCCAATTCCGTGCGCCGGTGCGTGGGCGTGTGATTGCGTCCTTCGGACCCAAGCCGGGGGGTACGCGCAATGAAGGTGTGAACTTCGCCGTGCCGGAGGGAACCTCCGTGCGTTCCGCGGAAGATGGCGTCGTGGCCTATGCCGGCAATGAGCTGAAGGGGTATGGCAATCTTGTGCTGGTGAAGCATGCGGATGGTTATGTCACCGCCTATGCCCACAATAGCGAGCTGACCGTGAAGCGTGGCGACAAGGTGCGTCGCGGCCAGATCATCGCCAAGGCCGGGCAGAGCGGAAATGTCCAGTCTCCGCAGCTCCATTTCGAGATCCGCAAGGGCTCGAAGGCGGTTGATCCCAGCCAGTATGTGGCCGGTCTCTGAGAGCCGGGGAATCTGATGGGCGGCCGGGGTAAACCCGGCCGTTTTTATTTGGCAGGCTGAGTTCTGACGTCTCATCGCCCGTGGGCACTGACGCTTGACGCTGTACGGGCGTGATTCATACGATCCATTCAATCATGGCCGCTGGCGGGATTGGACCGCACGCGGCAAAGCTGTCGGTGACAGGGCCTTCATCACCGATCTGGCAGAGGCAAGGCATGACATCACGAGCCTTTATTGCAGGTTGTTCCGGTTTGCGCCTCACGGTGGACGAGCGGGATTTCTTTGCCTCCAGCAATCCGTGGGGGTTCATCCTTTTTGCGCGGAATGTGGAAACGCCGGATCAGGTGCGGGCTCTGGTCGCCGAGATGCGTGCCGCCGTGGGCTGGAAAGCCCCGGTGCTCATTGATCAGGAAGGGGGGCGGGTTCAGCGCCTGCGTGCACCGCACTGGCCGGAATATCCGCCTGCGGAACTGTTCGGTGCGCTTTACCAGAAAAACAAGGCTCATGGTCTGGAAGCTGTGCGCCTGAATTCCCGCGCCATTGCATCGGATCTGTTTGCGCTCGGCATTGATGTGGACTGCCTGCCCGTGGTGGATCTGCGCCATCCGGATGGGCATGGCATCATTGGCAATCGCGCCTATGGGGAAACGGTGAAGGTTGTTTCCGCCCTTGCCCGCGCCGCAGCCGAAGGACTGATGGAAGGCGGAGTTCTGCCTGTCATCAAGCACATTCCCGGCCATGGTCGTGCGCCGGTGGACAGCCATGAAAAACTGCCTGTGGTGACTGCCAGCCGGGATGAACTGGAAAAAGCGGATTTCGCCGCCTTCCAGCCGCTGGCAGATCTGCCGATGGCCATGACGGCCCATGTTGTCTATGCTGATCTGGACCCTGACGCACCAGCGACCACATCGCCCCTGATGATTGGTGAGATCATTCGTGGACAGATCGGTTTTGATGGGCTGCTGATGAGTGACGACCTCTCCATGGGTGCGTTGGCCGGTGACATGGCCACCCGTTGCCAGAGCGCCATTGCGGCCGGCTGTGACATGCTGCTTCACTGCAATGGCAAGATGGCGGAGATGGAAGTGGTGGCCGGCCATGCACCACTTCTGGAGGGGCAGGCGGGCGAACGAGCCGAGCGTGCGCTGGGTTTCCGGCGCGCTCCTGAGCCTGTCGATGGCGTGACACTGCGCGCCCAGCTGGTGCGGCTTCTTGGAGTTTCAGCCTGACGATGCAGGATGATGACGACACCTTTGACCTTTCGGGTGAAGATCGCCCCGAAAATGCGGGAGAAGGTGCGTTCGTCGTCGATCTGGAGGGCTTTGAAGGTCCGCTCGATCTCCTGCTGACGCTCGCGCGCACACAGAAGGTGGACCTGACGCATATTTCCATTCTTGCGCTGGTTGACCAATATATCGCGTTCATCGAGCAGGCACGCCGGGGGCGGCTGGAGCTGGCGGCGGATTATCTGGTGATGGCCGCCTGGCTGGCATATCTCAAATCCCGCCTGCTGTTGCCGGCGCCTCCGCAGGAGGAGGGGCCAAGCGCGGAAGAGATGGCCGCCGCCATTACCCGGCGTCTGCGCCATCTGGAGCGTATCCGCATTGCCGGTGCGCGGCTGATGGCGCGTGAGCAGACAGGGCGCGACAGATTCACGCGGGTGGTACCGGTGGCCGAAGCCGGGGAGGGGCATTCCGTGATCTACACGGCCTCCCTGTTCGATCTGCTTTCCGCCTATGCCCGGCAAAGACAGACCCAGGTGCTTTCCTCTGTCACGCTGAAGATGCGGGCTGTCTGGTCGCTCGCGGATGCGCGGGCGCGACTGGAGCGGTTGTTGGGTGCAGAGGTTCTGGCGGACTGGATGCGGCTGGATCAGTTCCTTCTGGAATATTGCACGACACCCGAGCAGCGCACTACGGCGATAGCTTCCAGCTTTTCCGCCAGCCTTGAAATGGTTCGGGAGGGGGTGCTGGATATTCGGCAGGATGCACCGTTTGCACCGCTCTGGCTGCGGGCAAAGCTGCAGCCGGTTGAAGCTGCGCGCGGGGAAGAGGCATGAAGCGCCCAATCCCCCGTATCGACCTGTTCGATGTGCGCCCGGATGATGAGCGCGCCTTTGTGTTTGCACAGGATCTGCGGATCATCGAGGCGCGTCTCTTCACCTCTGCCGAGCCGCTGACGTCCGCAGCCCTGCGACCGCATTTATCCGCAAAGGCGGATGTCGAAGCCCTGATGGAAGCCCTGCAGCGTGATTATGCCCCAAGAGGGGTGAATCTGCTGCGTGTGGCAGGTGGCTGGATGTTATGCACAGCTCCGGACCTTGCGCCGGTGCTCAATGAGCAGGCACCGGAACAGCGCAAACTCTCCCGTGCAGCGATAGAAGTGCTGGCGATCATCGCCTATCACCAACCTGTGACACGTGCGGAAATTGAAGAGATCCGGGGTGTTTCCACCTCCCGTGGCACGCTGGATGTGCTGCTGGAGACGGGCTGGATCCGCTTGCGGGGGCGGCGCAGAACACCCGGAAGACCGGTGACTTATGGCACGACGCCGGCCTTTCTGGTGCAGTTCGGGCTGGACAATGTCCAGGATCTGCCGGGCCTTGATGAACTGAAAGGGGCTGGGCTTCTGGATGGGCGCATTCCTGCCGGTTTTTCCATCCCTCTGCCTTCAGATGATCCTCAATTGCAGGAAGATGAGGAGCCGGTGGAGCCAGAGCCGCTGGATTTCACCCTTTCACCACTGCCTGCGCACGAAGAAGGTGAAAACTGAGGCGTGTTGCCCCATATTTGTGCAATTGATGAAACAGCTTGTCAGGTGTCCTTGTTTTCGCCTTTTCGCATGCTTAGTGTCTGTATCTGAAGAGTCCCAGCCGATGTGCGGCGGGAGCAAGTTACCTCTCGGAGGAAGACGGGATGGGTTCACTGAGCATCTGGCACTGGGTGATCGTGCTGGTCGTGGTGCTCCTGCTGTTTGGTCGCGGCAAGATTTCCGATCTGATGGGCGACGTGGCAAAGGGTATCAAGTCCTTCAAGAAGGGCCTTGCTGACGACGAGGATCAGGACAAGCCAGCCGCAGGCAACAGCGCTGAGAGCGCCGAGCCGCGCCCCCTTCCGCATCAGGCGACCAAGAGTGCCGAGGCGGAGAAGAAGCCGGTCTGATTGTTGCACATGCGGAACTATCGCATGTGCGAAACCCGTGTAAGGAGCGCGGCTGAGCCGCGGGCTTGAGGCGCAAATGTTCGAGATCGGCTGGTCTGAATTATTGCTGGTCGGGAGCGTGGCGCTGATTGTCATCGGCCCGAAAGAACTGCCCACGGTCCTGCGGACCGTGGGGCGCACCGTGACCAAGGTGCGCCGCATGGCTGGCGATTTTCAAAGCCAGTTTCAGGATGCGCTGCGCGAGGCCGATATGCAGGATGTCGCCAAGGATATTTCCTCCATTGCGCAAACAGCCCGTAATACGGCTTCCCCCAAGGCGCTGTTCGATCCCCTGAACAATATCCGCGATGAAATCCGCTCCACGGTGGCGGGAGCGGGTGCAGCTGTTGCATCCATTCCGGCCGCGGTGGAAGCGTCCGCGCAGACATCTGCTGACACCCAGGCTGCAGAAAGCAAGGTTGCAGATGCGACCGTTGAGACACCGGAAAACGCGGCTTTGCAGGATATGCGTGATGAAATTCGCAAGGCCATGGGGGGGCGCGAGACAGCGGGGAACCAGACGATCGCAAGTGCGACGGGGCAGGAAGTGGACGCTTTTGCTACACTTCCCGCAAGTGATGCGCTGGAGGATTTGCTGCCTCCTCCACCAGCTTCTCCCGTCGAAATGGTTCCTCTGGATCCGCCTGTTGCAGAGGAACCAGCCCCCATTTTGAAAGCGGCGCCTGATCCAAATATGGACAGGCCGGCGGAAGACAACCTCTCAGACCACCCTAAGGCATCGTGAGCTATCCTCTCCCATGAATGATACCCGCATGACGGCCGAGGATGAGGTCGACGCCTCCAAGGCACCACTGATTGAGCATCTCGTTGAGCTGCGCAGCCGGTTGATCAAATCATTGGCCGCGTTTCTGGTGACATTCTTTCTGTGTTTCCTGTTTGCTAAGCAGATCTATAATCTCCTGCTGTGGCCTTATGAGTTCGCGAATGATTTCGCGCCGGGGATGAAGCTGATCTACACCGCGCCACAGGAATTTCTGTTTACGCAGATCAAGCTGGCGCTTTTCGGGGCGGCTTTCCTGTCGTTTCCCGTGGTGGCCACACAGGTTTACATGTTCGTGGCGCCGGGCCTGTACCGGAATGAGCGGGCGGCTTTTCGGCCTTATCTGATCGCGACGCCGCTGTGCTTCCTCGCCGGTGCAGCCTTTGTGTATTTTGTCGCCATGCCTATGGCGATGATCTATTTTCTCAGCATGCAGCAGGTGGGGGGAGACGGGCAGCCGGAAATTTCGCTGCTGCCGCGAGTCTCTGAATATCTCTCGCTGATCACCACGCTCATCCTTGCCTTCGGCTTGTGTTTCCAGTTGCCTGTCGTTCTAACCTTGCTGGCGCGCATTGGTGTGGTGAACCAGAAAATGCTGCGAAAAGCCCGCCGCTACGCCATTGTTGGCATTTTCATCATTGCGGCTGTGGCCACTCCACCAGATGTTGTTAGTCAGCTCGCCCTTGCCCTGCCGACACTCCTTCTCTACGAGATATCCGTCTATCTGGTCGGGGCGGTTGAGAAGCGCCGGGCGCGGGAAGATGCAGCGCAGGATGCGTCTGAATCTGCCGCGGACTGAACGCTTTGAACGCACATTTGGTGCGTAGGCGCTGATGATCAGATCATCTGTTGGAGTGTATACAGGCGCGCATCTGCCATAAATCCGATGCGGTTGCGGTGCGCGTTTTTGTGGGGAATGCAGGCCATGCACGATATCAAGTGGATTCGGGAACAGCCGGAAGAACTCGTCACGGCCCTTTCCCGTCGCGGCGGTGACGCCAAGGATGCAAAGCTGCGTGCAGAGCTGCTGGTGAAAAAGCTGCATGGGCTGGATGAGCAGCGCCGCTCTGCGCTAACGGCTCTTGAAACGCTTCAGGCCCGTCGGAACGCGGCATCTAAGGAGATCGGCCAGGCCAAGGCCGCCAAGGATGAGGAAAAGGCGCAGAGCCTGATGGCCGAAGTGGCCAAGCTGAAGGCTGACCTACCGGAACTGGAAGCTGAAGCGCGCGCCGTGGAGCATATGCTGGATGGCGAGCTTTCCAGAATTCCCAACATGCCTTTGCCGGATGTGCCGCTGGGACTAGACGAAAGTGCCAATGTCGAGCGCGAAGATCACCGCCATGGTGCGCCGCGCGAATATGGTTTCACGCCCCGTCAGCATTTTGAGATTGGTGAAGATCTCGGCCAGATGGATTTCGAAAAAGCGGCTCGCATTTCCGGTGCACGCTTTGTGGTGAACAGGGGCCCGCTCGCCCGGATGGAGCGCGCACTGGGCCAGCTGTTTCTGGATACTCACACCGCAGAGCATGGCTATATGGAGGTCAACCCGCCTCTACTGGTGCGTGATGACGCCATGTTTGGCACGGCGCAATTGCCAAAATTCGAGGAAGACCAGTTTCCGACCTTCCGCATGGCGGAGTTTGAGGGGGCCTTGGCTCAGGCGCAGGCCAATGTGAATGCACAGATCGAGGGCCTTCTCGCGCAGGGTGTGGAGGCCGAGGCTGCTCTGGCCAAGGTGAACATTGCCAGCGAGTTGCGGAAGGCGCAGCTCTCTAACCGTCTGTGGCTTATTCCTACGGCGGAAGTGCCGCTGACCAATCTGGTGCGCGAAAGCATTCTTTCAGAAGAAGAGCTGCCCATGCGGTTGACGGCGCTGACCCAGTGCTTCCGCGCGGAGGCGGGGGCTGCCGGGCGTGATACGCGCGGCATGATCCGCCAGCATCAGTTCACTAAGGTGGAAATGGTCTCCATCACCACGCCCGAAAGTTCTGCGGATGAGCTGGAGCGCATGCTTTCCTGCGCCGAAGCTGTTCTGAAGAAGCTTGATCTACATTTTCGGGTGGTCACGCTCTGCACGGGTGACATGGGCTTTGCCGCGCAGAAGACTTATGACATTGAAGTCTGGTTGCCCGGCCAGAAGGCCTATCGCGAGATTTCCTCCTGCTCGTTGTGTGGCGACTTCCAGGCCCGGCGCATGAATGCGCGTTATCGGGTCAGGGGTGAGAAGGCCTTGCGCTTCGTGAACACGCTGAATGGCTCGGGCGTAGCTGTTGGGCGCGCTCTGGTGGCTGTGCTGGAAACCTATCAGCAGGAAAATGGTACGGTTGCCGTGCCAGAGGCGCTGGCCCCCTATATGGGCGGACTCAAAACCATCGAAAAATTGCAGTGATATGAAAAAGGCACCGGAGAAATCCGGTGCCTTTTCTGTCTGTCCTGCCCCAGTCGTGTGAGCTTAGATTCAGTCCCGGGATGGCTCATGAATGCGGATGGCCTTGTAATCAGCCATCCAGCCCAGCGTCTGTTCCGTGGGGCCCATCGTGCGATATTCTGCCCCGATGGGCCGAGACCAACCCAGCGCGCCAATTCTGGAGAGGGTGTAGCCATAATCGAGCTCGCCTTCATCCGGGCGGGTGCGCGCCGGTATAGAGGCCATCTGAACATGCCCGATAATGGGGAGCAGCCGCTTAAAGGTGCGGTAGACATCCCCTCCCGTGATCTGCTGGTGATAGCAATCGAACATCAGACGCAGTTGAGGCAAGCACAACTCCTGAATGATATCGGCGGCTTGCTGTGCGGTATTGAGAAAATAGCCCGGCGCATCATAGGGGTTCAGCGGCTCGATCAGGATTGTCAGGCCATGTGGGGCTGCACGTGAGCAGGCATAGTAAAGATTGTTGCAAAAGCTATGGTGGGCATCCGGGCCTGAGGCGATTCCAGCCATGACATGAATGGATTGTGCCTGAATGGCCACGGCATATTCAATTGCCTGATCAATGGCTGCGCGGGCGTCTGCCTCGCGTCCCGGCAGGGCTGCCAGCCCGTTCTCACCTGCCTTGCCACGGCTCGTATTGAGCCCCAGCATGCTCAGGCCGGTTTCTTCAAGGGCTGAGGCGATCTGTTCGGCTGGCGTCTCATAAGGCCAGTGGCACTCCACCGCATCAAATCCGGCCCGGGCTGCGGCACGTATGGCTTCGGATAGAGACAACTCATTCCACAGAAAGCCAAGATTGGCGGAGAACTGCATCAGATCCTCATTTCCCCAAATCGGGCATCAGTCAAAGCGGGGGCTGGCCGGTACATGCCATAAAGGCATGTACCGGCCGAAATGGAGTAAAGGGAGAGGGAGGATCCCTTCACTCCGCAAGCAGGTTGCGATCAATGTCCGCGATAGTGCGCGCGCCGGTGAGTGTCATGGCCACGCGCATTTCCTTGGCCACAATCTCCAGCATGTTGGACACACCCGCCTCTCCGTCTGTCGCTAGGGCATAGATGAAGGCGCGGCCCATCATGGTGCAATCTGCTCCAAGAGCCAGAAGGCGCACCACATCCAGCCCCGAGCGCACACCGGAATCGGCGAGGATGGTGATATCGCCCTTGACGGCATCGGCAATGGCCGGCAGGGCTCGCACCGAGGACAGCACACCATCCAACTGACGGCCGCCATGGTTGGATACGATGATGCCATCTGCACCAAAGCGAACAGCATCCCGGGCATCCTCGACATCCAGAATGCCCTTGATGACCATGGGGCCCTTCCAGAAATCACGGATCCACTCCAGATCCTTCCAGCTGATGGAGGGATCGAAATTGGCACCGAGCCAGCCAATATAATCTTCCAGCTTGGTGGGCTGGCCGCGATAGGCGGAGATATTGCCAAGATCATGCGGCGTGCCCTGCAGCCCGACATCCCAGGCCCAGACGGGGTGTGTCATGGCCTGAAAATACTGGCGCAGTTTGGCGTTTGGTCCGGACATGCCGGAATGCATATCGCGGTAACGCGCGCCCGGTACAGGCATATCCACCGTGAAGATGAGGGTATTGATGCCGGCTGCCTGCGCCCTTTCCAGCACATTGCGCATGAAGCCCCTGTCCTTCAGCACATAGAGCTGGAACCAGATGGGTTTTGCCGATTGCGGCTGCACTTCCTCAATGGGGCACACTGAAACCGTAGAAAGCGTGAAGGGCACGCCATGTGCAGCAGCTGCCCGGGCAGCCTGCACCTCGCCACGGCGTGCAAACATGCCTGTGAGACCGACAGGCGCCAGTGCGACGGGCATGGCCAGTTTCTGGCCGAAAACCTCCGTACGCAAATCCAGATCGCTCATGTTTCGCAGAACACGCTGCCGCAACGCGATTTCCGCAAGGTCCGAAACATTGTGGCGCAGGGTGTGCTCGGCATAAGCACCGCCATCAATATAGTGGAACAGGAAGGGCGGCAGCCGACGCCGGGCCGCTTCGCGATAGTCGGAAAGCGATGACACGATCATGTTTTCAATCCCAGCTCAAGAGCAACGGGTGGTGCAGGCCGGACGTGCCTGCCAGATTGGATAGTATCGCGAAGCGGAGTGGAGCCCACGCACCCTGTGGTGGAATTCGTCTCCGCAGCGCACCATTCACCATGTTGCGACGCCAAATCGGGGCGGGGAAGGCGTGCAGAAGGGGGCAGGGGCCGTATGACGGCCGCCTGCACAGAGCCGGATCAGCCCTGAATGTAAATCACGTGTGTTTCCGTGAATTCGTACAGCCCGTGCTTGCCATCTGCACCGCCAATGCCGGATTTACGACGGCCGGCATGGAAGCCCTGCATCGCCTCGAAATTTTCGCGATTGATATAGGTCTCGCCAAACTTCAATTCGCGGCTGGCCTTGAGAGCAGCGTTGAGGTCTCGCGTATAGATGGAAGATGTCAGGCCATAATCCGAGTCATTGGCCAAAGCGATGGCTTCATCCAGACTGGTGACCGCCTGAACCGGAAGTACCGGGCCGAAAGTCTCACGCTGCATGATATCCATCTTCTGGGTCGCACCTGTGATCAGGGTCGGCTCATAATGGAACCCAACACTGCGATCGGCGATCTTGCCGCCCGTGATGACGGTTGCGCCCTGTTCACGCGCCTTTTCAACCGCCTTGGCCACCTTCTCCAGACCGATCCGGTTGACCAGCGGCCCCATATGCAGATCTTCTTCCAGTGAAGGGTCACCATAGCGGGTGGCTTCAAACAGGCTCTTGAGCTTCTCAACCAGCGCGTCATGCACCTCGCGCGCGACATAGACACGCTCCGCGCAGTTGCAGACCTGCCCGGTATTGATGATGCGGGAATCGTAGATTGCCTTGGCCGCCAGATCGAGATCTGCATCCTTCAGCACTATGGCAGGGGCTTTCCCGCCCAGTTCCAGATTGACGCGTGTGAGGTTCTTGGCAGCCAGCTGCATGATGTGTGAGCCGGTGGCCACGCTGCCTGTAAAGGTGACCATATCAATGCCGGGATGCGCCGCCAGCGCCTCACCAGATACTGCACCTCGTCCGCCAATCAGATTGAAGACCCCCTTGGGCAGGTCTGTCTGGCTGGCGAGTTCTGCAAACAGATAGGCGTTAAGAGGGGTTTCCTCGCTGGGCTTGATGACAATGGTATTGCCTGTCACCAGAGCCGGAGCCAGCTTGCGGGCGATGAGGAAGAAGGGGAAGTTCCAGGGCAGAATGCCGGCCACAACGCCTACCGGCTTACGCAGCAGCAGCATTGTTTCGTTCGGGCGATCGCTTGTCAGCACCTCGCCTTCGATCCTGCGGGCCCATTCGGCCATATAGTCCATATAATCTGCGGTGAAATCCACCTCGACCTGCGCCAGCCCGCGCACCTTGCCCTGCTCCTGTACGATGCAGTCAGCCAGGTCTGTGCGATTTTCACGCAACTTGGCGGCGATCTGGCGCAGGAAGCCGGCACGCTCTATGGCAGGGCGCTTTTCCCAGTCGGCTTGCGCTGTGCGGGCGGCAGTGACGGCGCGATCCACTTCGGCCGGGTCAGTTTCCGGAATACGCCCGATCACCTGCCCTGTTGCCGGATTGAGCACATCAATGAGTGCTCCATCATGATCGACAAATGCACCGTCGATGTAATTGCGATAGGCGTGGTCAATGTTGACCAGTGGATTGGCGGCCATGTTTTCCTCCACTCGTGTTTGTCATGCGGGCCACCCGGTGGGGGTAGCCCGCAGCCGTTTTGTCGCGAGTTAATTCAGCTTATTGGGTTTTGCTGGAGATGGTCTGTAGCCAATTCCTTCTTGCCAGATGCAATCCACGTCTCTTCAGCCTCTGGCGAAATGCCACGCGCCTTCTGCCAGCGTGAAACCGCAATGACCAGGAAGGGCACCAGCAGGGCCGTAGTGATTGTGGCAGCTGCAATCTGGGAGGTCGCCAGCGGCTCAATCGCCTTATAGGTGGGGTCCAGCAGGGCGACTGCGGCCGGGGTGGCTACGGCATTGCCGGCGACTGTCGCTTCTGCTGCGCCGGCAATTACATTGCGGGTCGCCGGGGGGCGGTTAGTGATGACATGCATGATCTTGAGGAAGAGAATAGCCGCGCCACCCGAAAGGATAACAGTGGCAATACCTAGCAGTACGCCCTGAAGGCCGGCCTGACCCAGGGTGGAAAAATCAATGCCACGGCCCACGACGAAGCCCAGGAAGGGAATGAGCAGCGCCTCACCCGGCTCAAGGAACTTGCGCGCTGTCTGGCTCATATTGCCTATGATGAAGCCAATGAAGAGCGGCAGAAGACAGCCCAGAAGCATTAACAGGGGAAAGGCCGCAAGACCCGCCGTGCCGAGAATGAGCAGGGTGATGAAGGGGCCGTCATTCAGCGAGATCACAGAGACTGCACCGCGGTCACTGCTGTTGCCGAACTGCTTGGTGAGCGCCACGAACAGGGCTGAATTGGAGTTTGTCATGCCCGCAATAATGGCCAGAGGCGTCAGGCCCCAAAGCACACCACCCGGCAGATAGAAGGCGACCAGAAGGCCGATAAGGCCGCCGACTGCCGCCTTGCCCAGCAGAATGGCCGCTCCCTTTTGCAAGGTGGCGGATGTCTGCCGGAAATCAATCTGCGAACCCATGCAGAAGAAGAACAGACCAAGAAGGGCGCCGGTTCCATTACGGAACAGGGCCGTTGCAAAACTGCCGATTTCCAGAACCTGAGGGCAGAATGTATTGATTGTCGCCCCTAGGAAGAGCGGCACAATCATGGCTGCTCCCGGAATTTTGCAGATCCATACGCCAAATTTTTGCAGGACAGACAGGTTTTTATAGGCGTCTGTTGTCATGATTTCCTCCCAGATCTATATTTTATATTTTCTGGAAATATATTTTGTGCAGATATCTGCTATGTTGTGACTGAAACTACATTCTGTATGTTCTTGTTCCAGATAAGTTTTCCACATTCAACGACATTAGAGGTGCTCATGACTGGAAAACGGATTTCCTCTACATCGCCTGTATGTGCGATATAATCATCACCACTCTGAATCGAGGCTGTTTCCTTGGTGGGGAAGAAACTGGTCGGTTCTGAATAGTTGTACACCATGGTGAAGGTGCCATCCGAAATCGTGCCGTCAGGCAGGAGGATGCCGGGCGGGCAGGCATTCCAAGTGTGGGGCAGGCCGGGGGGAATATCCACAAGGGTGCCAGGCGCGACCACGAAATATTCGCCGCCCAGTTCAGTGATGCCGACACCATTGAGAACAAGAATACGCTCAGGAAGAATGCGGTACTTTCCGGTTTCCTCATCAAGAATCATATGGACGTGACGGGGCAGGCGACAGTCTGTATTGAATTCGATGTATCCGAACTGTCCTTCGAAGGAGAGGTTCCCGTCCTCATCATCGCCTGTATACAGTTCATGCATCGTCACAGGTGCATTTTTAAGCGGGTTCTTGATATTGCCGCCGCTGCCATGTGTAATGCGGGTGCCATTCTCAAGCTTCACCCCCAGAATTTGAGGGGTCTTCTGCTGGGACATCTCCAGTCCTCCGATGGGTTTTCTGAATGAAGTCGCCGGGCCGGCCAGCTGTGTTTTGCAGGCCCGGCATTGACTGTCTGGGGCAGACAGGGCTCAGCTTTTTGCCAGGAAGGCGGTTTCCATCTCCTTGCGGAGCATGATGGTTGCGTCTGCCGCGTCATACTGAACATCGGACCAGCACACGACTTGGCCTTCAGCCACGTCCCGCTTCAGGGTCATGCCATGCGCAAGACCAATTGGAACGGCATCCAGCTTGCTGGAGGTCGCTGCAGGGATGACCTTGCCGTAAACGGTGAAGCCGCCCTCACCATCCAGCACTTCACCCGATGCAAGCTTGCGCTTGGCCACCGCAACCACATCCGCACTCCAGCCCTTGGTGCGTCCGGTCGGTTCCTTGCGGGTGGCAATGCTGGCGACGGAAAGACCCAGCTCCAGGCCGATGAGATGATAGGGCTTGTAGGTGGCTGCGAAACGACCGGTGCTGTCGGTCAGCAGGCCATATTGCTTGAAACAGTCGCGGACATAATCCGTTTCGCCCTCAATGACGACATAGACCCCCCAGCGCAGATCGCGATAGACCGGCCGACCATCACGTTCGATGGATGACACCACCTCCACGGTACCCTTGCGCTTGAGAATGCCGCCATGTTCGACGGGGCGCAGAATGGTCTGCAAATCATCGGCGCCGCAGGGAGGGAACTGGAGGCCATCATCGGGCGGACTGAGTTCGCAGGCATTGGAGACCGCTGCCATTTCGAGCGCTGATTTGGTGCCATCCAGAAAGGAGTTGAACATTTTGGGGTTGAAGTCGCCGCCAGCGACCTGCTCGGGGCTGAAGCCATAATGGCCCCATACGGTATCCGGGGTCGATTTGTGGTAGATGGGCAGATATTTCGTGCCCTTGCCGGCGCAGACGACATCAAAACCCGTGCAGCGCGCCCAATCGACCATTTCGGCAATAAGAGCGGGCTGGTCGCCAGAAGCCATGGAATAGATGATGCCGGCATCGGCGGCTTTTCGGGCCAGCAGCGGGCCAGCCAGCACATCGGCTTCAACATTCACCATGATGATGTGCTTGCCATGCTCACAGGCCGCCAGCACATGCTTGACGCCCGCAGCCGGATGGCCTGTCGCGTCAATCACGATATCGATGAAGGGGCTGGCGATGAGCTCTGCCGAATTGTCAGTTACATGGGTTGCCCCGGTCCGGTGTGCTTCCTCCAGTGAGCGGGCGGAGAACTGCTCGGCAGTCCAGCCCACACGCCGCAGCGACGCCTGAGCGTGGGTGGGAGAGAGGTCGGCAATGCCCACGAGGTGTACACCCGGTGTCCGCCTGACCTGGGCGAGGTACATGGAGCCGAACTTGCCGGCACCAATGAGTCCGACGCGGGCCGGCCGCTCTTCAGCCTGTAATGCGCGCAATTTATCGAACATGGACATGGGCGTTTTCCCTTATGCGGATTATCCGTCGCGGCTGGCATTTGCTGGGCCAGAAGCGCGTTTTTCTTGTGCTAGCGAATGCGCGCGGTTTATGTAAATTCGCAGACATACAAAGCCGGTGTGCAGGAATTCGCATATGATGGAGTTGGATTGGGATGACCTGCGCGCCTTTCTCGCGGTTGCGAGAGTGGGGCGGCTGACTGTTGCAGCGCGGCGTCTTGGACTGGATCATTCTACGCTGAGCCGGCGCATTTCCGGGTTGGAAGCCACGCTTGAGATTGCCCTCTTCGAGCGCTCTCCTGCCGGTTACAAGATTACCGAGGCTGGCCAGAAGCTGGCAGCGGAAGTGCAGCAAATGGAGCATTCCGTCATTCGCATTCAAACCCATGTTGCGGATGAATTGCACAAGTTGACCGGGCCGACGCGGTTGACAATGCCGGAAGGATTTTCAACCAGTTTCTTTGTGTATCAGCTTCACTTGCTGCGGCAGATACACCCGGAAATATCCATTGAGCTGATCGCCGACCCCAGTATTGTGAGCCTCACCAAACGTGAGGCCGATATCGCTATCATGATGGAGCGCCCCACGCAGGGACCGCTGGTTTCCCGCAAACTGAGCGATTATGAATATGGCCTGTATTGCAGCGCACAATACCGGGCTGAGCATTCGCAAATCCGGTCCATTCACGATATCCGGGATCATATCGTTATCGGCTATATTCCCGATCTGATCCCAACGCCTGCACATGATTATCTGAAGGATTATCTGCCGGGCCGCGATGCCGATCTTCAGGTCTCGAATATTCTTACGCAGGTTGAGGCGACCATGAATGGGCTGGGCATTGCGCTTTTGCCCTGCTTCATGGCCGCTCGGCATCAAAATCTGGAGCGGTTGCTGGTGGATGATATCAGCTTCACGCGTTCCTACTGGATCGTCACCCATCAGGAATCCCGATACCCGGTGCGAACAGGACGTGTGAAGGATTTCATTATTGGTCAGGTGCATGAAAACCGGGCACTGTTCATCCCGACAGCTTTTGGGTGAAAGCACCGCGGCTGTGGCTTGTGCGCTTGCGAGGAGATGAGCACGCCGCAATATGATCTGTGCATGCCTAATGAATTCAATAGCTTGCTCTGGTGGAGGCGGACCACTATCGTGCAGCCCGGCTTCGCTGAAGGATTGAGAGGAACTGATGCGCATTCTGGTCACCAATGATGATGGCATTCATGCGCCCGGTCTTGATGCCTGCGCGCGCATCGCGCGGCACTTCTCGGATGATGTGTGGGTCGTGGCGCCTGAGACGGACCAGTCCGGCGTGGCGCATTCGCTGTCTCTGTCCGATCCGCTGCGGCTGAGGCAGATCGATACCCAGCGTTTTGCCGTGAAGGGCACGCCGACCGATTGCGTCATCATGGCTGTGCGCCATCTGTTGCATGACAATCCGCCGGATCTGGTGCTCTCAGGCATCAATCGCGGGCAGAATATTGCCGAAGATGTGAGCTATTCTGGCACTGTTGCCGGGGCGATTGAAGGCACGATTCTTGGCATCCCCTCCATCGCGCTGTCGCAGGCCTTTGGTCCTCAAAGCCCGGTCTATCCCGGTTATGAAACGGCCGAGCGCCATGCCCCGGCAGTGATCCGCCGGCTGCTGGATGAAGGCATTCCCGCCGGCATCGTGATGAACCTGAATTTTCCTGATTGCCTGCCCGGTGAGGTGCAGGGCGTCTCCGCCACGTTCCAGGGCACGCGCGATCAGCAGCTTCTCAAGATTGATCCGCGCCGGGATGGACGAGGCAATCCCTATTACTGGATTGCCTTTGAGCGTCGCACGTACAATGCGGCGCCGGGCTCTGATCTGCAGGCGCTGGACGATAAGCGTGTTTCCGTGACCCCGCTGCGTCTGGATATGACGGATGAGCCGTTGATGACGCGCCTTGCCCTTCTGTTTTCTGAAAAATAGCCGGCTCTGACAGATGCCCGCCATGCTCTGCCCCCCGGAGGGCGTGCCGTTCTGCGCCATTGAAGCAGTTCTGGAATTGAACGGCACATGCACCTATAAGCTAAATCTCAAGCGTTCAGGCACGGGCGGGCGGTGGGCCCGGCCGCCATCTTTCTTTGGAGAGTACCCATGAAAGGCTCCCCCCGTACCAGTGCTGATCTGGACCCGCGCCGTCGTCGCCTTCTATATCGGGCCTGGCACCGGGGCATTCGCGAAATGGACCTTGTGATGGGCCGTTTTGCAGATGTCGAAATCTGCAATCTCTCCGACAGCGAGCTGGATGATTTCGAGCGTCTGGTGGATGCGCAGGACCATGATATCTTCTCATGGGTGAGCGATACGGTGCCCCTGCCGACCGAATATGACACGCCGCTGTTCCACAAGATGAAAGACTTTCATCTCTCCGGTCGCGGCCTGCCGGAATAAGAGGGTGCCGCGGCCTTCTCCGGCCGTGCCTCCTGATCTGCGGTCGTATCCCGATTGCCCTGACTGAAGTGCCCCCTCATTCTCGTGCCCATCCCTGCTCGCGCCATCTGGCGAGGGCGGTCCGTTGCCCCGGAGTTCACCCGTGAAGCGCCCCCGTCTTGTCGCCGAAGCGCTGGTCAAAGGCCGGCCTGTCCATTTTGCCCGTGTGGCGGATGGGATGGAGGCCATGGTTGTCGGGGATCTGGCCCGTGTCATCGCCGCGGAAAAGAAAGCGCCCTGGCCCAGCCTGACAGTGGTGTGCCGGGATGGGCAACGGCTGGCGGCGCTGGAGCGGGGCCTCAGCTTTTTCGCGCCTGAGCTTGAAGTACTCTCTTTCCCGTCATGGGATTGTTTGCCCTATGACAGGGCCTCGCCCAATGCTGCCATTGTCGCTCGGCGCATGGCCACTCTGGCCCGGCTGGCGCGGGTGGAGGGTGGTGCCGCCAGTGTTCTGCTGACCACGGTGAACGCCACGGTGCAGCGTGTTCCGGCCAAGGCGCTGGTTGCGGCACAGTCTCTTTCAGCCGCACCCGGCCATATCATCGCTCTGGATGGGGTGGTGGAATGGGCGGAGCGCAATGGCTTTCTGCGCTCTTCCACCGTGCGCGATACCGGCGAATATGCCGTGCGTGGCGGGCTGATTGACCTCTATCCGCCCGGATATGATGCGCCCCTTCGGCTGGATTTCTTCGGCGACACACTGGAAAGCATCCGCGCGTTTGATCCGGAAACCCAGCGCACCACCGGCCAGATGCGATCTCTGGAACTGGTGCCGATGGCGGAGTTCCAGCTCACCTCAGATACGATGCGCCGGTTCCGCATGGCCTATGTGGCCGAATTCGGTGCGGCCCAGAAGGGCGATACGCTGTATGAAGCGGTGAGCGAAGGCCGCCGCCATGCGGGAATGGAACACTGGCTGCCGCTGTTCCATGAGCGCATGGACACGCTGTTCGATTATCTGGATGACGGCCCGCTTCTGCTGGACAATCTTGCGGAAGAGGCGGCCGGCGAGCGTGTGGCGCAGATCCGCGATTATTATCAGGCCCGCAAGGATGCGCTGGAAATGGGGGCCGTGGGCACGGTCTATAATCCCCTGCCGCCCGATCAGCTTTATCTTTCGGGTGATGAATGGAGCGCGCACGCCGCTGCGGCCCGGCTGGCGCATATGACGCCCTTCGCCATTCCGGAAGGCGCAAAGGGTGAGGTGTTCGATCTGGCAGGCGCTGCCGGACGCTCCTTCGCCGCCGAGCGGGCGGACCCGGAAGGCAATGTGTTCGATGTCGCCGTCAACCATGTGCGCGAACTGCAAAAGCACAAAAAGGTCATTCTCGCTGGCTGGTCTGAAGGGTCGCGGGACCGTTTGGGCACAGTGCTCGCAGATCATGGGCTGACGAACGCCGCGCCCGTTTCGCGTTATGCCCTGCTGGCCGCCATGCCCCGCAATCAGGCCGCTCTGGCGGTTCTGGGGGTGGAAACCGGGTTTGAAACGCCGGAACTGGCTGTCATTGGCGAGCAGGACATTCTCGGCGACAGGCTGGTGCGCCCCAAGCGCCGGGCGCGCAAGCCGCAGGATGTGATCTCGGAGCTCACAGCGCTGACGGCTGGTGATCTGGTGGTGCATGTGGACCATGGTATCGGCCGCTTTGTGGGGCTGAAGACCATCACCGCCATGGGCCAGCCGCATGATTGCCTGGAACTACATTATGCCGGTGGCGACAAGCTCTTCCTGCCCGTGGAGAATCTGGAGCTTCTGAGCCGCTATGGCTCAGAAGATACCGAGGCCCAACTCGACAAGCTGGGCGGCGGGGGCTGGCAGGCCCGCAAGGCGCGGATGAAGAAGCGCATCCGCGAGATGGCCTCGGCCCTCATCAAGATCGCGGCCCAGCGCCAGCTTGGTGAAGCGCCGAAATTCGAACCTGCCGCTGGCCTCTATGATGAATTCCGCGCCCGCTTTCCCTATGAGGAAACGGACGATCAGGATGCCGCGATTGATGCGGTGCTGGATGATCTGGCCTCCGGCCACCCGATGGACCGGCTGGTCTGCGGTGATGTGGGCTTCGGCAAGACAGAAGTGGCCCTGCGGGCGGCGTTTGTCGCGGCTCTTTCCGGCAAGCAGGTGGCCGTTGTGGTGCCGACCACGCTTCTGGCCCGCCAGCATTTCAAGACCTTCGAGGAGCGTTTTCAGGGACTGCCTGTGAATATCGGCCAGGCATCGCGTATGGTCACGGGCAAGGCGCTAACCGCTGTGAAGAAGGGCCTTGCCGATGGCACGGTCGATATCGTGATCGGTACCCATGCGCTGTTGGGTAAATCCATCCACTTCAAGGATCTCGGCCTTGTCATCGTGGATGAGGAACAGCATTTCGGCGTCAGCCACAAGGAGCGCCTGAAGCAGTTGCGCGCTGAGGTGCATGTGCTGACGCTGACGGCCACGCCCATTCCGCGCACGCTGCAACTGGCCATGACGGGTGTACGCGAACTGTCCATCATCGCAACCCCGCCAGTGGATCGCCTTGCGGTGCGCAGCTTCGTGACGCCATTCGATCCGCTGATCGTGCGCGAGGCCCTGCTGCGCGAGCGGTATCGTGGCGGGCAGAGCTTCTATGTGGTGCCGCGCATCGATAATCTGGCCGAAGTGCGTGACTTCTTGGCCACCGCCGTGCCGGAGGTGAAGGTGGCGGTGGCGCACGGGCAGATGGCCGCCAGTGCGCTGGAAGACATCATGACCGCCTTCTATGACGGCCAATATGATGTGCTGCTCTCCACCACTATCGTCGAATCTGGTCTGGATGTGCCCAATGCTAACACGCTGATCGTGCACCGGGCGGATATGTTCGGTCTGGCCCAGCTTTATCAGTTGCGCGGGCGTGTCGGCCGGGCCAAGGCACGGGCCTATGCCATCTTCACCGTGCCCGAAAACAAGCCGATGACCGTGCAGGCCGAAAAGCGGCTGAAGGTGCTGCAGTCTCTGGAAACGCTGGGGGCAGGCTTCCAATTGGCGAGCCATGATCTGGATATTCGCGGCGCGGGCAACCTGCTGGGCGATGAGCAATCCGGCCATATCAAGGAGGTCGGTTACGAGCTCTATCAGGAGATGCTGGAAGAGGCGATCGCGCATCTCAAGGCCGGTATCACCGACTATGTGGACGACAAGTGGTCACCCAACATTACCATCGGCACACCGGTGTTGATCCCCGAGGACTATGTGGGTGATCTGCATGTGCGGCTGGCGCTGTATCGCCGTCTGGCCGATATGGTCGAGGATCAGGATATTGATGCCTTCGGCGCCGAACTGACGGATCGTTTCGGCTCCGCACCGCCAGAGGTGGAGCAGTTGCTCCAGCTCGCCAAGATCAAGGCACTGGCGCGTGCAGCCAATGTCGAGAAGGTGGATGCCGGGCCGAAGGGGCTGGTGCTGGCCTTCCGCAATAATGAATTCGTCGATCCTTCCGGCCTTGTGAAGCTGATCGCCAATGAGGGGACAGCGGCCAAGGTACGGCCGGATTTCAAGGTGGTGTTCATCCGCGAATGGCCTTCCGCAGAAGCCCGTCTGAAAGGCACGCTGGATGTATTGAAAAAACTGGCGGTGCTGGCGCAGAAAAAGAAATTGTAGGGCAGGGGAGAAACTCTGGTTTAGAAGAGATCAGAAGCGGCGGGTGCATCTCCTGTCTGGGATGAGATCTCCGCTTTTTCTGGCAGGAAAGAGACTTTTTCCCTGATTTTCGTTTGCGTCACGCCTCCTGCATGCAACTTGCCTTATGAAGGCCCTTGAGAGCGTTTGTGGAGGAGACATTCATGCCGCAAGACGCGCGCACTGCTTTCAGCCGGGCGACGGAACTGCATCGTCAGGGGCGCTATGAGGAGGCGATAGAGATCTATCGCCATCTGCTCAAGGCGCAGCCTGCCGCATTGGAGACCCAGCGCCTGCTGACCTTCGCGCTGCTGCAGGCCGGCCATGGCGATGATGCCATGGCGAGTGCGCGTCAGGCCTGTGCCTTGCATCCCAAACGCCCGGAAGCACAGATGCTGATGGGGGCTGTATTTCAGGTTTCACGCCAATGGGAGAAGGCTCTTGCAGCCTTTGATGCGGCCTGCGCCCTTCAGCCATCCTTCGCCGAGGCACATTATCTTGCGGGTAATACGCTTTCAGCGCTTGGGCGTCATGCTGATGCCGTTGGGCGGTATGATCGCGCGGTGACGCTGGATCCGAAGGCAACGGAAGCGCTGGCCAACCGGGCGCGGGCCTATGCGCGCCTGAACCGGCAGGAAGAGGCGCTGGCAGATTGTGAGCGCCTTGCGGCGCACCAGCCGAACGAATCTGGCCCTCTGGTTCTGAAAGCGGCTGTACTGCTTGATTTCGCACATTTCGAGGACGCTGTTCTTGCCGCAGAACAGGCCCTGAATCTTGAGCCCCGCCAGTATGAGGCGCATTTGCTGCGCGGGCAGGGACTGGAAGGACAGGGCCGGTTTGAGGAGGCGCGGAAAGCCTTCAACACGGCTCTTTCCTGCGCGCCGCGACACACTGATATTCTGGCGCGTCTGGCAGGGCTCGAACGTCGCCGGAGCCAGCCGGATCGGGCGGCCGCCATCTGTGATACGGCTCTTGCACTGGATCCGGCCTGTACCACGCTGCTGTATGAGCGGGGCGAGGCGCGGCGGGAGCTGGGGGATGTTGAGGGCGCGCTGGCCGATGTGAATGCGGCTCTGGAGCGCTGGCCCGATGATGCCCCGGCCCTGACCCTGAAAGCACGGCTAATGGCCGATCTGGGGAATGTTGAGCAGGCGCGGATTTGCATTGATGCGGCCTGCCGTATGGATGCGCATTATCCGCCAGCCGTTTATCTGCGGGCAACAGATCAGCTTGCCAGAGGGCTGTGGCGCGAGGGCTGGGCCGGATATGAAAGCCGCTCGTGGTTTCTTCCTGCACCCTATGATCCCCTATCCTTCCCGCGCTGGGATGGCGTGGAGATGCCGGAAGAGCTGATCGTGGTTGGCGAAGCGCATCTGCCGGATCTGTTGTTGTTTGCCAGGCATCTGCGTGCTCTTGCAGATCGCGGTATTCCCACCCGTCTGCTCACCGGCGCTCGCAATGTACCCTTGCTGAGCCGGGTGGATGCGCGGGTTCTGGTGCAGTCAGATTTGTCCTCCGTAGATGTCTCCCGCCCTGGCCTGCGCTGGGTGCCATTGGGCAGCCTGCCCGGTTTGATGAATCCAGACCCGGCCCAGTGGCCGCGTCCACCCTATCTCATGGCGGACCCGGAACGGGTTCTGCGCTGGCGTCATCTGGCTGAGGGGGAGGGGAGGTTCTTCCATATCGGAATCTGCTGGCAGGAAGATCCGGCGCGTACGGTGGATGGCGGGCGCTCCATTCCGCTGGAAGCGTTTGCGCCGCTGGCCGATATGCCAGGTGTCTCGCTCATCAGTCTGCAACAAGGGGGGGCGGCCACTCAGCTTGAAAAGGTGCCTTTTGCTGATCACATCATGAAACTGGAGCAGTCCTGTGATGTAGACGGCACATTTCTGGATACCTCTGGCATTCTTCAGCAACTTGATCTGGTGGTGACATGTGACAGTGCCCTTTGTCATCTTGCAGGCGCACGTGGACGACCTGTTTTCACGGCGCTACGGGCCGTGCCGGATTGGTATTGGGGGCTTTCTGGAGACGAGACGCCACTTTATCCCACCATGCGCTTGTTTCGGCAGGAGAAGGCAGGTGAGTGGGGCGACGTCTTCGCGGCCATAGCTAATGCCGTTGAGGTGCAGCTTGAGGAGAGAAAGGCGGCTGTGGCAGCAAGAGCGGCCGCTCTCAAGGCCCGGCAAGATGCTGAGGTGCTTGCCGCCGAGATGGAGCGTCAATCGCACAACTGATGCCTAGCTTCAGAAAGGGAGCCATTCACCAACTCTATCCAGTCGTATTTTTCCACACCCCCTCAGGAAAATGACCCTTCTCTCTGTGGAACCTGCCCGCACAGCTTGCAAAATCCGCTTCGGTTCGGCATAGGAGGGGTGCCGGAGACGTGGCCGAGAGGCTGAAGGCACTCGTTTGCTAAATGAGCAGACCCCCAAAAGGGTCTCGAGGGTTCGAATCCCTCCGTCTCCGCCATTCCAGCCAGTTGCCCGCACTAACGCGATATTGCGGCCGATCACCGCATACCCACCAGCCGGCATGGAAAACCGCCGGTTCTACGCTTGGGCGTGATAAATCCTGAGGCACAGCGTACGGCAACTTTCGACCCCAAAGGAGACGAACGGTGTGCTTCCGTCATGGCCTGAAAGCTGTCAGTTCCCGCACGCGGATCGGCTTTCGGACCGCTCGCTGATCGGCAGCGTTGGAGAAATGACAATCACAATTTGCGCGCCTGAACGCGCGGTCAAGTATTACCTATTGTTTCTGTAGGAGACGTTCGAAGACACTCTCTACGTCGTCAAAATAGGCACTCCATTCCCCGCTTTCGTCTATGCCGGAAATACGCAGCATAAACAGTCCCTCGACTGCCAGCAGGGCGACCCGCGCCGCCTTCGCGTCGCTCGTTCCTTCGCCCAGGCGCTTGAACATCGAACGGTACCACTCCCGCGTTTCCGGGACGTTTTCCGGGTTCTGGATGTAGGCGATCATCAGCCCGGCCATTTTGGCATTCATGGCCGCCTGCGAACTGCGCATGACCTTGATGTACTTGCGGACCAGATCGGCCGGCGGAACGTCGTCCATTTCGCCAAGCAACTCGTCAAACTGATGCGTCCATCTCTCGATCAGCGCGCGGACCAGATCGTCTTTCGATGAGAACGAGTACTGGACGCCACCTTTCGAGATACCGGCTGCCTTGGCCAAGGCATCGATGGTCAGGCCGGCTGCGCCTTCACTGCGAACGATCCCTTCCGCGATCTCGAGCAAACTCTCACGCGTGATCGTCGGCTTTCTGCCCAACTCGTTGCTCCTTCATCGCCAAAAGTTATTGAAATCCATACGTATGTATTTATATCAACAAGCGCAATCCTTGTTCAGGCGAATGGTGAATGATGTCGTCCGCTTCTGTCCCGGCCAACCGTTGGCTTGTCCTGGTCGCTGTTATGCTGGCCTTCCTCCCCGTGGTCCTCGACATGACGATCCTGCATGTCGCCGTCCCGACGCTGACGCGATCGCTGAATGCTTCCGGGACCGAAGTGCTGTGGATCATCGACATCTATCCGCTTCTCATGGCAGGGCTTCTGGTGCCAATGGGGACCCTCGCAGACCGGGTCGGCAACCGCAAGATCCTGCTCATCGGCCTTGTCACCTTCGCGATCGCCTCGTCATTCGCCGCCTTTGCGCAAAGCCCCGCCATGCTGATTGCCGCGCGCGTGCTTCTGGCTGTGGGCGGATCGATGATCATGCCATGCGTGCTGGGCCTTATCCGCAAGACCTTCGAAAATGAGGGCGAGCGTGCCATGGCCCTCGGCCTTTGGGGCATGGTCGGAGCCGCCGGCGCTGCGGTTGGGCCGCTCGTCGGCGGCTCTCTTCTGGAGCACTTCTGGTGGGGCTCGGTATTCCTGGTCAATGTGCCGGTCATGCTGGTGATCGCGCCGACCTGCTATCTCCTGCTCCCGCGCATCGAAAAGACGACGCCCGGAAGGTGGGCCATCGGCCAGGCGCTGCTACTGATCGTCGGCATGATATCACTCGTCTACGGCATCAAGGCCGGGTTCGGCGGCAAGCAGCCCCTGCCGATCATCGTCCTCGTCATTGTCCTCGGCATTGCGGCTCTGGCGCTGTTCGTGCGCAAGCAATTCCGTTCGTCCGAGCCGATGCTGGACCTGTCGCTCCTGTCTCATCCCGCGATCGTCACCGGCCTGATAATGGCCATCGTCGCATCGGGCGCCCTGGCTGGCGTCGAGCTGGCGCTGGCGCAGGAACTGCAATATGTGCTGGGCAAGACGCCACTCCAGGCTGGCATCTTCATAATCCCCATCATGGCGGCGGCGGCCGTGGGCGGGCCGGTCGCGGCCTATCTCTCTAATCTGTTTGGGTTGCGGCTGGTCGCCACGCTTTCGCTTGCGATCTCAGCGAGCGCTCTGCTATTTCTCGCGCAAAGCGACTTCCACGATCCCGGCGTCCTCGTACCGCTCGCCCTTGCCATCCTCGGACTCATGCTGAGCATCGGATTGACGGCCTCGTCGATCGCCATCATGGGCTCCGTGGATGCCAGCAAGGGCGGCGCGGCGGGGTCGCTGGAGGCGACGGGTTATGAGCTGGGCACCGGTCTCGGGATCACCCTGTTCGGCGTCTTCCTGTCGGGCGCGTTCAGCAGCGCCATCGAACTGCCCTCCAGCCTGTCGCCGGATTTGGCCGAACAAGCTTCGCGCACGATCGGCGATGCCTACATCGTCGCCAGCGAGCTCCCGGGTGAGCAGGGCGCGGCATTGATCGAGGCAGGCAAGGCCGCCTTCTCCCAGACCCACGCGGTCCTGCTGACGACGGCTGCCGTGGTGATCACGACGCTGGCGGTCGTCGTGTTCTTCACCTTGGGCGGATATCGCAGACTTTCCAGTGCGCATCACTGACTGCCATTTGAAGAGGCCCGGATATGCAAATCCTTGAAACCGAGCGCCTGATCCTGAGGCCCTTCCGGGAGGGGGATGCAGACGACCTCTTCGCCTATCTGCGCGCGCCCGCCGCCTCGTGCTTTCTCTCGCTCAAGCTCGCAGACCTGGCGGAGGCGGAGATCGAGGTCAGGAGGCGAGCCCTCGACGAGAGCAGCGTGGCGATATGCCTGAAACAAACCGGGCTGCTCATCGGCGATCTGTTCGGCGGCGCCGCGGAAGCCGAGGAGGACGAAACGGCCTCGGTAGGCTGGCACCTCAATCCGCAATTCGGTGGTCAGGGATATGCCTTCGAGGCCGCACGGGCCCTGCTCGACCATCTATTTCGGGCCCAGGATTTTCGCCGAATCTATGCTTATGTCGAAGACCACAACAAGCCATCGCAGCGCCTCTGCGAAAAGCTCGGCATGCGCCTGGAAGGCGTGTTCATCGAGTTCGTATCGTTCATAAAGGACGATGCAGGTAATCCGATCTACGAAAACACCATGCAATATGCCATCCTGCGCAGGGAATGGATGTCTGGCGCCTTTGGAATGCTGACTGAATGACCTACAAGGTTCTGGTCGGCCAGACATTCCGCCCTAACGGTAGGTGCAGTTTGAATTGCCGCTTACGCAACTTCTTGCCCCAAAGCGGTCGGGCAGGATCCACCCCATTGGAGCCATTCGCTCGTGCCTCAATTTAGAGGGCTATAGCGTAGGTGTAGTTCTCTGTTTCATCGGCTTCGGCCCGCCACTTACCTTTCGCATACACAAACATTCCTTCTCAAAGGCGTTGAAAACGCTGGTTTTTCGCGTCATTATCGTTCTCACTTTGTTTCATTCATTATCATCCAAGCTCACGAATTGCCGGGCACAACCCGGGCATCCGCGGGTTGGAAAACCGGGCACATTATTCCCGATCCTTCCACCTTCACGACTCGCGGTGGTGACGTGCCCGGCCCATGCCGTGAAGCGCGATAGCAAGATCAGGTTTTCACAAGCTGTGCCTGCCCATTATCCGGGGCTGCACTCGCGTATGGCAGGGCACCACCGCATGAACGGTCCCTCTATGAGGAGGGCAAGTTCGCACGCTGGTTCGCAGGCCCTACGCGCGTGTCCCTGGTGGCGGGCGCGCTACTAGGGATTTGAGGCCGGGTGGTTCCCGGCTTTAGCCATGGGGCTCGGGACCGGAGAGAGCCGTTTTTTCGTGCATGCGTCGAATTGGGCGTTTTAACCCTGTGTCATGGAATGATGGGGGATACCTGAAAATCTAGCCTCAGGACACATTGCTCAGAGCCAGAAGATAACGGTTGCGGCAAGGGCAATGGCGGAGAAATAGACAGTGGGGCATCTGTCATATCGCGTAGCGATGCGCCTCCAGTCCTTCAGGCGCCCGAACATGATCTCAATGCGGTTGCGCCGTTTGTATCTGCGCTTGTCGTATCTGATGGGTTTGGCTCGCGATTTGCGACCGGGGATACAGGGTTTTATGCCCTTTTCCTCCAGGGCAGCCCTGAACCAGTCAGCATCATAACCCCGGTGAGCAAGCAGCCATTGGGCCCTTGGCAGACGCTCCAGCAAGGCTGCCGCACCGATGTAATCGCTGATTTGGCCAGCCATCATGAAGAAGCTAAGCGGGCGACCATTGGCATCCGTTACGGCATGAAGCTTCGTGTTCATGCCACCTTTGTACGTCCAATCAGCCTGCCGGCATCCCCTTTTTACCCGCAGCCTTGATGCCGTGCGGTGCGCCTTCAAATAGGTGGCGTCGATCATGACTGTCCCGGGCTCAGCGTCAGCACAGGCCATGCCTTCCATCATCCGGCAGAATACGCCCATGGCCCTCCAGCGCTTCCACCGGTTGTACGTACAGTGTCTTGTGAGGGCCACATTCTTTGGGCGCATCGCGCCAGCGCAAGCCGTTGCGGTTCACGAAAATGATCCCGCTCACCACCCGCCGGTCATCTGCCCGGGGCTTACCGTGGCTGCGGGGGGGGGGGCATACGGCGCAAGCCGTGCCATCTGCGCCTCTGTCAGCCAATCAGGTTGCTCATGTTCAGTCTCCTCAGGGAGCCTGAATCACATCCAAATTCCTAAATCAATCGGTCCTCAGCCTAAAGAGCGGCGCGTTGGGCGGCGTCAAAAGCGTATGCCCGGATGGATGGGTCAAGGACCGAGAAGTCCGCCGCCATTTTGGATGAAATCCACAAGGGCTGCTCGTTCATAGTCCTTGACCTGCTCCATGTTTGTTGCCGGGCATGCCCAAAAGGGGCAGCTAAATCTATGGAGTGATCAACGGGGTTTCCCCGCCGATGCGAGAGTCGAGCGCACGCCTTCGAACAGCGCGGTATTGTCGTCCCAAAGACGCTTCATGGACGTCTGGGTATAGGTTGTACTCAATTGGAGCGCAGTGGCGGGGTCACTGCATTGAGAGAATTGGCGAATGAAGCCGGCCTGCTCCTCGAGCCGGTCTGCGATGAGATTGAGGGCGGTACTCCAGCTCGGGCCAAACCCCTGAACGGGTGTGGTGCTCCAGGCCTTTACCCAAGGCAGGTTGGCATAGCTCGTAAGGGTCGCATCCAGGGTAGCCGTCTCCGAGGTCATGGCATCGGTCCTTTCAGGTCGGGCGGTAGCGTGGTGATCCGTTGTGCGCTACCACCGTTCGAATTGACAACACATGTTGATTAAATCAAGGTGTTTTTTGTGAGGTAAGCGGCTAGAAGAGGTCAGGAGGCTTGGATGGCTCGATCCACAGCGCTCGATGCAGCGGCGAAAAGAAAACAGATCCTGCAGGCCGCAATCCTCAGGTTTGCGCGGCAGTCCTATGAGGACACCACGCTGCGGGCTATCGCTGCGGACGTGGATGTCGATGTCGCGCACGTGCATCGCTCTTTCGGCTCCAAGGAGAACCTCCTCATGGCCGCCGTGCTTGCGACTGCCCAGCCGCAGCGATTTCGCAGCGAGACCCGTCAGGGGTTCGTGACCAAGCTGGTCGATGAGATCTTCGAGCGGGATACCGGGCGCGCGGATGAAGAGGTGGGGTCGCTTGACATCTTCATGCGCTCGCTGACGAGCCGCGAGGCGGCGCATGTCATGCACGACGGGCTGCTCACGGAGCTGATCGTGCCGTTTGCGGAGATGCTGGACCCGCCGTCCACGCAGCGGGCGGCGCTGATGGTCGCGGTCCTCGTGGGCATCGGCGTGCTAAGGGACGTTCTCGGCATAGAGCCGCTCCGTGAAAAGGGAGATGGAGAGCTCCGCCGTCTCATCATCGAGATGCTGGAGCAGCTGATTGGCGACGATCCGCCGGTGACGAAACATGAGGCTGGTAGGTCAGGAGACGCTTAAGTCCGTGCCCGTGCGTGGCACGTGGCCTAGTGGCTGTTGCCCGACACGCGGGGCAATTTTGACAGGACAAGCCGGCAAGCGGCCCGTTGGCCGCGCTCCGGCACAGGAGGATTGATTATGCCCGTGAAAACCGCCCCGCGCTTTGGCGGCCAGGGATCCGCGCGCGCCGGCCAGCCGCGTCGCTTTTTGCTGTGCAGTGTGTTGCTCGGATTGGTGTTGTTGGCGGGCTTGTCCGGCTCGGGCCTCCTGATCCGTTCCGCGCAGGCGCAGCAGAGCGGCGGAACCCCGCTTGAAAAGGCAAAGGCAGCGGTTGAGACGCTGATCAATCACCTGCGTGGCATCGACATGCCGGAAGGAATCGTGAAGTCGAATGGGCGGATCGAGGCGACGGAAGTCGACGTGTCGGCAAAATACCCGGGCCGCCTCGCGAGCGTGACCGTGAACGAGGGAGACAACGTGACCGCGGGGCAGGTGGTCGCCACCATCTCCTCGCCGGAGACCGAGGCCGAGCTGCGCGGCGCGCAGGCGCAGCTGATGAAGGCCAAGCAGGCGCTGGCCGAAGCCACGGCCTTGATCGCCCAGCGCAAGAGTGATCTTGATTTCACCCGAACCGACTATGATCGCGCGGTGGCCTTGGTCGGGAAGGGCTTCATCACCCAGCAGGTCGCCGACCAGAGACGGAACAGGTTCGATGCGGCGGAGGCCGCGTACGTCGCGGCGAATGCCCAGCGCGACCAGGCCGATTCCGAGATTCGGGCGGCGCAGGCGAATGTCGAGCGCTGGCAATCGGTGCTAGTCGATCTCACGCTGGTGTCGCCGCGCAGCGGGCGCGTGCAGTACCGCCTCGCGCGTGCGGGCGAGGTGGTCGCACCCGGGCAGCGGGTCCTCACCATTCTCGACCTGAACGACGTCTACATGACCATCTATCTGCCGGCGAACCAGGCCGGCCGGCTCACCTTGGGCGACGAGGCGCGGGTGATCCTCGATCCGCTTCCCCAATACGTGTTTCCCACCACGGTCAGTTTCGTGGCCACTGAGGCGCAGTTCACGCCCAAGAGCGTGGAAACCGCCGAGGAGCGGGAGAAGCTGATGTTTCGCGTGAAATTGCAGGCACCCGCCGATCTGCTGAGTAAATACTATCGTCAGGTGAAGACGGGCGTGCGGGGGCTCGGGTTCGTGCGGCTCGATCCGCGGATTGCCTGGCCGGAAGACCTCCAGGTGAGGCTCCCGCAATGACGGGGGCCATCGCCGTCAAGGTCGAAGGCATCACGCATCGCTACGGCAAGGTCCTCGCCCTCGACGATCTCACGCTTGAAATTCCCGCCGGCTGCATGGCGGGCCTGATCGGGCCAGACGGTGTGGGCAAGTCCACCTTGCTGGCGCTCATTGCTGGCGTGCGGAAGATCCAGACCGGCACGGTCCTGGCGCTCAATGGCGACATCGCGGACGAGAACCATCGCCGGCAGAGCTACGCCCGCATCGCCTACATGCCGCAGGGGCTCGGGCGCAACCTCTATCCCACCCTCAGCGTCTTCGACAATATCGATTTTTTCGGGCGGCTATTCGGCCAGAGCGCGCCGGAGCGGCGCGCCCGTATCGAGGAGTTGCTGAAAGCCACGGGGCTCGATCCATTCGCGGACCGCCCCTGCGGCAAGCTTTCGGGCGGCATGAAGCAGAAGGCGAGCCTGTGCTGCTCGCTGATGCACGATCCCGACCTGCTCATTCTCGACGAACCCACCACGGGCGTCGATCCGCTTTCGCGCCGCCAGTTCTGGGACCTGATCGATTCCATCCGCGCCCGCCGTCCGCTCATGAGCGTCATCGTCGCCACGGCCTACATGGATGAGGCAAGCCGATTCGATTGGCTCGCGGCCATGGACGAGGGCAAGGTCATCGCCGAGGGCTCGCCCGCGGAGATTCTTAAGCGCGCGAGCAAAAGCTCGCTCGACGAGGCCTTCATCGCCCTCCTGCCTCCCGAGAAACGCGGACAGCATCAGGCGGTGGTCGTGCCGCCGCGCCCCGAGGAGCCGGACGCGACACCCGCGATCGAGGCCGAGGGGTTGACGCGGCGGTTCGGTGACTTCGTCGCGGTGGATCATGTGAGCTTCCGCATCGGGCGCGGCGAGATCTTCGGCTTCCTCGGCTCCAATGGCTGCGGCAAGACGACGACGATGAAGATGATGACCGGTCTGCTGCCGGTGAGCGAAGGGTCGGCCAAGCTGTTCGGCAAGCCCATGCTGACGGACGACGCGGCGGCGCGCGAGAATGTCGGCTACATGTCGCAGGCCTTCTCGCTTTATAGCGAGCTGACGGTTCGGCAGAACCTGGAGCTGCATGCCCACCTCTATCACCTGCCGGAAGACCAGATCGAGCCACGGATCGCCGAGTTGTTGGAGCGGTTCGACCTGAAGGCCGACGCGGATGCGAAGCCGGAAAGCCTGCCGCTCGGCATCAAGCAGCGTCTGCAGCTGGCGGTGGCGGTGCTCCACCGTCCGGCCATGCTGATTCTCGATGAGCCGACCTCGGGGGTCGATCCGGTGGCGCGTGACAGCTTCTGGAGAACGCTGATCGATCTGTCGCGCAATGACGGCGTCACCATCTTCCTTTCCACCCATTTCATGAACGAGGCGGAGCGCTGCGACCGCATCTCGCTGATGCACCAGGGCCGCGTACTCGCGGTGGGTTCGCCCGCGACGCTCGCCGCGGAACGTGGCTGTGCCACTTTGGAAGACGCCTTCATCTCCTATCTGGAGGAGGCCAGCGGAACGGCAGGCAGCAAGAGAGAGGATGCGGCCGGTGCCGCAGCTGCGGCACCGGCGCTCGCGCCACCACTTGCGGAATGGGCGCAACGGCATGCCTCCTGGCGGTTCGATCCGCGGCGGCTGTGGGCCTATGCCCGTCGTGAGGCCATGGAGCTGCTGCGCGATCCGATCCGGCTGATGTTCGCGTTCGTCGGTCCACTCGTCCTGATGCTGGCCATGGGCTATGGCATCACATTCGACGTCGAGAATCTGAAGTACGCCGCCTTCGATCAAGACCAGACGCCGGAGAGCCGCCGGTTGCTCGAGAGCTTTTCTGGCTCTCATTATTTTTTGGAGCAGCCGCCCATCCGCTCCGAGGAGGAGCTGGAACAGCGCATGCGCAGCGGCGAGCTTGCCCTTGCGATTGAGATTCCGCCGGGCTTCGGCCGAGACCTCACGAATTTGAGGCCGCCTGAAATCGCCTTCTGGGTGGATGGCGCCATGCCGTTCCGAGGCGAGACCGCGAGCGGCTACGTCTCAGGGCTGCTACTGCGCTACGTGAAGGATCTCGTGGTCGAGCGCTTCGGTCCCAATGGGCTTTCCTCCGCCTATCTGGCCAACATCAACATCGAGAACCGCTTCCGCTACAATCCGGCGTTCAAGAGCGTGTTCAGCATGGTGCCGAGCGTCATCGTCATCATGCTGGTGCTGATCCCCGCCATCATGGCCACCATCGGCATCGTGCGCGAGGTGGAGACGGGCTCCATCGCCAATTTCCGTTCCACGCCCATCACCAAGATGGAATTCCTGCTGGGCAAGCAGTTTCCCTATGTCGTGGTCGGGATGATGACCTTCCTCCTCCTGGTGGTCATGGCACGGGTGGTGTTCGGCGTGCCGGTGAAGGGCTCTTTCGGCGCGCTGGCCTTCGGCGCTCTGCTCTATGTGTTCGCCACCTGTGGCTTCGGGCAGCTCATCTCCACCTTCACCCGGACCCAGGTCGCAGCGGTGTTCGCCACCACGGTGCTCGCCGTCATTCCGGTGGTGAACTTCTCCGGCCTGCTGGTGCCCGTCTCCTCCCTCACCGGCACGGGCCGGCTCATCGGCCTCCTGTTTCCGTCGGCCTGGTTCCAGCCGATCAGCGTCGGTGTCTTCACCAAAGGGCTGGGCTGGTCCGAGATCTGGCTCAACGCCCTCGTCCTCGCCCTGTTCGCGCTGGCCTATTTTCTCGGCGCGCACATGATGCTGCGCAAGCAGGAGAGCTGAGATGTCGCGTACGGATCGGGCCGAGCCGCCGCCGCGTGAGCCGGCATCACCGGTTGAAACGGCCCAGCGTCTCGATCGCCGGGGCGGGGCGCTGTGGTGGCACCTCACCAACATCTATCGGCTGACCCTCAAGGAGCTGCGCAGCATTCGCGCCGATCCCATCATGCTGGCGCTGGTCGCCTTCTCCTTCACCATCGCCATCTATGCCGCCGCCACCGGTGCCTCGACAGAGGCGACCAACCTGTCCGTCGGCATCGTGGACGAGGACCATTCCGACCTGTCGCGACGCATCGCGGCAAGTCTCACTCCGCCGACGTTCAAGCCTGCGGTGGAGATTTCCGTGCGCGAGATCGACTCGTCCCTGGATGCGCAGCGCTTCATCTATGTGATCGAGATCCCGCCCCGCTTCGAGCAGGATGTTCTGGCCGGACGCGAGGTGTCGGTGCAGATCAATGTCGATGCCACGGCTGCCGCGCAGGCCTTCAATGGCATGACCTACATTCAGAACATCATCCTCACCGAAACCGCGAGATTCATCGCCCATCGCGAGGTGTCGGGCTCTCTCCCGGTGAAGGTGGTCATGCGCTCGAAGTTCAATCCGAACTTCAAGTCGAGCTGGTTCACCTCGGTGATGCAGATCATCAGCAACCTAACCATGATCACGGTGATGCTCAGCGGCGCTGCCCTTATTCGCGAGCGTGAGCAGGGCACGGTGGAACATTTGCTGGTCATGCCGGTGGTCCCCTTCGAGATCATGTTCGCAAAGGTGCTGGCCAACGGCATCGTGGTGCTGGTGGCCACCGGCCTATCCCTGGTGCTGGTCGTGGAGTGGTGGCTGCAGGTGCCGATCGCGGGCTCGCTACTGCTCTTCCTGGCGGGGGCCTGCGTCTATGTGTTCACGGTGGCCTCGCTCGGCATCGCGCTGGGCACGGTGGCGACTACCATGGCGCAGTTCGGCCTGCTCTCCATCCCGGTGCTGCTGGTGATGATGCTGCTGTCCGGTAGCACGACACCGCTGGAAAGCATGCCCGTCTGGCTGCAGTACCTCATGCGGCTCATCAGCCCGACGCCTCATTTCGTGATCTTTGCGCAGGACGTCCTCTATCGCGGAGCCGGAGCATCCATTGTCTGGCCGCAGATCCTGGCGACGGCGACCATCGGTGCCCTCTACTTCATCGTCGCCCTGCGGCGGTTTCGTCGGGTCATCTTCACCGGGTGAAGTCAGATTCCAGCGGAGCGCCCTTCCGCCTGAGGAACAGGCGGAAGGGCGCCGGGGAAGACGCGCTCCCTAGCGAATGTCTGGGAAGGCGGCCACGACGGGATGGTCACGAGCCTGCTGGGCGCGGCCTGGCTCTCGCGGACGACGATCCGGGCGCCTCGCTTCTCAGCCTCGCGCGGACTGCGCCACCCCGCAGAAATCGTCGATTTCTAATGGCAGTGGCAGGCTGGCGATGGGCGCAATTCAACCCCTCCCGAGAGGGGGAGGGCGACGGGTTGGCGCGAACGGACGAACGCGGAATGGATGATCATCGCCCCGTTGTTGTCGAGCAAGCCGCGTGGTGTGACGCGGCGGGATGACGCGCGGGGGAGCGACGGCAATCTTGCGGTGGCGCCAGCGCGCGGCATCTTCGCACGTCCGCAAAAATTCAACGCATGCCTTTGGGCTTACTCTCCAAAGCCTTGGGCGACGATCTTGAAGCGAAGCTGGATATGACCATCAGGTTCATGCCGCACAACCCCGAGACGAAGCGCATGCCGCCCCCCCCGCCGATGATCGATCCGCGGCACGCGTTCAGCGACGGGTTTTTTCCTCCTCGATCAGCGAAATCTTCGACAGCTTGCCGACAGCCGTGCGTGGGAGCGCGTCGCGAATCTCAAGGGCTTTAGGCATCTCGATGCGCGAGATCTGCGTTCTCAGAAACGCGAAGATCTCCTCCACCGTTGCCCGTGCGCCGGTGCGCAGGCTCACATAAGCTTTCGGCGCTTGTCCGCGGTAAGGATCAGGAAGACCGATCACCACAGCCTCCAGCACCGCGGGATGCCGATAGAGCGCCTCCTCGATCACCCGTGGATAGACATTATAGCCCCCACAGATGATGAGGTCCTTGGCGCGATCGACCAGGAAGTAAAATCCATCCTGGTCTCGATACCCGATATCACCCGTCCGCAGCGCCCCCGCGATGAACGTATCGTGGGTCTCATCGGGGCGCTGCCAATATCCCGCCATGACCTGCGGCCCGCGAACGAAAAGCTCCCCCCGCTCGCCGTCGGGCAGCACCCGCGACAAGTCGGCCGGATCCCGCACCTCGATGATCGTGTCGTCCAAGGCGGTGCCGATCGATCCGGGGCGCGCCGGGCCGGTGAATGGGTTGCAGGTCACGACGGGCGAGGCCTCGGACAAGCCATAGCCCTCGACGAGCGTACAGCCCGTGAGTCCCTCGAAACGCTCAAGCACGTCGAGAGGCAGCGGCGCACCACCCGAGATGCAGAAGCGTATCGACGACAGATCGGCCGTCCGGTTCTCCATCGCGCTGTTGATCGCGGTGTAGAGGGTCGGCACACCGGGAAAGAGCGTGGGTCGCCTGGCCTCGATGAGGGCGAGCACCTCCTCGATGTCGAACCGCGCCACGAGGATGAGCTCGGCGCCGCGTGCGACCGCGAGATTCATCACCGCCGTCATCGCAAACGCGTGGAACAACGGCAGCACGCCGAGCAAACGGTCCTGAACCGCCTCCATTTCCGGAATTCGGCGGTTCAGCTGCATGGCGTTCGCCCAGATGTTCGCATGGGTGAGCATGGCGCCTTTGGGGCGGCCCGTCGTCCCGCCCGTATATTGAAGGACCGCCAGGTCACGCTCCGGGACGACCTCCACCGGGGCAGGCATCTCGCCATAGGTGAGCAGCGACGTGAAGCCGACGATTCGCGGATCATCGCCCGACACCGGGGCCTCCTCACCCATGGGGCACAGAATGATCGTGCGCAGAGAGCTGGTATCGAGAACGGACGTGACCTTCTTCGCCACCTCGGGGCTGTCGGCCGCAACCATGATCGAAGTCCCTGAATCCTCGATCTGGTGATGCAGTTCGCGCTCCACATAGAGCGGGTTGAAATTGACCACGACGCCCCCCGCGCGCAGCACAGCGAAGTAAAGAACCACGAAATGAAGCGAATTCGGCAGGCATAGACCAACCCGTGTTCCCTTCGCCACTCCCATCTCCTGCAGCCCGCAGGCCGCTTTGTTCACGAGCGCACCCAATCGCGCGTAGGAGAGGCTCCTTCCCGCGTGATCGACGGCGGCGCGGTCGGGAAACCGCGCCACGGCGTCTTGAAGGAGATCGAAGACCGGACGCGCGACGATCGCAGCGCTCCGCTGCGGCTCCTGCCTCATGGCACAATCCTTCCTTCTCTTTCGGTGTGATGGCGGCGCAGCCCGGCAAGGACCTTGCAGGTCACCATTTGTAGTTCACAGTAAGGGCTGCGATGTCCACCTGGGCGTGGGCGCTGCCAATGAACGGCACCCCGGTGAAGCGTGGGTTGGAGGTGTCGGTCAAAACGATGTCGCCTTCGCGCATAAACACATGGGCATATCCGAAGTCGAATGAGAGGTTTTTCGAGTACTGGTAGCTGCCCCCCAGACCGACCATGATGCGGTTACTGTCGGGAAGCCTTGGGTCGCGGGTTTGTGCGGTGATCGGAGATTCTTCGTAATTGATACCCGCGCGCAGCGTGGTTTCGGCGCTCCATTTATATTCGAGGCCGCCGGCGACCAACCATCCGTCCCTGTAGTCGAAATTCAAGGGGACGACCGGCCCGCTGTCCGAACTGACGATAAACCGGTTGAAGGCCGACCAGTTTGTCCATTGATAGGTCATGTTCAAGGTGAAGTCCGGCGTCAGGACCTGTCTCAGTCCAACATTCAGCTGTGCCGGCAGAGTGAGGTCGAGACTGATGTCCCGCCGTCCGGGGAGGACGAGGCCGGACAATCCGGGGAAGGGAATGTTGTTCTCCAAAGTCCCATCCAGGCTGGGAGAGACTTCCGAGCGATAGCCGACACCGATCACCGTTCCCTCGAACGGCTTCAGGAGCACCCCGAGCTTATAACCCAAGCTCATGCCGTCAGCGTTGAGATTCAGATAGCCCTCGGGCATCAGTGGGGTGAGGCGTGAATTCAGTTTTGTATTCAAGTAATTGATTTGCAGTCCGGCACCAATGGAGAGCCAGTCCGTGATTTTATAGGCAATGGTGGGCGTCACATTGATGTCCACCACCTCGGTCTTCGTTCCGTAATAGGATGTATAGAGTTCGGGAGCGATGTCGGTCATGAGGCCGAACGGCGCATCGACGGAAACGCCGATCCAAAAACGGCCATTCACTTGGTAGGAGAGCTGGGCGGCCGGCACCGGGCGGCCACCGTTCGCGATGTCATCGGTGTTTCCCGTCGGCGCGTCGACGTGGATGAGCGGCTTGATGTAGGAGAGGGTCGCTGATGCTTGCAGCCCGTCGAATTCGGACAGCGTCGCCGGATTGAAGGCCATCGAGGCCAGCCCGGCGCTGCCGGCGGCCGTGCCGGACGCGGCAAGGCCCGTCCCCGCTGCGCCATATTCATTGAGCCCAAAAGCTCCCGCTTGGGCATGCTCAACCGAAAGCCCCGTCGCGCCGCCCGCAACCAGAAGCAGGCGGCCAACTTTAGCCACATCTATTTTCATTTTTCACCACCGGTTTTTTTATGACCGTGCGGCGCCGTACGCTGACCTATCTGCGATCATTCCCTGAGGGGGGCAGAGAACTGCACCGAGCGATACTTCGTCACTCAGGCCTTCTCCAGGCTCGCCTCTATCCTGATTGCTCCGGATCGTGCTGTACTGGCCCTCGGCATTCCTCCACAGATGTCATTTAGATTTCCATTCCCGGCGCGGAAAAGGTTCTGGACGGCCAAACACCGGTTCTTTTCGGCCAAAGCGGACGAAATACGTACTGGATGCCTTGAAAAGGCGAATATATATTCAGATGAACCATTTATTTTGATAAATATTTGGGTAAAATAGTTTGAAAGCTCGACAACAGAGATGGCGCAGGCGGATTTTCATATCTTGTCATGCGGGGCGACGGGTGAAAAATCTCAAGGTGTGACTGCGGACTTAAGCGGATCGAAAGTCCCCAGCTTCGACCGATTGCCGCACCGTTTCGCGCCATGCCGTCCGTTCGCGAAACGCGGTCGGCGTTTCGTTGGCCCAACGCTTGAAGGCCTTTCGGAAGCTGGACGCGTCGGAAAACCCAAGACGTGCGGCCACTTTCTCGGTGGTCAGATTCGTATTGGACAGGAGTTCGCACGCAAGGCGACCGCGGATGTCCTCGGTGAGGTTCTGATAACTCACGCCAACTTCCATCAGGCGGCGCGTCAACGTGCGTGGCGACATGTCGAACTGGTCGGCGATATGGGCAAGAGAGGGCGGGCGGCCGTTCGCGCTCCCTTCAAGGCATGCGGCCTTCACCGCATGGACGATGGCCGGAGCGTCACCTTGGAGCGCGACGGTCATCTGCGTGCACATCTGCGCAGCCGCGCGATGGGCGAAAGAGCTTGCATTGGGGCAGGCTCGGTCGAGAATTGGGGCTTCGAAATGCCACTCGATGACTCCGGCATCGAAGATGACCTTATGACCAAAGGCCCGCGCATAGTCTGAGGCATGCGCAGGCGCTGGATATGGCAGCAGAACCCGGAGGGGAATGACCTTGTCGCAGACCACCTGCTCGAAGAGTCGCCGCATCTTGCTGAAGGAGAATTCAACGATGGTCGGCAGCAACTGCCTAAACCCGATAATATCGTGTGCCTCTATGATGGCGGTGTCCCCCTGGAGGCGGAAAGAGCGCTCCAGGACCGAACCGGCGAGCCGAGCGTGAGTGAGGCCGAATCGCAGCGCGTCATGCACCGTTGGACAGGTGGAGACGGCAAAGCCGTAAATGCCATAGTCGCTCAGGCGATGTCGCAGCCCGGCTTTCATGGCGAAGCTCGGATCCCGACTAACCCGTCGCGCCAGTTCGAAAAACTTCAGCTTCTGGCCGAGAGAGATCCTGAGCGAGGGGTCATCGAGACCGGAAGGTTTGAGTCCGATGGGCCGCAGCAAATCCTCTCGCAATTCTCCCTGCTGTTCCAGTTCCTGGCAGAGCGCTCCCAGACCGACCGTGGACACGGTGTATTCCATCTGTAGCACTCTGGCTGGCGAATGCGCGCGTCGAGAGCAACCGCGCGAGGAGAATGCCGCCTGTGCATTTCGAGTCTTCTCCTTCATCCTCTTCCTCCCCCGGAGAATGGCGGCGAGCCGCCCGAATGATGACCCACCGACGCATCGTTCCGATTCCCGGCGAGGCGTCGGCGTTTCGTTGCGGCGCAGGGTCAGCTCCACAAGGCCGTCTCAACACCGCGCGAAGGGCCACACGGGACATATGCCGCAAGGAACGGAAGGGGGGAGCCCGGGAAATGGCCTGGAGACCTCGGCGCGTGACGTCGCTCTGCTTTTGCGTGGAAGGTCCGTTCCCCTCTCTCATTCACGAACTGGCCATTTCAGCCCTTTTCACTGAGCAGCCTTCGCTTCGCGGGCTTTGAGGATATTGAGTGCGACGTCGACGATCATGTCTTCCTGGCCACCGATCATGCGGCGCTTGTCGAACTCGGTGAGGATGTCTCGGGCGTCGACGCCATAGGTCTTCGCGGCATTTTCCACATGACGCAGGAAGCTTGAATAGACTCCGGCATAGCCCAGCGACAGGCTCTCGGGATCCACCCGAACCGGGCGATCCTGAAGCGGACGCACAATGTCGTCGGCGGCGTCGATGAGCATGTGCAGGTCGCAGCCTGTTTCGATGCCCATCCGGTCGAGCACCGCGATGAGTGCCTCCAGCGGCGCGTTGGCCGCGCCCATGTGCCGGCGAGGGACGAATCCACCCGCACCGCGCCGGCCTCGATGCCCGCCACGGCATTGGCGACGCCGAGCGTAAGGTTGTGATGGGTGTTGCACGCCGATCTCGGTCTCCGGCTTCAGCGCCCCACACACCGCCGTCACCCGCTCGGCATACTGGGGCGGCAGAAGCGCGCCGGTGGAGTCCGTCACATAGACGCATTCGGCGCCATAGCTCTCCATGAGCAGCGCCTGCTCCACGGGCGCGATCTCCCAACCGTCCGGCCCCGCCATGTCGTCGAACAACATGCCGTAATCGGGCTGGTCCATGCCGAGATGCTTCTGCACCGCCAGCGAGGTGAGGCCGATCTTGCGGCCCACCAGACGCCGGCCCTCATCGAGCGCGCGCTTGGTGTTCACCTCCTGCGCCGCATAGGCAAGGTCTAGCGCGCCTTTAGGCAGGAACTCGCGCACCGGCGAGCACGCCTTGCCAGAGCCATGCGCGGCAAACAGCTGTGCGGCGACATCATCGACCACAGAGCTCCAGATTGGATCCCACATAATGACCTCTTAGCGGTATTCCGTCAGCCGGGGCGAAACTCATCCAGAGGACTGAAGCCGCCATAGCGGGCATCCAGATAGATCAGGGGTTCGACGCATTCTCGCCGTGCCGCCTCCAGGACCGTGCCGAAGACCACAACATGAGTGCCCTGAGGAACGATGACGGTGCAGCGGCAAGCGAAGCTCGCCTGGGCGCCAGACACCACCGGCGCGCCGGTGCTTTCGGCAGGCTCGAAGAACTTCTCACGGTCCTGATGCGGCGTTCCGCCGGCACAGTCCTGCGCCACCGCCATCTGGTCGCGGGTCAGGGCCGAAACTGAGAAGAGCATGCCTTCCTGAAGCTCCTTTGCCAGGGCACCCGTCGTGTTCAGGCACAGCGCAAGCATCGGCGGTTCCAGGCAGACGGACACCACCGCCGTCGCCGTGGTGGCGAAGAAAGCGGCATCCTCTCTTTTCATGGCGACTACATGCACGGTCGCCGCCACGCCGCGCAACACTTGCCGCATGGCGGCAGGCTCCATGACCGCCTCGGATAAGCTATGCATGCCGACCTCGATCTTCATCTTCCACCTCAATTCCCCAAATCCGGCACTCGACCTCAAGCGCATGGCGCGCCGCCATTTTCGACGCCCCGGGCGATCTGGACACGCAGCCCTTGGGATGCGCTCTTCTGGGCGATCCATTTCAGATGGGCCGTGAAGATGCCCCTGTCCCGGATGCTTCGAAGGCATTCCTCTGCGTCGTCCGAGAGCACGAGGGGCGGTCCGTCCGGCGCGCGCGAAAGCGCATCCAATCCGGCCGCACGCACCATCTTCTCGTGAATGCGGCCGGCCTCGACCCGCATTTGCTCGACAATCGCGCCCTCGGTCGCGCCGGGTCCCAAGGGGCGGCGTCGGAAGCCGAGAAAGGGGTGCCCGTTCTCGACCAGCACGAAACATTCGAGCCACCCGCCGCCACCAGCCTCCACCGCGACCGTCAGAGCCGCGGCGAAGGGGAAAGGGCAGGTCGTGGACGCGCGAAAGAAGCAGATCACCTCCATGGACGCTCCCGCCCTCTTCCAGAGCCCGAGGCGGGCAGCCCTAATGTGCCGCCAGAAAACGAATGGCCTCGGAGTTGAACGTCTCTCGATGTTCGACCTGAGCCCAATGACCGCACCGAGACAGCAAGATGATCCGGCAATCGGCGATGCCGCGGGCAAGGATCGGTGCCGTGTCCACCGGGCAGAAATTGTCCTGCGCACCCCAGAAGGCGAGGGTCGGACAGGTGATCGCAGCGATCTGTTTCGACATATCGTCGATCTTCAATGTCGAGAGCACCTGACGTGGCTGCGTTTTGGCCACCGCCAGCCGTTCCTGGATGAGCGCATCCGAAATCAGTCCCCGATCGAACACCTGCAGATCGAACACCTGTCTCAGCTTCGCGGCCGTGGGGCCTCCGGGCCCCAGCAGCGCCCACATCATTGCCCGGATGCCGGACATCCGGATATAGCGCAGCTTGCCAGCAAGTCCGCCCGGCGCCAGCAGAACCAGTTTCCGCACAAGCTTCGGATGGTCCAAAGCGAAGCGCAACGCGACTGCGCCGCCCAGGGAATTGCCGACGATGTTGACCGCCCCGAGGTCAAGGCGTTCGACCAGCGCCGTGAGCGCCTTCACATGGAAAGCAAGGTCATAGCGCTGATCGGCGGGCTTGGTTGAGTTGCCGTAGCCGATGAGATCAAGGCCGATGCAACGAAACCCCGCCTCGGCGAATTCCGGCATATTGCCGCGAAAATTGCTCCAGGCGCTCGCCCCTGGCGCACTGCCATGGATGAACACGGTCGGGGAACCCTCCCCGACCTCCACATAGTGCGCCCGCAAACCCGGCTCAATGTCGACGAACCCTTCCGTCTTCCGGATCGGTGCCATTGCCTCAGCCATGCTCACAGTACCGTCATGATTTTCGGCGCGAGGGTCAGCCCACGCAGCCGATCACCCTCGAAGCGGATCTTGCGGGTCATCGCAGCAACGTGCGGCGCGAGCTTCTTCGAGCGCAGATCAAGCCAGACGTTCATTGGCGCAAGGATGGTGAAGTCGGCTTCCCCTTCCACGTCGCGCGTCAGCGTCGGCTCGTCCTGGCGCGCGTCGATGAAGACATTTCCCTCCCCATCGAAGACGAACTTCATGGTGATCCCGAGGTTTCCGAGGCCGCGGACCTTGTTGGAGAGTTCTTCCGCGAGAGCATCAAAAGTCGGCTGATCGGACATGTTTTAATCCCTTCATCAAATTTCGATGTGCCTGACGTCAGTCCTTATGACCCCAGGAGCTGATGGCGTCATAGGTCTGGACTTCCCATCGATCCTCGTCGTCGATCAGGACCCCGTCGGTGCCGTATTCGATCGCGAAATGACTGGGCGTGCAGACATAGAAGGACAGCATCCGGTCATTGGGATGCCGGCCGATATTCATGTAGAAGTTGATCTCCTGCCGTTTCGCCCGCTCGAGCGCGAGCCCGACCGTATCGACGGTTTCCACTTCGAACATCACATGGTTGAGCCGGTGCGGCATGGGCACCCCGGCGAGGGCGAGGGTGTGGTGCCGCGGGTTCACATGAAAGAAGGTGAAGTTGATCGGCAGGCCCTGGATGTCCTGCACGATATAGTCCGATAGCTTGAATCCCAGCACGTCGCGATAGAAGACCTCGCACGCGGGAAGATCCATCGCCCCGATGGCGATGTGGCCGAAGCCCAATTCCCCCGTCAGATAGCCTCCGGGCACCAAGGGAAGCACGAGGTCATCGCACTTCTCCTTCGGATTACATGAAATCTCAATCCGAAGCCCCTCCGGATCGCGAAGCCAGATCATCGCCTCCACGTCGCGTTCGGTCAGTTCAGACGCCGTGGCGGGAAAAACCTCGACCCCTTTGTGCCGCAGATCCTGCTCGAACGCCTTCAGCGCGTCGACATGAGCCACCTGGAAGCCCGCTGCCCAGATGTCCTCGCTCGCCTCGCCGCCTTTGACGCCCTTGATCAGGAGCCGATAGGAGCGATTGTCCATGCGGACCCGCAAAAAGGTGCCGTCGGGGTCTTCACTACAGGTCATGCCGAGAAAGTCCGTCACATAGGACTTCCAGGCCTCGCTCTTGTTCGATTCGATGATGATATAGCTGAGTTGCCGGATGCCGCTCATGGTCGTAAGGCTCCGTCTTGCTCAGATGAACAGGCCGAGCATGTCGCTCGGAACGTCTCCGAGGGCGATACGCCCGAACACGCTGCCCCATTTCGTGCGATTGTTGATTGCGTGGACGCGTGCGGCCTGGATGTCCCGGTACAGGCACTGAATGGGCTGACTCATGACCAGCGAGCGGGCGCCGCTGGCGACGAAGATCTTGTCCGCCGCAAGCTGGGCGAATTCCACGAGGTTGCAATGATCGAAGCGGTAGCGGGCACGCTGTGCAAGATCCAGAATGTCGCCGCTGTCGACCTTATCCATGATTTCATTGTAATTGGCCGCCAGTTGCAGGCGTGCCGCGCGCAGATAGGCATCAGCTTCGGCGATACGGAGCTGCGTCGATTGCTCTTCGGCCCAGCGGCTGCCCGTATAAACGCTCGCCGCCTGGGCGCAGTTCTCGACAAAAATGTCGAGCATGCGCTGCGCGGCACCCAGGGCGGGTGTGGTGATGCACGCGCCGAAGATCGTCGGGAAGGGCACCATGAACAAAGGCGCATCCGCCGTTCCCTCGGCCAGGCCCGGCGTCGAGAAAGTCTGGCTGGCCACGATCGGTAACTGCCGATACAGCGGAACGAAAGCGTTCTTGACCTCGACGCTCTTGCTGCCCGTGCCCCGAAGGCCCATCACATCCCAGTCTTCGATGATCTCGAAGTCGCTCTTGGGAAGCAGAAAAGTGCGATAGTCGGGAAAAGGCGCATCGCTCTTGATCGTGCCGCCCAGGAGAATCCACTGCGCATGGTCCACGCCGCTGGAATAATGCCAACGGCCGCTCAGAATGCATCCCCCCTCGACCTCTTCCACTGTTCCAGTGGGCGCGTAGGACGACGACAACAGGACGGTGGGGTCCTCTGCCCAGACATCCTCCTGCGCTTTCTTCGAAAAATGAGCGAGCTGCCAGTTGTGGACGCCGAGGACACCCATGATCCACGCGCTGGACGGACAAGCCTGCGCCAAGAGTTCCTGCACGTGGAAGATATCGGCGGGATGGGACTGGTATCCACCCCAATAGGCGGATTGGAACATCCTGAAAAAGCCAGCCGACTGGAAATCGCGGATGGTGTCAGGACGCACGGATCCGAGACGTTCGGTTTCCCGTGCCCTCTCACGAAGGCGTGCTTGAATATTTTCAGCTCTTTTTAGGAGTTCTGAGGCTTTAAGCTCAGGTGCATCCACCGTTGCATTGATATTCATGGCTGGCGTTTCCTCCAATGAAAGCGAGCAGGAACGTCGTCGCAAAGTTGTCCTTTGCGCGCGCGGAGTGTTCAGACGAGAAAATGACGTCGCGCATGGTTCATGCGCGCATGTCTCAGCCTTCGCGCGAAGTGTTCCTTGCGCCAAAAGGGAAGCGGAAGACTTCGTGCGTTATCGCAGACCACTCAGGGGCGCATCGTCGATGGCACCGGGTGGCAGTGCGGTCTTTGCCGCCCCGCGATGGGCCCACGTCAAATGACGCGTCAAATTTCAGGGTTTGGCGTAAAAGCCGTGATTATGTTTTTTCGGCATCGTTATTCCTCTGAGTTCAAAAATGAACACATGTGATCAATTCTGTCAATAGGCGGAGTTGCCGTTTCCGGCGCCCCTGCGGCATAGCGCATGAGCATGGCTTGCGCCGAGTGTGGTAAGAGTCGGCCAGATATCGCTCGCGGCCGGGTGCGAGCCGGCTTTCGTGCAGTTTTAAACAGCAATGTATCGCGGCCCACCGGAGCGGACCTGGCGATGGAGAGTCGATTGGTGATGGCGGGAAACAGTTCGCAGCAACAGATCTATAGGGCGGCGGTTCATCTTTTCGCCGAGCGCGGCGTGTCACAGGTGACCGTCAAGGACCTAGCCCAGGTGGCTGGCGTCGCCAGGGGTACAATATACAATAATATCAAGGATATGGATCAACTTTTCGAGGACGTCGGGCTCAGTCTTGCCAGCGACATGAACGACCGTGTCATCCGCAGCTGCGGAGATTTGGCGGACCCGGCGGTCAGGCTTGCGACCGGCATGCGCCTTTATGTGCGCCGGGCGCACCAGGAACCGGATTGGGGCCGCTTCGTCCACCGTTTCGGGTTCTCCATCACCTCGATGAAGGGCATCTGGAACAATCGGCCCCTGGATGATTTGCGTGACGGGATTCGAATGGGGCGTTATTCTATCCAGAACGAGCAATTGACGTCGGCCATCAGCTTCGTCGCCGGCACGACGATTGGGGCGATTTATCTGGTTCTTGAGGGTGCCAATACTTGGCGTGCCGCCGGCTCGGACGCTGCGGAACTGACCCTGACTGGCCTGGGGGTGCCCCGGCATGAAGCGCGAGCCATCGCCGCAGCCGAACTGCCGCAGCTTGTCTCTTCCGAAGCCTGGGCGGACTGAAGTAATCCTCGTTCGGTCGTAGGCCGTGGCCCCATATATTTCCGTGGCTGGGCGTGTCGGGATTCAAGCTTTCGAACCGGAAGCCTGAGAGATGCACCGCTACGAACCGGCCGAGGAGGAATGGGCATTCTTCTTGCCCTTCGTGACGATGCGCGGACCACGCAGCGGTTGGCGGCCTTGGGATCATCGGCTTGTCCTCGACGGCGTCTTTTGGATTGCCAGAACCTGTGCGCAATGGCGTTATTTGCCTGATTTCTTCGGCAAATGGTCGTCGGTCTATCGCCAGTTCAGCCGATGGACCCTCGCAGGCCTCAGGGATCTCCTGCTTAATGCCTTGAACGCCCCAAGGGCGTCGGGGAGACGGTCCAGATGATCGACAGCACCGTCATTCGGGCGCTCCACTGTGCCGCCGGCGCAAAAAGGGGACACAGCAACAGGGTCTTGGGCGCTAGCAAGGTGGGTTTTCGACCAAAATTCATCTCTGCACCAACGGTGCAGGCCTTCCCATAGCAGTCGACATAGGCTTCGGCCAAGCCTCCGACTACACGGGCGCTTTGCCTTTCCTTGACGCCGAAGGACCGGAGCCGAAGGTTCTTCCTGCCGATCGCGGATATGATGCCGGCGAAATCCGAACGGTGATGGAAGCACGTGGCCTCATTCCGATGCGGTGTGGAGCCGAAAGGTCCAGGTTCTCATCGACGACCACTTCTACGCGCTACGTAACCGGATCGAGCGCTGCTTCAACAACTTGAGGAATTGGTGCCGCCTGGTCACCCGCTAGGACAAAACCGCCGACAGTTATCTCGGTTTCGTCCTCATCGCAGCCGTACGATTATGGACGAGCGTATTCGTCAACAGGATCTAGGATGGGGACTCGTTCATATCCATTCGCTTACAGCAGCGACGAGAGCAACGGCGGACAGGTAGTTTGTTGCCAGTCGATCATATCGTGTTGCGATGCGGCGCCAGTTCTTGAGGCGGCAGAAGAGGCGTTCGATGACGTTTCGTCTTCGATATGCTTTTCGGTCGAGAGGATATGGGGTTCTTCTTGCGGCAGATGATGGGATCACGGCCTCGACCTTCGATTTTGCCAGCCATTGCCACAGGCTGTCAGCATCGTAAGCCTTGTCGGCGAGGAATCTGCTCGCTGGGCGGGCGGCCTCCAGCAAAGGGATGGCCATTTTGATGTCTGCGACGTTTCCGGGTGTCAGGGCGAAAGCGACCGGTCTGCCGCGATCATCGGCCAGACAATGGATTTTGCTTGTTCTTCCGCCACGCGAGGTGCCAATCGCCTGAGCCCACGCCCCCCTTTTGAGCCTTGGGCGGAGCGATGTGCCTTGATGTGCGTGCTGTCGACGGAAAGCTCTTCGGGCACAGGGCCCGATGCAGCCATCCTTTCGAAGAGGCGGTGCCAGATGCGCCGTTGCGACCAGCGATGATAACGGTTGTAGATGGTTTTTGCTGGTCCGTATTCAACCGGAACATCACGCCAGCGGCATCCGACTTTCAACACATGAAGAATGCCCGAGATGACCCGTCTATCATCGACACGCCGTGCTCCAGGCTGGTTCTTGGGTAGATGTGGTTCAAGCGCCTTCCAGGCTGCATCTAAAAGCCAAAACAGATCGCTCATCACTGTCTCCTCCGCGAAAAACTCAATCACACGAGGAAACAATCAATTACGACAATAACTTGATTAGGTCCACATCCTAGGGCGTAGACTCATAAGCTCTGACACCAGATCCTCGCTGCGACGAGTTTTAGGGCGGCCATGTAGTTGTCTGGCCGTTTGTCGTAGCGCGTGGCGATGCCCCGGAACTGTTTGATCCGGTTGAAGAACCGCTCCACGAGGTTTCGCTGGCGGTAAACCCATCGCGAGAAGGCGAAGGTTCCCTTGCCGGTTGGCCTTCGGTGGGATGTTGGCCCAGGCTTTTCGCTGGGCAGCCTTTGCGCGTATGGCGTTGCTATCGTAGCCCTTGTCGGCCAGCAGGATGTCGCCCTCCCCAAGGCCGTCGATCAATACTTCGGCCTCGGCGCAGTCGGCAACCTGACCGCCGGTCAAGCGGAGGGTGACGGGGCGACCTTCGGCGTCGACGAGCGCGTGGATCTTGCTGGTGAGCCCGCCGCGGGAACGTCCCATGCCGCCATCATCTGCATCCCCCTTTTTCCCGTGGCCGCGTGCTGGTGGACGCGAACACTGGTCGCGTTGATTATGACGATGTCGCCGTCGTAAGCCTCGGAAACTGCTTCGAGAAGTCGATCCCAGACCCCGATTTTCGCCAGTGCGCGACCTTGCAAATGCTCCGGCGCAAGCCGGCGTGCATAGCCTGCCACTAATCCCCAGACCACGCCCGCCGACATGCCTGTAATGAAGCGTGCCAAAAGCGTCAGGCACATAATGTGCGGATACGGCCGTCAAGGTGTTGAAGGCCAGCAGGCTCGCAATTGCCTGCAGGAACAAAAATCGTCGATTCCAACTGCGTGTGACGGCGATGATGGGAAACGCGGCAACCACTGAGCCCAGTGCATAGAGCGTCACCGTCTGTCCTGCCGTGGCTTCAGAGATGCCAAGGCCCTTGCCAATCTGCGGCAGAAGTCCAGCGGGCATGTTCTCCGTCATGATGGCAAGGAATCCGGCCACCGTAAAAGCGAGCAATTGGCCGATTGGGAGGCGTTGTTGAGAGCGCTCTCCTGTTTTCGAGTGTGTTCGGGCGCTCTGTTTCATCATGTACGTGAGCTGTCTGGCCAGTTTTGTGCTTGTGAGGTGTGAGGTCACCCCATATAACTTGATATAGAGATATATATCTTTACGTCAAGATAGGTGACATATGGACAGGGCATTGAAGGCTGCAGAGCAATGGGCGCATGAGAGGCCTGATCTTGATACGGAACCGATGATACTGCTTGGTCGGCTAAACGAATCTGCGCTTGTCATTTCTCGGGATCGGCTCAATCCGCTTTTTGCAGAGTATGGATTGCAGACGGGGGAGTTTGATGTGCTGGCAACCCTGCGGCGTAGCGGAAAGCCTTACGCCCTGACGCCTACAGAACTCTATGAAGCTGCAATGATTTCATCTGGCAGCATGACGAACAGGATTGATCGGCTCGAAAAAACCGGGCTGGTGACACGTCAGCCGAACCCGGCGGACAAGCGGGGGACGTTGGTTGTCCTCACCACCAAGGGGCTGGCTTTGATCGAGCACGCAGTGGGCGCTCATGTGGCAAACCAGCATGCTATCGTGAACGGATTGAATGACGAAGAGCGACATCAGCTGTCTGAGCTACTGGCAAAGTTATTGAAGACGCAAAAGGCCTAACCGGTAAGGCTCGTCGTGCTGATATCGGACCCTGGCTGAGGGGGGAGGGGGATATGAGTGAACGTTTTTTCGTTATCACAGGCGGTCCTGGAGTCGGCAAAACAACACTGATCCAGGGATTGGCAAGTTATGGTCTTCAGACTATGCTTGAGGCCGGACGCGCTATTATATGCGACCAAACTCGGATCAATGGGCCCGGGCAACATATACAGGACAGGCAGCTGTTTGCTGAATTGATGCTGGGGTGGGATTTGCGCTCTTGGCATGAGGCGCAGGCTCTGTCGGAGCCTGTGATTTTTGATAGGGGAGTGCCAGATACCATCGGCTATCTGGACTTATATGACGGGCGCGTGCCCGCGCATTTCTATCGTGCGGCAGAACGCTTCCGTTATCATCCACTCGTCTTTTTTGCGCCGCCCTGGCTGGAAATTTTTGAGCAGGATACAGAGCGCACGCAAGATTTTGATGAAGCCGTCGCGACAGCGCAAGCGATGGAGAAGGCCTACGCTGCAGCAGGCTATGAGTTGCTCCCTCTGCCATATGATACTGTAGAGGCGCGTGCACGGTTCATGCTGGAGCAGATTGGTGCGATCTGGCAGGATTGAATGTTCTGGCAACAATCGGATGGCAGGCCGCACTTTTCAAGGAAGTTGGCAAAATATTTGGTCCTGAGGGTGATGTTCTGGACCCCGATTCACTTCTCATGCCCGTCGTCTTTATCGCAAACACCGGAATTTTCGTATCCCTTCGGTGAAGCCTGTCTGCGCTGGTTGATCTACTCCCCGATCCTTGGACAGATTTCCGGCTGCTTTAAGCTACTGCCTGCGCCTGCTGGTCGGTTTCGATCTGGTTGAAGTAGACCACGGCGGACGACTGTCCGCCATGGGCGGCGTGAGGCCGCTGGTGGTTGTAGAAGGTGAGCCATCGGGCAACGCCGGCCTTCGCCTGCGGGCCGGTCTCCCAGGCGTGCAGATAGACGCACTCATACTTCAGGGACCGCCAGAGGCGCTCAATGAAGATGTTGTCGAGGCAGCGCCCCTTGCCGTCCATCGAGATCCGGGTGCCGATCCGTTTCAGCCGGCCGGTCCAGGCGAAGGACGTGAGCTGCAAGCTCTGATCGGTATTCATGATCTCGGGCGGGCCGAAGCGGTGGACCGCCTCGTTCACAGGGCTCAACGCAGAAGTCCGCCTCCAGCGTGTTCGAGATGCGCCAGGCCAGGACCTTGCGGGTGAACCTGTCCATGATGGCGACCAGGTAGAGGAAGCCCCGCCGCATCGGCAGGTAGGGGTAGGTTTGTGCCCCTTGGCGGGCTTGCTGGTGTTGGGCTTTTGGTAGATCGGCATCAGACGCATGAGCCGCATAGGCGTCGGATCCGCTTCACGTTCACGGCGTGGCCCTCGTTCTGCAGGTGCCAGGTCATCTGCTGGACGCCGTAAACAGAGTTTCCAGGAACTGCCGGGCGATCAGCTGCATGAGCGTCAGGTTCATCTCGGTCTTGCCCAGCGGCGCGTAGTAGAACGACGGCCGCGAGATCGACAGTAGGCGGGATTGCGCCCCGACCGACAGCGTGGGGTGAGAGCCTTTGATCATCCCGCGCCTCACTTGCCGGTCCAGAGCTTGAGCTTTCGTGACAAAAAATCGTTGGCGACGGCTAGCTCTCCGATCTTGGCGTGCAGCGACCGCCCCGTCTCCTCGTCGACCTCGGCCGTCTTCTTCCCACCGCGCTCGAAGATGTCCGATGCCCCCTCAAGCAGCGCCTTCTTCCACTGATGGGTCATCGTCGGATACACGCCGTATTCCGCGGCCAGCTCCGACACGGTGCGCTCGCCCTTCACGGCTTCCAGCGCCACGCGAGCCTTGAAGCCCGCGTCATGGTTCCTGCGTTTCGGCATGTTCTGATCTCCTCGTTCTTGGAGACCAGCAGACGTCAGATCGTAGCTTCCGTCACTGTCCGATTTTCAGGGAGGACCTCATCATGGGACTTCAGTGCAGCTTGATCAGGCGGGAATGATCTTGCTGTTGCCAAGCTGCTGGGTCAGAGATTCTTGTGTCTGGGACTGCAGTTTTTTCAGTTCAGTGATGGTTTCTTCCAAGGCGAGGCGCTGTCGTTCAAGAAGGCCCAGGCGTTCATCCAGCTTATCCAGAAGCATGCGCATCTGTTCAACCTGGGTGGGGTCCATGTCATAAAGGTCGAGATATTCCTTGATATCCCGCAAGGAGAAGCCCAGCCGCTTCCCGCGCTGGATAACAACCATGCGAGCTCTGTCACGCTTGGTGTAGATGCGGATATTGCCAGCACGACGGGGGGAGATAAGGCCCTTGTCTTCATAAAAACGAATGGTGCGCGGTGTCACAGAAAGCTCACGCGCTAATTCTGTGATGGTAAAAAAGGAGTCGGTAATGGCACTCCCCTTTCCGCCTTTGCGCTTTTCCGTCACAGCTTCACCTATACGTCACCATCAAACCAGACGATACATGCTTTGCCCTCTGGCGCAAGCCTTCCGCCAGAGGGTTTATGTTGCGTGCTTTTTATTCGGCATGTGAAGCCCGGAACCGAGCTTGCATCAAGCACGATGAAAGAGGCATCTCATTAGCGCAAAATGCCTTTTATGTGCAGGGGATATAATGATTCTTTCGGCTTGGGCAAAAGCAGGCCCGGATCATGTCGGGCCGCTTAAAGCGGAGGTGGAGCCAGGAGCGTTGGGCCGAAAATTTTCTCAAAAGCCACGCGGAGCACAGCATCCACTTCCGGCATGGTCACTGGCAGGCCCAGGTCCACAAGGCTTGTGACCCCATGGTCGCGGATGCCGCAGGGTACGATGCCGGAAAAGTGGTTCAGGTCAGGTTCGACATTCAGGGAGATGCCATGGAATGTCACCCATCGACGCAATCGGATGCCGATGGCGGCGATCTTGTCTTCCTGTCCCTGATGCTGCACCCAGACGCCCACCCGGTCTTCGCGTCGTTCTCCAGTGATGTTGAAAGCGGAGAGGGTGCCGATCAGCCAGCTTTCCAGCGCACTGACATAGCGGCGGACATCCGGTTCGCGACGCTTGAGATCCAGCATCACATAAGCCACACGCTGCCCTGGCCCATGATAGGTATATTGCCCCCCGCGCCCTGCATCGAACACGGGAAAGCGTTTCTCGACCAGATCTTCCGGGTGGGCGCTGGTTCCCGCTGTGTAGAGCGGGGGATGCTCCAGCAGCCAAACAGCCTCTGGCGCCAGATCTTCTGCAATGGCGGTGGCCCTGCGCTCCATTGCGGCAAGAGCATCGGGATAGGGCACCAGCTCTTCACTGACGATCCACTCAACGGGCGGCGATTCCATTCTCGGCCGCATGCTGGTGGTCAGGCTGTCACGGGTGGGCAAGGGGTGAGGCATGAGCTGTTCTTTTAACTTTATGACAATTCAGGATAAAGCAGCATAATGTGGCTGGGAAGAGGTGTTTTCCAAATGCGTCATCCACAGGCTGGATGGGCTTTCGGCTTGTCCGGGCAGAAGGGGCTTGTAGCCAGAACAGTGATCTGTTAGACGATGGCTCCCGGTCGGCGGTGCTCAACGCACTGGATGGCCGGATACATCACTGACTGCGGTCGTGGCGGAATTGGTAGACGCGCTAGCTTGAGGTGCTAGTGGGGAGACCCGTGGAGGTTCGAGTCCTCTCGTCCGCACCAGTGAATGTAAAAAGACTTTGGTCTTGAAACAAGGGTGGCTGTTGCCGCCCTTTTTCATTTTTGATCTTCAGGCCAAGAATTTTACCTCGCTTTTTCCGGGTCGGGTCGTTCTCAGCAATATTCGCCTCGGGGGCGATAAATTAGAGCCTGGCTATTCCGTCACCGCTCATAGATTGGAAAGTTTCTGATCTTTTCCCATTGCCTTGTCGCCACTTTTTCTTTCGATATATCAATGTGGCGGTGTCGTTGATGTGGAGCGGATGTGCAACATGCGCCAGTTTTCCAAAAGCCCTGATCCTGGTGCGGAGAAAAAGCGCAAAAGTGCACATAAAAAATCCAAGATAAAAGCGCGCAAGCATGACGCCAAGTCGCGCACTCATTCCAGGCGTGAGTACCATACGCATGTTTATGGTGATGCCTTTGGTACAGCCGCCCATGCCGCGCATACATCACAACACGATGCCGCAGGGCTCATTCTGGCGCGAGGTATCCATCTGTTGGGTGCTCTGGTGGAGTGGGGCCTCAGCCGGCGTTTTGGTGCGGATGCGCAGGCAGGGAGTTCATATTCTGCCGGGCATCAGAATGCTGGGGCCCAGTCTGCCAGAGGGTGGGGTGCTGCCGGCGCATATCAGCAGCCATCCGGCGTAGGCTGGCAGCAAGGCACTTATCGGGCGCCTGAGCCCCCGGGCGCTTACTATCCTTCTACTCCGCAGCAGTCTTCCAGCTGCATTACCGTTTGCACGGGTAAAAAGTGTCGTTCCCGCTGGGGGAATGGGAGTTTGCTGGCGGAGATTCAAAGGACGGCGGCCTATCAGGGGCTGGCCGTTGAAATTGCGTCCTGCGATTGCATGGATTTTTGTGACGAAGCGCCACTTGTTACTGTGACGTCTGGGCGCGCAGAGGAATATTTCTCCGGCGTTGGCCTGCAAGATGTGCCCAATATCATAGCCATGGCGACGGGTGGTCGCGTTTAACGGCAGACCTCACACGCTATCGTTGGTCCTTTTGCTAAAGTAAAGGTTGTTTTTATGGCTGTAGAGGCTTTGCGCCATCAGTTTGAACGTGTGCGCCATGGTATCAAGCGGCGCACGCTTACGGTCGTGTCTATTCTTGATATCACCCCCCATATGCGTCGCATCACGTTCAGTTGCAAAGACATGGATGGTTTCCAGAGCCCTTCGGCGGATGACCATATCAAGCTCTTCCTTGGTCATGAGGCGAATGGGGAAGAATGCATGCGGGATTATACACCCCGATATTATGACCTTGAGAGGAAACTTCTGGTCATTGATTTTGCCATGCATGAAACGGGCGTAGCCACCAACTGGGCACGTCAGGCGCAGTCCGGTATGCCTCTGGAGATAGCGGGTCCGCGCGGATCCGTCATCGTTCCTGATGATTTTGATTATTATCTACTTGTGGGCGATGAAACAGCCTTGCCGGCCATCGGACGGCGCTTGGAAACCATGCGTCCGGGTGTGCCTGTGACTGTTGTTTGCCTTGTGCAGAATGCAGTAGAAATTCAGGGTTTTCGAACGCGAGCGGATTTGAACGTCATTTGGCTTTATCGTTCCGAAGGCAAGGGGGATGACGCAACCCGCTTTCTGAAGACTTTGGAAGGCTGGTGTGCCCCGCAGGGAGATGGGTTTGTGTGGATTGCCGCGGAAGCGATGGCTGCCCGCGACGTGAAAAACTATATACTCAATGAGCGCGGCCATAATGCCCAGTGGCTGAAATCATCCGGCTATTGGGTGCAGGGCGCAGCAGGGGCTTCTGAAAAATAAGTCATTAAGATTGGTGCCTTGGTCCGCAGGAGGATCTCTGCTCCCTCTGCGGGTTTTGCAGGATCGAAAATAATCAGGCTTCTGGAGCGCCCCGGGCTTCCGCAACAGCCATAGCGATATTGAGACCACCGAGGCCAAATGCCATGGCGCACCAGAAATACATGCCGCGTTCAAGACCCCAGCCTGCAAGCGCCAGAATAAAAATTGCGCAAACGGACAAGCTTATGACGTGCAGCCATTTCATGCCTGCCCCCTCTGTTCTGGTCTCATGCTGCAAATTTAGGTCAACAAGGGGGAGGTGCTCAAGGCGACTTGTGACTTTACCTTAATGAAACCTTAAGCCCGTGATGCTCTCTGCTATGCGATAGGCATTTGAGAACGCTGAGTGTCACAGGCTTCGATTTTTGAACATCTCATTGTGATGTGGAGAGCTTTCAGCCATTAAAAAAGCCCGCCCCCAGTAGGGGCGAGCTCAAGTGTGACTGACGACGACATTTCATGCCGTGCGTCGAGATCTCACTTCTTGCTGGAATCGTCGCCAATGATGCCCTTCACGGTGCCGGTCACGCCGCCAACGGCGCCACCCACCACGGCACCCACAGGGCCTGCAGCTTCATTGCCCTTCTTGGCACCTTCAGCTACGCCGTCGGTTGCGCCGGTCACGCCACCAACCACGCCGCCGGCAACGCCGCCAACAGCACCACCAACGGTGCCGCCAACTGCCTTACCCACAGTGCCGGCCGGCTGGCCAGCGGCAGCACCGCTATTCGCACCCTGCTCAGCACCCTTGACGATACCCTGCGCAGAAGCAGCCGCCGGGGCCAACGCGAGAGCGAGAAGCGCGGCGCCTGCCATCATGGTCTTCTTCATGGCCGATCCTTTCCTCATTCAACACCCCCTTCTGCCAAGCATCGCAGGCCAGCGAGGGGAGACTCAGCGCTATCCTTCGAGCGCCTGATATACACATAGCGATGCGCGCACGGACTTGCTACCTCACAATATGAATTACTCTCCAAAAGAGCAGCTCATACCATTTGGAAGAAATGAAACAGCAAGTATGTTCAGAATCCTGAAGCTGCAGTATTCATTTTACTTCACATATAATCCTGAGGTTGCGCTGCCTGTGGGTGAGGGGGGACGAGAAATTGAGCCTGTTTCAATGGGGCCAGTTTCAACAAATACCGATGCCGTAACTGGGGCGGTCAGGCGCTGTGCCGGCAGGATCGAGGCCGTGACTTGAATCGGCCCTCCGTAGAGCGCACCTAGCGAGATCCCGGATTTCTGCATGTGCAGGCCGAGCAGAGCTCCGCCCCCAAGAACCATGACCGTGGCCGATGTCGCCAGAGTGCGCCAGAATGCGCTTCTGTCGAAAGTTGTTGTTTGTGGCTCTTGACGCTCAGGGCGCGGACCCATGCCAAAGCGAGGCTGAATGGCCTGAATCATGGGTTCGTAAACCTGCCCAGGCGCTCCGGAGGCTTGTGAAATATGCGCGCTTCTGCCCGCTGCATATGCGGGATTGGCGGACCGGAGCGGGGCCATGGCTCTTACCTTGTTACCTGAACGAACCGAAGCCGAACTATGGCCGCGCGGCGGTTGATGTTTGGTGAAATCCAGCTCTTCCATTGGCCGGAGGAATTGAGTGGGGCTTCCAGAAATGCGATTATCTAACTGATAAATAAAGAAAAATTAAATCTTCGCTTGCGGAAGCGCAGAGGATTGGATCCCTCCTCATGGTTAGCCGACGGTAAACACTGGGTGGGCATCTACTTGCCGGGAACACGCCACCATGTCTCGCTCAATGTCCCATACAGGGAGGGGTGATCAGGGTGTGCGATCCGGCTCCAGCGTGCCAGCCACTGGCCAGGTGTATGAAACAGGGGAATGGCGTATGCGCCTGAAACCAGAACCCTGTCCAGAGCGCGGGTGGCGGCAACGAAATGCGCTTCATCCCGGGCGAGAACGAGGGCTGTGATGGCTGCATCCGCAGCCGGGCTTTGCATCCCCATATAATTGCGTGTGCCTGGCTGCTGCGCGGCTTTTGAGCCAAAATAGAAGGCCTGTTCATTGCCCGGAGAGAGGGATTGCTGCCAAGTGTTGGGCATCATGTCGAAATCAAAGCTTTTCCGGCGTGCATTGAACTGCACATTATCGACATAACGGACGTGCGCTGTGATGCCCGCGCGGCGGAGTTGGTTGGCATAAGCGAGTGCAAGGCGCTCCTGCTCACGGGTGGCGACCATAATTTCAAAGGCAAATAGTGCGCCATCCGTCTCATGCACCATGTGTTGATCGCGCAAAACCCATCCGGCAGAAGACAGCAACTGCAATGCGTCTTGCAAATGAGTGCGATCACGCCCGGAGCCATCGGAAACGGGGGGGAGATATGTCCCTTCCAGCACATTTGGCACAATCTCTGCCGCAAAAGGCGCGAGCAGCTGGCGTTCCAGGGCATTGGCCGGTTGGTTAAGGGCTGAAAGATGGGACCCCTGAAAGAAGCTGCCCGTGCGGGCATATAGGCCATAGTAGAAATTGCGGTTCAGCCACTCAAAATCAAACAGTTCGATCAGGGCCTGCCGGACGCGGATATCCGCGAACAGGGGGCGTCTCGTATTGAAAACAAGAGCAGAATAGGGCTGCGGCACCCCCGTTGGAATGGTCTCTTTCACCACCGCGCCATCGCGCATGGCTGGAAACACATAGCCGGTCTGCCAGCGCGTCGGATCCGTTTCGAAGCGCGCGTCGATCAGCCCCTTCTTGAAGGCTTCAAACTCGCTGTTGGCATCGCGAAAATACACGAAGCGCAACGTCTCGAAATTATGCATGCCGCGGTTCACGGGCAGATCTCGGCCCCAATAGTTAGGGTTGCGTTTCAGAGTGATGGAGGCCCCGGCCTCCATATCCTGAATGCGGTAGGGGCCCGAGCCCAGAAGCGGTGTGAGGCCCCCTTCCTCAAACGTTTCCGGGTCTTGCTGAGACGACAGAACCGGCATGAGGCCCATGATCAGCGCCAGCTCCGGGTCCGGCCCTGAAAAGGTGAAGCGCACCGAGTGAGCATCTGGAGCTTCAGCTTGCGCGACCTTGCCATAATAGAGCCGGTAGTTTGGGCGGCCTTTGGCCTTCAACAAGGCGAAGGAAAAAAGCACATCCGCACTTGTCAGGGCCGAGCCATCGGAAAAGCGGGCATTCGGATCAAGGTGGAATTCCACGAAACTGCGTGCAGTGTCTGTAGTGATGGTTCGGGCAATGAGGGGGTAGAGCGTGAAAGGTTCATCATAGGCCCGCATCATGAGGCTTTCATACATCTTGCCGCGCAGGAAACCGGGAGCGGACCCCTTGATGATGAAGGGGTTGAGGCTATCGAATGTGCCCAGTGCGGAGAGCGTGAGACGCCCTCCTTGTGGCGCATTCGGGTTCACATAGGCAAAGGCACTGAAGCCGGGCTCCATGGCGGGCTGCCCATGCATGGCGATGGCGGAAGCTGTGACGGTTTTACTGATTTCGCGCGACAGGGAGCCTGGCTGCGTCGTCATTTCACCATGTGCAAAATTTCCTGCGCATACTGCAACCGCGAGCCCCATCATGAATGGGGCCCCCGACCTGAGGAGGGGCCTGAGGGCTTTTGCGCGGCGTGGCATGTCTCTTCTCCAGCTTGGGCGCTTTACCGATGGGCAGGCCATAGGCTTGTGATCTTATTCAAGCGAATCGTGTCTTTGTCGTGTATTGGCCTCATTCATCGGCCAGTTAGGCGATGAAGAGAAATATGGGGCTCAGGCATTGGCTTTTGCCAATTTGTTGCCTTAATTGCCTCTGAGAGAGCCGAATTGAAAAAGGGCTGATGCTTCGCGCGGCAAGGGATATGAAAGCGGCGGAGCGCACCACAGGAAAGGCCATGATGAACAAGACCCATTCCAACGCGAAGCTCAAGCTGGGGCTCGTTGCCACGCTGTTTACTGCTGTGCTCGCGGGGCCGGCCTTTGCCCAGTCGCAGCCTGCTGCGGGTGCCAAGGACCAGCAGGCGGAAGAGAAGGTTAACTTCTCGGCTTCGCCCTGGCAGAAGATTTGTCAGGAAAATCCGCAGAATAAGAAGAAGGTCTGTGTGATCAGCCAGATCCTCGGTGTCGACAACCAGGCGATTGCCAAGGTCGATATCGTTGAGATGGATGGTGAACCGAAGAAGCGTCTCAACGTTTCTGTGCCGCTTGGTATGCGTCTGCAGCCGGGTATGCGCATCACGCTGGACAAGGACCCTGTTGCGATCCCCTTCATCATCTGCCAGCCCATCCAGGGTGGTGGCGCGACATGTGTGGGTGATGTGGAAGTGGATGCCAGCTTCATTGCCAAGCTGAAGAAGGCCAATGCCGTTTACCTGCAGATGGTGAATGGCCCCGGGCGCACCCTTTCCCTGCCTATCTCCAACGGTGATTTCGGCAAGGCCTATGATGGGCCTGGCGTGGACGCCAAGGTGGCCATGGAGCAGGAAAAGAAGCGCATGGAAGAGGCTATGGCCCAGCAGCAGAAGCTGGAAGAACAGAACAAGGCTGCCCTTCTGAAGAAGGGGCAGGAGCTGGAAAAGGCCAATTCTGGCAAGTAATCTGGTAAGTGATGAGAGTGATCAGGCTGGCTCCTTGTCAGCCGGCCTGACACCCTTATGAAGAAGGGCGCGCTCACAGGGAGCTCCGCCCTTTTTTATTGGCTTTTTGGATCGAGGCTTGAAATCTGATCTTCTCCGAGGAGGGGAGGATCAGGTTGCTGGATCAGTTCAAGCGGGTGGCAGGCAAACGCCAACTGCCGGTTTCATCTGCCAGCAGGGTTTCCGTCACTTTGGGGTGGCGCACGGGCTCGCCAGAGCTGTCGAGCTCCAGATTCTGTTCAGAGACATAGGCCACATATTCATGGTCCTCATTTTCTGCGAACAGATGATAGAAGGGCTGATCCTTGCACGGGCGAATATGTTCCGGAATGGATTGCCACCATTCTTCCGTATTGCCGAACACGGGGTCCACATCAAACACCACGCCGCGGAAGGGGAAGTGCTTGTGGCGCACCACCTCTCCAATACGGAATCGAGCTTTACGGATGATGGGCGCCTCGAAGTCTGCCGCGACTCCGGGGGGAGGGGCCATGCCCCCAGACACCTCTTCAGAACCTGCGGCGGAGTGGGAGCCGAATTTGTCGCTCATGGTCCGCTTTCCTGTCATTCATCGCGCAAAGCCAGCATGGCTTGCATGAGGAAACTGTGCATAGCGGCAAGCTAAAACATTTTGCGCCAGCGACAAAACGGGAAAATGAATTCCCATGCGCTTGTGTGGGAAACTCCCATGTGTGAAGGCCAATAATGTGTTTGAAACAGGCACGCGTCACACAATGAAGGCAGGTTTGTCCAAGTTTCACGCCATCATGTTATGCATTGCTATACCCATTTTTCCTGAAATAACACTTCGGTATTTCATGTGAAGGGTCCGTTGTGCGCCGTTCGCCTCTGGGCCGGCCGGAAACAAAAAACCTCCCGGTGAGTAAGCCGGGAGGTTCCTGAAAAGAGCAGAACCGGTTCAGCTCAGATACGAGCCTCACAGGTGATACAGCTTCGCCATTTCCGGGTCCTTCGCCGCCACGATGCGTGCGAGGTCGACCATGACCTTGGCCTGCTTCCAGGTGGCGTCATCCTGCATCTTGCCGTCAATCATCACGGCCCCGGCGCCATCCGGCATGGCTTCCAGAATCTTGCTGGCGAAGGCTACTTCTTCCGGATCCGGAGAGAAGACACGCTTGGCGATGTCGATCTGGGTGGGGTGAAGCGACCATGCACCGACACAGCCCTGAAGGAAGGCGTTGCGGAACTGGCTTTCGCAGGCGGCAAGGTCCGCGAAGTCCCCGAAGGGGCCATAGAAAGGCTTGATGCCGTTGGCTGCACAAGCGTCGACCATGCGAGCGATGGTGTAGTGCCACAAATCCTGCTGGAACCCGGTGCGGGGCTTATCACCATCGGGATCAGCCAGCACCTTGTATTCCGGGTGGCCGCCACCGACGCGGGTGGTCTTCATGGCGCGCGAGGCGGCCAGATCAGCCGGGCCAAGGCTCATGCCATGCATGCGCGGAGAGGCGGCAGCGATCTCTTCCACATTCTTCACACCCTCTGCTGTTTCCAGAATGGCATGGATGAGAATGGGCTTCTGGATACCATTGCGCGCTTCAAGCTGGGCGAGAAGCTGATCCAGATAGTGGATATCCCATGCGCCCTCCACTTTGGGCAGCATGATGACATCCAGCTTGTTGCCGATGGCATTGACGATCTCCGTGATATCGTCGAGCACCCAAGGGCTGTTCAGGCAGTTGATGCGGGTCCACAGGCCGGTTGAACCGAAATCGGTCGCCTGCGCCATTTCGATGAAGCCCTTGCGGGCCGCTTCTTTGGCGTCGGAGGGGATTGCGTCTTCAAGATTGCCGAGAACGACATCCACCGACTTGGCGATGGAAGGCACCTTGGCACGCATCTTTTCCAGATGCGGAGGCACGAAGTGAATCATGCGCTCCAGCCGCACCGGCAGTTCGCGGTAAGGTTCCGGTGCTCCGATGGCGAGCGGTTTGAAGAACTGACGCGGAAGCTTCATCGTTTAACCCTCTTTCCGGGTGCGGGAAGGTTGCCCGTCCGCAACGCCGGTGAAACTGGTGGCAGTGCAGCATAGCTTTTCATGCGACGCAACGGTTGCATCAAGGGCTTGGTACATATGCTGAAGCGAGCAGCTGGCTCCGAGTATGGCTGCGAACAGGGAGCGGTGAGGTCGTGTGCGCCCTCCCCCTTTGATTTTTCGCGGCTATTCAGGCTGCGTGATGGCTGGTGTGGGCGGCAGCCTTGCCGCCCACACCAGCCCGCATCAGCGCCCGACGCAAAGGCCCGACGCGATCAAGAAGATACATGCCGAATCCGCGTGCGCCATGCACAGGCACCAGCCCGGTTAGCAGTGAGCGGTTGAGCAGATCAATCGCGCGCATGAGATTGTCGATATCGCCGCGCCGCGCCTTTTCATAGCGGGCCAGAAGCTCAGGCGCGCCCACATCCTGCCCATTGGCCACCGCCCGCGCGACGAGATCTACCAGAGCTGCAGCATCACGAAGGCCAAGATTAAGGCCCTGCGCACCAATGGGGGGCATGATATGCGCCGCCTCGCCCAGCAGTGCGATGCGCGGTGCGACAAGGGAAACGGCGGTTTCGGCGGCAAGGGGAAAGCTGCCGCGGCCCTTGATGATCTTGAACTGCCCCAGAATGGAAGACGCCCGTCGCTCCATCTCACGCGCCAGAGCCTCCTCATCCAGAGACATCAGATATCTGGCATCTTTCTCATCCACCACGCAGACAATGCTGGAACGGTAGCCACCGGGCAGGGGCACCAGCGTAAAGGGGCCTGTGGGGGTGTGAAATTCGGTTGAGATATCCTCATGGGGGCGTGTGTGGCTTACCGAGGTGGTGAAGGCGACCTGAGGATAGGCATGGCTGCGAAGGGAGATGCCAGCAGCTTGCCGCACGAAGGACGCGCGCCCATCCGCAGCGGCCACCAGACGTGCGTGCACCGGCTCACCTTCCGCAAGGCTCAGCGTCACCGCATCATCACCCGTCTGCAGTCCGGTGACAGAGGTTCGCAGCAAGGTGAGATGCGGCTTGTCCTGCGCGATCTCCAGCAGACCCTTGCGCAGCACATCATTTTCCAGATTGTAGCCGAAGGCATCCAGACCGATTTCCGCCGAGCGGAAGGTGACTTCCGGTGCGCGGAACAGGCGACGCGAAGCATCCGCAATGCGCATGTCACGCAGGGGAGCGGCGCTCTTCTCCAGCTGATTCCATATGCCAAATGATTCCAGAATGCGAACGGAGCCATCCAGAAGTGCGGTTGTGCGGTGGTCTGCCGCGCGTTCCGGTCCGGTGATGAGAGCTGTGGAAATGCCGCGTGAGAGCAGGCCGAGCGCCGTCGCCAGACCAGCCGGCCCCGCACCGATAACAGCTACATCGTGCATTTTCTGAGCGGGCATCTTTTCCTCCATCAAGCCGGACGAGCCGCAACAGGGCGAAGTCTAGCGCAAGCCGACCTTCGTCGCGCGCGGCGTGTTGCCCCAGACCCATTGCGGTTCAGGTGCATCCCGGTGGTTGCCTAACCTATTGGCGCGCATCAATCCATCACTCTGCATTGGCAGCTTGTCCTATTGATCCGCCTCTCATGGGGCGAGAGAAAGAAAAGCGATGCAATTCGCCGGGCAGGCTGGGAGTGGCGTATGCTGGAAATGATCACATCACCGGAGATCTGGGCTGCGCTGGTGACGCTCACCGTCATGGAAATCGTGCAGGGCATCGACAATTTGGTGTTCATTTACTGGTGCTGCATCGCCTGCCGAAGCATCAGGCCCTGCGCGCGCGACAGATCGAGCTTTCTCTGGCGCTTCTGCTGCGCATAGGCCTGCTGGCGGCGTTGAGCTGGCTGATCGGAATGCGCCACACGCTGTTTTCAGCTTTCGGGATTGAGTTTTCGTGGCGCGATCTCATTCTGGCATTTGGCGGACTCTTCCTCATCGCCAAGGCCACCCATGAAATGCATGTGACCATGGAGGAGGCAGAGGAGGAGAACCTCGTCAGACAGGCCCGGCGGGCTTTTGGGTCGGTGGTGGTGCAGGTCGTGATTCTGGATCTGGTCTTTGCCATCGTTTCCATTCTCACGGCCATCGGAATGGCGCAGCATCTGGAAGTGATGATCACCGCCGTCATCATTGCTGTTGGCATCATATTTCTGGCATCCGGGCCACTCAGCGCCTTCATCTCCACGTCTCCCATCACCAAGATGTTGGCCTTGGCCTTTCTGCAGCTGATTGGTGTCACGCTGGTGGCGGAGGCTTTCGGCGTCGTTATTCCCAAGGGCATAGATCTATGCGGCGAAGGCTTTTTCAGTGGGTGTCGAAATGCTGAATGTGCGGGCCGCAGGCAAACGCCGCAAGCGGGCCATACGCAAACGGCATGACGTGCGGGCGCGATAGAGCCATGCATGACTTGTCATGATGAGCGCCCTATTATGGCTGCGGGAGGTATCGTCATCCGCGCCTGAACATCGCGTGAACAGGCGATACACCTGCTTGAGAAACAGGGCTCACAGCCCGAAAGGAAAAGGGCAGGGTTATGGTTCATGCCATTCGAGTGCACACGCCGGGTGGGCCGGAGGTCCTGAAGTGGGAAGAGGTAACTGTACCGCCGCCGGGCCCCGGGGAGGTGCAGATTCGCCATACGGCTGTCGGCGTCAATTTCATTGATGTCTATTTTCGCAACGGCCTCTACAAGGCTGCCACCTCCCCCTTTGTGCCGGGAAATGAGGGTGCGGGCATCGTCACGGCGGTGGGGCCGGGCGTGGAGGGCTTCCATGAGGGTGACAGGGTGGCCTATGGCGCGGCTCTGGGCTCCTACAGCGAACTGCGCAATGCGCCGGCCGCCCAGCTTGTCCATCTGCCGGATGCGATTGATGACCGCACCGCTGCGGCCATGATGCTGAAGGGGCTTACCGTGCGCTATCTGGTGCGTCGCACGCATCAGATCAAGCCGGGCGAAGTCATCCTGCTGCATGCCGCTGCCGGGGGGGTGGGCCAGATTCTCACACAATGGGCGAAGCATCTGGGCGCAACCGTCATCGGCACTGTGGGCTCGCAGGAGAAGGCCGAAATGGCCCGCGCCAATGGGGCGGACCATGTCATTCTCTATCGCGAGGAGAATTTCGTGCAGCGCGTGAAGGAGATCACCTCCGGCAAGCTGTGCGATGTGGTGTATGACGGTATCGGTCAGGCGACTTATCCGGCTTCGCTGGACTGCCTGCGGCCGCTGGGCCTGTTTGTGAGCTTCGGCAACGCTTCCGGGCCGATCCGCGATTTTGACCTTCTGGCCCTGTCACAGAAGGGCTCGCTGTTCGCAACGCGTCCGACCCTGAACACCTTTGTCTCGAAGCGGGAAGAGCTTGTTGGTGGCGCAAATGAGCTGTTCGAGGTTGTGCTGTCCGGAGCGGTGAAGATCCCCGTGCATCAGGTGTTCGCGCTCAAGGATGCGCGCCGGGCGCATGAAGAGCTGGAAGGCAGGGCGACCTCCGGTTCCACGCTTCTGATGCCGTGAAGAGGGGCCGGCCGTAAGCTCTTGTCCACTGAAAGGATGAGGCAGCGGCCGGCGCATCTTGCACAAGTTGCTCTCACATATGATATTTCAGAAACATTGAAGGATGGGGCAAGCATGCTCCACCGTGCTGCGACGGATCGTTCTCGGCATGATGCGCCAATACGAACTCGTCGAGCGCGTTCGACGGTATAATCCCAACACCGACGAGGCGCTGCTCGACCGCGCCTATGTTTATGCCATGATGGCGCACGGCAATCAGGTCCGCGCGTCGGGCGATCCCTATTTTTCGCATCCGCTGGAAGTCGCTGCCATCCTGACGGATCTGCAGATGGATGACGCCACGATCGTGGCAGCGCTGCTGCATGACACAATCGAGGATACGGATACCACCAAGGCCGAGATCGAGCGCCTCTTCGGTGCGCAGATCGCTACGCTGGTGGAAGGGCTGACCAAGATCAAGAAGCTGGATCTGGTCTCCAAGCAGGCCAAGCAGGCGGAAAACCTGCGCAAGCTTCTGCTGGCGATTGCCGATGATGTACGCGTCTTGCTGGTGAAGCTGGCCGACAGGTTGCACAATATGCGCACTCTGAAATGGGTGCCGCCGGAAAAGCGCAGCCGCATTGCGCAGGAAACGCTGGATATCTATTCCCCGCTTGCTGCCCGCATGGGTATGCAGGACATGCGCGAGGAGCTGGAGGATCTGTCCTTCCGCCAGCTTTCACCCGATGCATATGAATCCATCGTCGGGCGGGTGGCGGCGCTACGCCAGTATAATGGCCCGCTGGTGGAGGATATTGAGCGCGAGCTTTCCGAGGAACTGACCCTGCGGGGCATTGAGGCCGAAGTGAAGGGACGCGAGAAGCGACCCTATTCCATCTGGCGCAAGATGGAGCGCAAGGCTATCGGCTTTGAACAGCTCTCGGATATTTACGGCTTCCGGCTCATCGTTGGCAGCGTGGATGGATGCTATCGCGCGCTGGGTGTGGTGCACACCAAGTGGCCCATCGTGCCTGGTCGCTTCAAGGATTATATCTCTACCCCCAAACCGAACGATTATCGCTCTCTACATACAACTGTGATTGGCCCGCGTCGTCAGCGCGTGGAATTGCAGATCCGCACCCGTGACATGGACGAGATCGCCGAATATGGTATCGCGGCCCATGCGCTTTACAAGGATGCCTCGGGCGCCCCGGGAGAGATGCTCTCCAGCGAGAGCCGCGCCTATGCTTGGCTGCGCAAGACCATTGAAAACCTCTCGCAGGGCCTCTCGCCGGAGGAGTTTCTGGAACACACCAAGCTGGAGCTGTTTCAGGATCAGGTTTTCTGCTTCACCCCCAAGGGCCGGCTCATTTCCCTGCCTCGCAAGGCGACGCCCATTGATTTTGCCTATGCCGTGCATACGGATATCGGCAATACGGCTGTTGGCTGCAAGATCAATGGGTCCATCGCGCCATTGGTGTCGGAACTGAAGAATGGCGATGAGGTGGAAATCATCACCTCTAAGGCCCAGACTCCCCCAGGGGCGTGGGAGAGCATTGCTGTCACCGGCAAGGCCCGGGCGGCCGTCCGCCGGGCGACGCGGGCTGCGGTGCGTGCGCAATATGCCGGCCTTGGCCGCAAGATCACGGAGCGCGCCTTCGCCAAGGCCGGCAAGCCCTTCTCCGAAGAGGTGATGGCCCGCGCCACACCACGTCTGGCCCGTCCCACACCGGATGACGTGTTCGCGGCCATCGGGCGCGGCGAGATCAAAACGGATGACGTGATCCGCGCGGCCTATCCGGAATGGCTGCCGCCGCGACCGGAAGACCGAACCGGTGGCCGTGCCCCCAAAGGTGAAGGCTGGTTCGAACTCAAGCGCGGTCAGAACCTGAAATTCAAGGTGCCTGAAAGCCCCGCTGAAAACGCAGCCAGCGAAATGTCGGAAGGCGAACAACTGGCGGGACCCGTGGGGGCCATTCCCATCCGGGGCATCAATGGTGACCTGCCGGTGCGCTTTGCGCCGGATGGCGGTGCCGTTCCCGGAGACCGGATCGTGGGCATTCTTGCGCCAGGCGAGGGCATCACCATCTATCCCATCCAGTCCCCGGCCTTACAGAGCTTCGAGGATGCCCCCGAACGGTGGCTGGATGTGCGGTGGGATCTGGACGAGCTGTCGGATGTCCGCTTTCCGGCGCGCATCGCCGTCACGGCCCGCAACGAACCCGGCTCTCTGGCGCAGGTGGCGAGTGCTGTTGGCGGGCATGGCGGCAATATTGACGGGCTGACCATGCGGTCACGCTCGGCGGATTTCACCGAGATGGAGATCGATCTGGAAGTGTTCGATCTGCGCCATCTCAACGCCATCATGACAGACCTGAAGTCGCGCGAAGTGGTTTCCAGTGTCGAACGGGTGAATGGCTGATACAGTCCGGCCCCGTAATGGTCGGCATCGGGAGAGTGTTATGGGGTGCGTCACACCAGTCCGTCTGGGTGTCAATATTGACCATGTGGCCACGGTGCGGAATGCGCGCGGGGGGCCGTTGCCCGATCCGGTTCGGGCCGCCCTTCTGGCGCAGGCGGCGGGAGCCGATGGTATCACCGCACATCTGCGGGAGGACCGGCGCCATATCCATGATGCTGACATGGCGCGACTGAAAGCGGAAATCGGCATTCCACTGAATTTTGAAATGGCGGCGACCGATGAGATGGTCTCCATCGCCATCCGCACCCGCCCCCATGCCTGCTGCCTTGTTCCAGAAAAGCGTGAAGAGCGCACCACGGAAGGCGGGCTGGATGCTCTCAGCCAGAAAGCATATCTCGCACCGCGCATAGCCGCGCTGAAGGCTGCTGATATCCGTGTCTCCCTTTTCATTGCGGCAGAAGCCGAGCAGATCGCCGTAGCTTATGAGCTGGGCGCTGCGGTGGTGGAACTGCACACTGGTGCATGGTGTGATGCGCTGGCGGAAGGCCGCGATGAAGAGGCGCAGGCCGAATTTGCCCGTCTTGCCGCCGGGGCGCAGCAGGCAGCGTCTCTTGGTCTTGAGGTTCATGGCGGTCACGGGCTGGATTACGCCACGGCCGAACGTATGGCGGCCCTGCCACAGATTGTGGAACTCAATATCGGTCACTTCCTCATCGGTGAGGCGATCTTTCTGGGTCTTGAAGGCGCAATCGGCACGATGCGCAAGGCCATCGCCCAAGGTGAGGCACAGCGACCCGATGGCGGGGCGGGGTAGGGCATGATTATCGGCATCGGCTCGGATTTCAGCGATACGCGGCGCATTGCGCGGTCCATCGAGCGTTATGGCGAACGCTTTCTGGAGCGAGTCTTCACGCCGGAGGAGCGCGCCAAGGCAGACCGGCGCGCCCGACGGGTCGAGACCTATGCCAAGCGCTTTGCTGCGAAAGAGGCCTGCGCCAAGGCACTGGGCACGGGCATCAGCCATGGCGTGTTCTGGCGGGATATGGGCGTGGTGAACCTGCCCTCCGGCGCCCCTACGCTGCTGCTCACGGGGGGCGCGGCCACGCGTCTGGCGCAGATGGTGCCGGAAGGCTTCGAGCCGGTCATTCATCTGTCCCTGACCGATGAGGGCCCATTATGCGCGGCCCATGTCATCATCTCCACCATTCCCAGCCGCTAAGGAGCGCATCCAGAAAGGGTCATGCTGTGGAGACCTTGCTGAATGAGGCCATGCATTGGGTGACCCGCACGATCGAGGTGGCTGGCACCGTTGTGATCGTGGCCGGCATCATCCGCGCCGGTTTGTCCTATGGGCGCGATGTGATGGCGGGTCGCTCAGCGGAAGAGGCGTTCAAGGCCTGCCGCTCCACGCTGGGCATGGGCATTCTACTGGGGCTGGAACTGCTGGTGGCGGCAGACATCATCAATACGGTGGCCATTGAACCAACCCTGGGAAGCCTCGCCGTACTGGCTGGAATCGTACTGATCCGAACCTTCCTCTCCTTCTCGCTGGAGGTGGAGATCGACGGGCGGTGGCCGTGGCAGAAGCCTGCGGGGGAGGGGGAGAAGAAACCTGATGAGCGCACCTGATAGACAGCTTCCCCACATCTCGCCGGCTTGTGCGTTGCCGCCGGCCGGTTAACCCTCTATTAGGGGACATACGATGCCGGGGCTGGCCTGTCTGGGGTGGCCTCAGTTTGGGCGCAGTTCAATACATCCTGTGCCATTCACATGATTCCGAGCCCTGAATGACCTCGACCAGCGATTCGAAGAAGAAAAAGGATGGCGGTTTTCTCGAAACCGCCCAGGTGATATTCCAAGCCCTGCTGATTGCCTTGGTGATCCGCACCTTTCTGTTCCAGCCCTTCAACATTCCTTCCGGCTCGATGAAGGACACGCTGTTGATCGGCGATTATCTCTTCGTCTCCAAATACAGCTACGGCTATTCGCGCTTCTCGTTCCCCTTCTCGCCGGATCTGTTCTCGGGCCGTATTTTCAGTTCCCAGCCGGATCGTGGGGATGTGGTGGTGTTCAAGCTGCCGCGCGATCATGATGTGGATTATATCAAGCGCGTCATCGGCATGCCGGGCGACAAGATCCAGATGATTGATGGCTGGCTGCACATCAATGGCCAGCCGGTGCAGCGCGAACGTCTTTCTGATATCGAGCAGGATGATGGCACCGGGCGGATGGTGCCGGTGAAGCGCTGGCGCGAAACTTTGCCCAATGGCGTTTCCTATACCATCCTCGATATGGTGGATAACGGCTTTTATGATAACACCCCGGTGTATGAAGTGCCGCTTGGCCATTACTTCATGATGGGTGATAACCGGGATAATTCGGCAGACAGCCGCGTGCTGAGCCAAGTGGGCTATGTACCGTTTGAAAACCTCATCGGTAAGGCCCAAATGATCTTCTTCTCCATCAAGGAGGGAGGCTCGGCCTGGCAGGTATGGAACTGGCCCTGGATGGTGAGATGGGATCGCTTGTTCACCACGGTAAACTGAAGGTGCGCGGGTCAGACCTCTCCGCGGTTGAAGCCCGGCTGGGCTATCGCTTTTCGGATCAGAAGCTGCTTGATCTTGCGCTGTCGCACATCAGCGCGGTCAAGGGTGCGTCTCCGCGTCTGCGTTCCTATCAGCGCCTGGAGTTTCTGGGCGATCATGTGCTGGGGGCCGTGGTCTCCCATATGTTGTATGAGTCCTTCCCCGGTGCGGAGGAAGGTGAGATGTCCCGTCGTCTGGCAGAGCTGGTGCGTGAGGAAGCTTGCGCCGAAGTGGCGGATGACATGGATCTTGGAGCGCATATCCGTCTCGGGCCGGGAGAGGCGCAGGCTGGCACGAACAAACGCCGGGCCATTCTGGCGGATGTCGCGGAATCCGTAGTGGCCGCCGTCTTTCTGGACGGGGGATATGCGGCGGCAAATGATCTGGTGGAGCGCTTCTGGCGCGCCCGGCTAGAAGCGCCGCGCCGCCCCCTGAGAGATGCCAAGACGGTGCTGCAGGAATGGGCGCAGGCGCGTGGTCTGCCGCCCCCTGTCTACCGTGAGATTTCACGTAGCGGGCCGGACCATGCCCCGAATTTTGTGATGGCGGTGGATCTGCCCGGGCAGGTTTCTGCCGAGGCGCAGGGCTCTTCCAAACAGGCGGCCCAGAAAGCGGCTGCCGCAGCCTTCCTGCTGAGGGAAGGCGTGTGGAACGGAAATGAAACATGAGCAAGAAGCGACAGGACGACCCCGCCGCGACCGATTTGGCCGCGACGCCAGATGTCGGCGCTTCCTCCCCCACAGCCCCGCAAGCTGCTGAGCTGAACGCTGCTGACCTCCCGGCTGAGGCGCGCGCCATTGAGGACGCCCAGCCCGACGATGACGTGTTTGACGGCGAACTGGAAGACGATCTCGACACCGTCTTTGATGATGAGATGGACGAGGACGATTTCGAGAATGACGAAGACACCGAAGCCGGTGACGTACCTCTTAAGGGGCCGACACGCTGCGGCTTCGTCGCGCTGCTGGGTGCGCCCAATGCCGGAAAGTCCACACTAACGAACGCCCTTGTCGGCACCAAGGTTTCCATCGTCTCCCACAAGGTACAGACGACGCGCGCCATCATGCGCGGCATCGTCATGGATGGATCTTCGCAGGTCATTCTTGTCGACACGCCCGGCATTTTTGCGCCGCGTCGCCGGCTGGAACGGGCTATGGTGACGACAGCATGGACCCATGCTGCAGATGCGGACATTCTGGCTCTGTTGGTGGATGCGAAGCGAGGACTTGATCCCGATATCGAAGCCCTGCTGAGGCCCTTGGCTGATATTCGCCGGCCCCGCGCGCTCATTCTCACCAAGATCGACCTGATCCGGCGCGATACGCTGCTGGCGCTATCCGCACAGCTGAATGAACGCCTGCCCTTTGATAAGGTGTTCATGATTTCCGCGCTCACAGGTGATGGCGTGGAGGATGTGCGCCGCTGGTTCTCGCAAAATGTGCAGGAAGGGCCGTGGCTCTATCCGGAAGATCAGGTATCGGATGCCCCCATGCGGACGCTCGCGGCGGAAATCACCCGCGAGAAGATGTTCCTGCGTCTGCATGATGAGCTGCCTTACCGCTCAACCGTGGAAACGGAGAGCTGGAAAGAAATGCGCAATGGCGCGGTGCGCATTGAGCAGACCATTTATGTGGAGCGCGAAAGCCAGCGCAAAATTGTGCTGGGCAAGGGCGGGCAGGCCATCAAAACCATCTCTTCCGAGGCGCGGGCCGAGATTTCCGAGATCATCGAAGCCCCTGTGCATCTTTTCCTATTTGTGAAAGTGCGTGAGAACTGGGCGAATGACCCGGAGCGGTATCGAGAGATGGGTCTGGAGTTTCCGCGCGGCGGCTGAGAATTTCGAGGGCGCACCTCGGTTTCTCACCTGAATGAGGCCGATAATCGTGGAATGGAACGATGAAGGTATCGTGATTGGCGTACGACGCCATGGGGAAAGCAGTGCCATTGTGGAACTGCTTACCCGGCGGCGTGGCCGTCATCTGGGGGTTGTGCGGGGCGGCGGTTCACGGCGTCTCGCGCCCTTACTCCAGCCTGGCAATACCGTCAACGCCGTGTGGCGCGCCCGTCTTGAAGAGCATATGGGCAATTATACACTGGAGCCTCTGGTTCTGCGTGTTGAGGCGCTGATGGTTCAGCCTCATGCCACTTATGGCATTACTCATATGAGCCAGCTTCTGCGCCTGCTGCCAGAACGTGACCCGCAAGGCCGGCTTTACCCCACCTACACAGCCATTCTCAATGCTTTTGCGGACGCACAGGCTGCGGGCATTCTGCTGGCTCGGTTCGAGTTGGCCCTGTTGCAGGAACTTGGCTTCGGGCTGGAACTTGAGCGTTGCGCCGCCACCGGGCAATGCGATGATCTGATCTATGTCTCGCCCCGCAGCGGTCGCGCGGTTTCCCGTGCGGCGGGCGCGCCTTATGCGGAAAGGCTGTTTGGCCTTCCCCCCTTTCTGGTCGAATCCTCAAGACCATCATCAGAAACAGAGGTGGAGGAAGCTTTCCGACTGACCGGGTTTTTCCTGCAAAACAGGGTGCTTGAACCGCGTGGTATTCATTTTTCCGAAGCACGCAGCGGGTTCATCGCGGCCTGGCGCAGGGCCAATGTGGCGGATTCAGCCCGCAAGTCAGTCAAGAACAGTCTGGCCAGTTGAAGCCGCTGTTGTCTCAGTTCGGGGCGAGAAGTTCCGCCCGCTTGCGATCATAACGCCACATAGCGCCGGGCATTAGCTGAAACCCACCCATGGCGCGCTCAATGCCATTCTCGCAAGCATGATCGAAATGCCCTTTCAGCGCGGCCATACCGGCGCGTGTCAGGGCAATCTCAGCGCCGGCATAGGTCCGATAGGCAATTTCCGCTGCACTGCCATTTCCCTGCTCAAAGGAGAGGTTGCCGCAATCGCTGCTGCGGAAAGGCAGGCCGGAAACAAGCGGCTCGTGGGTAAAGGCCAGCTCATCCAGCCTCAGAAAGAAGGGTAGGTCCGCCAGAAATTGCGCCTCGTCCATGGAGTTTACAGCCGCGAAGACGTGAGCGACTTTTTTCGGCCCTTCGGCGAGTTGCTCCAGGATACGCTCTTCTGTGAGGGAGAGGCCACTATGGGGTGCCGGCAGTTCAGCCAGCAGGCGCTGCAGGGCTGCAGAAAGATGGGGCAGGGCGCTGCGAGGCTGGGTGGAGAATCTGGCAAGGCTGGTTGGGGTTGGTGCCGTGAAGGCTTCCCAAGCCTCCTGCGCCGTTTCCATCTGCACCTGTGTGACAGGTTTGCGCCGGGTTTTCAGGGCCTTCAACTCGTCATCCGGCAACAGGCCGAGATAATGGTCGGCCTGCACCAGATAGAGACCCATCCGCTCCGGCTCGTGCGAGAAGAAGTGGAGGATCTGGAGGAGCTGGAGCTGATCATAAAGATCATGCTCAAACCATAGCTCGACTTCGTCATAGGCTGGATGGATCTCCAGCATGGCGTCACGACGGGCGAAATCCACCCGCACCTCATCCAAAGGCAGGCCCAGCGCTTCTGAAAGAAAGCTGGCGCGTACATCCGAAACGTCATCCAGAATATGTCCGGGGGGCACCGGACCATCATGCAGCATGTCCCGCCATGGCAGGATCTGCCCGCCAATATGCGCACCTTTCAGGCGCTCAACTGCGACATCTCCGTTGGTGACGATCAGCTTGGGCATGGTCCTGTCTCCACCCGGTTTTACGCATAGACATAGCAGGTTGGGCAGAGGATCGGACGATGAGTTCCTTCACCCGCGGCCGCGATAAGGCGCCACACCCGTCTCTGGCAGCCAGACACCTGAAGGCAGGGTACCAGTTTGCCAGAAAACGTCGATGGGAATTCCCCCACGGGGGTACCAATATCCGGCAATACGCAGAAAGCGTGGCGCAAGGCATTCCACCAGCCGTTTGCCAATCGCCACCGTGCAATCCTCGTGGAAAGCGCCATGGTTGCGGAAACTGGCAAGATAGAGCTTCAGCGACTTGGACTCAACCAAGTGCTGGTCCGGCACATAATCCATTACCAGATGGGCGAAATCCGGCTGGCCTGTCACTGGGCAAAGCGAGGTGAATTCAGGGCAGGTGAAGCGGGCCACATAATCCACATCCGGATGGGGGTTCGGCACCCGGTCCAGCACGGCTTCCTCGGGAGAGGAGGGCATGGGCGTGCTGGCTCCAAGCTGAAGCGGCTGATCTGTCATGAGAGGGTATCCTCTGCGCGGGTCATCATGTTGAAGCGGATAAGAAACCTATTGTGAGACAAACAGCAAGCAGCTCCCAAAAATGTGCTGTCTCGTGAAAGCTATACCCCACCATTTCCTTCTTCCACCAATGAAGATCCGGGCGTCGTGCTTTTCGCGTTTCAAAGCATGGGCAAAATGGACTAAAAGCGGCGTGTCTCCACCGTGTTCGCGGATGCTTCCAGGGGCGGAGGGAGAAATGAAACTGCGTTGGGGCAGGCGCGGGAGGGCGAGCATCGCCTTCCGGTATCCGGCGCAAGCATGAGATGAGGGAAGAACCGTTATGACCGCCATCGTCGACATCATCGGCCGCGAGATTCTGGATAGCCGCGGCAACCCGACGGTCGAAGTGGATGTGGTGCTGGAAGATGGCTCTTTTGGCCGCGCAGCGGTTCCTTCGGGAGCCTCGACCGGCGCGCATGAAGCCGTGGAACTGCGCGACAATGATCCCGAGCGTTATCTCGGCAAGGGCGTGATCCGCGCTGTGGATGCGGTGAATGACGAGATTTTCGATGCCATCGGCGGTTTCGATGCCGAGGAACAGGTGGCGATCGACGAGGCGCTGATTGAGCTGGATGGCACCAGCAACAAGGCGCGCCTTGGGGCCAATGCCATTCTGGGCGTGTCCATGGCCGTGGCCAAGGCTGCGGCCAGCGCTGCCGGCCTGCCGCTCTACCGCTATGTGGGTGGCGTGAATGCGCGTGTTCTGCCGGTGCCGATGATGAACATCGTGAATGGTGGCGCTCATGCCGACAACCCCATCGACTTTCAGGAGTTCATGATCCTGCCAGCGGGTGCGGAAAGCTTCTCCGAGGGCCTGCGCTGGGGCGCGGAGATTTTCCACACCCTCAAGAAGTCTCTGCATGCGGCTGGACACAACACCAATGTGGGCGATGAGGGCGGTTTTGCCCCGAACCTGCCTTCCGCTGACGCTGCGCTGGATTTCGTGATGACCGCCATTGAAAAGGCGGGCTTCAAGCCGGGCGAAGATGTGTATCTGGGTCTGGATTGCGCTTCCACCGAGTTCTTCAAGAACGGTGCCTATGTGTATGAGGGCGAGGGCAAGACCCGCGATATCGATGCGCAGGTGAAATATCTGGCCGATCTGGTGGCGCGCTATCCCATCGTCACCATTGAAGACGGCATGGCAGAGGACGACTGGGCCGGCTGGAAGCTGCTCACTGACACCATCGGCGACAAGTGCCAGCTGGTGGGTGACGACCTGTTCGTCACCAATGTGGAGCGCCTCTCCCGCGGTATCCGCGAAGGCGTAGGCAATGCCATCCTCGTGAAGGTGAACCAGATCGGTTCGCTCAGCGAAACGCTGGATGCAGTGGAAATGGCCCATAAAGCCGGTTACCGCGCCGTGATGTCTCACCGTTCTGGCGAGACCGAGGACGCCACCATTGCCGATCTCGCCGTGGCCACCAATTGCGGGCAGATCAAGACCGGTTCTCTGGCCCGTGCGGACCGCACCGCCAAGTACAATCAGCTTCTGCGCATTGAGCAGGAGCTGGGCGATCAGGCCCGCTATGCCGGTAAGGCTGCACTGAAGGCTCTTGCCTGAGCCCTGTTTGCGGCTGAAGCGACAGCACAGACACAAGGAAATGCCCGGCCATGAGGCCGGGCATTTCTGTTTGCATCCCTCGGAGGGGCTGGAAAACGAGCTGCAGCTCAGTCCGGTATTGCCAAACAGATCCGTTCCACAGCAGCTTTCACATCAAGCCGGGCTGTATCCAGATGCAGCTGCGCTTCTGGCCATGGCTTGTAGTCGCGCTGCATCACAGTGGCCCAATCCGGCACCTTGAGACCGATAATGTCAGAAACCCGTTCTTCGACACGCTTTTTGTGTACGGCCGGGTCGGAACAGATGACTTCAATGCCCAGAAAGGCACAGCAGGCTCTTTCCGCGGCGCTGGTAAAAATGGCACGGGTCAGGGGCCATGGATTGACGCAGTCCGCGATGACAGAATGGCCTAGCCGCAGATTGGACACGGCCAGAGCCGCTGCAATGTGATAACTTTCAGGGCCGATATCGCGTTGCGGATCAAGGGCCCAGATGGCCGCATCAATTTCATCCACACGCAGCAGAAAAGCCCCGCTTGTGCGCGCCACAGCCTTGGCAATCGTGGATTTTCCAGCACCTGGAAGGCCGGAAAAGGCAATGAGACAGGCCATTAGATATTTTGTGCCGCGAAGACCTCACCCAGAAGTACCTGCAGGCCGGACCACAACATCTGTAAACCAATGGCAAGCAGAATGAAGGCGAACAGACGCACCAGCACATCCGTACCCCGGCGCCCCAGAACGCGTTCAATGGTGCCGGCTTCACGATAGGCAAAATAAATGGTGAGTGCGATTGCCACTAGGGCACTGAGAGCTGCAACGGCCTCAACGGCCACCTGCATAAGACTGTCCGGAGTGATAGGAGTGTGACCCGCCGAAATAGCAATCGCGGTCGCAATCACACCTGGTCCCACTGTCAGAGGCAGCGTGAGAGGATAGAAGGCGTTCTCCAGCGCCGTCTCTTCATTCAACGCCACGGCTTCAGAATGCTTGTCGGATTGAACACCCTGATGCAGCAGGCTCCAGCCGATGGACGCGACAACCAGCCCGCCAGCCATATGTAGAACCGGCAATGATATGCCGAAAAAGGTCAGGATTCGCGCGCCAAACAGCATGGCACACACCAACAATGTGAAACCGTATAGCGCAATCTTCCGGGCAAGGTGCTTGCGTGTGGCAGGTGAACAATGTCGCACGAAGGAGAGAAAGATCGGCGCGCCCCCCAACGGATTAATGATGGGAAAGAGGGAAGCATACACAATCAGAAAAATATTGAGAAAGCTGCTGAAAACTTCAACCGTCATATGAAACTCATGCGCAGGCGGTAGCCGGCTGCTTCAGTCTGATTGGCAAAGGTGACACCCCGTCAAGGGCCAAACTTGAATCTGGGGGGAGAATTTCAACCCTTGTGGACCGCTTGGCGCGGGTCTGCAAGAGAGTTCAGCAAGTCTGTTCAGCAGGCCTGTTTTATATGGTGTGGCGAAGTTGCCCTCAGTCTTCGTTATCCACGCGTTCCCACCCCTGTGGCATCAGGCGTTCCTGGGGAGTATAGCGGCGCTTGTAATCCATCTTATGCGAGCCCTTGACCCAATAACCCAGATAGACATAGGGCAGGTTCAGCGCGCGCGCCTTTTCAATATGATCGAGAATGAGATAGGTGCCTAATGAGCGGGGCTGCGCGTTGGGGTTGAAGAAAGAATAAACCATGGACAGGCCGTCCGACAGAATATCTGTCAGCGCGACTGCGATCAGGTCTCCTCGCGCTCTGTGTCGCGTCTGCTGCACGGGTGGCTGGCCAGTTCCAAGCGAAACCTTTTTTCGATATTCCACCAGATATGTCTTCACATGAGTGTCTTCCACCATCTGAGCATAATCCAGCGCGCTCATATCAGCCATACCGCCCGAACCATGGCGACTGTTCACATAGGCCTGAAACAGGGCGTACTGATCTGGTGATGGGATTGGTGGTAACAGGACGCTGACAAGATCCTCATTATGTTTGCGTACACGACGGAAGCTACGTCCTTCCCGGAAATCATTCACGCAGACCCGGACGGATACGCACGCCCGGCACCCTTCACATGCCGGCCGATAGGCGATCGACTGGCTGCGCCGAAAGCCCCCTTGGCTCAGCACATCATTCAGCATGCCGGCGCGTTCACCCACAAGATGGGTAAACACCTTCCTCTCATCCCGCCCGGGCAGATAGGGGCAGGGCGCAGGGGCCGTCAGGTAGAACTGTGGCGTGTCGCGTGGGTGTTCGGTCACTTCAGTCAGGCCTCGAATTCCTCTTCAGCATCGCCGCAAGCGCAGGTTGCGTCAAAGGAGAAGTGACGTGGAATATGAAAATCATGAATTGCGCAGCATGGTTGCCCGGTGTTCCGCATTCACCATGACCGTGCCGAGCAGATAATCATGCAGCAGGCGTCGCCTGTCATTGAAAAGCGGCACAAGCAGCACAAGTGGGGTGAGGGCACTGACAGAGACCCAGAAGCACACAGCATGCACTGCTCCCAGCAGGGAATAGCAGGGGGCACCATACCAGGTGCGCAGCTCGATATTCATCATCTGCATACCGATGGTCGCGGAAGCAGGTGAACCAAGCGTCAGCGCGCTATAGAGAATAGCCCATATGATGAGTGCCGGGCCGAGCAGGGGAAAAAGCATCCACCCCAAGCTCAGGGTGATGATGCCAAAAAGAAAGATGAAGATCGCCAGCCCGAAAATCGGGCCGAGAATCAGCACAACATCCACCATGAAGGCGACGGTGCGCCGGGACAGCACCCCTTCAAAATATTCCGGCTGGGTCACCGGATCATAGGCATGCTCATAGACGGGGCCGTTTCGGGCGCCATCATATGCATTGCCGGGAGCATCACTTATGTTACGGGCCAAATTTCATCCTCCAATCGCCGGAGGCGGACAAGCAGTGCGACATCCAGCCGGATGCCTCTTCTTCTGAACAGGTAAGGTGTCCGGCAGGTGACGCAAGGGCCCCTGCGGTTTGAGCGCGGTCGCCAATTGCCGGGCTGGAGTGTACGTACAGTCGAAAAATGCTTACCAATCAACAGTCCCCGCACCGAGACGTTGTACGGGCAGGCCCATTTCCTCCAGCGCCTTCTGGATAACATCCGCGTGAAGTTTGTCGCGGGTTTCGAGTGTCAGGTCCAGACGCGCCCCCTTGGCCGGCACATCCAAAAAGGTACGGCTGTGGTGCACATCCAGAATATTGCCCCCAAGCTGGCCGATCAGGGTGGAGATGCGTCCAAGCATGCCGGGCCTGTCCATGAGGGTGAGGCGGAAGGAGACGATGCGGCACTCACGCTCCAGCTCCCGCAACAGGATGCCGGCCAGAACCCGCTCATCAATGTTGCCGCCGGAGACGACAAGGCCGACAGTTTTGCCCCTGAAACGTTCCGGCTCGGTCAGCAGCGCGGCAAGGCCGGCGGCACCAGCCCCCTCGGCCAATGTCTTCTGATGCATCAGCAGCGCATTGACTGAGCGCTCCAAAGCGGATTCCTCAGCAAGAATGATGCTCGGAACAAGCCGCCGGATGATTTTCTCGGTATTGCCACCGGCTGTAGGCACCGCAATGCCTTCCGCCAGAGTGGGGCCGCCACAGGGGCGTGGCTGTCCGGTCAAGGCGCTCCACATGGCGGGATAGAGTGCAGCCTCTACGCCGATGATCTCCGTTTCCGGTGAATGGGCTGCAAAGGCGATGGCCATGCCGGAGATGAGACCGCCACCACCAATCGGCACCACCACCATATCGAAGCGGGGGCCATCCTCGATCATTTCAAGCGCGATGGAACCCTGACCGGCAATCACGTCCGGATCATCATAGGGGTGCACGAACACGCGCCCATCCACCTTGGCGATGCGTTCCGCCTCACGAAAGGCATCAGATACGGTATCGCCATAGAGAATGACACTGGCGCCGTGCGCCTCCGTCGCCATCACCTTCACCTGAGGCGTGGTTTCCGGCATCACGATGGTGGTGGAGATGCCCATGCGCCGCCCATGATAGGCCACGGCCTGAGCATGGTTTCCGGCCGACATGGCGACCACGCCCCGCTGGGCCTCATCCGGCGCGAGACGAGAAAGTTTCACCAGAGCACCGCGTTCCTTGAAAGAGGCAGTGACCTGAAAATTCTCATATTTTATCCACACATCCGCACCCGTCAGCCGCGACAGGCGCGGTGCGGGCAGGAGAGGGGTGCGCAGAATGGACCCGGCAAGCAGCGTGCGCGCTCCCTCTATATCGGCAAGAGTGACGGGCAAGTCGTCAAGCACGGCGTCAGTCATGTCAGGTCTTTCCAGGGGAACAGGGGCCACGGAAATCAGGAGACGGGATCAGCGCCCGGCGGCCATCATTTCAGCCACGCGGGGGGCGAAATAGGTGAGGATGCCATCCGCTCCTGCGCGTTTGAAGGCCATCAGGCTCTCCAGCATGATGCGCTCTCCATCCACCCAGCCATTGCGGGCGGCCCCCTCAAGCATCGCGTATTCACCGGAGACCTGATAGGCAAAGGTCGGCAGGCCAAAGGCTTCCTTCACCCGCCAGACAATATCCAGATAGGGCAGGCCGGGCTTGATCATCAGCATGTCCGCGCCTTCATTCACATCCAGCTCGGCTTCCCGCAGGGCCTCAAGGCCATTGGCCGGGTCCATCTGATATGTGCGCTTGTCGCCCGTCAGGGTCTTGGCAGTGCCAATGGCGTCGCGGAAGGGGCCGTAGAAGGCCGAGGCATATTTGGCGGCGTAGGACATGATCTGCACATCCTGATAGCCGGCTTCATCTAGCCCTTCGCGGATAGCGCCGATACGGCCGTCCATCATGTCCGAAGGCGCAATCACATCCGCACCGGACTGCGCCTGCACGACAGACTGGCGCACCAATACTTCCACCGTTTCATCATTGAGGATGCGCCCCTCCTCCATCAGCCCATCATGGCCATGGCTGGTATAGGGGTCCAGCGCGACATCGGTGATGAGGCCCAGCTCCGGCACTTCCGCCTTGATGGCGCGCAGGGCCTGACAGATCAGGTTGTCCTCATTCAGCGCTTCCTTGCCGGTTTCATCGCGCAAACCGGCATCGACATAAGGGAACAGCGCCAGTGCGGGAATGCCCAGCTTCGCGGCGTGTTCGGCAGCGTGCACCAGCTGGTCCACCGAATAACGCTCCACACCAGGCATGGACGCGATGGTTTCGCGCTTGTTCTCACCGTCCATGACAAAGACGGGCCAGATCAGATCATCCTGAGTCAGCTTGTTCTCGCGCACCAGTCGGCGGGTCCAGTCACTCTTGCGGTTCCGTCGTGGACGATGAACCAGATCAAGAGAAGTAGAGGAAGGGCGAGGAGAAATGGTGTGCGGCATGACAAACTCGAATCGCTGAGGCAGGCTGAAGATGCCCACCCATGCAGGAAAGAGCCCTACTTATAGCGCGCCTTGCCATAGTGCGAGATGAATTTCTTGTTGTGAGTCACATGTTGCAATCAAAATAACTCGAAAAATCAATGCGCTGCATTGCCCTTGGGGCATTTGCAAGGGGCAGGGGGGAGCAACTTTGCATGCCGACAGAAAAAAGGGCCACGTCTGTCCGTGGCCCTTTCCCATCCATTGGTCATGCATGCGCTTATGCGCTCATTCCTCCCAGGGAGGAGCATCTCCTGAGGGCGCATCTTCCGAGGACGGGCCCTCTGCGTCGGCCTTCTGCGCCCCCTTGGTGGTGGTTTTGGCCGAGGATTTGGCTGGGGCCTTGCGCGTTGTCGTGCGTTTGCGCGGCGCAGGCTTTTTGACTTCAGCCTCGTCCGCGCCAGATTCTGCAGGAGCATCCTCACTGGCCGACTTGCTGCTTGAGGTCTTGGTGCCTGTGGCCTTTTTGGTGGTCGCTTTGGTCTTGGTTGTCTTTGTGGTCGCCGCCTTTTTGGTGGTGGCCTTTGTGGCCGTCTTGCGCTCCTTTGCCGGAGAAGCTGCGGCCTTGGCGTCAATCAGCTGAACCGCTTCCTCAAGCGAGATAGCTTCAGGATCAAGTGTTTTCGGCAGAGTTGCATTGACCTTGCCGTGGTTGGCATAGGGGCCGAAGCGCCCGGCCCGCACGGTTACGGGACCGCCAAGCGTAGGGTGTTCTCCCAGCTGACGACCTTCTGGTGCGCCGCGTCCCCCACGCCCCTTGCTGGCCTTTTCGGCGATTAGCGTCACGGCGCGATTGAGGCCGAGGGTGAGCACGTCATCCCCTTCCTCAAGATTGGCATAGATGCGTCCATGCTGAACATAAGGCCCGTAGCGCCCGATGCCGGCCAGAATCGGCGCGCCATCATCCGGGTGTATCCCGATTTCACGGGGCAGGGCTAGAAGCTTGAGCGCTGTTTCCAGATCCACATCCGCCGGCGCGAGCCCCTTAGGCAAAGAGGAACGCTTGGGCTTTTCCTTGTCCTTGGCCTCTCCAAGCTGGAGATAGGCGCCGAACCGGCCCACACGCACAGTGACCTCTTCACCCGTTTCAGGGTCTTTCCCCAGCAGGCGGTTGCCTTCACCCTCCGGCTTGCCGTCTCCACCGGAAAGCGGCTGGGTGTATCGGCATTCCGGATAATTGGAGCAGCCGATGAACGCGCCATAGCGGCTCATCTTCAGAGAGAGGCGGCCCGCACCACAGGTGGGGCACAGACGCGGATCGGTGCCATCTTCCTTGGGGGGGAAGATGTGGGCTGTCAGCAGTTCATCCAGTGCATCCAGAACCTCGGAGACGCGTAGTTCCTTGGTGGCTTCGATTGCGGCGTGGAAATCCTGCCAGAAGTCCCGCAGCACCTGTTTCCAGTCGATTTCGGCTGCGGAGATCTTGTCGAGTTTCTCTTCCAGATCCGCCGTGAAATCATACTGAACATAGCGCTGGAAGAAACTTTCAAGGAAGGCGACGACCAGCCGCCCCTTGTCCTCCGGCATGAGACGCTTTTTCTCAAGCTTCACATACTCACGGTCACGCAGCACAGCCAGAACGGCCGCATAGGTGGACGGCCGACCGATGCCCAACTCTTCCATCCGCTTGACCAGAGAAGCTTCAGAAAAACGCGGCGGCGGCTCGGTGAAATGCTGGGTGGTAGCGATCTCGCGTTTGTCGAGCGCCTCATCCGCATTCATGACGGGAAGGCGGCGCCCCTCATCATCCTCATCCTCGTCATCCTTCCCCTCGCGATAAAGGGTCAGGAAGCCGTCAAACTTCACCACCGTGCCCGTGGCGGCCAGATCCAGCGTGCGCTCCCCGGCTCTCGCCTCGATATCTGCCGTCGTGCGTTCCAGCAGGGCTGATTCCATCTGACTCGCGACAGTCCGGATCCAGATCAGTTCATAAAGGCGAGCCTGTTCGGCATCCAGATAACGGGCCATCTCGCGCGGATGACGGGCCGGGTCCGTGGGGCGAATGGCTTCATGCGCTTCCTGCGCATTCTTGGCCTTAACCGTATATTTGCGCGGCACGCTTGGCAGATAGCGCGGCCCGAACTTGCTGGAAATGGCATTACGCGTGGCAGCAACGGCTTCAGGGGCCATATCCACGCCATCGGTACGCATATAGGTGATGAGGCCCTGCGTTTCGCCACCCAGATCCACACCTTCATACAGGCGCTGTGCGATCTGCATGGTACGGGCGGGAGCCAGACCCAGTTTTCGGCTGGCCTCCTGCTGCAAGGTGGAGGTAGTGAAGGGCGGCTGGGGATGACGCCTGACCGGCTTGGCCTCCACCCCGCGCACTCGGAAACTGGCCGTTTCAAGCGCGGTGCGGAAAGCTGCAGCCTCCTCACCACTCCCGACTGTTAGCCGCGTGATCTTCTTGCCATCCGCACCGATAAGCCGAGCCTCGAACTCATCATTGCGCGGCGTCGCCAGACGGGCTGTGATCGACCAGTATTCTCGCGCGACGAAGGTCTCGATCTCCCGTTCGCGATCGCAGACCAAGCGTAGGGCAACAGATTGCACCCGCCCGGCGGAACGCGCCCCCGGTAGCTTGCGCCAGAGAACGGGAGAGAGGTTGAAGCCAACCAGATAATCCAGCGCGCGACGTGCGAGATAGGCATCTACCAGCGCCACATCAATGGCGCGCGGTGCTTTCATGGCATCCAGAATGGCCTGTTTGGTGATGGCGTTGAACACCACCCGTTCGACCTTCTGGCCTTTCAGCGCCTTCTTCTGCCTCAGTACCTCCAGCACATGCCAGGAGATGGCTTCTCCTTCACGATCCGGGTCGGTCGCGAGAATGAGCGTATCGGCCGCTTTGACGGCCGTGGCAATTTCGTTGAGTCGTTTCTGGGCCTTGGGGTCGACTTCCCACAGCATGTGAAAATCTGCATCTGGATCTACTGAACCATCTTTGGATGGCAGGTCCCGCACATGGCCATAAGAGGCGATCACCTCATAGCCGGGGCCCAGATATTTATTGATCGTCTTTGCCTTGGCGGGCGATTCGACGATGACGACCTGCATGACGACCCAGTCTCTTGCGTAACCGCCCTAGATGCTGAGCGGCCAGATTGGTTAAGGCACCAGAGCGCCGCATCTGCCTGACTTTTTATCGCCCTGTAAGCAGACGCCATTTCACTCAAAATGCCTCTGTATCACTTCATCATAGCAGAAACATGCAGATCCTCTTTCTACGCGAAAGAGAGCCCTCTGCCCTAGCGAAGCGGGCGCACCATGAGCAGGTGTAGGGCCGCCTGTCAAATTTCATCTTCCCAGAAGCAGCCCGACGTGCTCTGAAATATACAACCGCTGGTATGTTTAAATATATCACGCAACCTATAAAAAGGTAACTTGTTAAGTAAAGTTGCCCCAAAGAGAGAGGATCCGGTTCATGGACAAAAAGTCAGACGGCGCTCCTCCAGATGATCCAGCCATGTTCGCGGCTTATGTCGCTTCACTCAGCGGAGAACTGGCGCGGCTCTCGCGGGAGAATGGGTTGACGACTCTAGCCTATCTTCTCGAGATGGCACGGCTCGAAGCGCGGAATGTGGCGCTCAATGAGCAAGAGACCGACGAGGACCCAAAAGCCTCCATATCGAACTGAATGGTTGGGTGCGGGGCCCTTCCATTCAATCGTTTAATTAGTGAGACCTTACATCTAACAGGTCTCAGCGCAAGGCGAAGAGGCCCGTACCAGGGCGATCAAGGCGGCCGGCCAGATCCAGTTCAAGCATCACGGCCTGAACTTCAGCGGCATTGAAACCAGACAGCCTGACCAGATCATCGATAGAGACAGGGGTAGGCCCCAAGAGCATTGTGATGCTGGAGCGCACGCCATCGTCCGGCTCGGCATCAGGTGTACGGATAATGGCGGCCGGGCTCTCAACAGCGAGTGGACGGCGATCCGTACTCATGGGTGCCAGCGCGTCCAGTATGTCATCGGCGCAGGTGATAAGGGCAGCACCCTGACGGATCAGGCTGTTGGTGCCTTCCGCACGTGGATCGAGCGGCGAGCCCGGAACTGCAAAGACCTCGCGTCCCTGCTCATTCGCCAGCCGCGCGGTAATGAGCGAACCGGAACGTAGTGCGGCCTCCACCACCACCACACCATGGGACATGCCTGAAACCAGACGGTTGCGACGTGGAAAATCACGGGCACGCGCTTCCCAGTTCAGAGGCATTTCAGAAACCACTGCCCCTTCGTGGGCTATACGCTCCATAAGGGCCAGATTTTGCGGAGGGTAGGGGCGAGCCAGCCCTCCAGCCAGCACCGCGACGGTGCCGGAGCCAAGGCTGGCCTCATGCGCAACAGTATCAATGCCCCTCGCGAGGCCGGAGGCAATGCACCAGCCCGCAAGTCCCAGATCCCGCGCCAGACGTCCAGCCATGGTCCGTCCGGCGGCAGAGGCATTGCGCGCGCCGACAATGGCCACCATCCGGCTGCGCAGAGCATCGCGCCGACCGCGAACAGCCAGAAGTGGCGGTGCATCATCCAGTATGCGCAGGGCAGGGGGATATTCGTCTTCTCCCAGAGCCACCAGCCGGGCACCCAGCCCCTCCAGCGCGGCGATTTCATCTTCCGCCTGTGTAATGGAAGGGGTGCGTGGAGGAAGAAGCCGGCCCCCCCGATGGGCCAGCGTGGGCAGCGCCTCAAGAGCGGCAGATGCGCCGCCAAACTGATTCAGGAGCGCGCGAAATGTGCGTGGACCAATGTTCTCGGTTCGAATCAGCCTCAGCCAGTCCCGTCTTTGGGTCGGGGAAAGCAACGAATCTGAGGGAAAAGTGGCTGGGTCAGTCGGCATATGCAGAGCAATCAGCTCTTTGCGCCGATTTTGCCCTCAGTGCCATTCAGCAGACGGGCGATGTTCTGGTGATGCTTCAGCCACAGCAACACAGTCAGAGCCGCCAGAAGCCAGGCGACATAAATATCCCCCAGAAGCCAGACGGTGACGACTGTCACAACCGAGGCCAGAAGGGCCGCCAGAGAGGAATAACGGGTGGTGACGGCCACCAGCAGCCAGGCTATCGCAAAGGCGAGTGCCCCCTGCCAGGCCAGCCCGAGCGTAACGCCTAGAAAGGTTGCGACACCCTTTCCGCCCCGAAAGCGCAGCCAGACTGGAAAGATATGGCCGACAAAAGCCCCCAGTCCAGCCGCCAGCGCAGCCGAATAGCCCAGAAAATGTGCCGTGAGCAGAACCGCCACCGTACCCTTCAGGGCATCACCCAGCAAAGTCAGCGCAGCCAAATCCTTCCGCCCGGTACGGAGCACATTTGTCGCGCCGATATTGCCGGAACCGATCCCGCGAATATCTGCCGTGCCTGCAGATCGGGTCAGCAGTAGCCCGAAGGGAATCGAGCCCAGCAAATAGCCGAAGATCAGGGCGAGAGGATGCGCCAGCGCATGCGGCAGATCAGCGAGCATGGGAAGCCTTCAGCGCTGGAGTTGGGAACTCAAGCGTATTCATAGACAACATTCCCCGCAACTATGGTGCGCAGCACCCGCCCCATGAGGCGTGCGCCATCAAACGGTGTGTTGCGGGAACGGGATTTCAGGGCCGCCGGGTCCAGAATGAAGGGCATGTCTGGATCAAGCATCATGACATCGGCCGGTGCGCCCGGGCGAAGGGTGCCTGCATCCAGCCCCAGAAGCTGCGCGGGGCGGGTGGAAAGGGATGCCAGCATGGTGCTCAGATCCACCGCGCCCGCATGCACCAAGCGCAAAGCCGCCGGCAGAAGGGTTTCAATACCCGCAGCGCCGGGTTCCGCCTCAGAGAAGGGCAGGCGCTTGCCTTCCACATCCTGCGGGGTGTGATCGGAAACGACCACATCAATCAGGCCCGATGCGATAGCCTGAATCAGGGCCTGCCGGTCATCCTCCGTCCGCAACGGCGGGCGCAGCTTGAAATATGTGCGGTAGCCGGCGATATCCAGTTCATTGAAGCACAGATGGTTGATCGAGGCTGAAGCCGTGATCGGCAGCCCAGCCTCTTTCGCCCGCGCCAGAACCTCCAGGGATTCGATGCAGGTGAGGGACGCGGCGTGGTAGCGCCCTCGGGCATCCCCCACCAGGCGCACATCGCGTTCCAGAATGATGGTCTCAGCGGATTTGGGAACGCCGGAGAGGCCCAGACGGGAGGCAAACTCGCCCTGATTCATATCGCCACCGGAGAGGGTCGAATCCTCAGTGTGGTGGACGATCAGCGCATCAAAATCGCGGGCATAGGTCAAAGCGCGGCGCAGAACGCGGGCATTCATCACGGAATGATGGCCATCCGTGAAGGCGACGGCGCCTGCGGCCTTCAGCAGGCCCATCTCCGTCATTTCCTCACCCTTGCGCGCCTTGGTGATGGCGGCCATGGGGTGAATATGCACCACGGCAGTATCCCGCGCCCGGCGCAGGATGAAATCCACAATGGCGGGTTCATCCACCATGGGGGCCGTATCTGGCTGGCAGACCAACGTAGTGACACCACCCGCCGCCGCCGCATGGCTGGCGCTGGCCAGTGTTTCCAGATGCTCGAAGCCGGGCTCGCCCACAAAGGCGCGCATGTCGACCAGTCCGGGCGCGACAACCGCACCCTTGCAATCAACCACCTCGGCCTCATCGGGAATGCCGGCATTGGCGAGGCCGGATGCGGCATCCTTCACCACACCATCAGCCAGAAAGACGTCTCCGTGAAAATCCGTCCCACGGGAGGGATCGATCACACGGGCATTGGCGAGCAGGAGCGGGCGCGGCTCCATAGAAGGGCGGGAATCACGCATTGGGCAGCTTCCGGGCAAGGGTATCGAGTACGGCCATGCGCACGGCCACACCCATTTCCACCTGCTCGCGAATGAGCGAGCGCGGACCATCGGCGATATTGGAACTAATTTCCACACCGCGATTCATAGGGCCGGGATGCATCACCAGAACATCCGGGCTGGCGCGCCGCAGCTTGGCTTCATCCAGCCCGTAATAATGGAAATACTCCCGCACGGAGGGAATGAAGGAGCCGCTCATGCGCTCTCGCTGGAGGCGCAGCATCATCACGATATCCGCGCCATCCAGCCCCTGCTCCATGGAGTGAAACACCTCCACGCCGAAATTCTCGATGCCTGCCGGCAGAAGGGTTGAGGGCGCGACGAGACGCACCCGCGCACCCATTTTCGCGAGCAACAGCATGTTGGAACGGGCCACGCGCGAATGCAGCACATCCCCGCAAATGGCGACGACCAGATTTTCGAGCTGCCCCTTGTTGCGGCGAATGGTCAGCGCATCCAGCAGCGCCTGTGTGGGATGCTCATGGGAGCCATCCCCGGCATTGACCACGCAGCAATCCACCTTGCGGGCCAGCAACGCCACTGCGCCAGAGGATTGATGCCGCACCACCAGAATATCCGGGTGCATGGCATTCAGCGTGATGGCGGTATCTACCAGCGTCTCGCCCTTCTTTACGGAAGAGGAGCCGACGGACATGTTCATCACATCCGCCCCGAGGCGTTTCCCCGCGATTTCGAACGAGGACTGGGTGCGGGTGGAATTCTCGAAGAAAAGGTTGATCTGGGTGCGGCCGCGCAGCGTGGCGCGCTTCTTTTCAACTTGCCTGTTGAGTTCAACGAACTCTTCGGCAAGGTCGAGCAGACCCGTGATCTCACCGGCGGAAAGGGCTTGGATACCGAGGAGATCCCGACCCGAGAGTGTGAATGCTGGAGCTGATGGCATGGCAGTCGAGGCATATCCCCAGTGAGAGCCTGCGACAAGCTGCATGAGCCTGTTGCAGGCCGGAAATCGTTCACGTTGGATATCTGCGAAAGTACATCACCGTGTGACGCCTTATTTCTGCTGCGTCAGACAAGGATGCTCCCGCTACGGTATGAAGCTGAAAACCGGTGGAGAAAGGCAGATGCGCGGCCTGAAGGCAAAATTGGGGAAAAGCGCCCTGCTTCTTGCATTTTTCACGGGCGTGGCATCCCCCGCTCTGGCCCAGAATGAGCCGGCCAGTACGACGCAGGGCTGGTCCCGCACCTATGGAATCGGTGCGTGCGTAGGCTGTACCAGCGGCACGGGCGTTGTCACGGGGGAGGAGGCCGGGCGCGAAGTGCTGGGCATCACCTCCGGCATCATGGGTGCGCTCACCGCCCCTTTTGCCCCGCAGCCTGAAGCGCCGCCTTCTGAAGTTTTCACCCAACAGCCGCCTGCGGGGAAAAATTGCTGGGTCGACCCCGGTGCCGGGCAAAAGGGCTACTGGGCCAATTGCCCCACGTTCCGGCGCTGATGGCCTTTCTGACAGTGGAAAACAACACAGTCTCGTATCAGAATATGTCTTCCGCCTCATCGCTCTCAGGGCCAGCCTGATGGGCTAGAAAATCAATCGCCCCTTCCAGAATGAAGGCTGCGGCGTGCTGATCCACCACCGCGGCCCGTTTGGCGCGGCTGACATCGGCGGAAATCAGGGCCCGCTCCACCGCGACGGTTGAGAGGCGCTCATCCCACAGCGCAATCGGCAGCATGGTGAGTTTGGAGAAATTGCGCGCGAAAGTGCGGCTGGCCTGCGCCCGCGGGCCTTCCGAGCCATCCATGTTCAGCGGCAAACCGAGAACAAAGCCCACGGCCCGCCGCTCTTCAGCGAGAATGAGCAGGCGCTGGGCATCCGCCGTGAATTTGGTGCGCCGAACGGTTTCCACCACAGTCGCCAGCCGCCGGTCCGGGTCACAACTGGCGACACCAATGGTCTTGGTGCCGAGATCCAGCCCCAGAAGCGCGCCGCGCACCGGCAGGGATGAAGCCAGTTCGGCCAATGGGCCAATAAGAGCGGGGGAGGGGCTGTTCATGGATTTATCCTGGCTGTCATTCATGTGCGCGCGGCTTCATCCAGCATATCGAGCGCGACAAGAATCGCCGCGCGACGCACTTCATCCCGCCCCAGCTCACCAAAACACATTTTGTGATGGCTGATGCGCCCGTTTTTGAGGGCGCAGGCAAAATGCACTAGGCCAATGGGCTTTCCGGTGGAGCCGCCACCCGGACCGGCAATTCCGGTGATGGAGACGGCCGCATCCACACCCGCTGCTTTGCAGGCGCCCTGCGCCATGGCCCGCGCTGTTTCCTCGCTGACCGCGCCATGCGCCACCAGCACGGCCTCAGGCACGCCCAGCATGCTCATTTTGGCTGCATTAGAATAGGTGACAAAACCCCTGTCGACCACATCTGAGGAACCCGGCAGAGCCGTCAGGGCACCTGCGACAAGGCCTCCTGTACAGGATTCCGCCGTGGCGAGCGTCCAGCCATGGGCACGGAAAGCCTTCAGTACCGCAGCGGCGCGGCTGTAGATCTGCGCATCAATCATGCGTCACCTTCGGAAAAGGGCAGGCGAATGGTTGCGCTGGCCATGGCGGCAATCCCCTCGCGCCGGCCCGTGAAACCCAGCTTTTCGCTTGTCGTGGCCTTCACGCTGATGCGGGAAACCGGAACATCGCAAATGGCGGAGATGGATGCGCGCATGGCTTCACGATGCGGGCCGATCTTGGGCGCTTCACAAATCAGCGTCAGATCAAGATGGGCGATGCACCCGCCCAAAGCCAGTACCTTGTCGACCGCATGGCGCAGGAAGCGATCCGATGATGCGCCCTTCCATTGCGGGTCGGATGGCGGAAAATGCGAGCCGATATCCCCATCGCACAAGGCTCCCAGCAGGGCATCGGTCAGGGCATGCAGGCCGACATCCGCATCTGAGTGGCCGGAGAGGCCGGCGCTATGGGCAATGGTGATGCCACCCAGAATGACATGATCTCCCGGTGCAAAGGCATGGACATCAAAGCCGGTTCCAGTACGCACATCCCCAAGGCTGGCCCATGAGGGAGCATGCTTTTGCTGAGCGACAGGGGCAGACATGCGTGCCTTCTCCATATCTTCCACGGATGTGAGCTTCATATTGGCGGCTTCACCCTCAAAGATGAAAACGGGCTGTCCGGCCCATTCCATCACAGCCGCATCATCTGTGAGATTGTGAGTGCCGGCCTGTGCCGCAGCTTCATGGGCCGACAGCAACAGATTGTAGTGGAAGGATTGCGGTGTCTGGACAGTGCACAATGCATCCCGCTGGAGAGTCGCGATGACCCGACCCTCAGCATTCACCCGCTTGATGGTGTCGGTGACGGATAGCACTGGTATCGCCGCACCATGGGCCTCGGCAGCCCTGATGGCCCGTGCCAGAAGGGCAGGGGTAGCGAAGGGGCGGGCGGCATCATGCACCAGCACCATCTCTGGCGGATCTGCGGCGAGGGCTTTCAGCCCGGCATGAACAGACTCCTGGCGCGTTGCGCCGCCCCCTACAGCGGGCAGTATTTTTTCAAGTCCTACAGCAGTCTGTGCAAACAAAGCGGCATCATCTGGATGGATGACGGGTAGAACAGCACGAATGCCCGGAAAAGTGGCGAACAGGCGCAATGTGTGGCGCAAAATCGGTTCGCCGCCCATCTTCTGATATTGCTTGGGTAATTCGCCGCCAGCGCGGGTGCCCCGGCCCGCAGCGACAATGATGGCGACACAATTCATAACGCCTCATCCCTGTTTGAGTGCGTGTTGAAGCCTTTTGTGTTCTTCTGCGCAAGAGGTCGGCTTATGACAAAAGCTGAAGCAAGGCGGGCATCTGTGTGTAGCCTGCGCCGCATTTTGTGATGATAGAAGCCTGATTTGAATGGCAATGCACTTGCATCATCATTGAGTGTGTCTAGAATTGAGGCACAAACGGAGCGGCCTACTTTCTGTGCAGATACCCCAACATTCCCAGCCTGCTGCCTTGCAGATCGGCCCGTACAGCCTGCCAAACGCCGTGGTTCTGGCCCCTATGGCCGGCATTACGGATGCACCTGTGCGGCGCATGGCGGTACGTTACGGGGCAGGACTGGTCGTCTCCGAGATGATCGCCAGCGCAGCCCTGATGGATGATCATCCGGAAATGATGCTGAAGGCCGAAGGGCAGGGCGTGCCGCTCCATGTGGTGCAGATTGCCGGGAATGATCCCTACTGGATGGGGGAGGCCGCCCGGCGGGCAGAGGCTGCTGGCGCGCATATCATCGATATCAATATGGGCTGCCCGGCCAAGCGCGTGACGACAGGCGCAGCCGGTTCCGCCCTGCTGCGCAATTTTCCGCTGGCGCGCGAGATTGTTCAGGCCGTGCGCAGCGCCGTGCAGGTGCCCGTTACGGTGAAAACCCGGCTGGGCTGGGATGAAAACAGCCCGACAGCGGTTGAGCTGGCGCGTATGGTTGATGCCGAAGGGCTCGCTCTGGTGACTATTCACGGACGCACGCGCTGCCAGTTCTATAAGGGGCAAGCGGATTGGGGCGCTATCCGCCCTGTGGTCGATGCCGTGAAGATCCCGGTTCTGGCCAATGGTGATCTGACGCGTGTGGAAGATGCACCAGCCATGCTCGCAGCCTCTGGCGCGGCAGGAGTCATGATCGGACGCGGTGCGCAGGGACGGCCGTGGTTTCCGGGGCATGTCGCAGCCTTTCTGGCAAAAGGGCAGGCGCTCCCCGCTCCGTCTCTGGCGGAACAGCGTGATATTCTTCTGGAATTGTATGAGGCATGGCTTTCTCTCTATGGCTCGGCCCTTGGCGTGCGGCAGGCGCGCAAGCATGTGGGCTGGGCACTGGAAGCCGCGTCTGAAACAGCTTTTGACCCATCGCAGGATGATGCGGCGGGCAAGGCATGGACCCGTATCTGGCGTCAGCGCCTGCTGACCAGAGAAGATGTCGGGACTGTGAAAGCGGGCATTACTGATGCCTTTGATGAACTCATGTGGAGGGCGGCGGCATGACGGCAAAGTCCGGCAAGGCCGACAGCAATAGCAAGACGGACATGCAGGGCCGGCATGGCCTTGAAAACAACATGACCGGTTTGCCGCCACCGGACAGGAAGCCCCTGCCAGCCTCTGCGCTGGCGCAGGCCACGCCCGGCCTGAGCGCTGCCATTCTGGATGCCGTGCCCCACCCGCTCTTCACGATCGGGGATGATGGGCATGTCGTGGAAGCCAATGTCGCGGCCGAATCCTTTTTTCAGGTCAGCGCCCCGCTTTTGCGTCGGCGTCCCTTTTCGGATTTCGTGCCTTTTGGCACGCCGTTGCTGGAACTGATTGATCAGGTGCGTGAGCGTGGTGCGCCCGTCAACGAATATCGGGTGGATCTGGGCACACCGCGCAATGGTGGCGAGCGGATCGTCGATATTCACGTGGCGCCTGTGGTCCATCGCGCTGGCCACGTTGTGGTGATGCTGCAGGAACGCACCATCGCCGACAAGATGGACCGGCAACTCACTCATCGCGGGGCCGCACGGTCTGTCACCACACTGGCAGCCATGCTGGCGCATGAGATCAAAAATCCGCTTTCCGGCATCCGCGGTGCGGCTCAACTGCTTGAACAGTCTGTTGATGATCAGGACCGGGCACTGACGCGCCTGATCTGTGATGAGGCAGACCGTATCGTGAAGCTGGTGGACCGCATGGAGGTCTTTTCCGATGAGCGCCCTGTGGAGCGCGAACCGGTGAATATTCATGCTGTTCTGGAGCATGTGCGCACACTTGCGGCATCGGGCTTCGGGCGAAACATCCGGTTTGTCGAGGATTACGATCCTTCGCTGCCCCCGGTTTATGCAAACCGCGACCAACTTGTGCAGGCTTTTCTCAATCTGGTTAAAAATGCGGCAGAAGCCGTTGAGGGAATGCCGGATGGAGAGATCCAGCTCACCACGGCCTTTCGCCCTGGCGTGCGTCTTACCATTCCTGGTGCATCCAGCCGTGTAAGCCTGCCGCTTGAGTTTTGCGTGCGTGATAACGGTCGAGGTGTGCCGGATGATCTCATCCCGCACCTGTTTGATCCCTTTGTGACCACCAAACCCACCGGAAGTGGCCTGGGTCTTGCTTTGGTTGCCAAGATCATTGGTGACCATGGCGGCCTCGTCGAGTGCGAAAGCCAACCCCGCCGCACCACATTTAGAGTGCTTCTGCCCATGTATCCCGGTAGTGGCACAAATCCCGAATCCAGATGAGGATCCCATATGCCAAGCGGAAGCATACTGGTTGCAGACGATGATGCCGCGATCCGCACGGTGCTCAATCAGGCTCTGTCACGAGCCGGTTATGAGGTGCGCACCTGCGGCAATGCAGCCACTCTCTGGCGATGGGCCAGCCAGGGAGATGGCGATCTGATTATCACCGATGTGGTGATGCCTGATGAAAACGCCTTCGATCTGCTGCCCCGTATCAAGAAGGCGCGGCCGGACCTTCCGGTCATTGTCATGAGTGCACAAAATACATTCATGACCGCCATCCGGGCCTCAGAGCGTGGCGCTTATGAGTATCTGCCCAAGCCCTTCGATCTGAAGGAGCTGATTTCTATCGTCGGCCGCGCTCTGGCCGAACCCCGTAAATCCTATAATGGCGCACTGGGTGGGGAGGATCAGGAGAATATCCCGCTGGTGGGCCGCTCTGCCGCCATGCAGGAGATTTATCGCCTGCTAGCGCGCCTGATGCAGACCGATCTCACGGTGATGATTGTGGGTGAGAGCGGCACAGGCAAGGAACTGGTGGCGCGGGCCCTGCACGATTACGGCAAACGACGCAGTGGTCCTTTTGTCGCCATCAATATGGCGGCCATTCCGCGCGATCTCATCGAGAGTGAGCTGTTCGGACACGAGAAAGGCTCGTTTACGGGAGCGACGGCGCGCAATCCCGGCCGCTTCGAGCAAGCGGAAGGCGGCACGCTGTTTCTGGATGAAATCGGCGATATGCCGATGGAAGCTCAGACACGATTGCTGCGTGTTTTGCAGCAGGGTGAATACACAACCGTTGGCGGTCGCACCCCAATCAAGACGGATGTGCGCATCATCGCCGCCACCAACAAGGATTTGCGCACGCTCATTCAGCAGGGGCTTTTCCGCGAGGATCTGTTCTTCCGGCTGAATGTGGTGCCTCTGCGCCTGCCACCCCTGCGGGAAAGGGCGGAGGATGTGCCGGATCTGATGCGTCACTTCTTCCGCATGGTGGAGCGGGAGGGCTTGCCCGCCAAGCAGATTGATGCTGCCGCTCTTGAAAAGCTGAAGCACTATCGCTGGCCGGGCAATGTGCGCGAGCTGGAAAATCTGGTGCGCCGACTAGCCGCACTTTACCCGCAGGATGTCATCACGCCGGCCATCATTGATGCAGAGCTGGTGGAGTCCAAGCCGGGTGTGGCCGGTGAGGAAAGTCAGGCGGAAACGACACTGGCGGGTTCTGTTGAACGACATCTCAACAGCTATTTCGCCGGGTTTGGGGATGACCTGCCGCCTCCGGGCCTTTATCACCGCATTTTGAAAGATGTGGAATATCCCCTGCTGTCTGCAGCTCTGGCAGCCACGCGGGGCAACCAGATCAAGGCTGCGGAGCTTCTGGGGCTGAACCGGAACACTCTGCGCAAGAAGATTCGCGATCTGGATATTCAGGTGATCCGTACCAACCGTTGATTTTGATGCGGTTGCAATGCTGAGCCCGTCTGGCCATTGGCATTTAAGTGCCTCTGGACGGACGGGCTTTTGCATATATCGGGAATGGATTCTCTCGCGCCGTGATGAAGCACAGTACTCTTTCGATTTGAATTAGAGGTTCTATAATACCCCTAAAAACGATTGAAAGGCCTTTTTTCACACTTCTCGCGACAATGCTGGGTGCAAATCGGCTTCGGGCTGGTGGATGTCACATTTTTGCACCAGTGTCGTTTCAATGCCTTTGTTCAGTGGCAGATGTGCCGCGTCACGATCAGGAGAAGGGCCATCACACGCATGATGAACGCGCCAGCCGAAGATGGCCCCCCGCTGCTTCAGCGCAAGCGCAGCCTGATTGCCCGATTGTTCGTCCCGGTCATCATGGTGCTGGCGCTGGCTTCGGCTGTTGCCACCTTCCTCATCCTCATGGGGCTGACCTCCATTGTGCCGACCCCGGAGGTGGTGATCATCTCGCTTGCGGCCTGTGGTGTGGCCGGGCTGGTGCTGCTGATCGTCATTGTCTTCGAACTGTGGCGCATGTTGCGGGCCCGAATGAGGGGCAGGGCCGGGGCGCGTCTTTTGGTGCGTATCGTCAGCCTGTTCGCCATCGTCGCCGTGGTGCCGGCGCTTGTGGTGGCCATTGTCGCCAGCCTGACGCTGGATCGCAGTCTGGATCGGTGGTTCTCAAGCCGTACGCAGGCCATTGTGGCGACTGCCGGCTCTGTGGCGCAGGCTTATGTGCGTGAACATGCCCTATCCATTCGCGGCGATGTTCTGGCCATGGCCAATGACATGTCCCGCATCAAGGGTCTCTACAAATCGGACCCGGAGAAATTCCGCGAGATTCTCACCGCTCAAGCGGCTCTGCGCAATGTTCCCGGTGCGCAGATCATCCGTCGGGATCGTTCCGTGGTTGAGCGCGCCAATCTGCGCACGGAGCGCGAATATCTAGTGCCGATCAACATCGCCATCAATGAGGCCACCGAAGAGCAGCCCATCATCTATCTGCCTTCGGATGCCGATTTCGTCAGCGCCGTCGTGCCCCTGAAGGACTTTGATGATCTCTTCCTCTATGTAGCTAGGCCGATTGATCCGCGGGTTATCGGCTATCTCAAGATCACCAGCGATACGTTGCGTGACTATCAGGCGCTGGAAGAGCGGCGTTTCAATGTGCAGCTCGCCTTTGCCATCATGTACGCCCTCATCACGCTGATCGTGCTGCTTTCCGCCATGTGGGTGGCCATCAATTTCTCACGCTGGCTGGTTGCCCCCATACGTCGCCTGATGTGGGCAGCAGACCGGGTGGCCGCAGGCAATCTGGATGTGCAGGTGCCCGTCAATCGGGCCGAGGGCGACCTCGCCTCACTGGGCGCGACCTTCAACAACATGACCGCAGAGCTGAAAACCCAGCGCAATGATATCGTCCGCGCCCGGGATCAGATCGACAGCCGCCGCCGCTTCACCGAGGCTGTTCTAGCGGGCGTGGGGGCGGGCGTGATCGGTCTGGATGCGGATGAACGGGTGACAATTGCCAACCGTTCCGCTGAACGTCTTCTGGGGGTGAGCGAAGTTGAGGCTCTTGGTCGCAAATTGGCCGAAGTTGCGCCGGAAACCGCCGCCATTCTTGCCGAAGCGGAAAGTGCGGGGGAACGGATTGTGCAGGGTAATATCACTGTGCAGCGCAGTGGGCGTGAGCGCATTCTCGCCATGCGCGTGACCACCGAGCAATCCGCTGAAGGCGATCACGGATGGGTGGTAACGATGGATGACATCACCGCTCTCGTGAATGCCCAGCGCACCGCCGCATGGGCCGATGTCGCCCGTCGAATCGCCCATGAAATCAAGAACCCGCTGACCCCGATCCAGCTTTCGGCGGAACGGCTGAAGCGCAAATATGGCCGGCATATCGAGCGTGACCGGGATGTGTTCGATCAGTGCACAGACACCATCATCCGTCAGGTTGGTGACATTGGCCGCATGGTGGATGAGTTCTCCTCATTCGCCCGGATGCCAAAGCCGGTTGTGGATTCGCAGGATATGGCGGAAACCATTCGCCAAACCGTCTTCCTCATGCGGGTGGGCAATCCGTCCGTTGAGTTTGACATGGATCTGCCACAGGTCATGCCAGCGTGTTTTGACCGGCGTCTTGTTTCCCAGGCGCTGACCAATCTTCTCAAGAATGCCTGTGAGGCCATTGAGGCCGTGCCGGAAACGGAGCGCGGGCAGGGCCGTATCCGTGTCAAGGCCGAACAGGTGGGAGAAAATCTCATTATCGACATCATCGACAATGGCATGGGGCTGCCTCAGGACAAGCGCAGCCGGCTGCTGGAGCCCTATGTCACCACGCGTGAAAAAGGAACGGGGCTCGGCCTCGCCATCGTCGGAAAAATCATGGAAGAGCATGGCGGTTCCATCCAGTTGAATGATTCACCCGATGGTCGGGGCGCATGGGTGCATCTGCGCCTGCGCGTGGACGGCCGGCCCGCAGAACAAGAATCGGCCAAGGCTGCAACCAGCGAAACCGGGAGGGCCTGAGCATGCCGATGGACATTCTGATCGTCGACGATGAGGCTGATATTGGCGAACTGGTCGCGGGCATTCTGGAAGACGAGGGCTATACGGCTCGTACGGCTCGCGATGCCGATGGCGCACTGGCCGCCATCGCCAGCCGCCGGCCCAACATGATCTTTCTGGATATCTGGCTGCAGGGCAGCCGGCTGGACGGGCTGGAACTGCTCAATGAAATCAAGGCCCAGTATGCCGATATTCCGGTGGTCATGATTTCCGGTCACGGTAATATCGAAACGGCCGTCGCAGCCATCAAGCGTGGCGCATATGATTTCATCGAGAAGCCGTTCAATGCTGATCGTCTGGTGATGGTGGCTGAGCGGGCTCTGGAAACCCTGCGCCTGAAGCAGGAGCTGAAAGAGCTGAAACAGCTTGCGCCCAATGCCCGGATGATGGTCGGGCGTTCCAGCGCTATTCAGCAGCTTCGCAACACGATCGAGCGGGTTTCACCCACCAATAGCCGCATTCTCATTGTGGGCCCGTCGGGGGCGGGCAAGGAACTGACGGCGCGCATGATCCATGCTGGCTCGGGCCGTGCGCAGGGGCCGTTCGTGGTGCTTAATGCTGCAGCAATTACGCCGGAGCGGCTGGAAGTGGAGCTGTTCGGCGTTGCTGGTGGCGAGGAGGGCGAGGGCAAGCGTGGTGCTCTGGAAGAAGCCCATGGCGGCACACTCTTCCTGGATGAAATCGCCGATATGCCCCGTGAAACCCAGAGCCGGGTTCTGCGCGTTCTGGTGGAGCAGACCTTCTCGCGCGTTGGCTCGAATGAGCGCATCAGCGTGGATGTCCGCATCATTTCCTCCAGCGCCCGTAATCTGGAAGAGGAAATTGCCCGGGGCATGTTCCGGGAGGACCTTTACCACCGCCTCTCTGTGGTTCCGATCCGCGTACCGCCACTAGCGGAACGCCGCGAGGATATTCCCGATCTGGTGGATTTCTTCGTCGATACAATTTCGCAGACCACAGGCATGCCGCGCCGCCCCATCGGGGAGGACGCCATGGCAGTGCTGCAGTCTCATGACTGGCCGGGCAATATTCGCCAGTTGCGCAACAATGTGGAACGCCTGCTGATTCTGGCGGGCGGAGACCCGGAAGGCACCATCACCGCATCCATGCTGCCGCCGGATGTTGGCGCACTTGTGCCCAGCCTACCCAATGGCAATGGAGGGGAGCATCTCATGGGCCTACCCCTGCGTGAGGCCCGTGAAGTGTTTGAGAGGGAATATCTGGCGGCGCAGATCAGCCGCTTTGGTGGCAATATTTCCCGCACGGCCGAATTTGTCGGCATGGAACGCTCGGCCCTTCATCGCAAGCTGAAGGCGTTGGGGGTTGGAGGCTGAACTTCAACGCCGATTAAGAGCGATCTGGGGTAGATGGAGATGAGCGGGTCGGGATGAGGCAAAAGAACATGCAAAAGGCTTTGGCTATGGCACTCTTCTGCTGCCCTCTCCTACCTCTTCCGGCCGGAGCCGAGACTAGCAAAGAGATCGGTGTTTTGCGAACCTCTCCGACATCGAATTCTGTTCAATCAGCCGTACCGGAGAAGAAGACGCCTGTTCAACCGCCTCCGGTGCGTATTGTTGGGCGCACCTCCGTTTATTCCGAGGCGGAGGTTGAGCGTGCCATTGAGCTGTTTCGCACCTATTGCCAACCTCTTGGCGGTGATGCTTGGCATGAGCTGACCAATATCACGGCCCGTATCACTCCAGAATTTTCACCGGAACGACAGGCCAAGGGCTGGAAAACCGTGATCCATCTTGCGGTGACCCTTCCGCGCAAGCCAAATCTCATACCCGTCAATAATAGCAAGCTGGGCAATCTGGGGGGTCGCACGCTCTATTTCTTTATGGGTGGAGCCTCAGGACCGGGTGTGTTCGTGAACCAGCGTGAGGCCCGTTTTCTGTGTGGGATGGACGATTATGAAACCGGTGCAACCGGTTTCATTCCCGTCATGGAGCTGGATTTTCTCAACCGCTGAACATTTGACCTCAGCCTTTCCCCATACTGTGCGGGACGGACTCGTCAATTTTGCAAAGGCAGCATAGCCTGCCGCTTGAGATTCTGGCTCGCAGGCTGGCGTGATATGGGCGCAAAGCGGCGCGGGTCGGTCATTTTCGGCTGCAAGGGGGCTTCATGCGAGTCGTTATCTGCGGGGCAGGTCAGGTCGGATTCGGCATCGCCGAGCGCCTCGCTGCCGAGCAGAATGATGTTTCCATCATCGATTCAGATGCGCGCCAGATCCAGATGGTCACAGAGCAACTGGATGTGCGTGGCATTGTCGGCTGGGGTGCTCATCCGGATGTGCTGGCCCGCGCGGGTATCGATCAGGCGGACATGATCATCGCCGTCACCCTGCATGACGAGGTCAATATGGTCGCCTGTCAGGTGGCCCATGCCTTGTTCAATGTGCCCACTAAGGTGGCCCGCATCCGCGCACAGACCTATCTGGCCCCGGAATGGAGCGATCTTTTCTCGCGGGATCATCTGCCGATCGATGTGGTGATTTCACCTGAAATCGAGGTGGGTGAGATGGTGCTGCGCCGCCTCTCCCTGCCGGGCGCGATTGATACGGTGAGCTTTGCCGATGGAGCTATCGTGGCGGCGGGTGTCGTCTGCCGCGAGGACTGCCCCATTGTCGATACGCCGCTGAACCAGCTCACCCAGCTTTTCCCGGAGGCTCAGGCCACCATTGTGGCTGTGAACCGTGATGGCAAAACCATTGTGCCCACGGCGCTGGAGCAGTTGCAGGTTGGTGATGTAGCCTATTTCGTCACTCAGGCGGATCAGGTGCAGCGCACGCTCTCCATCTTCGGGTATGACGAATTACCCAGCCAGCGCATCCTCATCGCTGGCAGCGGAAACATTGGCTATTATGTCGCCAAGGAGCTGGAGCTGCGCAATCCGCTGGCGCGCATCAAGCTGATCGAAAAAAACCGAGCCAAGGCGCAGGAAGCTGCCGAGCAGTTGAACCGCACCGTGGTGCTGAATGGTGATGCGCTGGATCAGTCCATTCTGGATGAGGCTGGTGTAGGTGATGCGGATATCATGGTGGCCCTCACCAACGATGATCGCATCAACATTCTTTCCTGCCTTCTTGCGCGCCAGCTTGGGGCGCGGCGCATTCTGGCGCTGCTGAATGAACAGGGCTACGCAGCCTTTGCGCGGGGGCTGGGCATTGATGCCCACGTCAACCCGCGCCAGATCACTGTATCGCGCGTCTTGCAGCATGTGCGTCGCGGGCGCATTCGCGGGGTTCACGCCCTGCTGGATGGCTCCGGCGAACTGATTGAGGCGGAGGCGCTGGAAACCTCTCCGCTGGTTGGCAAGCAGTTGCGGGATCTGGATACGCTGGATGGTTTGCGGATCGGCGCCATTCTGCGCGATGGCAAGGTGATGCAGCCGCGCGGCGATATGGTTGTGCGCGCGCATGACCGGGTGGTGTTGTTTGCCCTCGCTGAACGCATCAAGCGGGTGGAACAATTGTTCCGCGTCGCGCTTGAGTTCTTCTGAATTTTACAGCGATGATCAATTCTGCCCGCCCTCTTTCCGGTGCTCTGGCCGCCATTGGCGCCATGGCCCTGTTGCCAGCAATCGTTTCTGCCCGCACCGGACAGAACCATGCTCCGGTCTTTCTGGCCACGGCTGCCTTCTGCATCTTTCTGGCGGGCGCTTTACGCTTCACGACAGAAGGCAGCACCTTTCGTTTCCGTCGTGCTGATGGCCTTGTGGGGCTGACGCTGCTGTGGTTGGTGCCACCTCTGGCCGCGACGCCAGCTATCGCCGTTGTCTCTGGCCTGAAACCTCTTGCTGCCTGGCTGGAGGCCGTTTCCGCCTTTACGGCGACCGGGCTGACGGCTGTGGATCGTGCTCCGGCCAGTCTCTATGTGTGGTTTGCCTTGCTCCAATGGTCCGGTGGTTTGTTGACGCTGGCATCTGTCGTCGCCGTCATCGCACCGACAGGTCTTGGCGGCCTTCCGGACAGGGCGCCACGTGGAGGTATGGTGCCGGATGTGGTGGATATTCGCAGCGTGCTGCGAGAGATCGTGCCGCTTTATGTGGGGGGCACCGTGCTGGCACTGGTGGCGCTGGTGGTGAGCGGGCAGAGTTTTTATGTTTCGTTCACACTGGCAACGGCAGTCTCCTCCGCTGGCGCACATCTGCCTCCCGAAGCCCAACTGGCCCTTGCGATTGATAACAGCCCCAAATGGCTACTCATGCCGTTTCTGTTGTGGAGTGCCACCAGCGTCCTGTGGCATCGCACGCTATTTTCTCGACGCCTGAACAACTCGCCCGAGCAGAAGGAGAGCCTTGTGCTTCTCATGTGGTGGGGCGTTCTGGGCATCATCATCGGGGCCATTCTTGTGCGTGCGCTGGATACCCCTCCCTTTCTGGCTGTACGGGATGGTTTTTTCAGCGCCGCCTCTCTCATCGCCACCAGCGGCATTGGACCGCATGATGGAACCTATCGCAACCTGCCACTGCTCCTGATGATTTTCGTGGTGCTGTTGGGCGGCGGCGCACTTTCCGTCGCCGGCGGCCTGAAGATGATGCGCATGCGCGCCATGTTGCTGAGAGCCCGTGGAGACTTGCTGCGCCTCGTCTATCCCAATCTGGTTCAGCCCGCGGCATTGGAGCAGGGGGATATCGGCTCGTCCATGCGCGGTGTGTGGGTGGCGCTGGCGACCTTGTTCGCCACATTCGGCCTTTGCATCATTGCACTCAGTCCGGGGATGCCCAATCTGGATGCGGCACTGGCCGCCGCCGCTGCCGTGGTTTCCAACACCGGCCCAGTCTATGATGCCGGTGGGCTGGATTGGCCAAGCCTCTCATCCCTGCCGGCAGGTTCCGTGATTGTGGCTGGGCTGGCCATGGTGGCGGGGCGGCTGGAAATTGTGGGCCTGTTCGTTACCATTCACTTCGCCTTCTGGCGCACCTGAAAACAAGAAGAGCCTGGAAGGGCTGAGGTGTCATGTCACGCATTGCCTATGTCAATGGTCGCTATGTTCCGCATTGCTCGGCGCGGGTTCATGTGGAAGATCGGGGCTATCAGTTCGCTGATGGTGTGTATGAGGTCTGCGAGGTCCGCGATGGGCATCTGATTGACATGCGTTTGCATCTCGATCGGCTGGAACGCTCGCTGGCGGCCCTGCGCATGGGTTCTCCCATGAGCCGCGCCGCGCTGGAGCGGGTGCTGAGGGAAACCGTGCGACGCAACCGGGTGCGCAATGGTCAGGTCTATCTGCAGGTCACACGAGGTGTGGCACCGCGTGATCAGGTCTTTCCTCCGGCAAATACCCCGCCCGGCATTGTGGTGACAGCTCGTGCCCTCAGCGACGCCGCGCGCCACAAGGCTGCTAGAGACGGGATCCGGGTCATCAGCCTACCGGATAATCGCTGGGAGCGGGTCGACATCAAGACCGTCGGCCTGTTACCCAATGTGCTGGCGAAGCAGGCTGCAAGGGAAGCTGGTGCTCAGGAGGCTTGGTTCGTGGATGCGGACGGTTTTGTCACCGAGGGCGCTTCCAGTAACGCCTGGATCGTGACACACGAGGGAACTCTGGTGACCCGTCCGGCCGAGCATGGTATCTTGCGCGGCATCACGCGCACGGTGCTTGTGGAAGAAGCTGCAGCACTGGGGCTCGCTCTGGAAGAGCGGTCATTCACTCTGGCAGAGGCCCATGAGGCTGCGGAAGCCTTCATCACGGCCGCGACAGCGCTCGTTATGCCGGTGATCCAGCTGGATGGGCGACGGATAGGGCAGGGCAGGCCCGGCCCTGTCGCCAGCCGGCTGAGGCAACGTTTTCATGACTTTGCCGAGGTTTCACACTAATGTATAGCCTTGCAGGCAGGCCAACAGGCCCTTTTGCATGGCAGAAGACGGTTGCACTGCTTCAGGGCTGTGTCATTTTAGCCCGATAACTCCCGCAGGCGGTTCAGCATTGCTGATGCCACGTTTGCGGGTCTCACGCCGAAACAAATGGATACGAATATGGCGGCGGAACGGACACAGAATCTTCAGGACACGTTTCTCAATCATGTCCGCAAGAACAAGACACCCCTCACCATTTTTCTGGTCAATGGGGTCAAGCTTCAGGGCGTTGTGACCTGGTTTGATAATTTCTGCGTGCTGCTGCGTCGGGATGGACATTCCCAGCTCGTCTACAAGCACGCCATTTCCACCATCATGCCGGGACAGCCGGTACAGCTCTTTGACCCGACAGACGACAACTCCGAGAGGGCCTGAGCCCGTGGAGCCACGCTCCTATACGCCATCCGAAGGATCTGACAACACGGAAGAGCAGAGCAGACCCTTGTCCACTGCTACTGAATCTGTTGTCCAGCCTCACACCGAAACGTCTGTACAGGGGGTGGACCATCGTGTTCACCCCACGCGTTGCGCGGTGATCACCCCTTATCTCAACAAACGCGCCCGAAATGCGGGCTCTGAAAGGCGTGCGCCTGAGGCCCGGCTGGATGAGGCCGTGGGGCTGGCTGCGGCGATCGATCTGGATGTAGTGCATTCCGCGCTTGTCTCGCTGCCTGACATCAAACCCGCAACCTATCTGGGGGGCGGCAAGGTTGATGAGGTGGCCACGATCGTGAAGGATCAGGAGATCGATTTGGTCTTCTTTGATGCCGCCCTCACACCTGTCCAGCAACGAAATCTTGAAAAGGCATGGTCCACCAAGGTGGTAGACCGGACAGCTCTGATTCTGGAAATCTTCGGCAAGCGCGCCCGCACCCGTGAAGGCGCATTGCAGGTTGAGCTTGCGCATCTGAATTACCAGCGCTCGCGTCTTGTACGTTCCTGGACGCATTTGGAGCGGCAGCGTGGCGGGTTCGGCTTTCTGGGCGGCCCCGGCGAAACGCAGATCGAGGCTGACCGCCGCATGATCGGCGAACGCATTGTGCGTATCGAGAAGGATCTGGAACAGGTCAAACGCACGCGCGGCCTGCACAGGGCCAGTCGCAAGAGGGTGCCTTATCCCGTCGTGGCCCTTGTGGGGTATACGAATGCCGGAAAATCTACCCTGTTCAACCGGCTGACCCGCGCCGAGGTGATGGCGCAGGATCTGCTCTTCGCCACGCTGGATCCGACCCTGCGGGCCGTGGATCTGCCGCACGGCACCCGGATCATCCTCTCCGATACGGTGGGCTTCATCTCGGAATTGCCGACGCAGCTTGTTGCGGCTTTCCGGGCCACCCTGGAAGAGGTTCTGGAGGCGGATCTGGTGCTGCATGTGCGCGATATCTCCCACCCGGATACCGAGGCGCAGGCCCATGATGTGGCCGATGTGCTGAAAGATCTGGGTGTTGATCCGGAGCCTGGTGGCCGTGTTGTGGAGGTCTGGAACAAGATTGACAGGCTGACACCGGAGCAACTGGAACAGCTGGAAAATCAGCGCCAGCGCCATGATGGGGCAGGGGGCCCCGTGGCCGTCTCAGCCCTGACAGGGCAGGGGTCCGGACAGCTTCTGGACCTGATCGAGCATCACATTACAGCTGGTCGCGCCATGTTGCATGTGCAACTGGATGCCGGAGATGGTGAGGGGCTGGGCTGGCTGTATCGCCATGGTGAGGTGCTGGAACGTGACATGGATGACGCCGGCGTGATGCATGTTGTCCTGCGCATCCTGCCCGAGCGTGTGCCTCTGGTTACACGGCGCTTTGGAACCGATGCTGTGCGTATTTCTCAGGATACGCACAGCCCATCCTGAACACCCAAATTATCAAGGGCAGGGGTTGGCCCCTGCCCTTGATCCTCAAGAGACTCCAACTGGGTCAATGTTCCTGTTGCTTCGCCTGTTGCCACAGGGCTTCCATCTCTTCCAGACTTGCCATGTCCGGCGTGCGGCCTTCTGATTCAAGCGCCTGCTCGATATGGCGAAAACGGCGAGTGAACTTCTCATTGGTGCCGCGCAGTGCACGCTCCGGTTCGACATCTGCGTGGCGCGCCAGATTCACGACCGCAAACAGAAGATCCCCGATCTCTTCCCGAACAGCCTCCGGCCCCCCTTCGTTGAGGGCCTCTTCCACTTCATCCGTCTCTTCACGGATTTTGGCAAGAACGGCACGCGCATCATTCCAGTCGAACCCGACACTGCCGGCTTTTTCCTGTAATTTCAGAGCCCGGGTCATGGCCGGCAAGGGCAGGGCGACGCCGCCCAGCACGCCCCTTTCCTCCTCCTTGGGCGGCAAACCGGCAGCCTCACGCTTTTCAGCCTTGAGGCGCTTTTCCTCTGCCTTGATCCGCGCCCAAATGCCCTTCACCTCATCGGCAGACAAATTCCGTGCGTCTCCAAACACATGTGGGTGACGCCGGATGAGCTTTTCCGAAATGCCCTCGACCACACCATCAAATGAGAAATGGCCTTCCTCTTCCGCCAGACGTGCGTGAAAGACGACCTGAAACAGCAAGTCCCCCAGCTCTTCCTGAAGGTCTGCCATATCCGCACGCGAGATAGCGTCTGCCACCTCATAAGCCTCTTCCAGCGTATAAGGCATGACGGTCTCGAAGGATTGTTCCAGATCCCACGGACAGCCGGTTTGTGGGGTGCGCAGCGCTTCCATGATAGCGAGCAGACGGGCAATATCGCTGGCAGGCGCCATGGTATTTCATCCCTTTTGGCCGAGAGTCAGGTGCTTATAACATCTTCGGAGGCTATGGTTCAGGTGGCCTGAGAGAAGCGGCTGTGAGAGGCGCTGACATTAGGGAGTGCAGAGCATTGCGTGAGGGAGAAACCACGACGGCCTTGCCGGAGGCATTCGATGCCGGGCTCTATTTTATCGGGCGTATTCATACACCCTGGACCGAACGACAAGCCTGCCCACGTCAGGGAGATGCGAAAAGTGGACCGGTCTGCACGCTGCAGATTGATCCACACTGGCGTGAGGCCCTGAATGGTATCGAGCAGATCCACGAGCTTCAGGTGCTGTACTGGATGGATCAGGCCCGTCGCGACCTTGTGACCCAAATGCCGGGCAAGCCAGAGGCGGGCAGGGTGAGCCGCAGCACCTTTACACTGCGTTCGCCCGCGCGCCCCAATCCCATCGCCTCCTCACACGTCACTCTGTTAGAGGCTGATGGGCTCACACTGAAAGTGCGAGGACTGGATTGCGTGAATGACACGCCCTTGCTTGACCTGAAGCCACTGCGTAGCAGATCCACCCAAATCATAAAATCGCAGAAGATATATTATGGAACATAATAAGATGGCGTACCCAAATCCGTTAACCATTATGAATGAGGCGCGCCATATTAACCAATGGGCATTAACTATATATGCCCATAACAATTATCTATGATACAGCAGGCCCATCACGCCTTCTTCTGAAGTGATCCTTGAAAGCAAAACGCGCTGAATTCCATTCACGCAGCTTTGGAGTGGTTAACGAACATCCACCCTCATCCCATCATATGCGGGCACAATGCGCTCCGGCAGGCGCTGGCCCAGAGCGACATAATCAAAATCCGTGTGCATGTTGGTCAGCACGGCTCGGCGGGGTTGAAACTGCGCGATGTGGTCCAGACTGGCCTGAAGGCAGAAATGCGAGGGATGCGGCCGTTCCCGCAAGGCATCCACAATCCACACATCAAGCCCCTGAAGCGCATGATGGCTTTGCTCCGGAACGCCGTTGATATCACTCGAATAGGCCATGCCTTCAATGCGAAAGCCGAAGGAGTCGATATCTCCGTGATGCTGCCGGAAAGGCAGAGCCTCAATTGGCCCGCCTGCCCCATTCACGATGATGGGCTTGCCTTCGCTGAAGCGATGACTGGTGAGAATAGGCGGATATGAGCTGCCGCTTGGGGTCTCGAAACAATAACCGAAGCGCTTTTTCAGAGCGCGCAGCGTGCTCTCATCGGCATAAATATCGATACGCTTGTCATGCATGAGAGAGAGCGGGCGCAAATCATCAATGCCATGTGTGTGGTCCGCATGGGCATGTGTGAACAGCACCGCATCGAGATTGCATACGTTTGCAGCCAGAAGCTGCTCCCGTACATCCGGTGACGTATCCACCAGAACAGTAGTTGTGCCGTGAGGCCCCGTTTTCTCAACCAGAATGGAACAGCGTCGCCGCCGATTGCGAGGATCTGCCGGATTGCACGCGCCCCAGCCCTGCCCTACGCGTGGCACGCCACCTGAAGAACCGCAGCCGAGAATGGTGACTGTGAGCGACATGGGCACCTCAGATCTGTATAAAATCAGAAGGACGCGATGGAAGCGCGCCCTACATGTCATCTATGCCGGATAGGGTGCTGTGTCCAAACATATGCCGCCACAATGCCAGCCTGAGAAAGCTGGATCGCTCTGACACAATAAACAAAATTCTGGATATTTCGCCCGAACCCTCCAAGAGGAGGGTGAATGGTCGGAGCGAGAGGATTTGAACCTCCGACCCCTAGTCCCCCAGACTAGTGCGCTAACCGGGCTGCGCTACGCTCCGACTTGATGGGCGAACGTTTAACCCATCATCACAAAGCACACAAGTCCAAGTTTGCCACCCGAACCGCTATGGTGTTGGGAATCTGTGGAAACCCGACGCACGGCAACGAGATTGTGTCTGAATATTGGCAGATATTGGCAGATTCCCCATATTCACCGCAGAAACGTTACATTGTAAACAAATTCAACCGCCATTCCGGCCGCTTCTTGAAACAACCGGAAGGTCGGGCGGATGAAAAAACCCGTGGTATTGTCTTGCGCAGCTCTGTGTCTTGTCGCGAGCGCTTTCGCAACAGGAACGGCTCGAGCGGACAGCTCCACCGGCATCGCCTCATATTACTGGCAGGGCCAGCGCACTGCGAATGGCGAGCGCTTCAATCCAGAAGCCATGACAGCAGCTCATCGCAGCCTGCCTTTTGGCACTAAGGTGCGTGTGACAAACAAGCGGAATGGACGCAGCGTTGTTGTACGTATCAATGATCGCGGCCCCTTCATTCGCGGGCGCGTTATCGATGTCTCGCGCGCAGCCGCGCGCCATCTGGGCTTCACCCAGCAGGGCCTTACACATGTGACCCTGACTGTCGTGAAGTGATGGGTTCAGACCCACTCCAGCAGACGAGCCCATACTTTTGAAAGGCTCGCCTGCTGCAATGTCAGGATTTCTTTTCTTCCATGACCTCCGCCATCAGGCGCTGACATTCGCTCAGTTCATAGAGCGCAGCCTGAAGGCGGTGAATGTCAGCGCGAGACAAGACAGGCAAAACCCCCGGCCCGCTTGCCCGCACATCCATTCTGGGGGGCGGAGCCTGATGCGGATAGCTCTCGGCGGCGGTCGTCTCCAACGGATCCATGCCATAGCGCCTGTAAGGCTGCGTCGCACGCGGCATGCGTTCAGGCCGGGGCTCTGCATCCCAATATGCTGCTGGCTGTGCCCCCGGTCGGACCGGTGAGGGCTCATCCCAGTCTGAAGATCGCGTCGCACTCCGGATTTCAGCCAGACGTGCACTGTCCAGCGGTGGAAGCTCATATTCTTCCACGACCGGCGCTGTGAAGGGGCCGAAACGGCGTGGCCGTGGTGACGTCTCCATATCCGGTCCCTCCTGATCCTCAAATGACTGATCGTGATGTGGTGCCGCCATATACTCTTGTGAAGAGGACGCAAACAGATCCTCGTCACGGCTCCCGGGAGCATCTGTTATTTCGTCCGTCAAGCTGCTGAACGGTGTGTCGGTCCGAAACGCAGCAACATGATGATTGACATCGTCCTTCCCAGCCAGAAGGGAAGGATCATCCTCTGGCTCTAAAGGCCTAGCCTCATCTTCCAGTGCTGTCGCCGCCCAGGCATCATTGGTGACCTCATTCTGGCAGGAAATATCCTCTTCCAGATAGGGCTCATGTCGTTGTTCGTTCACAGTGGTCGTCGACGCATCGGTGGGACGTACAATCGAGGGGAAAGCCTCTGGCTCTCCCTCATCTGAAGAGATTCCATCCCTGGGTGTTTCGGGTGAAGCGTGCCGATAGCGAAGAGGCACATACTCATCCGGCGGCCCCGGCTCATTGGGAATCTCAGAAGCCTGATCCTGAGCCTTCAGGCGGCGGATACGCTCTTCCAGAGATTCCGAAAACTCATCCTCCAGAGCGGGCTCTTCCATGAAGGGCAACATAGGATCAGAAAATTCAGGATAAGGTGCGGACGAAATATGCGCCGCTGGCCCCCGACTCGGCCGCTGCATGGAGACTTCGACGCGTGCAGGCCGCATGGGGCGCACATATTGGTCAGGGTGCGTTTCATCACGTTGCGGGGCAAAAGAAGGTGCTTTCCATTCGACAGGAACTGCCCCCTGTTTCTGCGAATCCTGAGGTTGTTCAGGCTCATCTACCGGTGCGACCGGATCCTGATCCTCAGTCTCATTGGCAGTGTCACTAACCTGCTGAATTGCATTGAGGTCACCATCAAAGCGATGCTCCTCATTGACGTGTTCTTCAACGCGCTGCGTAACTGCGCGGCCACGTAAAGGCGCATTTTCACCGGGCAACTGAGGCTTGAGAGATGTGCTCAGTTCTGGAAAAGGTAGATGGGGCTCATCTGTCACTACGTTTTCGGCAAAGGAGGGCTCCTCATGCGTATTCCCCCCACCTTCATGTTCCCTTGAACGACGGCGCGGCAGAAAGCCCCCAAGAATCCCGCCAAACCCGCCGATCTCCTGTTCAGAAGGGGCAGGACCCTCGACTTCGGAGGTGCTGCGCATGGCAGCGGCATCTGCCTCCATACCCAGATCCTGGACATGGCGAATGCCTTGTTCCTTAAGAATCTTTTGTGCACCCTTGATCGTGTAACCTTCTTCATAAAGAAGGTGACGGATGCCGCGGAGAAGATCGACATCCTCCGGCCTGTAAAAGCGCCGCCCCCCCCCTCGTTTGATCGGGCGGATCTGATGAAACCGGCTTTCCCAGAAACGCAGTACATGCTGCGGCAACGAGAGATCCTCAGCCACTTCGCTGATCGTTCGAAAGGCGTCGGGATCCTTCTCGGTCTCGCGCACGTCAACCACCCTGTCCGTATTCTGAATGCTACGCGGCCTAAGAACAGGCACGCTCGCTGCATCGACTCGATCTGCAGCGTCATAGTCAAATGACTGTAGCAACTTTCACGGAATAGGTGAAGATATCCACATAACAATATGTATTATTTAGATAATCTGCTCTTGTGGCCCAGCGGCGAACACGCGCGACCAATCAGTCGAGATCATCCTCACCAGCATTGAGACCGTTAATCCGGTTTTTCAGAATACTCGAAGGCTTGAAGACCATGACACGCCGAGGCTCAATCGGTACTTCTTCACCCGTCTTCGGGTTGCGGCCGATGCGTCGTCCCTTGTCCCGGACAACAAAAGAGCCAAAGGACGAGAGCTTCACAGTCTCACCCTGCACCAGACAGTCTGCAATCTCTTTCAGAACGAGCTCAACAAGGGCCGCGGATTCCGTCCGGGACAGGCCGACCTGCTGATAGACGGCCTCACACAAATCCGCGCGTGTCACTGTCCGACCAGCCATGTGCCCCCAACCCCTCAGAAATTGTCGTGCCGGCTTGAAGCGCTGTGACGCACCCCGCCCTGCAACTCTCATCTTCCTGTGTGAGCGAAAACATCACCGCGGGCAAGAGCTTCCTTCATGCCCGCACGAGATGTGTCCCGCTCACCAAGCTGTTGCCAGACTATCCAAGGGCGGCAAGCCGGGTCAATCTTCTTCGCACATCACCAGCGCAACAGAGCAGAGCCCCAAGTGAAACCACCGCCCATGGCTTCAATTAGAACCAGATCGCCCTTGCGCAGGCGGCCATCCTTGCTGGCCACATCAAGAGCGAGCGGAATAGAGGCCGCAGAGGTGTTGCCGTGCTTGTCCACGGTGACCACCACCTTTTCAGGTGCAATTCCAAGCTTCTGGGCACTGGCATCAATAATGCGCCGATTAGCCTGATGTGGCACGAACCAGTCAATGCTTTCAGCGTTTTCACCTGTTGCGGTGAACGCATCTTCGATCACATCGGTTATCATGCCCACAGCATGTTTGAAGACCTCACGGCCTTCCATGCGCAAATGCCCAGCCGTTCCCGTGGTGGATGGGCCTCCATCCACATAGAGCTTGTTCCGATGACGTCCATCTGTACGCAAATGAGAGGTCAGAACCCCTGCCCCGTTCGCTTCACTTTCTGGCACGGCTTCCAGAATCATAGCCCCCGCACCATCTCCGAACAGCACACAGGTCCCCCTGTCTTCCCAATCCAGAATACGGGAAAATGTTTCAGCACCAATCACCAGAGCGCGGCGGAAAGCCCCGGTTCGCAGGTACGCATCTGCCGTTGAGAGGGCGAAGACAAAGCCGGAGCAGACAGCCTGCACATCAAAGGCCGCACCGTGTGTGATTCCGAGTTCGGCCTGAATGGTTGCGGATGTCGCCGGAAATGTCTGATCCGGCGTAGAGGTGGCCAGAACGATCAGGTCGATGTCCTGCGCATCCATGCCGGCGTCTTCCAGCGCGCGCCGTGCCGCAGCCAGCCCGAGGTGAGAGGTATATTCCCCATCCGCCGCGATATGGCGCTGGCAGATCCCCGTACGCTGGACGATCCATTCATCGGACGTGTCGATGCGCTGAGACAGCGCCTCGTTTGTCAGAATGTTTTCCGGAAGATAAGACCCGATGCCCCGGGTGACCGACCTGATACCGCTCACGATTGTCCTTCCGCACCGGCTGGCTGAAGCTCGCTCGCCACCTGTTCCGGCGGTCGACGGCTGACAAGACTGGATTCGATGCGCGCAAGCAGATGATGGCGCACCATGTCGTAGGCAAGGTCCACGGCAGCCGCAAAGCTCTCCGCATCCGCCCCACCGTGGCTTTTAATCACAATTCCGTTAAGGCCAAGGAAAACGCCGCCATTCGAGCGGCGCGGGTCCATTTTTTCCTTCAAGATCCGGAAGGCGTCACGGGCAAACAGATAACCGATGCGCGAACGCATGGTGCGCCCCATTGCAGCGCGCAGATAGGTCGCCAGTTGCTTGGCCGTCCCCTCTGCCGTTTTCAGGGCGATATTGCCGGAGAAACCCTCAGTCACCACCACATCTACGGTTCCCGCGCCAATATCATTGCCTTCCACAAAGCCATGATAATTCACCGGCAACCGCTCTTCACGCAGAATGCGACCGGCCTCGCGCACTTCTTCGACGCCCTTGATCTCTTCCACGCCGATATTCAGCAGACCAACCGTAGGCTCTTCAATATCGAACACCACATGTGCCATGGCGGAGCCCATGATGGCCATTTCGACCAAGCTCTTGGCGGTGTAGCCAATGGAGGCGCCCACATCCAGAACCACGCTTTCGCCCCGCAGAGTGGGCCAGATGGCGGCAATAGCCGGCCGGCTGATGCCCTGCATGGTGCGCAGGTTGAAATTCGCCATGGCCATGAGCGCGCCGGTATTGCCGGCAGAAACGGTGGCATCGGCCTTCTTGTGCTTCACCGCATCAATGCTGCACCACATGGAAGACTTGTAACGCCCCCGGCGCAGCGCCTGGCTGGGCTTGTCATCCATGCCTACGACAACATCCGTGTGCACAACTGTGGAAACAGCCGCCAGCTTGGGATGCGCCTTTAGCACCTCTGCCAGACGTTCAGAATCACCATAGAGCAGGAAAGACAGATCAGGGTGCTGCCCAAGCGCGATTTCCGCTCCGGCAAGAACCGTCTCAGGGCCATGGTCTCCACCCATGGCGTCGAGAGCGATACGGACGGATGCGGTCATCTGGGGCAGGCTTTCTTGTTCAGTAACACAATGACATCATGCAAAATATCACCCGTCGGGAGAATGCGCTCTCCAGACGGGCTGAAACTGATACGCGGCAAATCCGAAACTGTCACAGCCATGAAAAGCATGCCTAGACATCTGGCGTGTCGTGCAACCGACCGCACAGCAAGCCTAGCCTGCATTTCCGCCGGTGGGCGGACAATAACGTCTCCCCGGCGCATCGCAACCATAACCATCACAACCAATGCTGCGAAACTCAGGAAGGATCTTTAAGGCGTGAAAGGGCGGCAAAGGGGGAAAGTCCCGTTGTATCCGTGTCCGGCAGCTCAAAAACAGCTCCCGGTTTCCGGGGGTACGGATCTATCCCCAGCGCAAGAAATTCTGTGGCAAGCAGACCGATATCAATCTGGCCGTTCAGGATTTCATCTGGCGGATCATATGTTTCATCCTCTTCCGATTCGGGAGGAATAGGCGTGCCCTCAGGCACGAAATGCACATCGATCTCTTCCAGCAGCGGGGCGTCAAACTCATCAAGAGTGACGCCGCATGTTTGGCGCACGGTGGCCTTGAGTTCACCGGTGACATGGAAACCGGCTTTTCCCTCCGGCTCCAGATGAATCTGCGCTGAGAAAGACGGCACGGCCAGCACGCCAACATAGCGAGCCAGTTCGGCACGCACGGCCTCGTCCGGTGTCAGCCGAATATTGAGGCCGGTCGGGCCGATATCAGTGATCGCAACCGGACGGGAGAGAGGCACAAGCGCCTCTTCCTGAGCCGGCACGTCAGTGGGGCGTTCGGATTCCGTCATGGCTCACCCTCGAAACTGATCCGGCGCAGGCCAGGGCAGATCCCCGCGCGCCAATGTGGAAAAAGGCGTTTCACGCAATTGTGTCGCCGAGGCCCGCACATAGGCGGCCAGTGTCTCGGCAGATGCATTGTCATCATCAAACATGTTGCGCGCCAGAGCCTGAGCTAGCGCGACATTGTCTTGTGCACCCAGCCCCGCATCATACGCGGCCGCACGTCCATAAAAGGCTGCACCAATCTTCTTCATGCGCTTGGGGACGGACAGATCCCCTACCCCCATCTCACGCAGCGTGCGATCCATATCGTCAGCGAATGCGTCGAAAACATCCTGAGACAAGGCCGTTTCGGGCGTGTCACCACCTTTCAGCCGGTGGCAGACAAGTACGGTATGAAGGACAATGAGCTCGAAGCGACCTTCGCGCGTGTCAGGAATGGCGAAGTCCGTATAGAAGACGGGCTGCCGTGATTGCGCCACGATCGCGCCATACAGGCGCTCGATAATCGCGCGGTTTTTGGCTGAGCGGAAAAATTTAAACATCGCGCTTAAGAATCGGGCAGGGCTCGGCAACATATGAAGGCTTGCTCTGCGAGGTAGCGCCGCGGAAGCAGACTGGCAAGACTTTTGACGGTAACACGGTTGAAATGTTTGGCCTGTTGCGGACAAATGCGCTGGTTCGGCCAATGGAAGAATGGGGAACGGTGTGGGTACACAGCACTTCGGGACATCGCAGCAGCCGGGCGGCAACGACGCTTCTGCGTGCGCCAATGTGGAAGACAAGCACCGGGTTTCCAGAGCATGGCCCTTGTTGGCCCTTGGGCTTCTGGCGACAGCGCCGGCCCTTTCGGCCTGCGCTAATATCGCGAACAGTATCAATGGATCGGGCACCAGCCTTTCTGGTGTCACCCGCACCTATCAGCGTGGGTATGTGCTGAGTGAAGGGGCTTTGGAGCAACTGCCTGTTGGCTCCAGCCAGGAGAAGGTGCTACTGGTTCTGGGCACCCCATCCACCGTTGCGACCGTAAATGGTGAGGTGTTTTATTATATCTCCCAGACCGAGAAGCGTGTCGCCTTCCTGAAGCCTGAAATCACCAAACAGCGTGTTGTGGCGGTCTATTTCGACAAGAATCGCAAGGTGGCCCGCGTCGCTGAATATGGCGAGAAGGACGGCAAGGTGTTTGACTTCGTCTCCCAGACGACACCCACCAGCGGTGAGGAACTGAGCCTCGTGCAGCAGATGATCGGCCTGATCACCTTCTGATGCCGACCAGCCATTTTGAGCAGGCGCTGTGGATCATTCTGCCGCGCCTGTTTCCTGTGCTGCTGCATCGGATTTCATAACAGAAAAGGCGCACCCGACTTCCCGGATGCGCCTTTTTCGATTCTGCCGACCTGAAAGCCCTCACTCCCGGACAACGCCGGAATTCAGAGGGCGGCGTGCGCAATGCCGAGGAAATCCACAGCCTTGAGGCTGGCGCCGCCCACCAGAGCGCCATCCACATTGTCGACCGCCAGCAGGGTCTTTGCATTGTCCGGCTTCACGGAGCCGCCATAGAGAATGCGAATCTTCTCGCCTTCCTCACCAAACCGCTCATTCAGCACCTTCCGGATGCTGGCATGCACCTGCGCCACGTCCTCCGCCGTGGGCGTGCGACCCGTTCCGATGGCCCAGATGGGCTCATAAGCGACCACAAGTGTCTCGCCCGTGGCACCTTCCGGAATCGACTGGCGCACCTGACGGGTGACCACAGCGGCAGCTTCACCGACATCGCGCTGCGCCAGAGTTTCACCCACACACACGATGGGCAGCAGACTGGCGCGCCAGGCGGCTTTCACCTTGGCGTTCACCACTGCATCACCTTCGCCATGGTCTGCACGACGTTCAGAATGACCAAGAATGACAGAGCTGGCCCCTGCATCCTTCAGCATTTCCGCAGAAACGTCGCCGGTATGCGCACCGCTGGCATTGTGGTGACAATCCTGCCCGCCAAAACGGAACGGGCCGTGAGGGATGGCAGCCAGTTCGGCCAGCAGGGTGGACGGCGGACAGACCATGATATCCGCCACATCGGCAAAGGCCGGATTCAGCCCGCTCACCATGGCTTCCAGCTCCTGTGTTGATTGACGCGAGCCGTTCATCTTCCAGTTGCCAACAATCAGAACGCGGCGCTGCTCAGCCATGGGCATCCCCCAGAAATGATGTGTGGCCCTAAGCTGCCCCATGAAAACCGCCTGAAATTCATCGGTGAAACCAAGAGGAAGAAGGCCACATTCGCTGGCCACCCAAGCCTTGGGCTGGCCTTGATCGGGCTCTAGCAGAGGTGACAGCAGGCTGCAAATGAAGTTGGTCAGGGACGTATGTCGTGGCTGCCCTGCCCGCTCCTTTCGGAAACACTTCATCGCCCCGTTGCCTGCCTCTCGCCCCCTCCCTATGATGCGCGGCTTCGACACTGGCTTAGCGCCCGCAATATTCAGACGATTGGACGATGGCACTTCAAACTCTACGCAAGGGCACCTCCGGCTGGATCGCCAAGATCTTCCTCGTGCTCCTCACCTTCAGCTTCCTCGTCTGGGGCATTGCCGATGTCTTTCGCGGCATGAGTGCGACCGATGTGGCCAGTGTGGGCAATACGGACATCTCCGCCGCCGAATTCCGCCAGCGGTATCTGGATCAGGTTCAGCAACTTGGCCAGAGCATGGGGCGGGCGGTCACGCCTGATGAGGCGCGCGCCTTCGGGCTGGACCGGCGGGTGCTGAACCAGATGATTGCTGACGCCACACTGGATGAGCAGGCCGCTCGCATGGGGCTGGCCATCGGCAGTGAGCAGATTGCTGAAGAGGTGCGGAACAATCCCGGCTATCGCCCGCCGGGTGCCAGCGCCTTCGATCCAGACTATTTCGCCCGCCTGTTGCGCTCCAACGGGATGACGGAACAGCGTTTCATCGCGGCTGAAAAGCAGCGTATGCTCCGCCAGCAACTTGTTCAGTCCTTCGCCGATGGGATGAAAGCGCCGAAGGTCATGGTGGAAGCCATCGAGCGTTACGAGGGGGAGGCGCGCAATGTCTCCTATATTCTCGTTTCGCCCAAGGCGGTTGGCGATCTGCTTGCCCCGACGGATGAACAGCTCAAGGCCTATTTTGATGCCAACAAGATGACATTCCGTGCACCGGAATATCGTAAGATTGCGGTTCTGGCCCTGACACCGGCATCCATTCTCGGCAAGGTCAAGGTCAGTCAGGATGAGCTGCGCGCCGCCTATGACGCAGACAAGGCCCGCTTCGGCCAGCCGGAACGGCGCGAGGTGCAGCAGATTGTCTTCACCAATCCGGAAGACGCCGCAGCCGCAGCCCAGAAGCTGAAGGACAGGGCCTCTTTCGCTGATGTTGCGCGCGAGCAGGGGCTGTCCGCCGCAGACACCAGCCTAGGCATGGTGGAGCGTTCCGCAATTCTCGATCCCAAGGTCGCGGATGCGGCTTTCTCTCTGAAGCAGGGAGAGGTGAGCGCGCCGGTGCAGGGGCGTTTTGGCACCGTGCTGGTGCAGGTCTCCCAGATCCAGCCGGGCAGTGTGCGTCCTTTCGAACAGGTTCGTGCCCAGCTTGAGCATGAAATCGCCATGCGTCAGGCTCAGGCGCGTCTGCTTGATGAGCATGATGCGGTCGAGGATGAGCGGGCTTCGGGCTCCACTCTGGCAGAAACCGCCCAGAAGCTTGGACTGAAGGTTCAGCAATTCGCTGAGGTGGATCGCTCCGGGCGCACGCCCTCTGGTGCGCCGGCGGATATTCCCGGCGGAGCCCAGGTGATCGAGGCGGCGTTCGATACGGACCCGGGCATTGAAGCGGATACCGTGCAGCTTCCCGACAATGAAGGCTTTGTGTGGCTGGAAACGCAGGAAGTCATCCCCGCGCGTGATCGCACCTTCGAGGAAGCCAGGGCTGCTGTCGCCGAACGCTGGACAGCGGATGAAATGGCCAAGGCCGTGGAAGTACGTGCCGTTGAGTTGCTGGCGCGCGCCAAGGCTGGCACGCCGCTGGCGCAGGTGGCTGCTGAATCCAATCTGCCCCTGCAGATTGCAGATGGCCTGATGCGCGGCCGCGCTAATGGCGCTTTCACTGTTGATGCGCTGACGCAGGTCTTCGATGCGAAGGATGGCGGCATGGGCGAGGCTGCAGCTGCGACCGCGCCGGATCGTGTGATCTTCCAGGTCACCAAGATTCTTGCACCGCAGATTTCTCCCGAGCAGGAAAACGCCATTGCACGGGAGGTTTCCCAGCAGATGGAGAATGATATTCTGCTTCAGTATCTTGCGACCCTGCAGGAGCAAATTGGCGTGAAGATCAATCCGCGGGCACTGGCGCAGGCCGTTGGCGCAGGTGAGAGCAACTGAGGTGGGGCTGAACGTGACACAGTCGTTTGATTTTGAAGCCTTCGCCCGCACTTATGATGCTGGCAAGGCTCAGGTGGTCACAACCCGTCTGGTTGCAGATCTTGAAACGCCCGTTTCCGCCTTTCTGAAGATCGCCGGCAACACCCTCAACAGCTTCCTTCTGGAATCTGTTGAGGGTGGCGAGTCCCGCGGGCGCTATTCCATGATCGGGCTTGCGCCCGATCTGATTTTCCGGGCCTCCGGCGACAAGGCCGAAATCAATCGCACCCCGGCACAGGAGAAGGATGCATTTGCGCCCTGTGCAGAGCCGCCCCTTCAGGCCCTGCGCAGCCTTCTTGCCGAATCCGCGATTGATCTGCCAGAAGGTGCTCCGCCTATGGCGGCAGGTGTCTTCGGCTATCTGGGTTACGACATGGTGCGCCAGATGGAGCGCCTCGCACCGGCCAAGCCCGACCCCATCGGTGTACCTGAAGCCCTGCTGGTGCGCCCCACTATCATGGTCGTATTCGATGCGGTGAAGGACGAACTTACGGTCGTGACCCCGGTGCGCCCCCGTGAAGGTGTGAGCGCCCGTGCCGCCCACGAAAAGGCGCAGGAGCGGCTGGAAAGGGTTGTCGCTTCACTTGAGGAAGCCTTCGCCCACCCTGCCCCGCAGCCTTTCCATGGGGATGTCAAAGCCGTTTCCAATACCAGCCCGGCTGAATATCGGAATATGGTGGAAAAGGCGAAGGACTATATTCGCGCGGGCGATATCTTCCAGGTCGTGCTCTCTCAGCGCTTTGAGAGCCCCTTCTCCCTGCCGCCCTTTTCCCTGTATCGCGCCCTGCGTCGCGTGAACCCGGCTCCCTTTCTCGTTTATTTCAATTTCGACGGTTTTTCGGTGGTTTGTTCCAGCCCCGAGATTCTGGTGCGTCTGCGCAATGGAACCGTCACCATTCGCCCCATTGCCGGCACCCGCAAGCGCGGCGCGACCATCGCTGAGGATGAGGCTCTGGCGACAGAGTTGCTCGCCGACCCGAAGGAACGCGCCGAGCATCTCATGCTGTTGGACCTTGGCCGGAATGACACCGGCCGGGTGTCTCGCATCGGCAGCGTGAAGGTGACGGACAGCTTCTTTATCGAGCGCTACAGTCAGGTGATGCACATCGTCTCCAATGTCGAGGGCAAGCTGGCTGAGGGCTGTGATGCGCTTGATGTACTCTCCGCAGGTTTTCCGGCCGGCACGGTTTCAGGCTCGCCGAAAGTGCGGGCCATGGAAATCATTGATGAGCTGGAGAAGGACAAGCGTGGCATCTATGCCGGAGCCATCGGCTATTTCAGCGCCAATGGCGAAATGGATACCTGCATCGTCCTGCGCACCGCAGTAGTGAAAGATGGGCGCATGTATGTGCAGGCTGGAGCGGGAATCGTGTATGATTCTGTGCCGGAAAACGAGCAGCAGGAATGCGTCAACAAGGCCAGCGCACTCTTCCGTGCGGGTGAGGAAGCTGTCCGCTTCGCAGCCCGCTCCCGGAATGGACAATAAGGTCACGGCCTCATGAAGAGTGCGGCACCGTTCAATGCTCCCCATTGCAGTGACAATGCCGGCTGGCATATGCCGCAAGGCGTCTTGAGGCCTTTGGCTGTGGTTGGGGTCATTGTTGGTGCGGTATTTGGGTATGCGGCAGCAAAAGCCTACGCCCCCGGTGCCGAACTGATAGCCGTCTGTTACACGGGGCTGGCCATGGCGCTCGCCACAACGGGCCTGTGGGCCCTGTTTGCGCAGTTTCCGGGGGCAGCCGGGCGCTACCGTGTGCTGCGTGGGGCGCTGGCTACGGCGTTGGCCGTGCCCATTGCGATTTTTTGCGGAACGGTTGCGGTGATCTTCACGCTGGATCCGAACACGCTCTACAGAAACCCTATGGCGATTATTGAGCTCGCTCTTTTCATGGTAAAATTCATGGTGGTTCAGGTGGGTTTCATCTCATTGCCCACGGCCGCGATTGCTGGTGCCGCCACCGTACGATGGCGCACATCTGCCCGCCCTGCTTGACCCTGCCCCAGGGTCCGCGTTTAAAACACCTGAATTCACCCGATTATCGGGGCTGGAGCATCCATGACTACCGTCACGCTGATCGATAATTACGACAGCTTCACCTACAATCTCGTGCACTATCTCGGTGAGCTGGGTGCGCGTGTCACAGTGCATCGCAATGATGCGCTGAGCGTGGATGAAGTGCTGGCTGAAAAGCCGGAAGCCATCGTGCTGTCGCCCGGCCCGTGCACGCCGAATGAGGCGGGCATCTGTTGTGACCTGATCGCTCGCGCCAGCGGCGAGGTGCCGATTTTCGGGGTATGTCTGGGGCACCAGTCCATCGGCCAGGTGTTCGGTGGTGAAGTCGTGCGCGCGCCCGAGCCCATGCATGGCAAGATGTCCGAAATCCTGCATCAGGGCAAAAGCGTTTTCCGCGGCATCAATGGCAGCTTTCAGGCCACGCGATACCACTCCCTGATCGTCAAGCGGGACACTCTGCCGGATACTCTGGAGATCACGGCGGAAACGGCAGATGGCATCATTATGGGCCTTGCCCACAAGAGCCTGCCCATCCACGGCGTGCAGTTTCACCCTGAAAGCATCGCCTCTGAGCATGGGCATAAACTTTTGCGTAATTTTCTGGAAATTGCGGATTCCTTCAACGCCGCACGGGCAAAGTAGGGAGGCTCCCCTCCCCTCATGGGCTTGAGAAACTGGACGGAATGATCAACTTTGCGCAGCATTCACATGCGCATGAAGATGTGTCGCCCGGATTTTCCATCAGCCCTTTGTTCTGGATCTGCTGAGGACGACACATGAGCGATGAATTCAAGCCCCTTCTCGGCAAGGTGGCGACCGGAGCAAGTCTGACACGCGAGGAATCCGCTCTCGTCTTCAACAGGATGATGTCTGGAGACGCCACCCCGTCACAAATGGGCGCGCTGCTGATGGGCTTGCGTGTGCGGGGCGAAACGGTTGATGAAATCGCCGGTGCGGTTTCTGTCATGCGTGCGAAGATGCTGCCGGTGAAGGCACCCTCCGATGCTGTGGATATTGTCGGCACGGGTGGCGATGCCTCCGGCTCCTACAATATCTCCACCTGCGCATCCTTCATCACGGCAGGGGCTGGTGTGCCCGTGGCCAAGCATGGCAACCGTGCGCTATCGTCGCGTTCCGGTGCGGCGGATGTGCTGGCCGCCTTGGGCATCCATCTGGATCTTGCTCCGGAAGGCATTTCCCGCTGTATTGAAGAAGCCGGTATCGGCTTCATGTTCGCCCCGTCCCATCACAGTGCGATGAAGCATGTGGGGCCGACCCGGGTTGAAATGGGCACGCGCACCATCTTCAACCTGCTTGGGCCGCTCTCCAACCCGGCGGGTGTCACGCGCCAGATGGTGGGTGTCTTTGCCAAGGCGTGGATCGTTCCGCTGGCAGAAGTGCTGAGGACACTGGGCGCAAAGCGCGCTTTTATCGTGCATGGTTCTGATGGGCTGGATGAAATCACCATTACCGGCCCCACGGATATTGCCATGCTGGATGATGGCCGTATCCGGACATTCGAAATTTCTCCTGAAGATGTCGGGCTTACCCGTGCCCCGGCTGAAGCCGTGAAGGGGGGCGATGCCGCCCACAATGCCAAGGCTCTTCGTGCTGTTCTGGAGGGGGAAAAGAACGCATATCGCGATGTCGCCGTGTTCAATGCTGCTGCGGCACTGGTGGTGGCCGGCAAGGTCGAGGACCTTCGCGAAGGCGTGCTGCTGGCCCAGAACAGCCTGGATACTGGAGTAGCGCTGGAAAAGCTGGAAAAGCTGATCGAGGTCTCCACCAAATATTCCCCGGAGGCAGGGCAATGAGCAACATTCTCACACGGATCGAAGCCTATAAGCGCGAGGAAATCGTCGCCGCCAAGATCGCACATCCGTGGGCCGAGATTGATGCGGCCGTTAAGGCGGCACCTCGTGTGCGCCCTTTTGCGGGGGCTATTCAACAAAGCCTGAGAGATGGTCACACTGCGCTGATTGCCGAGATCAAGAAGGCCAGCCCGTCAAAAGGTCTCATCCGGGAGGATTTTGACCCGCCGAGTCTGGCCCGAGCGTATCAGCGCGGCGGGGCAACCTGCCTGTCAATCCTCACGGACACGCCCTCTTTTCAGGGCTCTCCTGAATATCTGCGTGCAGCCCGCGCCGCCGTGAACCTGCCGGTTCTGCGCAAGGATTTCATGTACGACACCTATCAGGTCGCTGAAGCGCGGGCTTGGGGCGCAGATTGCATTCTCATCATCATGGCGGGTGTGGATGACGCCCTCGCGCTGGATCTCGCGCAGGCTGCCGCCGCTCATGAGATGGATGCGATTGTAGAAGTGCATGACGAGGCGGAACTGGATCGCGCTCTCACCCTGCCCTGTCGGCTGATCGGCATCAACAATCGCGATTTGCGCACTTTCCATACGGATCTAGAGACCTGTGAACGTCTGGCCCCCCGTGTGCCGGATGATCGTATCGTGATTGGGGAAAGCGGAATTTTCACCGCGCAGGATGTGGAAAGGCTGGCAAAAATTGGCATCGGCACCATTCTGGTGGGAGAAAGCCTGATGCGGCAGGCGGATGTGGCTTCCGCCACTTCACAATTGCTCGCAGCTTCTCCTTGTCGCGCCGGATGAGCCAAGGGTACATGATAGGGTCCATGTAACCGCACAGATTCTTGGTTTGGGCTCAGAAACGGAGAGTGGGGCAATCCTGTCAGCTCTCCTGACATCAAGCCCCTCTCAAAATTCAGCGGTTTTCCGGCTGTCCGAACAAATGAACTGGCGGAAAACTGCACAACTATAAGGATGGAAAAGTCTACTCCAGCACGCGGGCCCTTTCCGGGGCCAATACGCTGAAAGTACAGCACGTGCTATGACCTATCTGTGCGGAACACGCACCCGGACCAGGGTCCGTTGATTTAATTGCAGGTGGCATCCTTCATTGGGGTGCGGCCCGATACTCGCACTGTTCCAGAGAAGCATGGCACAACTCACTCATCTTGATGCACAGGGCGCGGCCCATATGGTTGATGTCTCTGCAAAGGCCATCACCTCGCGTGAGGCTGTGGCTGAAGGCCATGTCGTCATGGCACTCGATACGCTGAACATGATCCGCAGCGGCAATGCCAAGAAGGGCGATGTGCTGGGCGTGGCCCGGATTGCGGGCATCATGGCCGCCAAACGCACCCATGAACTCATTCCCCTGTGTCATCCTCTCATGCTCTCCAAGGTCGATCTTGAAGTGTCCGAGGATGAGACCCTGCCGGGTCTTGTGGTGAGGGCCCGCGTCAAAACATCCGGCCAGACCGGTGTGGAAATGGAGGCCCTTACGGCTGTTTCTGTCGGATGCCTGACGATCTACGACATGGCCAAGGCGGTTGACCGGGGCATGAGAATCGAAGGCATACGAGTGCTGGAAAAAAAGGGCGGCAAAAGCGGGAACTGGCAGGCAGAACCTTCCTGACCCGCCTCAAACTGCAGGAGACTTCACCATGGCATTGATGAGCGTCGAGGATGCCCTGAATCTGGTCCTGTCTTCTGTCCGGCCTCTGGCGACGGAAAAAGTCGCTATTGGTGAGGCTGCTGGACGCGTGCTGGCGCAGGATGTGCTAGCGCGCCGTTCACAGCCTCCCGCAGACATGTCCGCCATGGATGGCTATGCGGTGCGCGCGGCAGATATTGCCGAGGTGCCGGCTGATCTGGGAATTATTGGAGAATCCGCCGCTGGCAGGCCCTTCGAAGGCGCTCTCAATGCTGGTAAGGCCGTGCGGATTTTCACCGGTGGCGTCATGCCGGCTGGTGCTGATAGCGTTGTGATTCAGGAAGATACACAGCGGAATGAGGGGACCGTCACCGTTCTTGTGAGCGGTGCAACCGGGCAGAATGTTCGGCCTTTGGGCGCGGACTTTCGTGCCGGCATGCCCGGTCTCAAGGCAGGCCGCAGATTAACGGCGCGCGATCTCATGCTCATCGCTGCAATGGATCATGCGCATGTTAGCGTTGCCCGGCGGCCCCGTGTCGCCCTGTTGCAGACAGGTGATGAACTGGTACTGCCCGGCAAGGGACATGGGTCTGATGCTGAAATCGTCGTTTCCAATGCCTTCGGTCTATCCGCCCTTGCCCGCATGCTTGGGGCCGATGTGACGGATCTAGGTATTGTTCCCGATGATATGAAGCAGGTACGTGAGGCGGTTGCGCGGGGAACCAGAGGGGATTTTGACCTCTTCATCACCTCTGGGGGCGCCTCTGTGGGCGATCATGATCTCGTCGCGCCCGCCATGCGTGAGGAAGGTGTCAATCTTCACCTTCACAAGCTCGCGCTGAAGCCGGGTAAGCCCCTGATGTTTGGAACGCGCGACAAGGTGCTGTGTCTCGGCCTTCCTGGAAATCCGGTTTCCTCACAGGTCTCTTCCATGCTGTTTATGGCTCCGCTATTGCGGGCCATGCAGAGTGAAGAAACGATCATTCCTGCCCCTTCTGTTGCACGACTGGCCATAGATGTGCCGGCAAATGGCCCTCGACAGGAATATATGCGCGCGAGCTTTGTGAATGGGCCTGATGGCGTGCCGAATGTCACGCTGGCCAGTTCGCAGGATAGTGCGATGCTGAGCATTCTGGCCGCATCCAACTGTCTTCTGATCCGTCCGCCGCATGCGCCGGTCGCACAAGCCGGAGACAAATGCGAGATCCTGCCTTTTTCCGATTAGGTGCCATTAATTGAATCTTCACCCTTGCGGAACACAAATGGAACAGATAGCCTTGTTCTTGATTTGTTTCGCATAACTCATGGTATGGGCCACATTTGAACGTCTTATGTTCATGCCCAGCCATCGGAACGGGGGCGTAAGATGCTGACACGCAAGCAGTATGAACTGCTGCGCTTCATACATGAACGCGTGACGGAAACCGGCGTACCGCCTTCATTCGATGAAATGAAGGATGCTCTGGATCTGCGCTCTAAATCCGGCATTCACCGTCTTATTACAGCATTGGAGGAGCGTGGCTTTATCCGCCGGCTTCCCAACCGGGCACGCGCTTTGGAAGTGGTACGCCTGCCCGAAAGTGTGGCCCCCAGCATCGCCGGGCGAACACCATCACGCGGTTTTTCCCCTTCTGTGATTGAAGGCAATCTGGGGCGCGTACGCCCGGCCCTAGAGGCAGAAGAAGACACCTCCTCGGCAGGCATTGCCGTGCCCCTTATGGGGCGGATTGCTGCGGGCACACCGATTTCCGCCATCCAGAACCGCAGCAATACGCTGCATATTCCACCGGAAATGCTGGGGGCAGGAGAGCACTATGCTCTGGAGGTGCGTGGCGACAGCATGATCGAAGCCGGCATTCTCGATGGCGATACGGTTCTGATCCGTAAATGCCAGACTGCAGAGACCGGAGATATCATCGTTGCGCTTATTGACGATGAAGAAGCAACCTTGAAGCGGCTGCGCAAAAAGGGGGCTTCGATTGCACTAGAAGCCGCAAACCCGGCCTATGAAACTCGAATTTTCGGACCGGACAGAGTGCAGGTACAAGGGCGTCTGGTCGGCCTGATGCGGCGTTATTGATACTGATGAGGGGCAACAGCCCCTCGCCTGCGACCTAATCCGCCCAGATTTCGGAGAGTGAGAGTTCCGAAGTTTCTTCTGGTGAAGCAGCATCCGGTTGGGTTTGTGGCGCAGGCTGCGGTATCCACGGGCGTATATGCGTGACAGAGCGGCTGATGCGTTGATGCCAGCCAGCCTCTTCATCCCAGTACAGCGCCAAAGTGCCCGATTGAAACAGGCGTTCCTTAGTCAGGACGCGTGCAGGGCAATCTCCTGGCGCCATATGTTGGGTGACCAGAAAATCTGAAAGCAGACAGTCGGCTTCGAGACTATCCAAATGACGCGAAACAGCCAGAGTTTCGCCCCCCTTCAGTTTGGTGACGCAGCCTTGATCGTCGCATGTGAAGGTCGCTGAAAGCGTTGGATCATCAAGGGTGCGCATGTCACTCTCCCGGCGCAGCCATTGTTCAGCTAACATGCGTGCGCGCGGAGCCTCAAGAATAGAGAGCCGCCCATCCTCTCCCCGCACCGCCACTGTTCGGGCATTCGGGGCAATGAGAATATCCGGTGCGCGTGATGGACCCGCGACCAAAAGGGCGAGAAGCAGAACAGGAAGCGCCGCAAACTTGAGCACACCCTGAAGCAGTGCGGCCAGAAGCAGCACGAGTGTGAGCAGCAGCAGGCAAGCGGTGTTCACCCATGTGACAGGCAGGCTCGCTCCCGGTAAGGCGGCGCACCAGTCTGACACCGCGACCATGATCTCGATACCCAACCCCATCACGGGCCAGGCCAGAAAATCCCAGCCAAACGGAATAAAAAGAACGCCAATCAACCCAAATGGCATAACCAGCAGGGAAACGGCCGGCATGGCGGCCAGATTGGACAGCAGCCCATAGGTCGAGGCCCGATAAAAGTGAAATGCGCCATATGGGGCTGTCGCGAAGCCCGCCAGAATGGATGTCACGGCAATGCTGCCCATAAAGGCGATTATAATCCATAGGATACGCCCAAACCAGCCTTCCGGCCGGGGATAGGACAGATAGGGGCGCAACCCTTGATAACCCGCAACAAGAGCCAGCGTCGCCGCAAAGGACATCTGCATGCCCGGTTCCAACAGCGCTTCCGGGGTCAGGGCCAGCACGATAAGCAAGGCAACTGCAACGGTGCGCAATGTCAGTGCCTGTCGCCCGGTCATCACACCGATCAGTACCAGTGCGGTCATAATGAAGGATCGCTGCGCCGGCACCCCATTCCCAGACAGAATGAGATAAAATGCACTGCCAGCCAAAGCCGTGATTGCAGCGAAAGACTTGATTGGCCAGCCCAACGCCAACCCCGGGAACAGGGCCAACCCTCCACGCACCAGTGCGAATAGCGTGCCGGCCACCATCGCCATATGCAGCCCGGAGATGGAGAGGATATGGGTAAGGCCAGATGCCCTCATGCTGTCTTCAACATGCTGAGGGATCGCAGCCCTGTCGCCCGTCACCAGTGCAACGGCGATCGCGGCGTCGGTCCCGCTCAGGCTTTGTCCAATGCGACCGGCCAATGATACACGAATAGACTGAACAATGGCGGCAAGACGAACGGATAATGGCGGCTGTTCCGTCGCAGAGGCGGCCAAAATGTGGGGCGCACCAAGCCCGTACCCGATCGCGTCAATCCCCTCGAACCAGAGCCTTCGGCCAAAATCATGTGCCCTCGGCATGGCGGGCTGTAGGGGGGGCATCAGTCGCGCAAGTTGTTCAATATGGGTGCCCACGGGCGGCGCAGTGCCTTTGCGCAAGGTGATGCGCACCCTTTCAGGCACATGAGATAACCCTCTTACCTTGTTGGAGGACAGGCGCATGACGATACGATCACTGCGTGCACGCTTCTCCAGTTGCTCCACATAACCTTGCAGACGAATGGGATAATCCGACGGATGCGCCACAGCCTCATGTGCCACCCAAGCTGTACGGCTTGTTGCCATAGCGAAGCCCGCCGTCAGGCTGGCGCACACCAGTAACAGGGCGAAGACAACCGGCTTACCCCGCCCCCGATAAGCCGCAAGCATACAACTTCCCGCGACAAGCCATGTCGCGACAAGGGATGGTTCATGCGCTGCCCCAAAATAGAGCAGAATGCCAATGCCCAGAAAAACGGGGAGCCAGAGAATAAGGCGACCTGGATCTGCCTCAGAGCGTAGATCCAGAACGATACGCTGCCTCAATGCCCCGATGATCCGAATCCACCCACGACGAAACCAATCGTCAAGGGCATGACCCGTGACGTTGTCGCGATCCTCCTCCGTGGCGGAAGGCGGCATCAAGCGTGGGCCCAAGAGGTGAGCCCATCATCATGGGGGCCACCGCGCCCTACCCTCACACCATATGCCGGACCTGCCCCCACCTGTGTGCCTTCCAGTTTCTTGTGGCTGCTGCCTATGCTACACGGGCGGGCATGATGTGCCACCCGTGTTTGCAACATGTCTCAAACCGGATGACACAGTTCGCCTCATAGCCCTTTTCGCCTCGCGCAAGCCAGGCTGCGTTTGAGTTCTCCATGTCCGAGATCATCACCCGATTTGCTCCCTCTCCCACTGGTTTCCTCCATATTGGCGGGGCCCGTACGGCTCTTTTCAATTGGCTTTACGCCAAGGCCAAAGGCGGCCGTATGCTTCTGCGTATCGAGGATACCGATCGCCAGCGTTCAACCAAAGAGGCCATAGGCGCCATTCTGGAAGGGTTGAGCTGGCTGGGCATCGATTGGGATGGTGACCCCATCTACCAGTTTGCCCGCGCAGAGCGTCATCGTGCTGTTGTGGAGGACATGCTGGCGCGCGGTGTGGCCTATCGCTGTTATGCCACGCCCGAAGAGCTGGATGAAATGCGTGACCTGGCCCGCAAGGAAGGCCGCCCCCCGCGCTATGATGGTCGCTGGCGCGATCGAGATCCCTCCGAGGCCCCCAGGGATCGCAACCCCGTCATCCGCCTGAAGACCCCGCGTGAGGGTGAGACGGTGATCAAGGATATGGTTCAGGGCGACGTGACCATCCCCAACAAGGATCTGGATGACCTGATTCTGCTGCGTTCGGATGGCACCCCCACTTACATGCTTGCCGTGGTGGTGGATGACCACGACATGGGCGTGACCAACATTATTCGCGGTGATGACCATCTGACGAATGCGGCACGGCAGATCCAGATTTACAACGCCATGGGATGGCATGTGCCCAATATGGCGCATATCCCTCTCATCCATGGGCCCGATGGTGCAAAGCTCTCCAAACGCCATGGAGCGCTCGGGGTCGATGCCTATAGGGATATGGGCTATTTGCCCGCCGCTCTGCGCAACTATCTCGTGCGTCTTGGCTGGAGCCATGGCGATCAGGAGGTTTTTTCCACCGAGGAGATGATCTTCTATTTCGATCTCGACAAGGTGGGCCGTTCTGCCGCCCGTTTTGATTTCCAGAAGCTGGAAAATCTGAATGGCCAGTATATTCGCGCCAGCTCGGATGATGCTCTTCTGGCGGATGTGGAAGCCTTGCTGCCGCATTTGCCCGATGCCGAAAAGCGTGAAGCCAGCTTCACCCCTCAGCGCCGCGCCCAGCTTCATGCGGCGATGCCTGGCCTGAAGGAACGTGCCAAGACCTTGCTTGAGCTTCTGGATAATGCCGCCTTTATCTTTGTCGAGCGCCCGCTCGCACTGGAAGAGAAGGCCCAGAAGCTGCTTTCCGATGAGGCAAAAGCGTATCTGACCAGCCTTCTGCCCCATTTGGAAACTGTGGACTGGACGGCGGGTGCTATTGAAGGCATGGTTCGCTCCTATGCTGGTGAGGCTGGTGTCAAGCTGGGTGCCGTTGCGCAGCCATTGCGTGCCGCCACGACAGGCAAGACGACCTCACCACCCATCTTTGATGTGCTCGAGATTCTCGGTCGCGAGGAAAGCCTCGCACGGATCAGGGATCAAACGGTGTGATAGTTGCCCAGAAACAGTCCATGCCTCCCGTGAAGCTCGATCTGATGGGGCTGAAATGCCCCCTACCGGCCCTTCACACGCGCAAGGCGCTCGCCAGTTTACCGACAGGTGGCCGCCTCATCGTGGCCTGTACAGACCCCATGGCAGTTATCGATATCCCGCATGTAGCCCAGGAAACAGGTGCTCTTCTGGAGGAAAGACTGATTTCAGAAGGACTTCTGACCTTTATACTGTTGAAGCAGAACTGAGCGACAGAACACTATCGGCGTGCCGGATATCGCATCCGTAGTACCGGCACAGCCAACCGCAGCCAGGACGCTGCAGTTGGAAAAGCGGTATTAAAAGCTTTTTGTGCTTAAGATGCGCTTCTTGCCTTAGTTCGCTTGACCTAAGCCCTTCAAGCCCTTAACCAAGCTCATGAGTGAGCCCGTAGCTCAGCTGGTAGAGCACGTGACTTTTAATCATGGGGTCTTGGGTTCGAATCCCAACGGGCTCACCATTTTATTCCATGAAATCAAAATTTTAGTCCGAAGAAACACATTGGGGTTTCTTCACTTCTGTGGCCAGGGTCATGCCGGGGGCACAAATTGTCGCACCCCTGCGCCCCTGCCTGCCCCCACTGTGGATAGGAAAAACATTTTCAGGGTCATGCCGGGGGCACAGAAGCCCTATGACGGATGTTAAGCCCCATGTTTTTTCGAGGGATTTTGTGACCCAGAAGTTGCCCGCTCTTGATCAGCGCAGAGGTCTCGAATCAATGGCAGGGGTTGTCGCCAAATCCGCCCCCCTGAGGTGGTCGTAAAGTTTACGACCACCGCCGAAGGTGTTGGCATATCACGCCCTCCTATCACGTCGATCTCAATGGGCGGAAAATTCCGCTCAATGGACGGCTCCTTTCCGAAGGGATTCGTAGTCTACGAATCCCTCTCAGGGGGGCCGGAAATTCCGGCCCCCTTTCGCTCAGGAATGAGCATAACCCACTGATGTTTGAGCTCCCCCCGTTTTGGAGAGCTCAAATGGTACGAATTTCGTACCTTTGGGGAGCAAAGAATACAACGACTTATGCGAGCGCACGAGGGGGAGGCCGTGGCACCATCGTCCAACCCCCAATGCAGGATGAACCCGGCGTAGACCACCAGCCTCGCGCGTATGCACGAGGGGACCCCGTCCAGTTTGGTTCCCCAAATTTGGCGGATCATCCGACGTAATTCGTCGGATCACCGACAACCCCGCCCGCATGAAGCGTTTCCGGCACGCCATGAAGCGGAAACGGCCCCTCATGTCACGGAAAGCGGGGTTTAGGTCACGCTTTCAAAAAGACGCGATGTGAGAGAGATCGGCGCGTGAAGCGCCTCCCATCATCGACGCATGGGTAACTCCTAAAATTCAGGAGTTAAGCCGAAAAATGCCGATACAACCGGCAACAAGCCGAAGAATGACGGAATTTCTAAGGGCTAGAGATTTTGAGAGGGCGCGCGGTTGTGTCAGCAAGATAAGGTTGCGAACCTTTCCTGCGCGTGCGTGATGCGCGCGTAGTTATTATATAATATATATACCTACAGGGATTGAATTATTCAGTCCAGATCTCAAGGTCTGGCGGACCCGAGGCCACGGGCCCGAGGGTCCTTCTGGTTATACGACCCGCCCCCATACCTACGAGCCGCCTCCTCTGAGCCTCCTTCGGAGCCTCATAGAAGACAGCTCACCGGTATAGGGTGTTTCGAGACACCGAATTGCGCCATCAGCGTCATTCTCTCTGCGTCGATTGGTAGAGCTGCCGCCGGAAGACCTTCGCCCCGAGGCTACGGTCCTCCGGCTCTAGATCGTACCCATAACCTCAGATGATATGGAGCTGATCGCCAGTCGTATCCATCATGCGTCGATGATAGAGTGAGAGCGGCTCGCGGCTGGGCGCTCGCCTCACATCTGAGTTGAGCGGTTTGGCACCTGTATCGGGCAGGCTCCTTGCGTCGAATATACAAATCGCCTCAGAGGCACCGTAGACGGCAAAACTGATGCCCGGATGAGTAATGATTGCTTAAATCGTCAATCGCCCGCCTATACCCGCTCAAAATCGATCCTATGGCACATCTGAGGGCATGCTGGGGGTGGTTATGGACTTGGGAGAGCGGAAGGCCGGACCGGCGGGGTCCCATCGCGCAACACACAGCCTATTTGCATCTTTTTTCTGTGAGATAGAGCCGTCGCTGTGGAATAGGCGGCGCTGGTGCAGACTCGATAACTATGTTTTGTCTTTAATCTCAATGCGTTGTATACTTCCGGCAGCCTCAAAAATAGCCCGGACGATGACATGACGACGAAGCCTCAGATCATCAATGGAGACTTGCTTATTGGCGGGTCAGCAATCGCGAAAGAGTTGCATACAACGCGCCATCGTGTTTACAGACTTGCAGCTCAGGGTCGCATTCCGTTCTTCCGAATGGGAAATGTAGTGTGCGCTCGACGCTCCACATTGGCCGCATTCATGTCGTCTGAGGAAAAGAAGAACCTTCAAGTGTAAACTGCGAACATTGTACCACCCCGATTCACATCGGGATTTAAGCGGCGCATGTTCTGCACATGCTTCAGCGCCTCGCACATCTTCTTCCCTTCCAGCGCAAGGCCCCGCCCTCAGAGGCGAAGGGCCTTGCCGCTTCCGACAGCGGCCTGCTCGCCCTACTTGGCCTGTCGAGCCCCACCGCTGCCGGTGTGAATGTCGGCCCCTCATCTGCCCTTGCTGTTCCTGCCGTAGCCTGCGCCGTCCGCGCCATTTCGGAAGCCGCCGCCTGCCTCGACGTGCAGGTGATGCGCCGGGAAGGTGGTGTCTCGCGTCCGGTTCCTGACCACCCCGCCGTGTCTCTCCTGCGCGGCGAGGTCAATGACTGGACCGATGGCACCACCTTCCTGCGGGATCTGGTGGCACAGGCGCTGCTCTATGATGAGGGCGGCATGGCGTGGGTGAACCGCGTCAGTGGCCGGGTGGTGGAGATCATCCACTACGATCAGGGGTCCCTGAATGCCGAGCGCGACCCGAACGGGACCGGCGAGCTGACCTATCGCCTGCGTGGCACGATCATTCCTCCCACAGAAATCATCCACCTGCGAGCGCCCTTTGGGCGCGCTCCGGTATCCCTTGCACGGGAAGCGATTGGCCTTGCCCTGACGCTTGAGAAGCACGCTGCCAAGCTCTTCTCTGGGGATGCCCGGCCTTCCGGGCTGGTCTCCTTCAAAGAGAGGATGCAGCCGGAAGAGGTCATTCGCAGCGCACAGGCTTTTGCCGCCATGCTGGCCAGCACCAAGAGCGGCGGCACTGCATTCCTCGACAATGGCGCAACCTACATTCCGCTCGTGCTCACCAGCGTGGATGCCCAGTTCGCGGAGATGCGGGCCTTCGCCGTGCTCGAGATCGCCCGCGCCTTCCGCGTGCCGGCAACGATGCTGCAAGACCTGAGCCGGGCCACCTGGAGCAATACCGAGGCGATGGGGCGGGAGTTCCTCGTCTTCACGCTGGAACCATGGCTGCGCGCACTGGAAGGCGCGCTCACCCGTGCACTGATCGCCCCGGAAGATCGGCCGCATACCCGCATCGTTTTTGATCGCGATGACCTGACCCGCGCCGATATGGGCGTCCGGGCCTCAGCCTATTCCAGCCTGATCGCCTCCGGGGTGCTCAACCCCAATGAGGCGCGCGCATGGGAAAACCTGCCCCCGCGCGAGGGTGGCGATGAGTTCGGCAATCCCTTCACCAGCACCCCGGACGGGGCAGCCGCGCCGCAGGAAGATGGCGGACGCCCGAAAGAGGACGAAGCCAATGGACCGGCTTGATCTTGAACTGAAGTCTTTGAGCGCCACCGACGAGGCCGGGACCATCGAGGGGCTGGCATGGCCCTTCGGCTCGCCTGACCGCGTGGGTGACGTGGTGGAAAAGGGTGCCTTCGCCGGCATCAATCTGCCCCTGCCCATGCTGTTCGGCCATGACCCGAATGACCCGGTAGGCGCTTGGACCGAGGCCCATGAAGGCCCGGACGGCCTGAAGCTCAAGGGCAAGCTGCTGGTCGAAGACGTGGCCCGCGCCCGTGAGGTGCACGCCATGGTGAAGGCCGGCGCGGTGCGCGGCCTGAGCATCGGATTCATCACGAAGAAATCGTCCCCGCGCCCGCGTGGTGGCCGGACCATCTCAGCCCTCGACCTGTTCGAGTGCTCCCTTGTCAGCACGCCCATGCACTCCGGCGCGCATGTCTCTTCCATCAAAGGACAATCCATGGACCCCGAAAACACCCAGCCGGGCTCTGCGCCCCTCGACATCGCAGCCATCGAAACCAAGGCGGCAGATACCGTCATGGCCAGCATCACCCCCCGTCTCGACAAGATCGAGGCCCGCCTGTCCCGCCCGGCCATCAATAGCGGCGCTGATGAGCGCACGCTTGAGCAGAAGGCATTCAACACCTTCCTTCGCCGTGGTGATGCCATGGTGCCGGAGATCGAGCGCAAGGCGCTGACTGTCGCATCGGATGCCTCTGCCGGCTATCTGGTGGCTCCCGACCCGCTTCTGAATGAAATCCTGAAGACCGTCACCGAACACAGCCCCATGCGGCAGGTGGCACGTGTCACGGGCATTTCCTCCGGTGGTGCCGTCATTCCCCGTCGCACCAGCCAGCCTGCTGCCATCTGGGTGGATGAAACGGAAGAGCGCACCGAAACCGGGGCCGCCTATGAGCAGGTGCCCGTGACCGTGCATGAAGCTGCCTGCTTCGTGGATGTGAGCCAGCGCCTTCTGGAAGATGCCGCCTTCAACATCGAGGGCGAACTGACAGCCGAACTTGGCCTTGCCTTCGCGAAGCTGGAAAGCACCGCCTTTGTGAAGGGCACAGGTACGAAGCAGCCGAAGGGCTTCCTCACAGATACCGGCATTCTGGATGTGGAAACGGGCCTCACCCCTGAGGGGCTGATTGACCTCTACCATTCCATTCCGACCGCCTATGTCGGGCAGGCAGTCTGGGCGATGAACCGCAAGACCATGGCAGCCGTGCGCAAGCTGAAAGCGAGTGATGGGCATTTCCTCTGGCAGGATGGCCTTTCCGCTGGAAACCCGCCCACCATCCTCGGCCGCCCGGTTGTGGAGTTCCCCGACCTCGCGGACGTGGCGGAAGATGCCCGGCCCATCGCCTTCGGTGACTTCGGCACTGCGTACCGGATCTTCGACCGCGTGGGCCTCTCCATCATGCGCGATCCCTACACCCAGGCACACAAGGGCACGGTTCGCTTCCATGCCCGCCGCCGCACGGGTGGCCTTGTGGTGATGCCTGAAGCCCTGCGCACCCTGAAGGTTACAGCCTGATGAGATCGGGGCGCGCTCTCCTGAGGGCCATGCGTTGGTCCAAAAGCAGAAAGCCAGCCTCCCCGGCGCGCCTTGGCCAAAGACAGGGGAAAGGTTGGCGCGACGCCGGTGGGGATGGGGCAATGCCCTGTCCCTGCCGAGACCAAGGATAAGCCTATGCCCATGAAGCCACCACGCATCTGCGGATGCGGCAAGAAGATCGCCTCTGGTGAGATGTGCCCATGCGAGAGGGCGCGCAAGGCTGCTGCTGACAAGCGCAGGCCCGGCGCACGGACGCGTGGCTACGACAGCAAGTGGGATACCGAACGCGCAGCCTTCCTCAAGGTCAACCCAAAATGCAGGCGATGCAATGCCACTGCCGATGTGGTGGATCACATCGAGCCACACAGGGGCAATGCCCGCGTGTTCTGGAACAGGAGCAACTGGCAGTCGCTCTGCAAGACCTGCCACAGCTCATGGAAGCAATCACAGGAGAAGAAACATGCGTGCTGATGATGCCCGGTTTGTGGATGCCATTCACAATTCTGATGAGGCGCTGGTGCTGATCGACGCTGACACAGTTGATGAGGCGCGGTTCAACCAGAGCCAGTTGCAGAAGTTCTTCGATAAGGCAGGACGGAACGTGATGGTTGTGGCTGTCATCGCCAGCGCCCGCGTGATCGAGGTGATCCCGGTGCACGACCCGCTCGCGGATGCCGATGACTGACCGGGGGGTGGTTCTGAACTTCCAGCCCCTGAAGCCCGGACCGGTGGGGGTCCTTCGCGCACACTGCGGCCCAAATGGGATTAAATCACATGGATTATGAGTGAATATATGGCAATAACCAGCACCTACTTCCCTATCGCGGAGATCAAGGCTCACCTCTCAATCGAGGACGAGAACGATAACGACCTGCTGGAGGGTTTCACATGCGCGGCGCGTGGTTTTCTTGAGGGATGGGTGGGGCCGCTGGATGACTTCGAGAAGGTTCCCCCTGAAATCCTGCTGGCAGGGCGGGAATATGTCCGCTGGATTTATGACAGCCGCGACCCTGACAAGCCCGCGCTTTATGAGCCGCCCCCCGGCGTGTTCTCCATGATCGCCCCGTACCGGAAGATGCCGGAATGGTGAAGGGTCTGGCTGCTCTCAATCGCCGACTGAGCGCCATCCCCAAGGCCGTGAGGCAGGCGGCTCAGGCCAGCGTCATCAAGCAGGCGAACGCCATTGCGGATCTCGCCCGGAACGCCGCCCCTGAGGATGACGGTGATCTGAAAGAGAGCATCGTCGTGACGGCTGGCGGTGAGAGCACCCCGCCATACAGCCAGCCGGGCGGGCGCACAGTCATACCCGAGCTGGGGGCGGCGATCACTGCCGGTAACGGCAAGGTTCGGTACGCGCACCTCGTAGAATTTGGAAGCAAGGGCCATCCGCAGGGCGGCAAATTCAAGGGAACGGACCATCCCGGCACGTCTGCCCAGCCGTTCTTCTGGCCCGCCGTCCGCATGATGCGGAAACGAACAGCAAGCGCCGTCAAACGCGCCATCTCCAAAGCAGTGAAGGACACCAAGAAATGAGCATATCGGGCACAAAATTCGCGAAAATTTACATCGGAACAACTGCGGCCATCGACCGCTCCACCGATGAGTTGGCGCTATCTTCCTACGAGGGCGACACCTGGAAGGAAATCAAGAACGTCGAGGGCCTTGGCGAATTCGGCGACGAGGCGGCAGCGATCGAGGTTTCCTATTTGGGCGATGCCCGCAAGAAGCGCCTCAAAGGGACGCGCGATGCCGGCGTTCTCGAGATCACCTGTGGCCGTGACCCCAAAGATGCTGGACAGGTGGCCCTCCTTGTCGCGCGGGACAGCGACTACGACCACAATTTCAAGGTTGTCCTGAACGACAAACCTGCCGGCGGCACCCAGTCAACCTCCATCTATTTCACCGGCCCAGTCATGAGTGGGCGCGTGGGCGTCTCCGGTGTCGATGAAGCTATCAAGCTGACAGCCCAAATCGCCATCAACACCGACATTCTCGAGGATACGGCGGAATGATGGACGTGATCGAACTGGCAGGGGTGGGCACGCTCACCCCAACTCTGGGGGCAGCCATGTCGCTCAATGCGAAGCACGGCACGCTCATGGCGCTGGCCCGGAAGCTGGAAGATTGCGACATGGCGGCGGCTGTGGACGTTGCTGCGGCGGGCACGGGCCTGCCTCGCGAGAAGGCCGCCGAGGCCGTCTTTGCGGCGGGCCTGTTCAGCTGCATCGCACCGCTGACCCGGTTCGTCCTGTTGCTGGGCAATGGCGGGAAGTTCCCTACCGAAGCCGAACCGGAGGGCGATACCGACGCCCCTTTAGCGGCAAGCGGCTGACCTTCGCCGCCTATCTGGACGTGCTGTTCAAGAGCGCCACCGGCTGGCTGGGCTGGTCGCCTGCCGAGGCATTGGCCTCCCCCATGCCCATGATCGAGGCGGCCATGGAAGGCCGGATCGAGATGCTGAAGGCCATCTTTGGTGGGAGCGAGAAGAAGAAGTCTCCGGCGCATTTGCCGCCTGAAGCACAGGCTGCGGAGTTGCGCGGCATGTTCGACCGGCTCGGGACAAAAAAGGTAAAGCGCAATGGCCCCTGACCTCGAATTGCAATCCGCCCTGCTGTCGCGCCTCACCGGCGCGGCTGCTTTCACGGCCCTCTGCCCCGCCGCCAATGTGATGGATGCCCATGGGGTGCCCGCCCGGTTCCCGTCCGTCATTCTGGGTGAGGGCCAGACCGTGCGCGATGCGCTCACCCTGAGCGAACGTCACGCCCGGCTCTATGCCACCCTTCACGTGTGGACCAAATCCATGCCGTCCTGCCGGGCCATTGCCGACGCCATCCGCGTGGTGGTGGAAGGCGAGCGCCTCATCCTGCCCAGCCATCACCTTATTTCCTGCACCGTTGAGAGCGCCCGATTCCTGCGCGATCCGGACGGGGAAACCTCCCATGGGGTGGTGACCATCGAGGCGTTTGTGGAGGTGCTGCCATGAGTCTGGATCGCACCATCACCATTGAGCGCTTCACCGAAACCCGCGACCAGTTCGGCAGCATCTCGCAGGAATGGACCGTGCTGCGCACCCTGCGGGCAAAGCTCATTCAGGCCAGTGCGTCGGAATATCTGGCCGGTGCCGGGCTTGAGGATCGGGGCGCAATGATCTTCCGCACCCGATGGGCTGACATCGCCCTGAGCGACCGCCTCATGTTTGATGGTGTTGCCCATGACATCAAGGACATTCGCGAGATAGGCCGGCGCCGTGGGCTGGAAATCCGCGCACAGAGAAAGGACTGAGCCATGGCGCGCGGACCTCGCACAGACATTCCAGCCTCGACCCTCACGACCGTGCCGAAGGCACCAGCGTGGCTCCCCGCTGCCGGGAAGGCGGAATGGCGGCGCGTGGCTCCCATTCTGGTCACTGAGCGCTCAACCCTCAGCCAGGCTGATATGCCGATCCTTGGCGCCTACTGCGCCGCCTTCGCGGAGATCCAGAAGGCCACGGCCATCATTGAGAAAGAGGGCAGCACCTTTGTTGGTCCATCCGGACCGAAGAAGCACCCCGCTGTCAGCATCCGCGCTGCGGCCATGACCCAACTGCGCCAGCTTGGAAGCGAACTCGGCCTGACCCCTGCCAGCCGTGGGCGCCCGGCCATGCGGGAAGATGGAGCAGCGGGAGGTGATATTGACCTCGCGTGACACCTTCCCCCATTGGGTATTCGATGACAGCCCGATTGCCGACCCGATGGGATATGGCGAACGGGCCGTCCGATTCCTGCGCAGCCTGAAGCATCCGAAGAACCCGGCCCCCGGCCACCCGTTCAAGCTGGACCCATGGCAGGAGAGGATCGTGCGCCGCATCTACGGCCCGCGCCATCCTGACGGTACCCGCATCGTGAAAACCGTGGTGCTCCTGCTCCCGCGCGGTAACCGCAAAACCTCTATATCTGCGGCGCTGGCTCTCCTGCACACGATGAGCGGGGGCGAGGCCGTGCCCGGTGGTGAGGTGATCTTCGCCGCATCCGACCAGAAGCAGGCCCGTATCGGCTTCAATGAGGCCCTGAGCATCGTCGCCAGTGACAAACGGATCAAGCCGCGCCTGCGCATTCAGGATGGCCGGAACAAGATCCTGTATCCGTCAAACCGCTCATGGTTCGAGGCTATCAGCAGCGAGGCCGGTACCCAGCACGGACGCACCCCGGCCTTTGTACTGGCGGACGAATTGCACGCATGGCCCAAGCGCGACCTCTGGGACGTTCTGCGCTCTGGTCTTGTGAAAACGGCTGGCTCCCTTCTGGTGGTCGCCACCACGGCCGGGCGCGGGCAGGAGAACATTGCCTGGGACATTGTGGAAGATGCCCGCAAGGTGGCCCGTGGCGAGGTGGACGATCCCTCAATCCTGCCGGTTCTGTTCGAGGCCAGCAAAGACGACGATTGGCGCGACGAGAAACTCTGGCACCGGGTGAACCCCGGCCTTGCTCATGGCTATCCTGACCTTGAAGGCCTGCGCCAGTTAGCCCGTGAAGGTGAGCGCCGCGTTGGTGACCGGGAAGCCTTCCGGCAATTGAACCTGAATATCTGGCTGGACCATTCCGCCGATCCATTCGTGGATCTGGCAGCTCTGGAAGGCCTGCCATGCTGGCTGGCTGTGGACCTGTCATCCAATGGCGACCTGACCTGCATCGTGGCGGCATGGAAAACGGGTGATGACGCCTACACCGTGCATCCGTGGTTCTTCTGCCCAGCCGATAACCTGCTTGCCCGTGCCGACCGTGACGGGGTGCCTTATCCCACCTGGGCGGAAGGTGGTTTCATCACCCCGACGCCCGGCAACGTGGTGGACTTCCGCCATGTGGAAGGTGCCATCCGGGATTTATGCGTCCGCTTCGATGTGCGCGAGATTGCCTTCGATCCGCACTACGGGCGCAACATGATGGCCAACCTTTCAGAGGATGGCCTGCCCGCCGTCGAGATGCGGCAGGGCTGGGTGACGATGGCCCCGGCGGTGAAGGAACTGGAACGCGCCATCGTGGGCCGGAACTTCACCCATGGCGGCCATCCGGTGCTGCGCTGGAACGTCCAGAACATCGCCATTCACACCGACACTGCGGGCAATCGCATGTTCCACAAGGGCAAGAGCACAGACCGTATCGACGGCGCTGTAGCCGCCGCCATGGCTGTTGCCCGCGCCTCTGCCGGCGAACAGCACAAATCCGCCTTCAGCACTGATGAGGGCTTCGACAAGATCATGGAGTTTTTCGCATGAGCACGGATGGCGAACGCCTTGTTTTTCTGCTCGAGGCCCGGATCAAGGACTTCGAGAAGAACCTCGCCAAGGGCAAGAACTCGGCAAACAAGAACCTGCGCGACATCGAGAAGCGCACGGAGACCATGGCCGCCCGCATGAAGGCATCCTTGGCAAAGGCCGGGGCGGGCTTCAATGCCGGCATGGGCCTGCTGGGCATAGGCGGGATTGCCGCCGGAGCGGGCCTTGCCGGAGTGGTCGCGTCCGTCCGCAACGTCACATCGAGCATCGCCGATATGGCAGCCGAGGCGAAGAAAGCCGGTGTGGGTGTCGAGGCCTTTCAGGAACTCTCCTATGCCGCACAGCAGGCGCGCGTAGGCCCGGATGCCCTCGCTGATGGCCTGAAAGAGCTTCAGATCAGGGCCGACGAATTTATTCTCACAGGTGCAGGCGGCGGCGCGGAGGCATTCCAGCGCCTCGGCTTCTCGGCAGAAGAGCTGAAAGAGAAGCTGGAACAGCCAGACGTTCTGTTTGAAGAGATCATAGACAAGCTGAAGCTGCTCGATACGGCCTCCCAAATCCGCATTGCCGACGAGATTTTCGGCGGTACGGGTGGCGAACAGTTCGTGCGCTTTCTCGAAAGTGGACAGCGTTCCATCGTTGATATGCGCCGTGAGGCTCGTGACCTCGGCATTGTGATGGATGCCGAGATGGTGAAGTCCGCTGAGGACTTGGACCGCAAGTTCAACACGCTCGCTGCGACCGTGGAAGCCCGGCTCAAGGGTGCGATTGTATCCGTTGCGGAGGCTTTCGATAGCTGGGCAACCTCGGTTCAACAGTTCCTGACGGACCTCGGCAATCACGGTATCTGGAAGAAACTGGAAGCCGGGGGCAACGGGACTGCGCTGGGGCGGTTGCTCAATACTGGCGTTGAACAGCCGACACTTCTCAAGGACGAGGCCGGCAAGCCAAAGACTGGCAACGACATTGACTCGCTTCTGGATGGGGTCACGTCTGGTCTGGCGCAAATTGAAGCGCAGGCCGCCGCTCGCAAGCAGGCCGCCATTGATCCGGCGAGCAACAAGCCAAAGAAGACGACAGGCGGTAGCAAGACCACGCCCGGGCAGCGCTTTGAAGCCAGCATCGACAGCATGCGGGAGGAAATCCGCTGGCTTGAGCTGGAGCAGGCCGCGCTGGGCAAGAGCACCTATGAGACGGAGAAGCTCCGGGCCGGGCAGAAACTGCTGGATGACGCCCGCCGGGCCGGGGTGGCCGTCTCCCCGGAGATCCAAGCCCAGATCAATGCCGAGGCAGAAGCCTATGCGCAGGCCGCCGCGAAGCTCGAGGATGCGGGAGAGGCTATGGCCCGCGCCGATGAGCTGCGGGGCTATCTGGGCAGCAAGATGAGCGCCGGAATTTCGGACCTCATCACCGGCGCGCGCACGCTGGATGATGTGGTGAAAGACCTGACATCATCCCTCATGGATGCGGTGCTACAGGCAACCCTGCTGGGTGAGGGGCCGCTCGGCTCCATCATGGGTGGTCAGGGTTTGCTTGGAGGCGGCGGCGGCTCTGGCTCTGGGGGTGGTGGCCTCATTGGTCAGTTGATCGGCGGCGTTGCTGGCGCCTTCACCGGCGGCGCGGGCGGCTCCATCGGCCTGTACGATCAGGGCGGCTACACAGGGGATGGTGGCAAACATGATCCGGCCGGAATCGTGCACCGGGGGGAATACGTCTTCGACAAGGCCGCCACGGCACGGCTTGGGGCTGGGAACCTCGAGGCACTGCGCCGGGGAAAGAGCCTGCCGGGCTTCGCGTCAGGTGGCGCTGTGGGCATCCCCGCCACGCTGAAGGCACCGCCAAGCATGGCCGGGGCCACGAGCGGCGGCACGGCCCAGACAAACAATGTCACAGTCTCGCCCACCTACAACATCACGACCAGCGGCGGGGACAAGGACAACGCCGGCCTGAAAGAGGCGCTGGCGCAATCCAACATCGACATCGAGCGCATGATGAAGGCCATTTTGATTGAAGACATTCGCAAGATGGGGCCGATCACATCGGCTAATCAGCAGCGCTTCGGCCTCAACCCAGCGCGGGGAATCGGCTGATGGCAATCCCCTCATGGCCAACGGCGGTGCCGTACCAGCCCCATACGGATCTGTGGGACCGCACCCCGGCCCGTGACCATCTGGCGACCGAGATGGAAAGCGGCGACGTTCGCGTGCGCCGCCGCCCTGCCCCGCTCGATTCCATCACCTGGGGGCGCATCCTCACTCAGACCCAGTTCGCCGCTCTGGATACATTCCTTGAAGTGACCACCCACCGGGCGGCCTCGCGCTTCCGTATGCGTGTCACCTTCAATGGAAGCCTCTTCGAGGAACGCACCGTGCAGATCCAGCCGGGCAGCCTGAAAATCAGCCATGCGGGCGCAGGCCCGCAGGTGGTGTTCTCGTTATGGGTTTTTCCCACAACGGTGGTGAGCTGACATGGATGATTTTGATGATTGGGGATTTGAGCGCCCGCCTACTGATTACAGCAGCGGCAGCTCATCGAGCGCCATCCGCCATGCCGTGCGGACACGCCTTGAGATCGGGGCCGAGGTGAACCGCCGTCAGCTTTTCGCGCATTTGATTGCGGATGGATGGTGCGAGCACACGTCGCAATCGTTCGCGCGCTTTGGCGCTGCGTTGCGCACGATGCGCGATGCCGGCGAGCTGAAGCTGACAAAGGAGACTGTGTGCTTGCTGGTAAAGAAGCAGAAGGCTGTGGCAGCCTTGCCCAGGACAATCGCTCCGGGGGCGGTCAAGGCCTGTACGGCGAAACAGCGCTGCGCCCAAAGGCGGCGGGCCATAGCTCGAGCCCGGCAAGAATTGGCAGCGTCTCAGAATTCATAAGCATTACGGGGAAGATGCCGCCGGCCGGTCGGCATCTCACTCAAAGGTCAGAAGCAAGCGTACTGGCGTTCTTCAATGATGTCATACAGGAAGTCATTCCGCATCTCTTCCAGAAGATTGATGACGGCTTCAACGTAGCGCTTGATGACGATGGCAATGGACCGGCGAGCCTCTGCATTGATCGTGTTTTCAATGCGCTGCATCTGCCCTTTGATATGAAAAGCTTTCTTGCAGAAGTCCTGATGGGAGGTGGAAGCGGTGATCCGCTCCAACTGTGCCCGTGCAGCATCCAATGCAGATTCCAGAATATCGTGAAGTTCTGTGGCCTTCTTCGGCACGCCAAATTTAATCACATCTGCAATCGCGTCGAGAACGCATAATCCGGCTTGCGCATAATCGCCGTTAATATTGCTCGTCGTCATAGTCTTTCTCCTGTTGTGAACTGGTCAATGGGGGATCAGCGCGTCCAGTTCGGCGCTGACCTTGGGGCTGGCGAAGATCCGTTCCAGTTCTTGGTCAGATGGATCGCTGCTGACGGTCATCAGATGGACCGTAATGGCGTCCACGAGGCTCTCAATCACCAGCCCATTGCTGGTTTCTGAGAACTCCTGATCTGCCTGACGCTTGGCCTGCTGAAGAAATTCCACGGCCTGAAGCCCCTTCTTCATCGTCAAGCCCAGCAAGGCATCTGGCACGGACAACATGGCCTCTAGCCTGTCCTGCGCAGGTTTTGTGAATTGGAAATACTGCTCGGGGTTATCGTCCTGAGTGGCATAGACGATGTACTTGTCGAGGGCTTCGAGAAGGTCCATCGCGGCGATGATGTGTTCGCGGACCTGATGACTGTCGAGCATGAACACTCTCCGATGGTTGGTTTCGTCCCAATCGCTGGCAATCCAAAGCTGGTAGCCTTCGATCAGGCTATCGGCGTCCTCATTGCTTGATGAGATCCATTCAACGAAGCTATCCATCTCATCGACGGTGAAGCCGGCTTTGACCATCGCCCTGAACTGATCACGCCATTCCTCGGCAGTCGTCAGGACAGGTTCTCCGGGCGGGATGAATGTCACCCGAGGGTGGCGCCCTCTGAGGGATGGCTCAATGGCCACAATCTGCATGTTCATTGCGGATCTCCCCTGTAGCTCGCGCCCGCCGTGAACGGGCCACCCTGATTGTGGAAGGCATGGATAATGGCCTCTTGGCTGTTGAGCTTGCCATGCTCGCTCTCAAACTTCGCCGCAGCCCAGCTATAAGTGTCGCTGGATGGCCCCATGTCCTCGCTGTTGCGCGGAACCCGCCCGGCCTTCACGTCGAGGAATCCGAGGAAGCCCTGCGCTTCCGCATGGCAGACGATGGTGACAATCTTGTCCCCGTTCGTGGCGGTCGCGTGGGTCCGCTTGTTGCCGCCGACCTGGCGCGCCATGGCTGCCATCCGCCGGGCTTCTGCCCGTGGCAGGAAGGCCCGAGCCAGTTCTTCAATATCCACCCACATGAAATCAGGCTGGTCATGCGGCGGCGTGAACATGCTCACCTGCCGCCCGTTCACCGTGATCTCGCCTATCTTCTTCGCTTTGGTCATGTTGCTTTCCTTTCAAAAGGACACACGTCACCTGCGCGCGGGAGCATTGCTATCCCGAGCCTCAACGAGGCTGGCGACCCATGCCTCGATCTCGTGCTCAATAAAAAGCGGGTACCGTGTCCCGGTATTGACCGGACGTGGAAAGTCCCCGACCCGGCAATTTCTTGTGATCCACCACCGGCTGCGCCCGATGCGCTCACTCACTTCTGTGAGAGACAGGAGCTTTACAGGCTTGAACGCATTATCATTACTTAAATCGCCCATCGTTTCCCTCGGTGAATGCTGGGGCCGCTCGGTGTGGCCCGGTGCATTGAGGGATGACGGATTTTGGTGGCCGTGTCTTTTCTTAAACGAAGTCTATTTTTTGAACTTGAAAAACGATGCGTGTTATCAATGGATTGCGTGATTTAATCAGGCCAAATAGCGGTATATGCCTTTGTGCAAGTATTTCACATGGTTGCTAAATGAACTCTCCGTCAATGCAATGTTATGAGCGCGACCAAGCTCCGGTCGTTTGTCAATAGGACTGACGCACAGCATGTAAAAAGCTTCGTATTCCTCGCCGTAGTTGATTTCTCCACCATGGGCGATCCAGCAGTGAGCCACGGCCTGCTCAAGCAGTCTTAATATCGGCTTGCTCGCATTGTGGGAGCGCTTGTCAGCAGGCCGTACACAGCGGGGTGACATCTGTTCAATCTCCTGGTCGCAGGCGCTCTCTATCTTATGGAGAAGTTCCTGAACGCCATTCACTGAAGGGAAGCCGATACCAGTCCCTTCAAGCCACATCCTCGCGGGACTCTGACGCGTGTTCAATGTATTCCCGCTAACTTCGCCAAGGAAGTTTACCAAGAGCCGGGCTGCATTTCTGACATCCATCAATGCTTGAGATAACTCTCGAGGCAAGCGACTTTTATCTTTACTTGAAATCTTATAAAAATCAGCAAAATGGAAAAGTGAGGCAACCTCAGCTCGGAAAAATTCCCAGATGCATACTTCATCGTCAGTGCAAGGCAGAGGAATATCATACCCGGTTAATCTAGACAGGCATGCCTTGATTGCCTCCTCTTCAGCCTCTGAGTAAACTGGACTGACCATATCCCAGAATGATGCGTTTTCATCCTCCATCACCGTCCCCTCATGACCAGTACATTGTCACCGGCCACGGGCCGGGTGAGCTTCTCGACATGATCTGCCCACAAACAAAGGGCCTCGCGCTTGTCGTCGAGGTAATCATGCAGGGCATAGACCGCTGTCACGTCGCGCTCCATGTGGTTCAGGACTGCCTTGATGACCTCACGCCGGGTGCCCAGCATGCCCAGTCCGGTGCCTACCGTTCGCCGCAGGTCATGAGGCGTTGGCGGGTCTCCCTGAATACGCCGTATCGTCTTTTGATCCGGGCCATCCAACTCGAGCCCGGTCACCACTCGCTTCATCGCCCGGGCGAATGATTGTCTATCGAAATGCTGCCCGGGATTGCGCCGGGAGGCGAACACGGCTGTGGTGTCATCGCCGCCTGCTGAAATTGCGGCCTTGATGATGGCCACGGCCTGCGGAGACAGAGGGACGATATGCCCGCGGCTGTTCTTCACCCGATCCGCAGGCAGGTGCCAGCGGGCAAGGCGCATAGAATGGAGGTCAAGCAGTTCATCGCGCTCCATATGAACGACCTCAGAGAGCCGCTGGCCGGTCAGCAGCAGGGTCATGAATACCCGCGCCACCTCGGGCGCGCATTGGGCCTGCCAGGCAGCCCAGAGCACTGCAATTTCATCATCTCGCAGCACACGGTCACGGGCCCGCTCGATGCCCGGCTTCGGCACTCGAGCGACCGGTGAGGACGACACCGGTGGATCGCGTAGGTCCAGTGCCCAGTTGAACATCTTGGAGAGAACAGACAGCATACGATTTGTGCCGACAGGGGCGGCAACGGCCAGGCGCTCTGTGAGATCCATCACATCGTCACGGGCAATCTCACGGGCCTTCCAGTTGCCCCAGGCCTTGCGGGCCTTCGACAGGGCTGTTTTATAGCTGGAGTAGGACTTCGGGCGTTTCTGGCTGACGTATTCCTCCATGAAGCGGTCTGCCAGTTCATCGAAGCTGATACCGGATGCATGGGCGGCTCGGTCCCGGCGAATGATGTCCTGCGGATTATCACCCTCGACAATGCCGATGACTTTCTTCGTGGCTACGGCACGGGCCTGCGCCAACGACACGGCTGGGTATCTGCCGATGGTGAGGCGTTCGATCCGTCCCGTCACTTTGTCACGAAAGCGCAGTGACCACGACTTCACACCAGTGGCGCTGACACGCAGGGAGAGGCCAGGCACACGCTCATCTACATAATCATCGCGCCCGGCAGCCGGCGGCTGGACCGACCGGATAAACGTGTCTGTGAGCGTCAGAGTTGCCATTGTCCTGCCCCTCAATCCGGTGAACCTGACCCCAGTGATAAAAACGAGGACGTTTTTACCTCGGGGGCACGCCGGGGGCACAAAAAGCTGCTACTGCCTGCTCCCGGTGACAACGAGAATCACCGATAACAGCTTGTAACGTCAAGAGACCCACGGTGCGGCTAGGAGCATGTAGGTGCGCCTAAAGCGCCTTTTAATCATGGGGTCTTGGGTTCGAATCCCAACGGGCTCACCAATAATCCCAATGACTTAAAAGATAAGTTACTTCCTAGATTTTTCACCTAGGAAGCATATAGGAAGCGGAATTAATCCTCTCAGAGGCTATCTATCCAGTTTCTTAGATCCGCAATGCGGATGCCGACTCGTCTGGCAGACAGCTTCAGAACGTGTGGACCGGGACCCGAATCTATCCTTCTGCGAAGCGTAGTCAGGCTGATCTCCGCTGTCTCTGCTGCCTCCTTTAGAGACACCACTCTCATCTTAGCGGTTCTTTTCCCGTTCGAGGGTCATCTCGCGTGGCTCACGCATCCTCTCCCCCTCAATGGCTGACAGGATGCGGCGTTCTTCGGCAATGGGCACAGGGTGTTGATCTCCTTTTGCAGGTTTTCAAGCGGATCGATCTTTCATTCGAGTTCGGAAAAGGATCGTGGCTCTATACGCAGGATGGCGAGCGCTATCTGGACTTCGCGTCCGGCATTGCCGTCAATTCGCTTGGTCACA
>JBFWLR010000008.1:0-216851 GCA_050252035.1 Xanthobacter sp.
TTCCTGCAGCTGGTCATTGTGGGCTTCATCGCCGGGCGTCATGCCTCCCGCGCTGACATGATCGAGGCCATCGAGGAAAGCGCCGCGGAAGAGCCCGCACTGTTGCCCGACGAACAGAAATAGGGGCATTGTGCGCCCCCGCAGCGTCGGCGTGCCATGCGCCGGCCTGCCTCAGAAAATGGTGAAGTCTGTGAGCGAAAAGCTGAAGCTCATTCTGGCCTCGGGTTCGCCGCGTCGGCTGGCGTTGCTCAATCAGGCCGGGATCACGCCTGATCTGCTGATGCCGGCAGATATGGATGAAACCCCGGAGCGGGGCGAGTTGCCACGCCGTCTGGCGCAGCGTCTGGCCAGCGCCAAGGGCGAACTGGTGGCCGCACGCGCGCGTGAGGCTGGCCTGTCTGGGCTGGTTCTGGCTGCGGATACGGTGGTGGCCGTGGGCCGCCGCATTCTGCCCAAGCCGGATCTTCAGGAGGAGGCGGAAGCCTGCCTGCGCCTGCTTTCGGGGCGCTCCCACCGGGTTTATACCGGCGTGTGCCTTGTGGATCTGAGGGGCTACAGCCACACGCGCCTTGTGGAAACGCGGGTGCGCTTCAAGCGCCTTTCCGGCATGGAGCTGGCGGATTATCTGGCCTGCGGAGAGTGGCGGGGCAAGGCTGGCGGCTATGCCATACAGGGCATTGCGGGCAGTTTCGTACTGAAGATCGTGGGCTCCTACACCAGTGTGGTGGGCCTGCCCCTGAATGAGACCGTAAGCCTGCTGGCGGGTCATGGCTATGATGTGCGTGCGGGCTGGGTAGGGTGTGCGACATGACGGATAAGGCGACAGACAAGACGCCGGAAACCCCTACCGGTCGGCCATGCCCGATTTGTGGCAAGCCGGGCGTGCATGCCTATCGTCCCTTCTGCTCCAAACGCTGTGCAGACGTGGATTTGAACCGCTGGCTTTCCGGCAGCTATGCCATACCCGTTACGGAAGACGAGGATGAGGACGGCGAGCGCCCTGTGGTCCGCCCGCCGGTTCGCCATCGCTTCTCAGAGGATTAGGGCGTTCTGATTTGGGTCTTCTCAGGCACTGATGGCGCTATGCTGAGCATGCCTGATCAGCGGCGGGGGTGACGCTCCGCCCGGATGCGAATTTCACGCACGGCTGCACGCGTGGCGAACAGCACGACAGTGCCCACAAGGCCGATGGCCGCGATTGTCGGTACATGGTCCGTCACCCCACGCATGAGGAAGCCGGAGGCTGAAGCGCGTTCCACGCTCAGCACGATCGCAACCACGCCAATGGCCAGCATCAAGGACAGGGTGAGCATGGCCTGGGTCACGACATCACCCGCCTTGTGCGCACGCAGAGCGCGAGCGAGGGTTTCCGGATCTGCCGGGGAGTTCATGGCGGGGCTTGAACTGGCCTCATCTCCATCCCAGGTCCGGCTCGGCTTTTCACCATAGGCATCATAACGGCCATGCAGGCCCCTCTGGGCGCCGGATGTGCCAAACATGCTGTGCGGTGTGCCAAAGTGGGACATGCTGACCTCACACGAAACGGCAGCGCCTTAAAAACGAATCACCCATGTGCTGCAAGTTCGACAATGACGGGGGAGTATGGCTGCTCCACGGCTGCACTTCGGCAGAACGTGGCAACATCATGACATCTGCTTTAATGCGCAGGGGTTTTCCCCGCTATGCCTGTTCCGGTTGCGGGCTATCGGCAGGTCGCCAGTTCATATCGACATGGTCCGGCTGGGCTGCCACCCGTTCCAGCCAGCGCCGGGTGGCAGGAAATGTATCGAGTAAAAAATCCGCGTCCTCAGCCATGTGGGTATGCGCATAGAGGGCGATATCTGCCACGGTCAGGCTCTCACCGACGAAGAAATCCCGATTCTGGAGGTGGCGTTCCATGGATTTGAGGGCAGCATAACCTTCCTCCAACCAGCGGTCCACATCATGGGTGCGCAAATCCCGCCCGCCACGCACCTGACGCAGCCAGAAACGTGCGGCGGCAATACCGGGTTCATGGCTGTTCTGTTCAAAGAACATCCAGCGCAGGGTCTCCGCCTCATCCAGCGGTGCATGCGGCAGGAAACGGGTGTTGCGCGCGAGATAGAACAGTATGGCGTTGGATTCGGCGAGATGACGCCCTTCAACAGCCAGCAGCGGCACGCGGCCCTCCGGATTGAGCGCCAGAAATTCCGGTGTGCGATTCTCCCCGGCGAAAATATCAATATTCACCAGCCGGAAGGGGCAGCGCAGTTTCGCCAGCAGCAGCCGCACTTTGTAGGAATTGCCGGACGACTGGGAGGAATAAAGGGTCAGCACTACGGATGATCTCCAGAAGGGGCCTTGTGCCGCTGATATGAGCATGTCTCAGAATGGGTGAAAGGCAAGATGGAAGCTGCTGTCCCTGCGGTTTCATCACAGTTCCTGTGGGCCTGGTCAGAGTGCCCGGACAAGAGCTGAGTGGAGGCAACGAGAGTCATTCTGAACCGCGATTTCTGCCGATTTCCGCCTTGTTCCGGGGCAGAGGCTGCACTATCGTCCGCACGCACCGAATTGCGGTGCCCAGCGTTCAAGTCACATCAGCGCCCATATGCTGAGGCGGAGTTGCCGCAGAGGGAAGGGCGCGTCTGGAGCAGCAAGGCCATGAGCCTCATTTCGTCCGCGCTGAAGCGCATCAAGCCGTCCCCCACCATTGCCATCTCCAACAAGGCGCGGGAACTGAAAGCGGCCGGGCGTGATATCATTGCCCTGAGCGCGGGTGAGCCGGATTTCAACACCCCGGACAATATCAAGGAAGCTGCCATCGCCGCGATCCGCCGGGGTGAGACGAAGTATACCGCCGTTGATGGTATTCCCGAGCTGAAGAAGGCGATCTGCGCCAAGCTGAAGCGCGACAACGATCTCGACTACAAGCCGTCTCAGGTGTCTGTCGGCACGGGTGGCAAGCAGGTGCTGTTCAACGCCCTTGTCGCGACTGTGGATGAAGGCGATGAGGTGCTCATTCCTGCCCCTTACTGGGTGAGCTACCCGGATATTGTCGAGTTCTGCGGCGGCAAGCCGGTGCCGGTGATGACGCGCCTTGAGGATAATTTCAAGCTGCGCCCCGAGGTGCTTGAGGCGGCCATTACGCCCAAGACCAAGTGGCTCATCTTCAACTCGCCGTCCAACCCCTCGGGCGCAGCCTACAGCCATGATGAACTGAAGGCGCTGACCGATGTGCTGATGAAGCATCCGCATGTGTGGATCCTCACCGACGATATGTATGAGCATCTCGTCTATGACGATTTCAAGTTCGTCACGCCGGCGCAGGTTGAGCCGCGTCTTTATGACCGCACGCTGACGATGAACGGCGTATCCAAAGCCTATTGCATGACGGGCTGGCGGATCGGCTATGTGGCTGGCCCGGAGCAGATCATCAAGGCCATGGGGACGCTGCAGTCCCAGTCTACCTCCAATCCCTGCTCCATTTCCCAGTGGGCGGCGGTGGAAGCGCTGAACGGACCGCAGGATTTCATCGCCAGCAACAATGCTGTGTTCAAGGGCCGGCGCGATCTGGTGGTTTCCATGCTGAACGCAGCCGAAGGACTGACCTGCCCGACGCCGGAAGGGGCCTTCTATGTGTTCCCCTCCTGCGCCGGCGCCATCGGCAAGAGCACGCCAGGTGGCGTGAAGATCGCCGATGACGAAGTGTTCGCCACCCAGCTTCTGGAAGCCGAGGGTGTGGCTGTGGTGCATGGCTCTGCCTTCGGTCTGGGCCCGGCCTTCCGCATCTCCTACGCCACGTCCACGGAAGAGCTGGAAGAAGCCTGCAAGCGCATCCAGCGTTTTTGCGCTGCCCTGAGCTGACAGCTTCTCTGGACTGAGTAAAAAGCGCCGGTTTCTCCCCAGAAATCGGCGCTTCTTCTTTTTGTTGCCCGGAAAGTGGCAAAATCTGCGGTCAAGCTTGCGCTTGTGGGCCGAATCCGGTGCGGGCTTATGCTGCCTGTCATCCAACTCCTTTAAAATGGGGTTGGCTGCCATCTGAAGGAGCAATCATCATGAAGTCCCTGTTCAAGGCAGGATGTGTTGCGGGCGGTTTGCTCGCTGTTGCTGGGATTCCGGCAAGTGCCGCTTCTAACGCTGCATCTCAGGACCGTGCGCAGGTGGGTCGTCTGGAATGCAAGATGGCCCCAAATGTTGCCTTCGTGATCGGTTCTGAACGTGATCTGAGTTGCACCTTCAAACCGAGCATCCGCGGTGTGAAGACGCAGACCTATCAGGGCGAAATGCGTCGCTTCGGCCTTGATATCGGTTTCAACGGCAAGGGCACGCTGGTTTGGAATGTGCTGGCACCGTCCTCTGTTGTAAAGGCTGACAGCCTGCGCGGCACTTATGTGGGTGCATCCAGCAATGCCTCCCTGGGCAATGGCGTGGGGGCCAATGTGCTTCTGGGTGGCAATAACAACACCATCTCGCTTCAACCGTTTTCTGTCGAAAAGCAGACGGGCGTGAATCTGGGGCTGGGTGTGTCCAGCCTCTCGCTGCGCTGAAAACCGGGGCGTTTCAGGCCGTAATCCCCTGCAAGCGCCCCATAAAGCGTCACATACGGGCAACGCGTTCGCGGAAAAACACTTTATTAAGCTAAATAGAGTGAAAAACACTTTATTAACCTAAATAGAGTATTGCGCGTGTGCCATGGTGCTCTTAGGTGACCCTATCGCCTTATAAAGGGGGATTCCATGCGTACCTTCTCTGGTCTTCTGGGCCTTGCCGCTCTCGCGGCTGTCTCCGCCACCCCGGCCGCTGCTGCCGATCTCAGCACCTCGCGTCCGGCTCCGGTCGCTACTGCGCCACAGGCTTCGGTGGAAGTGGGCGTGCTGGTTTGTAATGTCGCGCCGTCTGTCGGCCTCGTCATTGGCTCTGTCCGTAACCTCACCTGTGAGCTGCGCTCTTCCTCTGTTCAGCCTTATGGCATCATGGGCAATTACAAGGGCACAATCTCCCGTCTCGGCGTGGATATCGGCATGACCACCGGTGGCACCTTGGCGTGGAGCGTGTTCGCGCCCACCAGCAATGTCAGCACCAGCTCGCTGACGGGTAACTATGTCGGCGTTTCCGCCAATGCGGCCCTGAATGTGGGTGGCGGCGTGAATGTTCTGGTCGGTGGTTCGCGCAACTCCATCTCGCTGCAGCCGCTGTCTTTGGAAGGCACTTCCGGTGCAACCGTGGCGGCCGGCGTTGCGAACCTGCGTCTGGAGCCCATGGCAGCACCTCGTTACACGAAGTGATCTGATTGTCGTACAGGATTGGGGTAGGATATGACCATGCTCATGTTCCGCCCCGTTCTGTTCGCAATAGTAGCGGGTCTGTGGTCGGTTTCGGTTTCCGCCCAGCAGGTTGAAACCGCTGCCCCGCAAGATCCTGCATCTGAAGATTTGCCGCAAATCAATGTGGCTCCAGATCCGGCTCCTCCGCCGGCACGGTCTGTTGCCCCATCAGTGCCAGAAGCACCTGAAGGTGCTATTCCGCAAGTTGCAGCGGGCTTGCTGGAGTGTCGTGGCGAATTTGCGACGGGAACGGGTTTTGGCTCGACGCGGCGTGTGCGCTGCGAATATCGTCCCTCAGCCGGGCGTAATCATTATTATACGGGCACGCTGGAGCGGGTTGGCCTTGATATCGGCATTTCCGATCAGGGCAGTATGCTCTGGGGCGTTGTTGCCACTTCTTCCACGCTGGAGAAGGGGGCGTTGGCTGGCACTTACGTCGGCTTTACCTCCGGTTTCGCTCTCGGGCCGGGCTTTTCCGCCAATGTGCTGGCCGCCAAGGATGTGACGCGACAGGTGACATTGCAGCCTGTCAGCGTGTCTTCCGATAGCGGTCTCAGTCTTTCCATTGCAGGCGTGACCCTGATCCTCGAACCTTCGACGGCAGGTGTGGCCGGAGATCAGTTGCCTCGACAGTAGGGGTGGATCTTCCCTGTGGCATTTTGTGGGTTGTAGAGCAGGTGGATGGTATTTTTTCGGGGGGTGTGACTTTGGTGCGCTTGACCCGTAAGGGTGAGGGACGCACTGTCCGCCCACACGCTACGCTATGATATTTTGATAGCGGACTGATCAGGAGTGGAGAGGGTCATGGGGAATCAGGCGCACGGTACGTTCAGCAAGATCGTCAAACGCGCGGGATTCGCCGGCTTTGCAGCAACTCTTGGGGCTCTGCTGCTGGGTGCCGCGCCTCAGGCGCAAGCCGCAAGCCTGCTGGAGAAAAATTTCTGGCTCCCAGGCCAGAGTTTTTCAGGCAATGTGCCGGCCTGTGATGAGCCCAGCGCCCTGAGCCTGATCGCCCAGCGTTTCTCTCAAACAGAACGTCGTTTCTGGTCTTCTGATCTTTCCATTTCCGAATTCGGTCCGGTGAAGGAAATTGCCTTCCGTCCTTGGGGGCCGGCCTATGTGCCGACCCGCTATTGCAGTGGCACGGTCGTGACCAGTGATGCGCGCAAGCGTTCGATCTATTACTCCATCGTGGAAGATGGTGGTTTCATCGGGGCCTCTTGGGGCGTGCGCTGGTGTATCGATGGGCTGGATCACAATTATGCCTATGCTCCCGGGTGTCAGATGGCGCGTCCATGATCGGGCCTGTAGCAACTGGGGCCTGAGCCATTATGCGCAAGGGTGAGGGCGTGCGCTGGTTCCACCGCATCCGCGCATTTATTATGTTCCGTTTTTCCTGCCAGGCGCGCGCAAGAGCGCTATTCTCTTCCATCCGGGCGGGGGCTGTGCTGGCTTTCGGCCTGGCGTTGCTGTGGCATGCGCCGGCCTCTGCCGAACCGCGAGATGTTCCAGGTCAGTTCGATTTTTACGTGCTTTCCCTCTCCTGGTCGCCCACTTATTGCGAAGCGCAGGGGGAAAAGGCGGGCAAGGATGCACAATGCAATCGCGAGCGGCCCTATGCCTTTGTGGTGCATGGGCTGTGGCCGCAATATGAGCGTGGCGCGCCCGCAAATTGCGTTTATCCGGCCCCTTATGTCCCCAATTCAACCCTGAAGGCCGTGATGGACATCATGCCCAGCCGGGGGCTGGCGATCCATCAGTGGCGCAAGCATGGTACCTGTTCCGGTCTGAGTGCTGAGCGTTATTTCGAGACGCTGCGCGACGCTCGGGAACATGTTGTGGTGCCCACGCAGTTTCAGCGGCTGGAACAATACCGCACCCTTTCCCCGGATGAGCTGGAAGCTGCTTTCATCGCCGCCAATCCGGGCCTCAAGCGTAACATGATGGCTGTCAGTTGCGACAAGCATCGCCTGCGGGAGGTGCGCATCTGTATGAGCCGTGATCTGGCCTTCCGCCCCTGTGGTGAGGTAGACCGGCGGGCCTGTCGGCTGAACCGCATGGTGATGCCGCCCGTGCGCGCGAAGGCTGAGCCGCCATCTTCGAGCTGGCTGCCAAACTGGTTTCCCCGCTGGTGATGGCGGCTTGGGAAACACCTTTTGGCGCGGCTGCGGCCGGCGCTGTATTTTCGGGTTTATGACATGAATTATCGCCACGCCTTCCATGCCGGCAATCCAGCGGATGTCATGAAACATGCGGCATTGGCGCGGGTGCTGTCCTATCTGGGCCGCAAGGATGCGCCCTATCGGGTGCTGGATACGCATGCCGGGGCCGGGCTTTACGATCTTGCTGGCTCCAGCGCCCAGCGCACTTTGGAGGCCGAGGCGGGCATTGAGCGGCTGCTTGCGGCGGAATTGCCAGCTTCGGCTGCTGAACTGCTGAGTCCCTATCTGGACGCTGTGCGAACCCTCCGTGCCGATGGTGCGCAGCTCTATCCAGGTTCTCCCGCGCTGACGCTGGCGCTGTCACGTCCGCAGGATCGTTTCATCTTCTGCGAACTGCATCCTGAGGAGCGGGCGCGACTGGAGAAGCGTCTGGGCGATGATCCGCGTGCCAAGATCATCCAGCAGGATGCCTATCAGGCGCTGCATGCCCATCTGCCACCGCGGGAGCGGCGCGGCCTTGTGCTGGTGGACCCGCCCTTTGAGGAAGCGGGCGAGTTCCATCGCATGGTCGAGGGCCTGGAGGCGGCCTATAGACGCTTTGCGACCGGCATTTTCATGCTCTGGTATCCGATCAAGGATCTGAAGGCCGTTGACGGTTTTTGCCGGCAGGTTGCGCATCTGCACCTGCCCAAGACCCTGCGGGTGGAGCTGGATTTCGCTCAGGTCCGGAGCCTGAATACATTGTCGGGCTCTGGCCTCATCATCGTCAACCCGCCCTTCACCCTAGCTGAAGAACTGCGCACCATGTTCACGGCCATCGCACCGCTGATGGCGCGGGATGGCAAAGGCCGGGTGCGTGTGTCTTGGCTGACGGGAGAGCGTTGAGGCCGCATTCCGGTCTTCGTGTTCCGCATTGTGGCGGGCTGGGGCGCGCGGGCAAAATTTCACCGGAGTGGATACCACTTTAGGTGAAAACGTGCGACCAAACGGCATGTTGGAGCGTCGTCCGCGTTTCGTGACACATGTTTCTCGGTCCCGACGCTCCAGTCTGCCTCTTTAGCAATCTCGGGTGTCTGCCATGCGTCTGCGTTGTTCCCTGACCTCTCCCTTTGCGCGCAAGGTGCGCCTCGCCGCTGCGGTTCTTGGCCTGCCGCTGGAACTGGAATTGACAAATGTGCGGGCGCCTGACGACACGTTGTTTCAGCAGAACCCCCTCGGCAAAATTCCCATTCTGCTGACGGATGGCGGTGAGGCACTTTACGATTCCCGCGTCATTCTGGCCTATCTGGATCTGCAAGCCGGTGGCGATCGCCTGTATCCGGTTGCGCCACGTGCGCGCATTGAGGTCATGCAGCGTGAAGCGCTGGGTGATGGCCTGATGGATGCGGCCGTCATGATGTTCTATGAGCGCCTCTGGCGGCCGGAAGAACTGGTTTTCCAGACATGGCTGGATCATCAGCACGGCAAGGTGACGCGCACGCTGGATATGCTGGAGGCCAATCCGCCGGCAGAGCGTGAAGAGGCTGATGCCGGTGATATTGCACTGGCATGCGCGCTCGGTTTTCTGGATCTGCGCTTTGAAGGCGCCTGGCGGGCGGAGCATCCGCGCCTTGCCGCCTGGCAGGATAATCTGGCGGCGCGCTGCACGGGCTTTGCCGAAACGAAAGCGCCGGACGCCTGAATTCAGGCGTGTGCGCATCATCCGGGTGCCGGGCGGAACTCTTCCTGCCTCTGGCAGCATCCGGAGAGCTGCAGGAAAGGCAGGCACGGGGGCTTTTCCCGTGCCGCAGCCGCCCCCATATTGGCGACATGGCCAAAGCATCCCGTCCCGGAAAGCTGGGTGAACGATCCCAGCGACATTTCGAGCCCGCGCCCGAACAGGCGCTGGACCCTGCGCTTGCGAAATCCTTGGGGCTGGATCCGAAGGATCTGACCCTTGCCAAGGCGTCTGCCGGCGCATCCGCCACGGTGGCGGCGCTCTCGAACCTGATCGAGAATGGCCGGCCGGAGGTCGATGGGCAATTGTGGGTGCCGCACCGGCCAGAGCGCCCGGAGAAATCCGAAGGCGGCGTGCGCTTCACCATGAAGAGCGATTTCGAGCCGTCTGGGGACCAGCCGCAGGCCATTGCCGAACTGTGTGCGCAGGCGCAGGAGGGCGAGCGCGATCAGGTGCTGCTGGGCGTCACCGGATCGGGCAAGACCTTCACCATGGCCAAGGTGATTGAAAGGCTTCAGCGCCCGGCGATTATTCTTGCCCCCAATAAGACGCTGGCAGCCCAGCTTTACGGGGAGTTCAAGAGCTTCTTCCCCGACAATGCGGTGGAATATTTCGTTTCCTACTATGATTATTACCAGCCCGAGGCCTATGTGCCGCGCACGGATACCTATATCGAGAAGGAATCCTCCATCAATGAGCAGATCGACCGCATGCGCCATGCGGCGACCCGCGCTTTGCTGGAACGGGATGATGTGATCATAGTCGCTTCGGTCTCGTGCATCTACGGTATCGGTTCGGTCGAGACCTATTCGGCCATGACGTTCGACATTAAGGTGGGCGACCAGCTTGATCAGCGCCAGTTGCTGGCGGACCTTGTGGCGCTGCAATACAAGCGCATCCAGGCCGATTTCGGTCGCGGTACCTTCCGGGTGCGCGGGGATGTCATCGAGATTTTCCCGGCCCATTATGAGGATCGCGCCTGGCGTGTCTCGCTGTTTGGCGACGAGGTGGAGAGCATCTCGGAGTTCGACCCGCTCACCGGCCAGAAAAGCGGGGACATGAAGAGCGTGCGTGTCTACGCCGCCTCGCATTATGTGACCCCGCGCCCGACCCTCATTCAGGCCATTTCCGGCATCAAGGCCGAGCTGAAGATGCGGCTGGAGGAGCTTTATGGCATGGGCCGCCTGCTCGAGGCCCAGCGGCTGGAACAGCGCACCCGCTATGATCTGGAAATGATGGAGGCGACGGGGGCCTGCGCGGGTATCGAAAATTATTCACGCTGGCTGACAGGCCGTAAGCCGGGCGAGCCGCCGCCGACCCTATTCGAATATGTGCCCGACAACGCTATGGTTTTCATCGATGAAAGCCATGTCACCGTGCCGCAGATCGGCGCCATGTATCGCGGGGACTTCCGGCGCAAAGCGACGCTGGCGGAATATGGTTTCCGCCTGCCAAGCTGCATGGATAACCGCCCGCTGCGCTTTGAGGAATGGGAGGCGATGCGTCCCCAGACGGTGCATGTTTCCGCAACACCCGGTCCATGGGAGATGAACCAGACTGGCGGCGTGTTCGTTGAACAGGTCATCCGTCCCACCGGCCTGATTGATCCGCCGGTGGAGGTGCGCCCGGCGCGCACGCAGGTGGATGATCTGCTGGGTGAGGTGCGTGTGGCAGGGGCCAAGGGTTATCGCACGCTGGTGACGGTGCTGACCAAGCGCATGGCGGAAGACCTCACCGAATATCTGCACGAGAATGGCGTGCGGGTGCGCTACATGCATTCGGATATCGACACCATTGAGCGGATCGAGATCATCCGGGATTTGAGGCTGGGCGCGTTCGATGCGCTCATCGGCATCAATCTGCTGCGCGAGGGGCTGGATATTCCCGAATGCGGTCTGGTGACGATTCTGGATGCGGACAAGGAAGGCTTTCTGCGCTCAGAAACTTCGCTGGTGCAGACCATTGGCCGTGCGGCGCGAAATGTGGATGGCCGCGTCATTCTCTATGCCGACCAGATCACGGGCTCCATGGAGCGCGCGATGGCGGAGACCAGCCGCCGCCGCGCCAAGCAGATGGCCTATAACGAAGAACATGGCATCACGCCGGAGAGCGTGAAGAAGGCCATCGGCGACATTCTCAACTCGCCTTATGAGCGCGATCACGTGCAGGTCGATACCGGCCTGATGGAGGAGGGCGCGGCCTTCGGGCACAACCTCAAGAGCGTGATTGCCGATCTGGAGAAGCGCATGCGCGCCGCCGCCGCCGATCTCGATTTCGAGACTGCCGCCCGGCTGCGTGATGAAATCCGCCGGCTGGAAGAGACGGAACTGGCCGTGGCGGATGATCCGCTGGTCCGGCAGGTAGAGGTTGAGGACCGGACAGGGGGCTTCAAGGGCGCGCGCAAATATGGCCGCGCTGCCAATACCCCCCAAAAAACCTCAAAAAGTGCTGCTGCGAAAGGCGCCCGTCACAAGGCTGCCGCAGATGTGGATGATGAGGGCTTCGGCGAAGAGCAGGTCGGCTATGCCGCCTCAGAGCGTGCTCCCCCGAAAACCCGTGCGCACAAGCCCTCTCTGGATGATATGGGGCCGGGCAGTGATCGGGTCGTGCCGCTTGCCGGGGATGAATATCGCCCTGGGCCCCGGCCGGACCCGAAAACAAAGGGATACCGCAAGGGCGGGCGACGAAGCAGATAGGCGGTCCGGTTCGTGGTGTGATCTTGTCATTGCCGGCCCTGTCACCGGCCGCGCGAGAGCCCTGACAATCCCGGTGCCGTCGTCTGAAATCAATCAGTGAGGCACAGGGGTGCCTTCCAGTTCGGCATTCTCGATGCGGTTGCCGAGATGGTAGGCGAAGCTGCGCACATCAGTGCCATCAGCATTCGTCTGGCAACTGTAGGAGAGATGATACCAGTGCCCCCGGCTGCGGACGGCTGCGCCCGGGGCCTTGATGGAATCATCACTCATTTTCGGTGTCGAGAAGGCGTAGGCGACAAGGCTGTCTGGCCGCATCTCCTTGTGCTCCCGGCTGATTTCGCCCATTGCACGCGCATTGCAGCGCTGCTCCACCCGTTCAGAAGGGGACAGGCGCAGGATCATTGGGTCCTGACGCGGGGCCGCCAAAGCTAGAGTTCCGAAAAGACTGGAAGCGGCCGCCGTGAGGCAGAGCATGAACGCCAGACGACCGGAAGAGGCAGACGGTAGTCGAATTGTTTTCACAGGTGATCAACCTCGGGGCATGGCATCTTCGACCATGTGGATTCGAAAAAAGCTTGGCCCATGCATCTGGAGGAAGCGAGAGGCCACTGAAAATGCTAGTTAGTCACCGCTTGTGGCGGAGATGAGATGATGCTCACGCTGCCTCACAGATTCGAAACACCCTGTGAATTTAGCTGAATTCAGCGCCGTCTGGGTACGCGTTCCGACACGGATACTGTCATGACCGAGCCATCCTTGAACATCACCATTCTCGCACTGCAAGGGGGCTCGCGTGTGCAGATGCAGGGTCTGCTGCGCATGAGCGCGGAAGAGATGCGGGCCGTCGGCCTATGTGTGCTCGGGGCAGTGGAGTGCGTAACCGAAGATATGGAAGACCAAGCTGTCCGGCTGCTCAACCTCGCCAGCGGTTCTGTCAGTGCCCTGCATCAGAATCTCGGGTCGGGAGCAGAGGGGTGCAGTCTGGACCCGGAACGGCTGGTGAATGCCTGCGCCGAGGTGGAAGCGAGCATCGCCGCACGTCTGGCCGCAGGAGGAAGCGCAGCGGATACGGTAGTCGTGCTCTCCAAGTTCGGTCGCGAGGAGGCTGAGGGGCGGGGGCTGACAGGGGCGTTCCATGCTGCTGTTGCGGCGGAATTGCCAGTTTTGACAGCGCTTTCGCCCAATGCGGCATGGGCATGGGAGAGTTTCGCTGGGGACATGGCTCTATTGGTGCCCGTGACGGATGTAGACGAACAAGTCGGTACAGGCTGGTGGCAGGGCGTGCTGCCGCAAGGCCGTACGGCAGCGAATCGTCTGGATGATGAAGCGGGTGGGCTGGTGCATGAGCAGGCCCAGTGGGACGGCTCACCTGTATTCGGAGGCGGAAAAAGCTCACGAAGCGGTGTTCCTTGAGGGGAAGGGGCGGAATGCGCTTCCGTCTGCGGAAATTATGGTCTAAGGAAACACCCCAATGGTTCGCTTCGCGGATGTGCAGGGTGCCTTCAGGTGCCCACCATGTTCGTCAGGAAGCGACGAACCTTTAATGCCTCATGGGGCGCGTTGATTCGCGGCCCTTTTTTTACGCCCGGTGTGTGACATCTGTCATGCATAGCGGATGGCGGGTGGTGCATCGCGCCCGGGGTGACCCAAGCCGCGTGAGCCAGACGCCCAGTGCACCGAGCGCCCAAGAGAGAGCCAGAGCGCCGAAGAGCGATGCCGAAACGCACAGATCTCGAAACCATCCTCATCATTGGCGCCGGCCCGATCGTGATCGGACAGGCGTGCGAATTCGATTATTCCGGCACCCAGGCGGTGAAGGCGCTGAAGGAAGAGGGCTACCGGGTTGTCCTGGTGAACTCGAACCCCGCGACCATCATGACCGACCCGGACATGGCGGACGCCACCTATATCGAGCCTATCACGGCTGAGATCGTCACCAAGATCATCGAAAAGGAGCGTGGTGACCGCTCCAAGGGCTTCGCCATTCTGCCCACCATGGGCGGCCAGACGGCGCTGAACTGCGCTCTCTCGCTTGAGAAGATGGGTACGCTCGAAAGGTTTGATGTCGAGATGATCGGCGCGACGGCCGAGGCGATCGACAAAGCAGAAGACCGCGAGTTGTTCCGTGAGGCGATGACCAAGATCGGTCTGGAAACGCCGAAATCCCGCCACATCAAGACGCTGGCCCAGGCGCTGGATGCGCTGGAAGAAGTGGGCCTGCCCGCCATCATCCGCCCCAGCTTCACCATGGGCGGCACCGGCGGCGGCATCGCCTACAACAAGGCCGAGTTCATCGAGATCATCGAGCGCGGTATTGACGCTTCCCCTACCAATGAAGTGCTGGTGGAAGAGAGCGTACTGGGCTGGAAGGAGTATGAGATGGAGGTCGTCCGCGACAAGGCGGACAACTGCATCATCGTCTGCTCCATCGAGAATCTCGACCCGATGGGCGTCCATACCGGTGATTCCATCACGGTCGCTCCGGCCCTGACGCTGACCGACAAGGAATACCAGATCATGCGCGACGCATCGCTTGCGGTGCTGCGCGAGATCGGCGTGGAAACCGGTGGCTCGAACGTGCAGTTCGCCGTGAACCCGGAAGATGGTCGCCTCATCGTCATCGAGATGAATCCGCGTGTGTCGCGTTCCTCGGCGCTGGCCTCCAAAGCCACGGGCTTCCCCATCGCCAAGGTGGCGGCGCGTCTGGCCGTGGGTTACACGCTCGATGAGATCGAAAACGATATCACGGGCGGCGCAACCCCGGCCTCCTTCGAACCCACCATTGATTATGTGGTGACGAAAATTCCGCGCTTCGCTTTCGAGAAGTTCCCCGGCGCCGACCCGGTGCTGACCACAGCCATGAAGTCTGTCGGCGAGGCCATGGCCATTGGGCGCACCTTCCAGGAATCCCTGCAGAAGGCGCTGCGCTCTTTGGAAACCGGGCTGACCGGCCTCGACGATATCGAGATTGAGGGGCTGGGGCAGGGCGATGACAAGAACGCCATCCGTGCCGCCTTGGGCACCCCCACGCCGGATCGTCTGCTTTATGTAGGACAGGCGATGCGTCTGGGCCTGACCAATGAACAGATCCACGCCGCCTGCAAGATCGACCCGTGGTTCCTTGCACAGATCCGCGAGATCATTGAGGCCGAGCAGAAGGTGCGTCGTTTCGGCCTGCCGCAGACAGCCGGCCAGTTCCGTCACCTGAAGAGCATGGGCTTCTCGGATGCGCGGCTGGCCACACTGGCTGGCAAGGGCGAGGCCGAGGTGCGCGCGCTGCGTCGCAAGCTGGATGTGCATCCGGTCTACAAGCGCATTGACACCTGCGCCGCCGAATTCGCTTCGCCCACCGCCTATATGTATTCCACCTATGAAACGCCTTTCGCAGGTGTGCCTGCGGATGAATCGCATCCCTCTGATCGTGAGAAGGTGGTTATTCTCGGCGGTGGCCCGAACCGGATCGGTCAGGGTATCGAGTTCGATTATTGCTGCTGCCATGCGGCCTTCGCCCTCAAGGATGCGGGCTATGAGTCCATCATGGTCAACTGCAATCCGGAGACGGTTTCGACCGATTACGATACCTCCGACCGCCTCTATTTCGAGCCGCTGACGGCCGAGGATGTGCTGGAGCTGCTGGAGCGTGAGCGTACCAATGGCACCCTTAAGGGCGTGATCGTGCAGTTTGGCGGGCAGACCCCGCTGAAGCTGGCCAAAGCGCTGGAAGAAGCCGATATCCCGATCCTCGGCACCTCTCCCGACGCCATTGATCTGGCGGAAGACCGTGACCGTTTCAAACATCTTCTGGAGCGTCTGAATATCCGTCAGCCGGCCAATGGCATCGCCTATTCGGTGGAGCAGGCCCGGCTGGTGGCGTCCGATCTCGGCTTCCCCATGGTTGTGCGCCCCTCCTATGTGCTGGGTGGCCGGGCCATGCAGATCCTGCGCGATGAAAGCCAGCTTTCCGATTATCTGATGGATACGCTGCCGGGCCTCGTGCCGCAGGAGGTGAAGGCGCGTTACCCCAACGACAAGACGGGGCAGATCAACACCGTTCTCGGCAAGAATCCGCTGCTGTTCGACCGTTATCTCTCAGACGCCATTGAGGTGGACGTGGATGCGCTGTGCGACGGCAAGGATGTGTTCGTCGCCGGTATTATGGAGCATATTGAGGAGGCGGGAATCCATTCGGGTGACAGCGCCTGTTCGTTGCCGCCCTATTCGCTGAGCGATGAAACCATCACCGAGTTGAAGAAGCAGACCAAGGCCATGGCCCTGGCGCTCGGTGTCGGCGGGCTGATGAATGTGCAGTACGCCATCAAGGGCGATGAGATCTATGTGCTGGAAGTGAATCCGCGCGCCTCGCGCACGGTGCCCTTCGTGGCCAAGGTGGCGGGTAAGCCCATCGCCAAGATCGCCGCGCGGGTGATGGCGGGTGAAAGCCTCGACAGCTTCAAGATGAAGTGGGAGCGTTTGCACCATATCGCGATCAAGGAAGCGGTGTTCCCCTTCGCCCGTTTCCCAGGTGTGGATACCGTACTGGGGCCGGAGATGCGCTCCACCGGTGAAGTGATGGGTCTGGATACCGATTTTGGCGAGGCCTTCGCCAAGAGCCAGTTGGGTGGTGGCACCATGGTGCCCAAATCCGGCACGGTGTTCGTTTCCCTGCGCGACAATGACAAGGAGCGTATTCTGCCCAGTATCAAGATGCTGGAAGAACTGGGCTTCAAGGTCATTGCCACCTCCGGCACGCAGCGTTTCCTTGAGGAGCACGGTGTGGCCGCCAGCAAGATCAACAAGGTGCTTGAGGGGCGCCCGCATATTGTGGACGCCATCAAGAATGGTGAAGTGCAACTGGTGTTCAACACCACCGAAGGTGCACAGGCACTGGCGGACAGCCGCTCTCTGCGGCGGGCCGCCCTCTTGCAGAAAGTGCCTTATTACACCACTTTGTCCGGAGCGGTCGCAGCCGCACAGGGCATCAGGGCCTATGTGAGCGGTGACCTGAAGGTGCGTGCCCTGCAGGATTATTTCCGGGCCTGAGGCCGGAAGTTTCTATGCGCCGGTTCTGCCTGACCGCGGGCCGGGAAAGAGGAAGAGCCAGGTTCGGTTCTTCACTTGGCTCGCAAAACAGTTTTGGCGCGCGGGAGCCTTGAGGCCTCGCGCGCTTTCGTCATGTTCTGCCGGTTTTGCGTGTGCGCTTTTTTCAAAGAGCGTCATGTCGGCAAAGTGCTACTGGCGCAGAACATGGCGTCGCGAGGTGGGCCCCAATGCCCGCCCTCTCGGCCGGTTCTCAGTCGCTGGGTCTATTTGGGCCCCGGTGCGCTGAGCTTTTTTCAGGAGGTCTTGAAAGGACCCATGGAGAAGATTCCCATGACGGTCGGGGGCCATGTCGCCCTCGAACAGGAGCTGAAGCGCCGCCAGCAGGTGGAGCGTCAGCGCATTATTGCCGCTATTGCCGAAGCCCGCGCTCATGGCGATCTTTCGGAGAATGCGGAATATCACGCTGCCAAGGAGCAGCAGTCCCTGAATGAGGGGCGCATTGCCGAGCTGGAAGACAAGCTTTCCCGTGCGGAGATCATTGACGTCTCCAAGATGTCCGGAGATGTGGTGAAATTCGGCGCGACCGTGAACCTCGTGGATGAGGACACGGATGAAGAGGCTGAATGGCAGATTGTGGGTGACAGCGAGGCTGACGCCAAGGCTGGCCGCATCTCCATTTCCTCGCCCATGGCGCGCGCGCTGATTGGAAAAAAGGCGGGCGATTCCGTTGAGGTTGTCACCCCGAAGGGGGCGCGCTCCTTCGAGATTCTGAACGTCCGCTGGATCTGAGTCCGCGGAACTTCAGCTTCCATAGACCTCCCGCGCCAGATCAACCCAGGCGCGGGCGGCATGGGAGAGATAGGCGCCCTTACGCCACACCAGCGCCATGTGCCATTGTGTATCCGGCTCATCCAGCAGCACCAGTTCCACAGCCGAAGTGCGGCGCTGTTCGGCAATGGTGCGGGGCAGGAAGGCAATGCCCAGCCGGGCGGCTACCAGTTCCACGATGAAATCCACCTGTCCGCTGCGTGCCGCCACATCTGGCGTAAAGCCGTTGCGCTCGCAGGCATCCAGCAGAACCGGGTTGAGCGCAAAACCGCTTTCAAACAGAATGAAGGGCGAGGCTGCGAGGGGTGCGATTCTGGTTTTCTTCTTGCCGGCAAGCGGGTGATCCTTTGGCATCACCACCATCAGCGGCTCACATCGCACCGGCTGGTATTCAAAATCATCCGTGGTGGGCAGCAAGGATGCCGCCATTTCCACTTCGCCGGTGAGAACGATTTCCTCCAGCTTCTTCGAGCCATGTTCCGCCAGGCGGATCTCTATGCCCGGATAGCGGGCGCGATAAATGGCGAAGAGAGGCGCAAACAGCGTGCTCGCCCCGAGTGGCGGCAGGCCAAGACGCAGGCTTCCCGCTTTCAGCCCGCGCAGATCCGCGAGTTCAGCCAGCAGGTCTTCCCGCTCTGTCAGCATGCTCAGGGCGCGGCGATAGACGATTTCGCCCGCGGCTGTCATCACACTACGATGGCCCACGCGGTCCAGAAGGGGCACGCCGAGTTCATCTTCCAGCTGTTTCACGGCTTTGGAAATGGTGGGCTGGGTCGCGAACAACAGCTTGGCGGCGTTGGAGAAGCCACCTTGCCGCACCACTTCTACAAAGGCGCGCAGGGTTCTCAGTTCCATTTTATATTCCTTATTGGAATGTAATGAATTCAGTCAATTCATTTTCATTATAAGCTTGTCTGTCCTATTCTGGGTTGTGTCGGCACAAGGAGGTGCCAGTCATGTCCAGTTTCCACCCATCACAGGATGATTCAGAACAGAACCGCGCGGGGCGCCATGCCGGCCCACACCGTCTGTTCCAGCGTGCGCGCATCATGCTCCATCGCTCCAGCCTGCTGCAGATTCTGCTGTTGAGCGGCTTCTGGGCCGTGGGTGAATGTGTCGTGCAGCTTGCGCATCTGCCTATTCCCGGTGGGGTCATGGGCATGGTGGTGGTGCTGGTTCTGCTCGCGACGGGCTGGATTCGTCCCCGCGCCGTGCGTCGTGGCGCCTACTGGCTTCTGGCCGAAATGCTGCTCTTCTTCGTGCCGGCTGTGATGGCGGTGATCGACCATGGTGAATTTATCGGCCTGTTGGGGCTGAAAATCGTCGGCGTCATTCTGGTGGGCACAATATTGGTGATGGGCAGCACGGCACTGACGGTGGAACTGTGCCTGCGGCTGAGCATGAAGAGGGAGGGTGAGCGCCATGCTGATGCATGATCCCGTTCTGGCAACCCTGTTCTGGTCGGCCATCACCATTGGCTGCTATTATGCCTGTCGTTTCGTGCATCAGCGGGTGCGTCGGAGCTGGACGTCTCCCTTGCTGACCACGCCGGTTTCGGTGGCCGTCATCGCGCTTTCCCTGCATGCCGGCTACAGCGAATATATCCGCAGCACACATTGGCTGGTGTTGATGATGGGGCCGGCGACAGTCGCCTTCGCTATTCCCATCTATGAACAGCGTGAGATGATTCGCCGGCATTGGGTGGTGCTTCTGGTGGGGGTACTGGTGGGTAGCACGGTGGCCATGGTCACGGCTTTCATGTTCGCCAACTGGCTGGGGCTGTCACATATGCTGCAGGTCAGCCTCATGCCGCGTTCCACATCCACGCCTTTCGCCATGTCCATTTCCGATGGTATCGGTGGCGTGCCGGATCTGACTGCCGTTTTCGTTGTGGCCACAGGCATTTGCGGCGCGATCATGGGTGAAACCCTGCTGAAGCTGATGCCGGTGCGGACCTCTCTAGCCCGTGGGGCTCTCTTTGGCATGGGCGCGCATGCGGCCGGCGTGGCTAGGGCGCATCAGATGGGTGGGGAAGAAGGTTCCGTGGCTGGCCTGGTCATGGTGCTGGCTGGCCTCTTCAATGTTCTGATGGCCCCCATTGTGGCGCAACTTGTCTCCTGAACCCGCCTTGCCAGCATGAATTTGGAAGCCGGACGGTCAAGCGTCCGGCTTTTTGTTATGCCTTGCGGAAGGTGAAGGTGTAACGCATGCGCAGGATTGGCTATAGAGACGGGCACTTCAGGGTCGGGCTCCGCGCGTGGGGCCGGCTGCGATATCTGGCCTGAATGCTGCCTTCGCCAAAGGCGGGGCCGCAGGAGAAAGTTGACGATATGCCTCAGCGCGTCCGCAAATTCATTGGCACGGTGCTCATGCTGGTGCTTGTGGTGGTGTGGGCTCTGGGGGCTATGGCCATCTCGCAGGGGCGGGTGCTTGAATTGCACTGGGCACTGCAACTTGTGTGCTTCGCGCTGCTCGGCTCGCTCTGGGTCGTGCCTGCAGCCTATCTGATCCGCTGGATGGAGAGACCGGACAAGCGGGCCTGACAGGTCTGCGAGAAGGCCGTTCAGGCCGGCCATCGAGACTTTGCGGAATCGTGCCGCCGCTCAGGCGGCTGCACGTGTCTGCGTGGTGGTGCCCCGCTTGCGGGTTCGCGGGGTTGAGCTCGTCGCTTCGTCAATATGTTCTGGAGCGTCAAGGGTCGGCTCTGGCAGAGCGTCTTCAGCGGGAGGGGCTTTTTTCATCTCCGGTTCAAGACGCAGGATCGCGATACGAGCAAAGCGCATGTCGCACAGTGCATCAAAGCTTTCCACGGCTGTTGTGGCCGGAACATCAGCACCCTGAACACAAACGGTGAGCGGCTTTAGCCCGGCCAGTCGCGGCGCCTGCTCCAGTGTGGAGAGCGTGGGCGCACATACCACCACGATTTCGTAAACCTGACGTAGCACATCCAGCAAATGGGCGAGACGGCGGGCATGGCCGCGCGCGTGGTCGGGTGAATGCCCAGACGCCGCCAGATCCCCCGCCCGAATGATATGCGCGCGAGATTTCGGATCGGGGAAAATGGCGGAGGTCAGATTGGCATGGCCATTCAGCAGTTCATGCATGCCGGGGGGCGGAGATGAAGATGAGGCCGGAGAGGACGGGGCAGGACAGATGGCATCCAGTGCTTCGTCCCCTTCGGGGATCGCGTCCAGAAACACCATGACCACACTGGTGCTTTCAGCCATGTGGCGCGCGAAGCCCAATGCGCTGCGGCCAGCCTCCCGTTCCGCATCATCGGATGTAAACAGCACGAGGCGTCCCATATTGGTTGCGCCTTCAGTCGGGGAGAGAAGGGGCTCAAGGCGGTGAAGCGCACCGTTTAGCGTCAACCCTTTGCCGGGGCCTTTATCCAGCCAGGTCACGCGTGGTGTGCTGGTGACTTCCTGTGGCAGTTCTTCGAACCCGACAATGCCCTGAGGCTCTGGCTCGATTTTCTGCCGGCGCTGGGCAAGCACCAGCATGCCGGTGGCGAGAGCCAGAAGTAACAGGGTGAGCGGAGAAGGCAGGTCTGGAACGTTGGAGTGGCTTGCGGGTTCACCTTCCCGCAGGGCCGGCAGGGGCATGTGCTGGCCATCAGCCATGCGCTGGCGCGTTTCGGCATCCAGATGCAGCATGGCGTGGGCATAGGCGCTGGCCACACGCTGGGACAGGGCGGGACCAGGCGCCGAGACTGTCAGTTCCAACGCCCGGCCACCCTGAAGGGGTTCGACCTCAAGGGCGGCGCGCAACTGCCGCGATGCCTCCGCCCGCTCCTCCGGGCTGATATCCCGCGCAGGGCTGAAATAGGCCAAATTACCGGAAACAAGGCGCTGTATGTCGGCGTCCGAAAGCCGGCGCACCGCCTCCATCGACAGCTCCCGTGAGGCGAGTAGCTGGGCTGTGCCATTCACGATGGCCGCCGGAGGCTGGGTGGCAAGCTCGAACTGGAGCTGTGAGGTGCCCTCAAAGCGCAGGGGCAGAAAACTGAGGACAGAGGCAAGGGCAAGCGCGGCCCATGGAGTCCAGCGGGCATTCACGAGGCGCTGGCCCAGCCGAACCATTGGCGCGGTGGATGATAGAAGGACACCGGCCATGCGGCGCAGAACAGCTTCTCCGGCACGGCGAGCGCCAGAGAGGGGCGTGCGCGTCTTTTCGCGCGCAGTTGCTGTGATGGGGGCCATGTTTCGCCCTCCTTGCCTTTCACACGGCGTAATGCCGCATCCTGGCTTCAGGAAACTCCAAACATGGTTGAAAGAGCGTTAACGCGCCCGATAAGGACGTAAGTGGGCAGGCTCGGACCCCCGGTGTGGCATGAGGCCAGAAAACTCCCCATGCCACACCGAAAATGCATCAGCGGTCTTCCCACTGCGGCGTGCGCTTCGACAGAACCGCAGAGATGCCTTCATCTGCATCGCGCGCGAGCATATTCTCGGTCATCACCTGAGAGGCATAGCGATAGGCGTCATCCAGCCCCATTTCGGCCTGGGTGTAAAAGGTGGCCTTGCCCAGCTTGACCGGCACCTGCGAACGGGCGGCGATGTGGCGGGCCAGTTGCTGCGCCACGGCCACGGCGGAGCCCTTCTCGACCACGCGATTCACCAGACCCATGCGGGCGGCATCTTCTGCCAGAACCCATTCGCCCAGCAGCAGCATTTCCATGGCGTGCTTGCGGGCGACGTTGCGGGTGAGCGCCACCATGGGGGTATGGCAGAACAGGCCGATATTCACGCCGGGCGTGCAGAAGCGGGCCTCTGCCCCCGCCACTGCCAGATCCGCACTGGCCACAAGCTGGCAACCGGCCGCAGTGGCCATGCCCTCCACAGCGGCAATGACAGGTTGCGGCAGGCGTACAATGGCGGTCATCAGGGCCGAGCAGCGCTTCAGCACTTCTTCAAAATAGGCCCGGCCCCGGTCCGCATCTGATCTGTGGCTCTGGATTTCCTTCAGATCATGCCCGGAGGAGAAGACCGGCCCTTCCGCCGTCAGCACCACGGCGCGGACTGCGCTGTCTTCCGCAATTCTGGCCAGTGTTTCGGTGAGGGCAGCCATCATGGCTTCAGAAAGGCTGTTGCGCCGCTCTGGCCGGGCCAGTGTGAGGGTGGCGATGCCATCGTGAATGTCACATGTCACGCAGGGGGGCTGAGGCTCGGCGGAGGCGGGGCTGCTCATCGGGGTGCTCATGGGGCTCCTCACATGTTTTTCGATTTGAACATCGTGCGCAGACGTGTGGCAGGGCAATGCGCAGAGATGGTCCGGGCCAGCAGAAGGAAACAGCTAGGCATAGGCGGGATGCTACTGGCAAGTATATTGCGCGCAGGAAGAGTGTGGGCAAGGTGCGTTCCCCAACAATGGGGCTGCACATATTTTCAAGCGGCCCGGCCTGTTTTTAAAAAAGGCTTATTTTGACAGTCAGTTGATCTGTCGCGTTCCCAGCACTGAATTTGCAGGATAGAAGCGTGCGGCCGAATGCAAGACCAGATGTGAAGCCTGATGATTGATATTTCAACCGTCGTCCTGTGGAACGGGGTGGCACTGGCGCTGATTGGCGCGTTGTTTTTGCTCTATTGGTCCTGGCAGACCCGTGCGGGAGAGCAATTGTGGTGGTGCCTGCCATTCCTGTTCGGGGTGATGGCTGCCATCGTGGTCGTGGCAGATCCTTCTCTTCCACTTCTGACGGACAAGGGATGGACAGAGCTGTTCATCATGCTGGCCTATGGCACTTTGTGGCAGGCTTCCCGCGCATTCTATCACCGTAAGAGCGTTCTCTGGCTGGTGCTGCTTCTGGTGGCGGTGTGGGCCTTGGTTTCAGTCGCGCTGCAGCATGCGGGGGGGAATGCTTATGCAGATATTCTGCTGCGCGGCCTCATCATTTCCCTGTTCAATATTCTGACGGCATATGAATTCTGGTGGAACAGGGCGAAGGAGGATTTGCCCTCCCGCAAGGCGATTGTCGTCATTCTTGGGGCGAATGCCTTGTTTCAGGCGCTCAGCCACCTGTTCGCACCGCTGCTGCCTGCGCCTCTCGGGCTGGGTGACCCCACCATATGGGCGGTGGTGACTTATAATGTCGTGGTGTTGTTCATCGCCCTATCGGTCACCATGCTGGTGATTTCCCTCTCGCGGGAAAAAGAGGCTGAGGAATATCTCCAACTTGCCATTCACGACCCGCTCACTGGCTTGCTGAACCGGCTAACCTTTGACGAACATATGGCAGATAGAGAAAATGGCCAGCGCCAGCCTTTCGCGCTGATGGTCATTGATATCGACTATTTCAAGCGCATCAATGATGACTATGGCCACCATGTGGGCGATGCGGTGATTGTACAGACCGCCCGCACCATTGAGCGTGGCGTGCGGCAGAGCGACAAGGTGTATCGCTTCGGAGGCGAGGAGTTTGTCTGCATGCTTCCGGGTGTGGGGCTGGAAACGGCACAGCATGTGGCTGAACGTATCCGCACCTCTTTCGATGAAACCCTCACGCTCGTGCCAGAGGGAGAGGTACATGCCACCATTTCCATTGGGGTGGCGGCCTGTGAGGATGGGGAGCGTCGTCCCTCTGTCGTGCTGAACGATGCCGATGCGGCGCTTTACATGGCCAAGAGGCGAGGGAGGAATCGGGTGGAAGTCGCCACGGCATCCTTTGCGCCGGCCTGAACACGAAGTGCCCTTGAACGCCATTTGCAGGGCGGAGAGCGAGAAAACATGCCCGGGGAGGGGTGTTTTTGATGGTAATATAAGACCATTTTTCTAACTCATTGATTTAATTATATAATTATTGATCTATTGTCGTTGACGCTGACGATCTGCTCCAGTACAAGCCCCTTCATCGCCGGCTCGGTTATGAGGACTGTTCCCATCGGCTTTTCCGATGGGGCGTGTTCTTGTTCCCTTTTCCGGCCTCTCAATCGGAAACGATCCCATGAAGACCTATTCGGCCAAACCCGCCGAAATCGAGAAGAAGTGGGTGGTGATCGATGCCAGCGGCCTCGTTGTTGGTCGCCTCGCCTCCATCATCGCCATGCGCCTGAAGGGCAAGCATCTGCCCATCTACACCCCTCACGTTGACTGCGGTGACAATGTCATCGTCGTGAATGCGGAGAAGGCGGTGTTCACCGGTCGCAAGTACGATCAGAAGGTGTACTACCACCACACCGGCTATGCGGGCGGCATCAAGGAACGTTCCGCGAAGTTCATCCTCGAGGGTCGCTTCCCCGAGCGTGTGATCGAAAAGGCTGTGGAGCGCATGCTTGCGCGTGGTCCGCTTGGTCGCAAGATCATGGGCAACCTGCGTGTCTACAAGGGTGCAGAGCATCCCCACGAGGCACAGCAGCCGACCGTGCTCGATGTGGCTGCCCTCAACCGCAAGAATGTGAGGAACTGATATGGCCGAAGTTCTGCAGTCCCTCGACGCTCTTGCCGAGGTGAAGGTTTCCACCGAGGAAGCCGCTCCGGTGCACGTCCAGAAGCTCGACAAGTATGGCCGCGCTTATGCCACCGGGAAGCGCAAGGATGCCGTGGCCCGCGTGTGGGTGCGCCCCGGCTCTGGCAAGATCACTGTCAATGGCCGTGAACTGGACGTGTATTTCGCGCGTCCCGTGCTGCGCCTCATCGTGAACCAGCCCTTCCAGGTGGCTGCTCGTGATGGCCAGTATGACGTGGTGTGCACCGTTTCCGGCGGTGGCCTTTCCGGCCAGGCTGGCGCCATCCGTCACGGTCTGTCCCGCGCGCTCGCTTTCTATGAGCCCGAGCTGCGCAGCCCGCTGAAGAAGGCTGGCTTCCTGACCCGCGACAGCCGTGTGGTTGAACGTAAGAAGTATGGCCGGGCCAAGGCCCGTCGTTCGTTCCAGTTCTCCAAGCGCTGATACGAACATTTTCTCCAGATTGCGAAACGGCGGGGCTTCCCCGCCGTTTTTTTGTGCCTTTCCTTCATGCGCTTACAAATGGGCGGGGCTTTGATGAGGGCATTAAAAAAGCCTCCCGGTTTGAAGCCGGGAGGCTTTTTGCATCAGAAGCTGGGCAGAGACCCGTAGCCGGGCAGGGGGTTCCAGCTGCCATTCACTGTTGGGTCGCCGGGCGGTCCGGACTGATAGCCGGCACCGAACTGCGGCGGGAAGGCGTAGTTCATGCTCTTGTCGTTGCCGATGGCGACATTCGGATTCACGGCCGGGCCGGGGCCTGGATCCAGATAGTTGCCCTGTGGAATCACGGGCAGCTGAATGGTTCCCGGCGTGATGACGACATGCGGACGCGAATTCTGCGCGAGGCTCGCGCTGGAGAAGAGGCTGAAGCCCGCCACCAGAAGGGCCGCGCCATAGCGGGCGGTTCCGGCTGGAATGATATGCATGAGATGCCTCGCACTGAGTTTGGAGCAATACACGCCCATGGCGTCTTGAAGCATGTTCGGCGCAAGGTGTGAAGGGCTTTACCGATCGATCCGCGCCAAATTCTGTTGTGTTGCACGCGGAGCGGCAAGCTGGATAGACGCCCCCTCAATTTGGGGCGATGCCACCAGCATTCGGCTGAAGATAGTCCTGCAAATACCATTAATTATTGAGTTGTTCCAGTTTATAAATAATCTGAATTTGTAATTATATTCACTCGATATGTAATAGATCGCGGTTCTGAGTTGATTGTTGTCATTTGTCATCATATAAATTCACGAGTTTCGCATGTATATTTTGAACTATTCCAAATAGCCCGCGCGTTTCATGTTTTCTGATGGTTGCCGGGTCTGGTCTGGAGTGATGGCAAGATGATAAAGCAGGAGCAGCTCTCTGCTCTCGAGGATGTGGGAGAGCAGGGCGGCCCCGGCGGGGCTGAGGATGATCGCGTCAGCCGTTCCATTCCCATGGTGGGCGCTCAACTTGATAGCCGGGATCTGTTCTCGGGCGGTCGACTCATCACAATTGCGCATGGCAAGCAGATTTATCAGTTGCGGCTGACTGCCCAGAACAAGCTGATCCTCACCAAATAGGTGTGCGGCCTAAAGCAGGTATGGATGATGGTGCCATCTCCCCATCTGCCAAAGATCTCAATCAATTGCATGGTGACAAGCATGAAATCGAGAAAGGGCGCGTGGCAATTCGCGCCTTTCCTTTGTCGCCTTCCTCAGTCAAAGGCTCCCGTTTGAGGTGCATGCGGATACTGCGCCGCAGCGCCGGCTCTTTTCGTGGCGGGCGTTTCTGCTATTGTCCGCGCCAATTCGACCGGACCAGACCAGAAGCATGCCCATTTCAAATTCCGCGCCCGGCAACCAGACCTCTGCACGCCGGACGTTTGCCTTCGATTTCCCGCACCGCCTCACCCGTTTGCTGGACTGGGCCTCGGCGGGGCATGGGCGCGCTTGTGCTTTCCTTGTCATTGTCGCTCTGGTGGCATTTCTGCCGGGTCTGGCTTCGGTGCCGCCCATTGACCGGGATGAGGCGCGCTTTGCGCAGGCCACCAAGCAGATGCTGGAGAGCGGCAATTATGTCGATATCCGGTTTCATGATGTCGCGCGGCACAAAAAGCCCGTCGGCATTCACTGGCTGCAAGCCGCAAGCGTGACGCTGGGCGAGACGCTGACCGGGCCGGATGCGCGCTATTCCATCGCTTTCTATCGCTTGCCATCCCTTCTTGCCGCCATCGGCGTGGTCCTGCTGACCTATTGGACCTCACTGGTCTTCATGACGCGGCGCGGGGCCGTTCTGGCCGCCTTGCTGATTGGCAGTTGTGTGCTGCTGGGGGTGGAGGCGCGCCTTGCCAAGACCGATGCGGTCCTGCTGTTCACCATCGTTGCTGCATTCGGGGCGCTGGCGCGCGCCTATATGCGCCCGCGTGAACAACAGGTGGGCGATTGGGGGCTGGCCGCTATTTTCTGGACGGCGATGGCTGCGGGCATTCTGGTGAAGGGGCCTATGACCCCTCTGTTTGTGGGGCTCACGGTTGTCGTTCTGGCTGTTCTTGAGCGCTCCGGCCGGTTTCTCAAACCCTTGCGGCCTCTGCCGGGGGTGATCTGGTGCCTGCTGCTGGTGCTGCCCTGGTTCGTGGCCATCTATTACGTCACTAATGGCGCTTTCTATCAGCATGCCGTTGGTGTGGACATGCTGGGCAAGGTGACAGAGGGGCAGGAGGGCCATTGGGGGCCGCCCGGCACCTATCTTCTGGCCGTGTGGGGAACCTACTGGCCCTCTATCGTGATGGCTGTTCTGGCAGTGCCATTTGTCTGGCGGGCCCGACGCGAGAAATCCGTGCGCTTTCTGTTGTCATGGCTGTTGCCGTCATGGATCGCGTTCGAACTGGCAGCGACAAAGCTGCCGCATTATGTGCTGCCGGTATATCCCGCACTGGCCTTGTTGACAGCACTGGCGGTGGAGCGCGGTGCGCTGGCGAAGGCCGGTAGCCGGCTGGCGGGCTTTGTGTGGTTCTGGCCGGGTTTGGCCGCTGTCCTGGGGATTGTTTTTGCGGGCATCTATATCTGGCTCGGTAGCGCGTACAGTCTGCTGGCCTGTCTGCTCCTGCTGTTGGCTGTGGTGTTGCTGGTTATCGCCGCGCGCGCCTATGGCCGTATCGGGCCAGAGTCTGCGCTGCTGACCGCGATCTGCGGAGCACTGGTGCTCTATGTTACAGTCTATCAACTGATGCTGCCGAACATGCGCCCGGTGTGGGTGTCGAACCGGCTGGCGGAAATCGCGGCGGAGAGCGGCTGCCCGGCCGGAAATATTGTTTCCGTGCCGTATCAGGAGCCTAGCCTCGTTTTCCTTGTGGGGACGGATATTCACTATGAAGACCCGGTCAAGGCGGCCGAGAGGCTGAAGGCCGGAGGGTGCCGGCTGGCTTTCATCGGCGAGCCGTTGGCCGAACTATTCGCCCTGCGCGCCAAGCAGATCGGCCTGAAATATGAGACCGTCACCGAGGTTCGTGGCTTCACCATCAATGGCGGCCGGCCGGTGACCATCATGGTCTATCGCCCTTTGCTGGGAGAAGCCGTGTCCACTGAAGGTACAGGCGCTGCGCCTCAGGATTCCACCCAGCCTGTCTTCGCACCGGAGACTGCGCAGTGAGCGAAAGCGTGCCGTCACAGCCAGAAGGACGGTTTCGGGCCTTCTGGCGCACCTTTGGGTGGGAAGCCAGACAGGTTCTGGAAGGCCTTTTGGGTGGGCTGGGCTATCTGGTCCGTCGCCGGGTGCGCTTGCCACGCCCATGGGTGGGCTTTTCTACCGCATGGGAGCTTGTGGCCTTCATCGTGGTGGCACTGGGTCTGATTGCCGGCAGCATGTTGCTGGTGGATCCGCTGGTGCATGGCCTGCGCCTGCAATTGCCGCAATGGGCCGTGATTCTGTCTGAAAGGCTGACAGATCTGGGGCTGGGCAGTGTTGTGCTGTGGCCTCTCGGGCTGGCGATCATTTATGTGCTGGCTTTGCGGCCGCGGCTCGATTCGCTGGGGCAGCGTGCGGCCTCCGCCATTTATGCCCGGCTGGGCTTCCTGTTCCTGGCTATTGCGCCGGTCGGGCTGGGCGTGGCTATCATCAAGCATCTGCTTGGGCGGGCCCGGCCCTATATGGCTTTGCACCTGCCGGGGCCGAATTCTCAACTCACCTTTGACTGGTTGGGGTGGAATGCCAGTTTCGCCTCCTTCCCTTCCGGCCATTCCACCACTATTTTCGCCACCGCCGTGGCACTGGGGGCACTGTTTCCCAGAGCGCGCTGGCCACTCGTGGTGCTGGCTATTGTGGTGGCTGCCACACGGGTGCTGCTGAACTCCCACTATCCCAGTGATGTTCTCGCAGGCGCCGTTGTCGCGACACTTTATGTGTGGTGGCTGATCCGGCTGTTTGCGGTGCGCCGGGTGGTCTTCACCATGGATGACCGCGGCCATGCCGTACCCATGGCGGGGCCTTCCGCGCGCTGGCTGGGCCATGTGCTGCCGGGCGCTGTCCGCAGTTCTGATATTCCTCCTGAAGAGGCGAAACCGTGACCTCTCCTGTTTCAAGTGCCGCGCCCCGGCTCTCCGTCGTTATTGCAGTGAAGGATGAAGAGGAGAATATCGCTCCCCTCATCGCGGAAATTGATGCGGCGCTGAGCTTTGAGCCGTTCGAGCTCATCTTCGTGGATGATGGTTCCACGGATGGCACGCTGGCTGCCCTGCGCAAGGCTGCGGAAACGCGCCCCTATCTGCGCATTCTAGTGCATGAGAAATCCTGCGGGAAGACCGCCGGTGTGGATACCGGCGCGCAGGCCGCGCAGGGTGATCTGCTTCTGCTGCTGGATGGGGATGGCCAGAACAATCCGGCCTATCTGCCGGAAATGGTACGCGCCATGGATGGAGGCGGCCCCAGCGTGGGCCTGGTTCAGGGCGAGCGGCAGGGGCGTAAAGATACGCGCTTCAAGCGCTTCCAGTCCCGCCTGGCCAATGGCATTCGGCGTGGCATGCTGAAGGATGGCACGAGCGATACCGGTTGCGGGCTGAAGGTGGTGCGGCGGCCGTTGCATCTGCGTCTGCCGGTATTTGATGGCCTGCATCGCTTCATGGCGGCGCTGGTCGTGCGTGAAGGTTACGAGATCCGCACCGTGAAGGTGGTGGATCGGGAACGCTGGCATGGCGTTTCTAAATACGGTTTCTGGAACCGTCTGTGGGTGGGCATTGGTGATCTCATCGGCGTGTGGTGGCTCATTCGCCGCCGCAAGGTGCCGAAGGTGGTGGAGCGTAACTGATGCTCGTCGATCTGGCCCGTTCTGTGGGCGATTATCTGCATGACGTGTTCATAATGCAGTTTGATGGATGGATGGTTCTGGGTTTCGTGGCCCAGTTCATGTTCACCATGCGCTTTGTGGTGCAGTGGATTGCCAGTGAACGGGCGCAGCGCTCCGTTATCCCCTTCGCCTTCTGGACATTCTCCCTCGGCGGGGGCTCGCTCCTGCTGATCTATGCGATCTATCGGCGGGATCCGGTGTTCATTGCGGGGCAGGCGCTGTCGACCTTCATCTATATCCGCAACCTGCAGTTCGCCCTGCGCGAACGGCGGGCTAAAAAAGCAGTGACCTGAAACCCCATCTGTTGAACAGCACCGGGCCGCGCAAGCTACGCGGTGTGGGGCTCAATAGAGGATATGGTTGACGGGCTCGGGCGGTGCCGGCAGGTGCGTTTCGCCCAGCGCTTCCAGCAGGCCGATTTCCAGATTGGTAGCCAGCGCCTGAATGGGCAGATCATTGGGCAGGGTGCCGAAGGGCTCTTCCAGCTCACTGGCCAGCCCATCCAGTCCAAAGAAGGTGTAGGCCACCAGAGCGGTCGCCAGCGGGGTCACCCAGCCGAGAATATCGGCAAAGCCGAAGGGTAGCAGAAAGCAGAACATATAGGCCGTGCGGTGTAGCAGCAGCGTATAGCCAAAGGGCACAGGTGTGGTTTGCACACGCTCGCAGGTCGTCAGCGCCTCTGCCAGCAGAGAGGGGCTTTCATCTAGAAGCTGAAGCTCAATATCGCTGATCAGCCCTTCATTGCGCAGTTCCGCTAGTTCCGTTCCAATGGCGCGCAGGAGAAATTCAGGCTGATTGCGACACAAGGTCATGCCGGATTTCAGATCCGTAGGCACACAGCGATTGACATGAAGGGGCGAGGCCGAAGGGCGAAGATGCACGACAAGCACATGCCCGAAGGCAATCAGCAATTTCACGATACGCTGACGTGCCGCAATGGCGCGTGGTCCGCGTGCCTCCAGCAATAATGTCCGCCGTCCCAGATTGCGGCCCGCCACATTGATGAAACCCCAGGCTTTCCGGGCTTCCCACCAGCGCTCGTAACAGGCGTTGTTGGAAAAGCCGAGAAAAACGGAAAGCGCGATGCCCAGCAAGGCGAAGGGTGCACCTGAGAATGTGGGCACAAGGCCGGGGTGCCAAGTGTGCGCCAGCACGATCACGGTAGACAACACCATGATCGTCATAACCTGAGGGAAGATCCGCCGCAGCACCGAGCTTCTGAAAATGATGAAAAGGTGCAGCAGATCAGGACGTTCACGCAGGATCATGGTGGAATATCCGCCTCTCGGGCTTCCGCTTTCTTTTGGCTTCGAATTTTCAGCTTTGCGCGCGCATCTGTGCAAAGGCGTTATCGAGATCGGCCTTCAGATCATCGAGGTTTTCCAGGCCGATATGCAGCCTCACGGCCGGGCCTTCCGGTGCCCAGCGCGTCACGGTGCGATAGGTGCTGCAATCAAAGGGAATGGCGAGGCTCTCGAACCCACCCCAGCTATAGCCCATGCCAAACAGGGTGAGAGAATCGAAGAAGGTTGCCAGCGCCTTCTCCGGCACGGGCTTGAGAATGATGGAGAACAGGCCGCTCGCGCCGGTGAAATCCCGCTTCCAGATGCCGTGTCCGGGGTCTGATGGCAGGGCCGGGTGCAGAACGCGTGACACTTCCGGGCGGGCCAGCAGCCAGTTGGCCATATCCAGCCCTGCCTGTTGGTGGTGCGCCAGCCGCACCGCCAGTGTGCGCAGGCCGCGAGAGCCCAGCGCAGCGTCATCCGGGCTGACCGAAAATCCCAGGGCGCGATAGGTGGCCTTTAGCTTTTTCAGGGCCGGGCCAATGGCGGAGACAGTGCCGAGCAGGGCATCGGAATGGCCGCAAATATATTTGGTCGCCGCCTGAATGGAGAGATCCACCCCAAAGGCATGGGGCTTGAAGAAGAGGGGCGTGGCCCATGTGTTGTCGATCAGCGTGGTGATGCCACGGGCACGGGCAATGGCGGTGATGGCCGGGACATCCTGCATCTCGAAGCTCTGGGAGCCGGGGGCTTCCAGAAAGATGGCGCGGGTATTTTCGTGGATCAGGCCGGTAATCCCCTCGCCGATGAGCGGATCATAATAGGTGGTTTTCACCCCCATATCGGCCAGAAACGTGTCGCAGAAGGTGCGGGTGGGCATATAGACCGAATCGACCATCAGAAGATGCTCCCCCGCCTTGAGGGCGGACAGCAGGGCCACCGTGACAGCGGAAAGGCCGGATGGCGTGAGCACCACACCATCTCCCTCCTCCAACGCCTGAATGGCGGTTGCCAGATCCTCAGTCGTGGGGGTGCCATGGCGGCCATAGCTGTAGCGGCCCCGGTGGTGGATGAGATCATCATAGCTGGGGTAAAGAACGGTAGAACCGCGCACCACGGGCGTATTCACGAAGCCATCGAAGCGCTGTGGATCGCGGCCCAGATGAATCACCTCGGTTTCCGGCCTCAAGGTGGTCTTGTGCTGTTCCCCTGCCATGCCGGCCTCCTGTCTTCTGGACGGGTGTGCTGTACGCTTCCCATCCCGGCCCGGGCATGAGAATGTTGGCCCACTGCTGGCGAAATAGCCCTCCAGCGGCGTGACGTCGAGCCCGGATCACGCAAATGAGAGACGGAAAGCAAATCTCCACACGCATTTGCCGCGAAACCGGCTGTTTTTGAAACCAGAAGAAGCGCCAGATTATTCTGACCCCAAGTTCTGATCCCATGAAGGAATCTTTCGTGAAACGTCTTCTTCTCGTTGCCGCCGGCAGCCTGTTTCTGGCGGCCGCCATGCCTGCAAGTGCGGCTGAGGCCAGCACGCTGGATGAGGTGAAGGCCCGCGGCGCACTCAATTGCGGCGTGACACAGGGGCTGCCCGGCTTCTCCTACACCAATGACAAGGGTGAATGGGCGGGAATGGATGTCGATTTCTGCCGGGCCATCGCCGCAGCCATTTTCGATGATCCCGAGAAGGTGAAATTCTCCCCCCTTTCGGCGAAGGACCGCTTCACCGCCTTGGCCGCCGGCGCGGTGGATGTGCTTTCGCGCAACACCACCTGGACCATGAGCCGGGACACCACGCTGGGCTTCAACTTCGCCGCCGTCTCATATTATGACGGGCAGGGCTTTCTGGCGCGCAAATCCCTCGATCTGAAAAGCGTGAAGGATCTGGAGGGGGCGTCCATCTGCGTTCAGTCCGGCACCTCCAACGAGGTGAATGTGGCGGATTATTTCCGCGCACAGGGCATGAGCTACAAGGAGGTGCGCCCGTTCGACACCTTCGACGCCGCCATCACCGCCTATGAAACCGGCCGGTGCGATGTGTTCTCCGCAGACAAGTCACAGCTTGCGGCATTGCGGCTGAAGCTCACCAACCCCGCCCAGCATGTGCTGCTGCCGGAAACCATCTCCAAGGAGCCGCTGGGCCCTCTGGTGCGGCACGGGGATGATCGCTGGTTCGATCTCGTGAAATGGACCTATTTCGCGCTGGTGAATGCGGAAGAGCTGGGCATCACCTCGCAGAATGTGGATGAGAAGCTCAAATCGTCCGATCCGCGCATGAAGCGTCTGCTGGGCACGGAAGGCAAATATGGTGAGGATATTGGCCTGACAACGGATTGGGTGGTGCGCATGGTGCGGGCCGTGGGCAATTATGGCGAGATCTATGATCGCAATGTCGGCCCCGGCACGCCGTTGGGTATTGAGCGCGGCATCAACAATTTGTGGACGAAGGGCGGCCTGCATTACGGTATGCCTGTACGCTGAGAGGCAATACAAGACAGCCTCGCGTCGCGGATGAAGAAGGCCCCGGCCAGAAGCATGGGGCCTTCACATTTTTGGGGGAGGCATGCCGCAGTTGGATCGCGGACAAGGGCCGGGCGTGCGGCTGATCTCACGGCTGGGCGCATCCTGGCTGGTGCAGGGACTGTTGGCGTTTGGCCTGATCTGGCTGGGCTGGTCTTTTTATGCCAATGCGCAGGCCAATCTCGCACGGCTGGGCACCGTCTCCGGTTTCGGTTTTCTGGATCAACCGGCCGGCTTTTCTGTCAGCATGTCCCTTATCGGGCAGACGGATGGCCTGAGTTATGGGCAGGTGTTCATCATCGGCCTGCTGAATACGCTGCTGGTGGCGGTGTGCGCCATTGTGCTGGCCACTGTGCTCGGTTTCACAATGGGGGTGGCCCGGCTTTCGGGAAATGTGGTGATCCGCATACTGGCTTCGGCCTATGTGGAGGTGACGCGCAATCTGCCGCCCCTGTTTCAGATCCTGTTCTGGTACCTGGCTGTCCTCACCACATTGCCGGGCCCGCGCCAGAGCTGGAGCTTTGGCCTTTCGACACTGTTCAACATGATGAGCCGCAGCTTAGAGGCTGTTGGGCTTAGTGGGGCGACTTCCCGGCTGGCCATCTGGGCCGGGGAGAGCGGGGCGCCGGGCATCTTCTTGAACAATCGCGGATTGGTCGTGCCCCGGCCAGTTCCGGGTGAAGGAGCGGGGGCTGTTGTGCTGGCGCTTTTGCTGGCCATCGCGCTGTGCCTGTGCCTGTGGTTCTGGTCTCGACAGCACGGGGAGCGGACAGGGCAGGGCCATGCCATCTGGCCTCTGATTTTGGCACTTCTAGTTGGCCTGCCATGGCTGGTGGCGGCCCTTACCGGTTTTTCAGTGGAACTGGAAAAGCCGGTGCTGCGGGGCTTCAATTTTTCCGGCGGTCTCACGCTCATGCCGGAATTCATGGCGCTGTTGCTGGCGTTATCCATCTATACGGCCGGCTATATTGCCGAGATTGTGCGTGCGGGCATTCTTTCCGTGCCGAAGGGACAGGTGGAGGCGGCGCGGGCGCTGGGGCTTTCCAGCAGAAAAATCCTGCGCAAGGTGGTGCTGCCACAGGCCATGCGGGTCATCGTGCCGCCCCTCACCAGCCAGTATGTGAACATTGCGAAGAACTCCACGCTGGGCGTGGCCATCGGCTACCCTGATCTGCTCGGATTGTTCGGAGGTACGGTGCTGGAGCGCACGGGGCTGGCGATCGAGATCATTTCCATGATCATGGCGGTCTATCTCGCCATCTCGCTGTTTATGGCTCTTGTGATGAACCTCTATGCCCGGCGCATTGCGCTGGTGGAGCGTTAGGCCATGGGCGCGCAACGTGAAAAGCGGCCTGAAACCGGGGCCTATGTGGCAGATGCGATCATGCCCGCCCGCGTGCCACCGGCCGGCGAAGGTGGCGTGTGGCATTGGGTGCGTAACCATCTGCTGGGCAACTGGCGACAGGTGGCATTGACCCTTTTCGGCCTGTGGCTGCTTTATGTCATCGTGCCGCCTGTGGTGTCCTTCTTCCTGCTGGATGCGGTCTGGCGGGGTGATAATCGTGAAGCCTGCCTGCCGGTGCAGGAGGGGCAGGCTGTAGGAGCCTGCTGGCCTTTCATCCAGGCCAAGTTTCACCAGTTGATCTATGGCTTTTATCCGGCACAGGAGCGCTGGCGGGTGAATCTGGCTTATGGGCTGGGTGCAGCACTGCTCTTGCCCCTGCTGATGATTGCCCTGCCAGGAAAGCGATTGAACGCCGTGCTGTTCTTCGGGGTTTTTCCTGTCGTGGCCTTCATTCTGCTCACGGGTGGCCATCTCGGGCTTTCGGCATTTCTACCATTTCTGCCGGCGGCTCTGGGTTTCTGGGGGCAGGCTGCGGTGGTGGCTATAACCCTGCTGGGCGCAACCGCCTTTTGGAGCCTGTGGCGGGTCGGACCCTCCGCATTGCCGCGCAATCTGAAGCGCATGGGCGTGATGCTGGTGGGCACGGGCCTCGTTCTGGCTGCTATTGATATGGATTTCGGGCTGGCCCCGATAGAAACGCGCCTTTGGGGCGGGCTTCTGGTGACTCTGGTCATCACCCTGACGGGCATCACCGTTTCCCTGCCTTTTGGCATTGCACTGGCGCTGGGGCGGCGCTCGCGCTTGCCGCTGGTGCGGATCTGCACCATGGCCTTTATCGAGTTCTGGCGCGGTGTGCCGGTTATCACGGTGCTGTTTTTCGCCATCTACATGCTGCCGCTCTTTCTGCCCGGAAACATGAATATAGATGCCTTGCTGAAGGCGCTTGTGGGTGTGGCGCTATTTGCATCAGCTTATATGGCGGAGGTGGTGCGGGGCGGGCTTGAGGCGGTGCCGAAAGGCCAGTTTGAAGGCGCTGAGGCGCTGGGGCTGAAGCGCACTCTGGCCCTGCGTCTGGTGGTGTTGCCACAGGCGTTGCGGGTTGCCATTCCGGGGATCACCAACACCTTTATCGGCCTGTTCAAGGATACGACGCTGGTGCTGATCGTGGCGATATTCGATCTGCTGGGGGCGCTGCGTGCCGCCTTTACGGACCCGAACTGGGCCACGCCTTCCACATTGCTCACGGGCTTTGGCTTTGCCGGGCTTATCTATTTTGCCTTTTCCTTCGGCATGTCGCGCTATGCGCAGGCGCTGGAGCGACATCTGAACCGGGAGATGCGCGCGTGACCAATCTTTCCGAAAGCCGCCCGGACATGGACGCCGCCCCTGCGCTGGCCGTGGAGATGATGGATGTGAACAAGTGGTTTGGCAGCTTCCATGTGCTGCGCGATGTGAATCTGGCAGTACGCCGAGGGGAACGGATCGTCATTTGCGGGCCGTCCGGCTCTGGAAAATCAACGCTTATTCGCTGCATCAACCGGCTGGAGGCGCACCAGTCCGGTCGCATTATCGTGGATGGCGTGGAACTGACGGATGATATGCGCCAGATCGAGAAGGTGCGCAGTGAAGTGGGCATGTGCTTTCAGCACTTCAACCTGTTTCCGCACCTGACCATTCTGGAAAACTGCACCCTTGCGCCCATCTGGGTGCGTCAGATGCCGAAGCGTGCGGCTGAAGAACTGGCCATGCACTTTCTCACCAAGGTGCGCATTCCCGATCAGGCGCACAAATATCCCGGCCAGCTTTCCGGTGGCCAGCAGCAGCGCGTGGCGATTGCCCGCGCCCTGTGCATGCGGCCGCGCATCATGCTGTTTGATGAGCCGACCTCAGCGCTGGACCCGGAAATGGTGAAGGAGGTGCTGGAGACCATGGTGGAACTGGCCGGCGATGGCATGACCATGCTGTGCGTGACCCATGAGATGGGCTTCGCCAGGCAGGTGGCGGACAGGGTTATCTTCATGGATGAAGGGCAGATCGTTGAAATGAATGCCCCGGAGCCCTTCTTCTCCCAGCCGCAGCATGAACGCACCCGGGCTTTTCTGAGCCAGATTCTGCACTGATTCAGCTGGAAACACCCGGCGGAGAGTGCCGGGTGTTTCCATTGTCTCTTGCTGCCGTTCAGGCCGGCAGATTGTCGATCAAACGGGTGGTACCCAGCCATGCGGCAGCCAAAAGGCGCACCGGCTCTCCGGCCTGTTTCAGCGGGGCAAGGGTTTCTGCATTGCGCGCCACGACATAATCGACTTCCAGCCCGCGGGTGGAAATGGTTTGGCGGGCGCGCAGAATGGCTTCCTCGGGGTTGGCACCGGCGCGAATGGCTGTCGCCGCCCGGCTCAGCGCCTCATGGATGACAGGCGCGATGGCGCGCTCCTGCGGGGTGAGATAGGCATTGCGCGAGGACAAAGCGAGGCCATCCGTTTCCCGCAGGGTGGGGGCAGGAATGATGGCGATGGCCAGATCCAGATCGCGCACCATGCGGGTCACGACCTTGAGTTGCTGATAATCTTTCTCGCCGAAAATGGCGCAATCTGGCATGCACTGGATAAACAGCTTGCCCACCACCGTGGCCACGCCAGTGAAGAAATGCGGGCGGAAATCACTCTCCAGACCGGCAGACGGGCCTTCAACCGTGATGCGCGTGGTGGCATGCCCATCCGGATACATTTCCGAGACGGAAGGGGCATAGACCACATCCACATTCAGGCCCGAGAGTTTCTCCACATCCGCATCCAGCGTGCGGGGATAGCGGTCGAAATCCTCATTGGGGCCGAACTGGGCCGGGTTCACGAAGATGGAAACCACTGTGCGATCAGCGGCTTCCTTCGCTTTCAGCACCAGTGATTCATGGCCCTGATGCAGGGCACCCATGGTTGGCACCAGCGCCACGCGCTCCCCCGCCGCCCGGAAGGCACGAACCTGTGCTCTCAGATCCTTTACCGTGTGGACCACCAGTGGCTTGTTCGCCATCATCTTGCGCCTTTCATCCGCGCTCTTTGTGCTGCGCTGTCTGCGCCTTCCTGCTGAAACTAGAACGAGGTGCGGCCGGAGGAAAGAAATTGCGAGCAACTGAGCTGCAGTTGCTTTCCATATGCCTAAAATGACAAAACCGTAGGCGGGTGAGGTGTCTGTCCGCGACCTTGTGTTTCAGGTGCAGATGGGAGCTGCCCAAGGGTCAATTTTGTTCAGCATCTGCCGTTCCCCTTGGTTCGCCCCGTTGCGGCGCTTATGTGTGAAACTGAACCGGTGCAGCGGGGAGGCGCTTATGGCGACATCAGACAAGGACAGGGGCGTTTTTTCGCCTGCCCGCCAAGAGATGGGGCGCGGGGGACAGGGAAGTGGTGATGGACAGGTCACGTCCCGTTCATCCAGTTCCACGCCTGTTTCCAGCGCTGATGATGTTGCCCGTTTTCTACAGGCCGCCAAAGCCGCGCCGCCTGCTCGCCCCGCCATGGGACGGGGGCGACTGGCCTTTGCACTGGATGCGACCGGCTCGCGCCAGCCCACCTGGACACTCGCCTGTGACATTCAGGCCGATATGTTCGCCGCAGCGGAAACCTATGGCGGTCTGGACATGCAGATCGTTTATTATCGCGGCATGAATGAATGTCGCGCCTCGCCCTTCGTTTCCGATGCCGCGACGCTCAAGCGCCTGATGAACAAGATCAGCTGCATGGGGGGGCTCACGCAGATTCATCGTGTGCTGGGGCATCTGGAGAAAGAGGCGGAGCGTTCCGGCCTGAGAGCTGCGATTTTTGTAGGTGATGCGCTGGAAGAAAGCCCGGATGCTCTGCATGCTGCGGCCGGTCAACTGGCCTTGCGCGGCGTGAAGCTCTTCATGTTTCAGGAGGGGCAGGACTGGCAGGTGGAGCAGACCTTCCGGGCGCTGGCGCAAATCACTGGCGGGGCGTATTGCCGTTTCGATGCCCGTGCTGGAGCCCAGTTGCGGGCCTTGCTGGCAGCCGTTGCAGCTTATGCCGCCGGTGGGCGTGCGGCGCTTGAAAACAGACGGGACGAAGGTGCTCGCAAGCTGCTCGCTGCACTCAAGCTCTGAAAGGAAGATTCGTGGCCGCCCTTCTTGCCGGCGTATTATTGTTGCTCATCGGCCTTTACGGCATCGCCATCTGGACCCGCACAGATCCGAAAGTGCTCATACAGACAGCCGCGCGCACCTTCGCGGTGCTGGCGCTGATCGGTGCGGTGGGGGCTCTTGTGCTGGGGCGCGTCGGCCTCGCCATTCCACTGGGCATGGTGGGCTTCGGGCTTCTGGGGCGCTATGGGCCAGCGGGCCTGCGGGGCATGCTGGGAGGTGCCGGAGGAGGTGGAAAGGCCCCGCGCAAATCGCAGGTCAGCACCCCCATGCTGGAGATGGAACTGGACCATGCCTCTGGTGCGATGCGGGGCCGGGTTCTGAATGGCCCATATGGCGGGCAGGAACTGGATGCTCTGGCCGTTCCGGATCTTCTGGCCCTGCGCGCCACATGCGACGCGCAGTCTCTCGCCTTACTCGAAGCTTATCTCGACCGCCGGGCGCCCGCCTGGCGTGAGCACGCGCAGGGCGATCCGGGTGGGGGGAATATGGGCCGCCCGCCCGGCAGCAGTGGTGCGATGACGGAGGAAGAGGCCTACGAGGCCCTTGGGCTTGAACCAGGCGCTGATGCGGCCCGGATTCGCGAAGCCCACAGAAGGCTGATGAAGGAGGTTCACCCCGACCATGGCGGTTCCACTGCTGATGCGGCGCGGATCAATCAGGCCAAGGATATGCTGCTGCGCAAACATGTCTGAATCTCCTGCCGCGTCTCAGTTCTTGAGAGTCATGCAGGCAAAGGCGTTACGCTTGAGTAAACGGCACGCAGCCTGAGCGCTTTTCTTGTCGAGGCCGGCAAAGCGGGCGCGGTAAAGCGCGGCGGAACCACGGATCACCTTCTCGGTGTAGGGATCGGCATTGCCAAGCAAGGAACGCGCCTTGGACTGGGCAAGGTCCAGACGGGCACGCGCCTGGCTCTCTGCATCAAAGGCGCCGATCTGGATACTCCAGCCGCTGTCAGCGGAAGCCGGGCGGCGTGACGCCGCAGGAGCGGGCGCGGCTGGGGCAGCCACGGGGGCCGGCGCAGGCGCAAGAGATGCCGTGCGTGTCTGGGCCGGTGCGGCGCGCACCGGTTGGCTGGGGCTGGGGGTATTGGAGACGAAGCGGGAGGAATCCTTCACCGCCTGCCGGGCATCAAAGCCATTATCATTATCTGGCGTACCCATAGCCTCACCTGAGGGGGAGAGGAAACCGAGCAGACCGGCCGGTGCAGACGGAGGTGCAGAGGCAACACGCACGGGTTCCGGTGCGGGCTCAGGCGTGGTGTCTGGGCGGTGAAGGGTCGCAGTGCGCACCGGCATGGGCTGGATGGGAGCTGTCGATCCGGCCTTGGTGATACCAGTGGAGCCTGTCACTTCCGGAGCAGCCTCAACCAGAACCACATATTCGGGGCGAGGCAGCGGTGCGACCTTGTGCTCTGGAATTTCCCGCTCCACGGGGTCTGGAAGCGGTGCGGCAGCCAGTACAGTGCCGTTCTCGGTGATGCGCGGCGTAGTGCGGCGACCGGCATAGGCGCGGGGCAGATATTCGGAAATCAGTTCAGCCATGCGCGCATCCCGCGACCGGCCCGTGCGCCCACCCAGTACGACGCCGACGAGATAACGGCCATCACGCTTAACGGAGGTCAGCAGGTTGAAGCCCGAAGCGTTGGTGTAACCAGTCTTGATGCCATCCACGCCTTCCACACGGCCCAGCAGGCGGTTGTGGTTTCCGATGCGCTTGCCCTTGTAATAAAAGGATCGGGTCGCGAAATAGCTGTATTGCTTGGGGAAACGATCCTGAATGGCACGTCCGAGAATGGCCAGATCCCGCGCCGTGGTGACCTGCTCCTTGTTGGGCAGGCCATTGGCATTGCGGTATATGGTGTTCTTCATACCCAGTGCGCGGGCCTTGCGCGTCATCATGCGGGCGAAATTTTCCTCAGAACCACCAATGGCTTCTGCGATCACAACCGCGACATCATTCGCGGAACGGGTGACGAGCGCGCGAATGGCGTCATCCACCTCAATGGTGGAGCCTGCCCGCACACCCAGCTTGGATGGTGGTTGCCGGGCGGCATAGGCCGAAACGGGCAGTTTGCTCTTGGTGCTGAAGCGACCGGCTTCCATCTGCTCAAACAGCAGATACAGCGTCATCACTTTGGTGATAGAGGCTGGATGGCGCAGCGAATCCGCATATTTGGCATGAAGCACACGCCCGGTATTGGCATCCACCATAATGGCGGCATAGCCGGATTTCCAACCGCTGGACTTCGCTTCCGTCGTGGCAACCAGAGTCAGGCTCACAAACAGAGCCAGCCCCAAGGCTTTGGTCAGGAGCGAAAGGCTGGTGGAAACTGAACGCATGGACAATGCCCCGTGTGCTTGGTCGCGTATGTTCAGGAACGGAACCAAAGCTCGTCGACCCACCCACTGCTGACAGGGCGCGGCGGGCAAAAGTTCCGAATGTGACCGGAACTGAGCTTAGGAAAGCGGAGTTACCATGGCGTAAATTTGGATTCAGAAAAATTGTGCGTCGCACAAAAATACTTGACTCTTATGTTGCAGTGCATATGTTTCATATCTGGATAGAGCGAAGCTCATCCACGGAATTGAGAACGAGCCGGCAAGGTTCCTGCTGGGGTCAGCCGGGGCAGAATATATGAGGGTTCCCATGGTGCAGAGCGCTGAAGACTTCCAGAAAATTGGCAAAGACAACATGGAAAACGCAATGAAGAGCTTTGGCGTTCTGTCGAAGAATGCTCAGGCCATCGCTGTTGAACTTGCTGATTACACCAAAACCTCTTTCGAGCAGGGCACGGCCGCCCTTGAGAAGCTGCTGGGCGCGAAGAGCGTCGATCAGGCGATTGAGATCCAGCAGGCCTACCTGAAGTCCTCTTACGAGGGTGCTGTGGCTCAGGCGACCAAGATGAGCGAGCTCTACACCGAGCTGGCCAAGGAAGCCTACAAGCCCTTCGAAGGCACTTTCAACAAGTTCCAGGGCTGATTTTTGGCTTTGGGGAGGTCCAGGGGGGCCTCTCCAGACCAAACGCTGTACCAGATTTGCCCCTGATGGTCAGTGAAACATTTGTAAAGCCCGGCCTTTCAGGTCGGGCTTTCTGCATATCTGCGGTTCCAGCCATGATTAGGCTGGAAATTTGGCTGCCAATGTGCAAGGGAAGTGCCAAGTTCAGCGCAGGCCTCACGGCCTTTCTGCCGGCCCTGCGCGCGGGCAGAATTATTCTCCAGCGTGTGGTGTGTGCTGACGTTTCGCCTTTCAGGGCTGAACAGGGCGGGCCAGGGCGCGATGAATATGATGCAGACCGTATTTTCAGGAATGGTTCCGCCTTTCAGGGCCGGGGATGAGCCGTCCCATCACGATGGGGACGATAATGACACCGCCGTCATTGCGCGGGCTCGTCCTCAACTCAAGCGGCCGAGCCTTTATCGTGTGCTGCTTCTGAACGATGATTACACCCCTATGGAATTCGTGGTGGAAGTGCTGCAACGCTTTTTCAATAAGACGGATGATGAGGCGTATCGTATCATGTTGCATGTGCACCATCATGGTGTGGGAGAGTGCGGCATTTTCACCTATGAGGTCGCGGAGACGAAGGTGACTCAGGTGATGGATTTCGCCCGTAAGCACCAGCACCCTCTGCAATGCGTGATGGAAAAGAAATGAGCCGGCTGAAGTGATTTGCAGCCATGATTTGCAGCCATGACCGGAGAGGCCATGGGGGTGTGTCAGGGCATAACTGCCGGCAAAGGCATGACATACTTCACATTGTGCACTTTTTTTGATCGCGCCTAAAAAATGGCGTCTGATTTATTATTTGATTGAAAAATAATGGAAAATCATACGTGTCGAGCGTTTTTTGAGGCATGTCGGCCTCTCTGGAATGTCTTCACATCGTCTTGAGGGGCTTGCGTCCCCCTGCATCCGGTACGAAGTTTAGGGGAAAGGCGCACATCACCCTGCAGCGCCGGCGGCGCCTCCGCAGGGCTTGGTTCGGTGCGCGAATGAGGTGCCGATGCCAACTTTCTCTCGCAGCTTGGAACAGTCCCTGCATCGCGCATTGGGCCTCGCCAATGAGCGCCACCACGAATATGCAACTCTTGAGCATCTGCTGCTCGCCCTGATTGAGGATCAGGATGCGGCGGCTGTGATGAATGCATGTAATGTCGATCTCGATAAGCTGCGCCAAAATCTCGTCGAATATATTGATACGGAACTGGATAATCTGGTTCGCAGCGGAGATGAGGAAGCCAAGCCGACAGCCGGCTTCCAGCGTGTGATCCAGCGCGCTGTCATCCATGTTCAATCCTCTGGCCGGGAAGAAGTGACCGGCGCAAATGTGCTGGTGGCGATTTTCGCCGAGCGCGAAAGCCATGCCGCCTACTTCCTGCAAGAGCAGGACATGACCCGCTATGACGCGGTGAATTACATGTCGCACGGCATCGCCAAGCGTTCAGGCATGTCTGAAAGCCGGCCTGTGCATGGCGCGGAGGAAGAAGTGGAAACGCGCAACCCGGCCAGCGAGAAGCAGAAGAAGGCCAGCGCAATCGAGGCCTATTGCATCAATCTCAACAAAAAGGCGCAGGACGGGAAGATTGATCCGCTGATTGGCCGCGACAAGGAAATTCAGCGCACAATTCAGGTTCTGTGTCGCCGGCAGAAGAACAACCCGCTGTTTGTGGGTGATCCGGGCGTCGGCAAGACGGCTATTGCCGAGGGGCTGGCCAAGCGCATCAATGAGGGCTCTGTCCCCGCCGTTCTGGAAAATGCCACTGTGTATGCGCTGGATATGGGCGCATTGCTGGCCGGCACCCGCTATCGCGGTGATTTCGAGGAACGCCTGAAGCAGGTGGTGAAGGAGATTGAGGAGCAGCCTCACGCCATCATGTTCATCGATGAGATTCATACGGTGATTGGTGCCGGGGCGACTTCTGGCGGGGCCATGGATGCCTCAAACCTTCTCAAGCCGGCGCTGGCGTCTGGCTCGCTGCGCTGTATGGGCTCCACCACCTACAAGGAATACCGGCAGTATTTCGAGAAGGATCGGGCCCTTGTGCGGCGCTTCCAGAAGATCGATGTGGCCGAGCCCAGCGTGCCTGACACCATTGAAATTCTGAAGGGTCTCAAGCCCTATTTCGAGGATTACCACAAGCTGCGTTATTCCAATGAGGCCATCAAGGCTGCGGTGGAGCTTTCGGCCCGCTACATTCATGATCGCAAGCTGCCCGACAAGGCGATTGACGTGATTGATGAAAGCGGCGCTGCGCAGATGCTGCTGCCCGAGAGCAAGCGTAAGAAGACCATCGGCCTGAAGGAGATCGAGGCCACGGTCGCCACCATGGCGCGCATTCCGCCTAAGTCCGTTTCCAAGGATGATGCGGAAGTGCTGGCCAATCTGCAGACCACTCTCAAGCGTGTGGTGTTCGGGCAGGACAAGGCTATTGATGCACTGGCCGCAGCCATCAAGCTGGCGCGTGCCGGCCTGAGGGAGCCGGAAAAACCGATTGGCTCTTATCTGTTTTCTGGCCCCACTGGTGTTGGCAAGACAGAGGTGGCCAAGCAACTGGCTTCGGCGCTGGGGGTGCCGCTGCTGCGCTTTGATATGTCCGAATATATGGAGCGCCACACGGTCAGCCGTCTCATTGGCGCACCGCCCGGCTATGTTGGCTTCGATCAGGGCGGTTTGCTGACGGATGGGGTGGATCAGAGCCCGCATTGCGTGCTGCTGTTGGATGAGATCGAGAAGGCCCATCCGGACCTGTTCAACATTCTGCTGCAGGTGATGGACCACGGAAAGCTGACAGATAACAACGGCAAGCAGATCGATTTCCGCAATGTCATCCTTATCATGACCACTAATGCGGGCGCTGCGGACCTGTCGAAGCCGGCTTATGGCTTCACCCGCTCCCGCCGCGAGGGAGATGATGTGGAGGCCATCAACCGGACCTTCTCGCCCGAGTTCCGCAACCGGCTGGACGCCACCATCGCCTTCGGTCATCTCACCCCGGCGATCATTCGCCATGTGGTGGAGAAGTTCGTGCTGCAACTGGAGGCCCAACTGGCTGACAGGCAAGTGACGATCGAACTGACGGAAGCGGCCACCAACTGGCTGGTAGAACGTGGCTATGATGAGCAGATGGGGGCGCGGCCCATGGGCCGTGTCATTCAGGAAAATATCAAGACGCCGCTGGCTGATATGGTGCTGTTTGGTGCGCTGAAGCGCGGCGGCCATGTCCGGGTGGTGGTGGAAGGCGAGGGGGCAGACTCGCGCCTGGGCTTCGAGTTTCCTGAAGATACGGCCTCGCCGAAGCCCGAGGCTGTGGAGCCCGAAGGCAAAAAAGCACCCTCCCGTCGCAAAAGCGCTGCAAAGACGGATGCTGCGGAGGGGGCTTCCGGCAAGTCACCGAAAAATCCGGATGGCAAGACGTCTGACGGAGATGCGCCAAGGGGTGGTGGGCGCGTCGGCAGTCCGGTGCCCAAGGTGCCTCTGGCGAAAGTCTGAACTGAAAGGCCCCGCACGTCTCTTGTGCGGGGCTTTTTTCATGAGGCTGGGCTTGAATGCCCCTATTTGATGTCAGCGCCTGAAATCCGAATCCGAGATCCGCTAGAGCATATGTGCGCGCATATCGGCATGTTCCGGGGGCAGCAGCCTCTCAAAATCATTAGCTGTATCATGCTGCATGCCAAGGCGGGTCATGACAGCCCGTGAAGGCAGATTGTCGGGGGCGTGTTATCGCAACTATCTCGGTTAGGCCAAGGCTGGAAAAGCCGAAGGTGAGGCATGCCTTCGCAGCTTCTGTTGCAAATCCCTGTCCCCAGAAGGCGGGGTCGAAACGCCAGGCGATCTCGACAGCCGGCGTGAATGGGGCCGGGTAGGGATGTGCCGCAGCCCGGTAAAGCCGGTAAAGGGGGCAATGCCGGGAGTTTCCACCACCCACAGGCCAAAACCATGCTGGGTGAAGTGCTCCATAATGCTTTCTGCACGCGCATCACTGTCGGCGCGGTCTCGTACAGGCAGCAGAAACAACGTCACCTCCGGCTTGGCGTTCATGCGCCAGAGAGCGGGCTTGTCGTCCTCCCGCCATGAACGCAGGCGCAGGCGATCGGTTCTCAATTCCTTCGGCCTTGAAGACATTCAGGTTTCACCCAGCCGGATGGCGAGATGCTCTGCCACGGTGAAATGCGTGAAGCTGCGCTTGCCCAATGCGGTAACCGGGCGAATGCCCAGGCTGGAGGTGAGAAAGAGTTCTTCCGCACCCATCAGGTCATCGGGTGTCAGTGATTTTTCCCGCGTGCCTTGCCCCATCATGGCTGCGCGCATCACACCCGGCAAAGCACCATCACTGACGGGTGGCGTGACGAGGCGGCCTTCCATGACGGCAAAGATATTGGCGATGCTGCTTTCAGCCACGCACCCACGGGTATTCAACAACAGGGCGTCATCGGCCCCGAGTTTCGCCGCTTCCTGACGGGCCAGAATATTATCAAGATAATTCAGGGATTTGACGCCACAGAGCGGAGAAAATTCATTGCGTCTCGTGGTGGTGGCAACAATCAGCCGGGCCGGGCGGGGCAGGGGCGGCATGGGGGCTGCGGTGATGAGCAGGGTTGGCTCTGGCACGGCCGGAGGCAACACGCCGCGCGGGCCGGGGCCGCGTGTCAGGGTAAGGCGGAGAACGCCATTGTCGAGCGTATTCGCGCTGCGGACCTTTTCCAGAGCGGAGGCGAGATTATAGGCTGGCATGGCGATGTCCAGCACCTGCGCACCACGCACAAGGCGGGAGAGATGCGCGGTGAGCCTTTGTATGCGCCCGGCGCGGATCCGAATGGTCTCGAACAGGCCGTCGCCCAGCGTGAATCCCCGGTCTCCCGGCTGAAGATGCACGGCGTCCGCGTCCAGAAGGGCCCCATTGAAAAAGCTCTTCATCGTCCTTCTCCAGAAAGAGCGCGCAGCATGGGAGAGAGCTTAACCATGCTTTCCTCATATTCCGCTGCTGGGTCAGAATCCGCCACGATGCCGCCCCCCGCATGGGTCAGTAAGGTGTCACCCACGCGGGTGATTGTGCGGATGACAATGGAGGAATCCATCGCGCCGTCAAAGCCGATCCAAGCCACTGAACCACAATAGACCCCACGTGAAAATGGCTCCAGTTCGTGGATGATCTGCTGCGCGCGGATCTTGGGTGCGCCGGTAATGGAGCCACCGGGAAAGGTGGCGCGGAGCAGGTCGATAGGCCCAAGCTCTGGTTCAAGCTGGCTTTCAATGACCGAGACCAGATGATGCACGCTGGAAAAGCGTTCCAGTCCGCACAGCACCGGCACATGCACACTGCCCAGCCGGGACACACGGCTGAGATCATTGCGCATGAGATCCACGATCATGAGGTTCTCCGCATTATCCTTGGCGGAAGCCTTCAGTTCGGCGGCCAGTGCATCATCCGCCGCCGGCTCGTGTCCGCGCGGGCGGGTGCCCTTGATGGGGCGGGTCTCGATATGGCCCGAAGGGGTGAGCTTGAGAAAACGCTCCGGTGAAGCACTGGCCACTGCAAGCTGGGGGCCGCACCGCAGAAAGGCTGTAAAGGGTGTGGGGCTGAGTGTGCGCAGGCGGTGATACAGCCCAAAGTCACTGAGACCCTGCGGCATGTGTGCGCGCATCTGCTGGGTGAGGTTTGCCTGAAAGATATCTCCGGCACGGATATACTCGATCACACTGCGGATGGCGCTTTCCACATCCTTCCGACTGTGATCGGCCTGAAAATGGGCGCGGACGGCCCAGTCCTCCGCAGGAGGGCGGGCATCTGGCTTGAGCACGCGCGCAATGCGGGCCTGCAATTGCGCCGCGCGCATATGGGCACGTCGGTTTCGCGCCTCTGTATCAGTCTCCGGCATGCCTGTTGAGAAGATGAAGGCGCGCTGGGTCTGATGATCGAAAGCGATTACGACGTCATAGAGCCCCATGGCCATTTCCGGCACTTCAGGTGCGCTGGCATGGGGGTGAGGCAGTTGCTCGATGTGACGGCCCAACTCATAGCCGAGAAAGCCGATGGCTCCCCCACGGAAGGGAATGGGGGGAATGCCTTCCGTTGCTGCGTCATCATCCTGCCCTGTCGCCTCTTGCCGGTTCAGCGCCAGCGCCTCCTGCAACACATCGAACGGGGCGCCGCTGGCTGGTTTGCCATCAACGCATACGCCTTGAGTTGATGATGTGATCAGTTGATAGGGCGAAATGGCCAGCCAAGAGAAGGTTGCGCGCGGATCATCACGCGCGCTGCTGTCCAGAAAAGCTAGCCAAGGTTCATCCGCAAGATGCGCACAGATGATGAGTGGGTCCACATAGGGAATTTCAACACGCAACACGGGCAGGCCATCCAGGGCAAAAGGGCGGGCTGGTCTTCTCATGCTTTCTAGCACCGGGCGGCGGGGAGAACATCTGCGCAAGTGAAAGGCGCGGGATGTTTCTTGCTGAAAAAAACAGCCGTTGGCCTCAAACAGTTTTTTCACGCTGCACGTGGTCCTGAAAAAGTTCTATGAGAGAGGCATGCCTTCAGGTGTCATGCCTGTTTTTTGAACACACAGCCCCGTAGATCAACGTGTCCATTTCCTTGCCGCCATCCCCTTCACAGGCTTCATGTCTTCCGCTCTCTGAAGACGGCCAGACTACTGCCTCACGTCCGGCTGCGCCGGAGCGCTCGGCTTCGCAGTGGTTCTTTGCTGGCATCCGCCATGGCATCGGTATGCCGGGGCTGGTGCTGTTTGCAAGTTATCTGGGTTATGGCGCCCTGTTGCAGGGCATCAGTTTTCCACTTGGGGCGGGGATGCTGTCCACGCTTCTGGTATGGGCGCTGCCGGCGCAGGTCATTCTGGTGGGTGGGCTATCGGCGGGGACGGCTTTGCCGGCTCTTGCGCTGGCGGTCACCCTGTCCTCCATTCGCTTCTTGCCCATGGTGGTCTCGATCGCCCCTTATATGCGCGGACCAAGACGCAGCCTGCTGCTGGAACTGATCTGTGCACATTATGTGGCCATGACACTTTGGGCCGAAGGCTTACGCCTGCTGCCGCACATGCCAGGCCATGCCCGGGTGCCCTTTACGCTGGGGCTGGGCAATATTCTGGTCTCACTCAGCATCTGTGCCACGGCAGTGGGCTATTATATGGCAGGTGAGGTGCCCCTGCCTGTTGCTGCGGCACTACTTTTCATCACACCGCTTTTCTTTACGCTGGTGATGGTGCGGGGGGCGGCTCGTGCGGTGGACTGGCTGGCTCTTGCAGCCGGCGCAGGGCTGACACCGCTGGTGCAGCATCTGGATGGCGGGCTCGATCTCATGGTGGCCGGCATTGGCGGTGGAACACTCGCCTATCTCATCGGTCGTTATCTGCGCCGGGGGAAGCTGGCATGAGTGGCCCGCTGACAGAAGGCGCTGCCGTGCTCATTGTCGTGCTGGTGGGATTTCTGCCGACGGAGATCTGGCGCTCTCTGGCCGTGATGGCCGGTCGTCGGGTGGAAGAGGGCAGTGAGCTGTTTCACTGGGTGCGGGCTGTGGCCGCGGCACTGTTGGCTGCCGTGGTGGCGCGCCTGTTACTGAACCCGGCGGGTGCGTTGCTGGCCATTCCACTGCTGGTGCGGCTGGGGGCCGTTGGCGGTGGTGTGGTGGTGTTTCTTCTCACCCGCAAATCCGTTTTCGCCGGAGTGCTGGCGGGGGAGGCGCTGCTGTTGGTTGCGGCCTTTTGGTTCGAGGTTTACTGAGCTTCTTTTCTACCTGTTTTTCAGGCGACTTGCTTCAGCCCAAAAAGGGCACCCGAAGGTGCCCTTTTCATTCCGGGTGTGAGACATGCGCCCTGGCTAAAACCCGGGCCTATGGCATCATCACACTGAGTAGTACATGTCGAATTCCACCGGATGCGGCGTCATTTCGAAACGCATCACTTCCTGCATCTTCAGGTCGATATAGGACTCGATGAAGTCCTTCTGGAACACATCGCCCTTCAGCAGATAGTCATGGTCAGCGGCGAGGGACTCGAGAGCCTCACGCAGCGACGCGGACACGGTGGGGATTTCCTTTAGCTCGGCCGGGGGCAGATCATACAGATCCTTATCCATGGCCTGGCCGGGGTCGATCCGGTTCATGATGCCGTCCATGCCGGCCATGAACAGGGCCGCGAAGGCGAGATAGGGGTTCGCACCCGGATCGGGGAAGCGGACCTCGACGCGCTTGGCCTTCGGGTTGTTGGTGTAGGGGATGCGGCAGGACGCCGAGCGATTACGCGCAGAGTAGGCCAGCAGCACCGGTGCCTCATAACCCGGAACCAGACGCTTGTAGGAGTTGGTCAGCGGGTTGGTGAAGGCGTTGAGGGATTTGGCATGCTTGATGATGCCGCCGATGTACCACAGGCAGTGGTCAGACAGGTCGGCATACTTGTCACCGGCGAAGATCGGCTTGCCGTCCTTCCAGATGGACTGGTGGACATGCATGCCCGAGCCATTGTCACCAAAGACGGGCTTCGGCATAAAGGTGGCCGTCTTGCCATAGATGTTGGCAACCTGATGGATGCAGTACTTGTAGATCTGCAGATGGTCAGCGCCGGTCACCAGAGACTGGAACTTCAGGCCCAGCTCGTGCTGTGCGGAAGCCACCTCATGGTGATGCTTCTCAACATCCACGCCCATGCCGGCCATCGCGCCGAGCATCTCGGAACGCATGTCCTGCGCGGAGTCAATCGGGGGCACGGGGAAGTAGCCGCCCTTGGTCTTCACGCGGTGGCCGAGATTGCCGCCTTCATAGTCAGAATCGCTGTTGGTGGGCAGTTCGACGGAGTCGAGCTTGAAGCCGGTATTGTAGGGGTCGGCCTTGAAGCGCACGTCATCAAAGATGAAGAATTCAGCTTCCGGGCCGAAATACACGGCATCACCCACGCCCGTGGACATGGCGTAGGCTTCCGCCTTCTTGGCAATGGAGCGCGGATCGCGGCCATAGGGCTGGCCGGTGGTGGGCTCCAGCACATCGCAGACGAGGACGAGCGTCGTTTCAGCGAAGAAGGGGTCAATGGTGCCGGTGTTCAGATCCGGCATCAGCAGCATGTCCGACTCGTTGATCGACTTCCAGCCAGCGATGGAGGAGCCGTCAAAAGCAGTGCCTTCGGACAGGAATTCGTCGTCCACCATGCGGATGTCAAAGGTGACATGCTGCCACTTTCCGCGCGGGTCAGTGAAGCGCAGGTCGACGTACTTAACATCCTCATTCTTGATCTGATCAAGGATGTCCTTGGCCGTCTTTGTCGTCATGTGAATGTCTGCCTTTCTGCGGAGAAGTGGTAAACTGGAAATGTGTCAGATAGCGTCAAGCCCGGACTCGCCGGTGCGGATACGAATGGCTTCCTCAATGGGCGAAATGAAGATCTTGCCGTCGCCGATGCGGCCGGTCTGGGCGGCGCGGCGCACCGCTTCCACGGCCTTGTCGACCATGTCATCGGCCAGGACGACTTCGATTTTCACCTTGGGCAGAAAATCCACCACATATTCGGCGCCGCGATACAGCTCCGTGTGGCCCTTCTGCCGCCCAAACCCCTTGGCTTCGGTTACAGTAATGCCTTGCAGGCCAACATCCTGCAGGGCTTCCTTCACCTCATCCAGTTTGAAGGGCTTGATGATTGCCTCGATCTTTTTCATGCGCTCCGTCTCCCGGGCTCGGCTCTCCGCCGCATGGTCGAGCCGCAATGTCTAAAGCAGGATGCGTGCCAGATGCCGGTTCGCATGACAAAGAAGGCTCATGCCCGTGATTTGGCGGCGGACTGGCAGTGTATTTGCACCTTTAATAGGCATATCGCCTATTCATTGGTCAACAAGGGCGGCGGGACATGCACAGTGTACATCAGTCGGACAGCTGTGACAGGGTCTGTTCGGTATGGAGGGGTGGATGCACGAACTTCTGAATCCGGATCAGATGGGCCAGGCGGATCGCCAGGCTGTGAAAATGGGCGTGCCGTCTCTGGTGCTAATGGAGCGGGCAGGTACGGCTGTGGCGGATATCGCCGCCGGGCTCTGTTCCAGAGCTGGAGCCGGGGGCAAAATCATGGTGCTCTGCGGCCCGGGCAATAATGGCGGGGATGGTTTTGTGGCCGCCCGTCTTCTGGCGGCCCGAGGGTTTCCGGTGCGTCTGGCCTTGCTCGGTCTGCGGGAAAATCTGCGTGGAGATGCAGCAGAAAATGCAGCCCTGTGGCGCGGCCCAGTGGAGGCGCCGGGGGCTCTCGACCTGACTGCTGCGGATATCATCATTGATGCCTTGTTCGGGGCAGGTTTGGCCCGCGATCTGGACGGGGCGGCTCTTTCACTGGTGCAGCGCATGGAAGCCTGTGGTCGCCCGATCGTTGCGGTGGACCTGCCTTCCGGGCTGGACGGCGCAACGGGTGAAGTGCGTGGTGCTGCGGCGGCCGCGACGGAAACCGTCACTTTTTTTCGTCGCAAGCCGGGACATCTGCTGGAGCCGGGGCGTGCTCTTTGTGGCCGGGTCCATGTGGCGGATATCGGCATTCCTGCCGCGGCTCTGGAAGAGGTGCAGCCGGATACTTTCGTGAATCAACCATCGGTCTGGGGTGCTGCTTTTCCCCTGCCGAAGGTGCGTGGCCATAAATATGACCGGGGCCATGTCGTTGTCGCCAGCGGCGGGGCGTGGACATGCGGGGCGGCACGCCTTGCCGCTCGCGGTGCGCTGCGTGCAGGTGCGGGGCTCGTGACTATTGCCTGCCCGCGGGAGGCTCTGCCGCTTCATGCGGATTCCTATGCAGCCATCATGTTGCGTCCGATGGAGGATGCGGCAGGTCTGGCGCATCTGCTGGGCGATTCCCGGCTGGGCACGGTGCTGCTCGGTCCCGGTCTGGGTGTGGGCGAGGAGACCTGTCGCAAGGTGCAAGTGGCGGCTGACGGCCGTCAGCTTGTTCTGGATGCGGATGCGCTCACATCTTATGCAGGGGCCGCTTTAGACCTCGTTGCACTGGCGCAGCAGATGAAGGCGCTCGTCATCACGCCGCATGATGGAGAGTTTAACCGCCTGTTTCAGGATGTGCCGCAGGTGCTTGATGCCTCTGGCAAGCTGTCGCGTGCCCGTGCTGCGGCTGAATTTCTGGGGGGCGTTGTGGTGCTGAAAGGGGCAGATACGGTGGTCGCGGCCCCGGATGGGCGCGCTGCCATCGCTGAAAATGCACCTCCATTTCTGGCCAGTGCAGGTGCGGGAGATGTGCTGGCGGGTATGCTGACGGGTCTGCTGTCCCAGCGCATGCCGCCCTTTGAAGCCGCCATGGCTGCTGTCTGGGTGCATGGCGAAGCCGCCCGTGTGGCCGGCCCGGGGCTGGTGGCGGATGATTTGCCGGAGGCGCTGCGTGTCGTCTATTGCCGCCTTTATGAGATGTATGGGGCCGGGTCGGATGCTCCATCTGAAGGCTGAGGCCACACCTTTCTCATGCAGGGACAGGAAGGTCAGGGCAGGGCCCTTGCAGGTGATGTGCGCCGGATTATCTGTGGGTAGGTCGCAAAACAGGCCGGTAGGGGTGCCGATGCGGCAATTTCCCGGTGCGAAGCCTCGAAAAGGCTGCATTTTATTGCTGCACCCCTACAGGGGCATGATATAAGCCCCGACCCGACCGGCATGCTGTGCCGGTCGAAGCCTCCCATGGTGCGTGCCATATGGTGCTTGCCGGGTTTGCGGGCGTGGCGGAACTGGTAGACGCGCGGGATTTAGGTTCCCGTGACGCAAGTCGTGGGGGTTCGAGCCCCTCCGCCCGCACCACTTGCCGGGCTGCTTCTGCCGGATTGTTCCGGTTGAGGCGTGCCAGGCAGGGCGTGCCGCAGGTGCCACTTGCAAGGCGGGTTCATCGCCGGAATGTGGTGAGCAGGACGCAAGTGAGGCCAGAAAAATGTGGCGCCAGGGAAGCGCCATGGAGAGTGAACGAATTCCCGCCGAAATGGCGGACAGGATGTGAAGGCAAGACGATGCAGGTGACCGAGACCCAGGCCGAAGGCCTCAAGCGCGCGTTCCACGTTGTGGTGCCCGCCAGTGATCTGGAAGCCAGGGCCGACGCGCGCCTGGACGAGATCAAGGGCCAAGTGAAGCTCAATGGCTTCCGCCCCGGCAAGGTGCCCGCCGCTCACCTCAAGCGCATGTATGGCAAGTCCGTCATGAGCGAGGTGATCGAGCTGATCATCAACGAATCCAATGGCAAGGTCGTGGAAGAAAATGGCTTCCGTCTGGCTCTGCAGCCGAAGGTGAAGCTGGTGGACGAGAGCGAGGCCGAGGCCCTGCTTGAGGGTGGCAAGGACCTTGTCTACGATCTCGAGATTGAGATTCTGCCCGCGATCGAACTCGGGAATTTCAAGGACATCGCCGTCGAGAAGCCAGTGGTGGAAGTGACTGACGCCGAGGTGGACGAAACCATCCAGCGCCTCGCCGAATCCAACCGTCCCTTCGAGGACAAGGATGGCGCAGCGGCTGACGGTGACCGCGTGACCATCGACTTCGCCGGCTATATCGACGGTGAGAAGTTCGAAGGCGGTTCCGCCGAGGATATCGACGTTGTGCTCGGTTCCAATGGCTTCATCCCCGGTTTCGAAGAACAGCTTGTCGGCATTTCTGCCGGTGAGAACCGTACCCTGAAGGTGACTTTCCCTGCGGATTATGCCGCCACTGATCTGGCCGGCAAGGAAGCCTCCTTCGAAGTCACCTGCAAGTCCGTCGCCGCGCCTGGCGACGTGACCGTGGATGATGAGTTCGCCAAGGGCCTGGGCCTGGAAGGGCTGGAGCAGCTCAAGACCATGGTGCGCGAGCGCACCGCCGGTGAGCATGCTGCCATTTCCCGCCAGAAGGTGAAGCGCGTGCTGCTCGACGCTCTGGATGAGATGCACAAGTTCAACGTGCCGGAAGGCCTGCTGGAGCAGGAATTCAACGGCGTGTGGGAACAGGTGCAGCGCGACATGGCCGGACAGGGCCGTACGTTCGCTGACGAGAACACCACCGAGGAAGAGGCAAAGGCGGATTACCGCAAGATCGCCGAGCGCCGCGTGCGTCTGGGGCTGGTGCTGGCCGAGATCGGCGAGCAGAACAAGATCCAGGTGACCGATGAGGAAGTGACCCGCGCTCTGGTGGAACGTGCGCGCCAGTTCCCCGGCCAGGAGCAGCAGGTGTGGGACTATTACCGCCGCAGCCCCGAGGCGATGGCATCTGTCCGTGCGCCGCTGTTTGAAGAAAAGGTGGTTGATTACCTTCTGGAGCTCGCCAAAGTGACCGAGAAAGCGGTTTCCAAGGATGAGCTTTACAAGGAAGACGAGAAGGCGGGCGAAGAAGCCTGAGGTTTCGCTGAAATCGCCTGAGACGACATTGGGTGGCGCATGGGTTTGAGCATGTGCCACCCCGCCCGATCCGAGGACTGATGATGCGTGATCCCGTTGATACCTACATGAACTATCTCATCCCCATGGTGGTCGAGCAGACCAACAGGGGTGAGCGGTCTTATGATATTTATTCGCGCCTCCTGAAGGAGCGCATCATCTTCCTCACCGGCCCGGTAGAAGACGGCATGTCCACGCTGGTCGTGGCCCAGCTTCTCTTCCTTGAGGCTGACAATCCGAAGAAGGAAATCTCGATGTACATCAACTCCCCCGGGGGTGTGGTGACGTCGGGCCTCGCGATTTACGACACCATGCAGTTCATCAAGCCTCCGGTGTCGACCCTGTGCATCGGGCAGGCGGCCTCCATGGGCTCGCTCCTGCTCACCGCTGGCGCGAAGGATATGCGCTTTGCCCTGCCGAATGCACGAATCATGGTGCATCAGCCCTCTGGCGGCTTCCAGGGTCAGGTGACGGATATCATGCTGCATGCGCAGGAAATCCTGAATCTGAAGCGCCGCCTGAATGAAATTTATGTGAAGCACACCGGGCAGGATCTCAAGGCCATTGAGGATGCGCTGGAGCGCGACAACTTCCTGACTTCGGAAGCTGCAAGAGACTTTGGTCTCATTGATTCTGTCATTGAGCAGCGCCCGACCGAGGAAGAGCCCAAGCTGGATTGATGCGGCCGCAAGGATTGGCCCTGCGCGCGTTTTTCCTTGCGGGCGCAACCATATCACGCTTGCATGTCTCATAGCTGGCATTTCATGCCGCATGTCGGCCCCCGCCAGAAATGACGGGGGCCGTTGTTTTCGGGAACTTTCCGGAAAAGATTTCCGCTTATGATTCTAACCGGAAGCGTGCAGGGCCATTACACATCGCCTGAATCGGCGTTGGAGAGGCCCGGGCATGTGGGGAACTTCACTAGTTCGTCGCAAATGCCTTGATCGCGTCACCGGAGGGTGATTGGCTAAATACAGGTCACTCACCATAATAAGGGTATGGCAGGCTTTTTGCTTCGCTGGAATCCAGAATGGTGATCCGTACGACACAGACGCATATGTGTCCGTATCGATAGGTCGTAGGAGACGAAGATGAGCAAGACCGGCGGCAGCAGCAGCGACAGCAAGAATACACTTTATTGCTCGTTCTGCGGCAAGAGCCAGCACGAGGTCAGGAAGCTCATCGCCGGACCGACCGTGTTCATCTGCGACGAATGCGTCGAGCTGTGCATGGATATTATCCGGGAAGAGTCCAAGTCCTCGCTGGTGAAGTCGCGGGATGGCATCCCGACCCCGAAGGAAATTCGCGATGTGCTGGATGACTATGTCATCGGTCAGCAGCATGCGAAGAAGGTTCTCTCGGTGGCGGTGCACAACCATTACAAGCGCCTCAGCCATGCCTCCAAGAATGGCGATGTGGAACTGGCCAAGTCCAACATCCTGCTGGTTGGCCCCACGGGCTCCGGCAAGACGTTGCTGGCCCAGACACTGGCGCGCATTCTGGATGTGCCCTTCACCATGGCCGACGCCACGACCCTGACCGAAGCCGGTTATGTGGGTGAGGATGTGGAAAACATCATCCTCAAGCTGCTGCAGGCTGCGGATTACAATGTGGAGCGGGCCCAGCGCGGCATCGTCTATATCGACGAAATCGACAAGATCAGCCGCAAGGCCGACAATCCCTCCATCACCCGCGATGTTTCGGGTGAGGGCGTGCAGCAGGCCCTGCTGAAGATCATGGAAGGCACGGTGGCTTCCGTTCCACCGCAGGGTGGACGCAAGCATCCCCAGCAGGAGTTCCTGCAGGTGGACACCACCAATATCCTGTTCATCTGTGGCGGGGCGTTTGCCGGGCTGGACAAGATCATCTCCTCGCGCTCCCAAGGCACGACCTCCATCGGCTTTGGCGCAAAGGTTGCGGCAGCGGATGACCGCCGCCTTGGCGATGTGTTCCGTCAGCTCGAGCCGGAGGATCTGCTGAAGTATGGTCTCATTCCCGAATTCATCGGCCGTCTGCCTGTGCTGGCGACGCTGGAGGATCTGGACGAGGCTGCGCTGAAGAAGATCCTGTCCGAGCCGAAGAACGCGCTGGTGAAGCAGTATCAGCGCCTGTTCGAGATGGAAAATGTGGAACTCACCATCCATGAGGATGCCTTGGGTGCCATCGCCCGCAAGGCCATTGAGCGCAAGACGGGCGCACGTGGCTTGCGCTCCATCATGGAGGGCATTCTGCTGGATACTATGTTCGACCTGCCCGGCCTTGAGGGTGTGGAAGAGGTGGTGATCTCCCGCGAAGTGATCGAGCAGAAAGCGCGTCCTCTCTATATCTATGCCGATCGCGCCAGCGATGCGGGTGCAGGTGCAAGCGCCTGATCTGTCTGGCACAAGAATGATCCCCCGCGCTTTGCGCGCGGGGGCCTTGATGGCGCATGAACATCAGTTTTTAGCTGCTTTTCCCCAGTTCACCCGCTTTGGGGCTTTGGCCGTGCCCTTGAAACGCGGGGATGGCATCTCCATCTTGGGAAAGAATTATCCGGTCTCCGTGCTCGGACCTCATGCGGCCCGCGGCATTCGTCGCCTCAGCATTGAAAAGCCGTCCCGGTATCCGGCTGCGTGCCCGCGCGGCAGCGTTTTCGCGCGTGCACCTCAAGAAAGGATTGGGTTATGACGAGCCAGAAGCCGCGCCCTCCGCTCGTTGCCGGTGTGTCGCAGACTTACCCGGTGCTCCCCCTGCGGGACATCGTGGTTTTCCCTCATATGATTGTTCCCCTCTTCGTGGGGCGTGAGAAGTCCATCCACGCTCTTGAAGAGGTCATGCGCGGTGATTCCTACATTTTGCTCGCCACGCAGGAAAATGCATCTGATGACGATCCGGCTCCGGAGGCGATCCACAGCGCCGGAACACTGGCGACTGTTCTGCAGTTGCTGAAGCTGCCTGATGGGACGGTGAAGGTGCTGGTGGAAGGTGTGGGGCGCGCACGCGTCTCCCGCTACACCGAGCGTACCGATATTTATGAAGCTGAAGCCGTCACGCTTGAGGAAGATTCCGGTGATCTCGTCGAGGGTGAGGCGCTGGCCCGTTCGGTTGTGACCGAGTTCGAGAATTATGTGAAGCTGAACAAGAAGGTCTCGCCAGAGGTGGTTGGGGTCGTCGGTCAGATCGACGATCATTCCAAGCTGGCCGATACCATTGCTTCTCATCTCGCGGTGAAGATCACCGACAAGCAGGCCGTGCTGGAAACCGTGAAGGTTTCGGACCGTCTGGAGAAGGTTCTGGGCCTCATGGAGAGTGAAATCTCCGTGCTGCAGGTGGAAAAGCGCATCCGCAGCCGTGTGAAGCGGCAGATGGAGAAGACCCAGCGCGAGTACTACCTGAACGAGCAGATGAAGGCCATCCAGAAGGAACTCGGCGACGAGGACGGCAAGGATGACCTGCAGGAGCTGGAAGACCGGATCAAGCGCACCAAGCTGACGAAGGAAGCGCGTGAAAAGGCCCAGCACGAGTTGAAGAAGCTGCGTCAGATGTCGCCCATGTCGGCTGAAGCCACCGTGGTGCGCAATTATCTGGATTGGCTGCTTTCCATTCCGTGGGGTGTGAAGAGCAAGATCAAGAAGGATCTGAACTACGCCCAGCAGGTGCTTGATGCCGATCACTACGGTCTGGACAAGGTGAAGGATCGTATCGTCGAATATCTGGCCGTGCAGAGTCGCGCCAACAAGCTGACGGGCCCTGTACTGTGCCTTGTTGGCCCGCCCGGCGTGGGCAAGACCTCGCTCGGGAAATCCCTCGCCAAGGCGACGGGGCGTGAGTTTGTGCGCGTGGCCCTTGGCGGCGTGCGGGACGAGGCCGAGATTCGCGGTCACAGGCGCACCTATATCGGCTCCATGCCGGGCAAAATCATCCAGTCCATGCGCAAGGCTAAGAAGGCCAACCCGCTGTTCCTGTTGGATGAGATTGACAAGATGGGTGCCGATTTCCGTGGAGACCCCTCTTCGGCGCTTCTGGAAGTGCTCGACCCCGAGCAGAACCAGAGCTTTGCGGATCACTATCTGGAGGTCGATTATGACCTCTCGAACGTGATGTTCGTGACCACGGCGAATACGATGAACATTCCGCCGGCCCTTCTGGATCGCATGGAAGTCATCCGCATCGCCGGTTACACCGAGGATGAAAAGGCCGAGATCGCCCGCAAGCATCTCATCCCCAATGCGGTGCAGAAGCATGGTCTGACAGCGAAGGAATGGTCCATCGACGATGATGCGTTGATGACCGTGATCCGTCGCTACACCCGTGAGGCTGGCGTGCGTAACCTGGAGCGCGAGATTTCGACACTGGCCCGCAAAGCCGTGAAGGAACTGGTGCTGACCGAGAAGAAGTCGGTGGAGGTGACCACTGCCAATCTTGAGGATTTCCTCGGTGTGCCGCGTTATCGCTTCGGCGAGATCGAGCGGGAAGATCAGGTGGGTGTGGTCACCGGCCTGGCATGGACCGAGGTGGGCGGTGAACTGCTGACCATTGAAGGCCTCATGATGCCCGGCAAGGGCAAGATGACGGTGACGGGTAACCTGAAGGATGTGATGAAGGAGTCCATCTCCGCAGCGGCATCTTATGTGCGCTCGCGGGCCGTGGATTTCGGGATTGAGCCGCCGCTGTTCGAGCGTCGCGATATCCACGTTCACGTTCCGGAAGGGGCCACCCCAAAGGATGGACCTTCGGCTGGTGTCGCCATGGCCACTGCTATCGTGTCCGTGATGACGGGCATTCCGGTGCGGCGTGATGTGGCCATGACAGGTGAAATCACCTTGCGTGGCCGGGTTCTGCCCATTGGTGGCCTGAAGGAGAAGCTGCTCGCGGCGCTGCGTGGCGGCATCAAGACTGTCCTCATTCCCGAGGAAAATGCGAAGGATCTGGCGGATATTCCGGCCAATGTGAAAAACGAGCTGGAGATCATCCCGGTCAGCCGCATGGATGAGGTGTTGCACAACGCTTTGGTGCGTCACCCTGAGCCCATTACCTGGGAAGAGAAGCCGGTAAGTGCACCGGCAGAGGGTGAAGACAGCTCTGGTGTGGTCGCGCACTGAGGCGAATTTTGAAGCCGGAACATGAACAGGGCGGTGCTGGGATAGCGCCGCCCTTTTCTATTTGGTGCTTGTGGTGCAGAAATCGTGCATTGGTGCGGGTTTGTCGCCGATCGTGCTTGCAAAAGCCGCATTTTCCATGATTCTCGCGGCGATCGAAGGAGTTCCAACTCCAGGCGATTCGCATTTTGATAATGGAAGGGAATGGTCAGATGACCACCAAGAACGAACTGATCGCTGCGGTGGCCGAAGAGGCCAAGCTGACCAAGACGGCTGCTGCGGCTGCCGTGGATGCCACCTTCGACATCATCGCCCGTGCGCTGCAGCAGGGTGAGGAAGTCAAGCTCATCGGCTTTGGCAGCTTCTCGGTGGTAACGCGCGCTGCGCGCGAGGGCCGCAATCCGCGCACCGGCAAGCCGGTGACGATCAGCGCGTCCAAGGCGCCCAAGTTCACGCCCGGCAAGGGTCTGAAGGAAGCTGTGAACAGCTGAGTGCTTTCCGGGTGCCGCGCGTCATGTATGTGCGGTACCCGGTATTGCTGAAGGGGGAGCAGGAATGCCGCCCCTTCTTCTTTATTGCTGTGTGGGGAGATGGCTCCTCCACAGCCGAAGGCTTCTGTGGCAGCCTGTACCCCTTGCCCTTGGCGTAAGAGGGTGCTTTAAGCGCCTCACACATCGCATGTGGGCGGTTAGCTCAGCTGGTAGAGCATCTCGTTTACACCGAGAGGGTCGGCGGTTCGAACCCGTCACCGCCCACCATATATTTCAAATGCTTTGACTCACGTGTTCTAGGTATCTGTCGTCACGTGCCGACAGATATGCAGACGCTTGTGTCCACGATATGAGCTGTGTCGCGGCTTGGCTTGGTGTCGGTATGTTTGTGGTCACGCAGTTGGTTGCCAACACTCAGTTTGTCGGGGGCCTTGGAAGCCCTCAAGAAGGCGGGCTACTCCGCCGAGTCCGCATGCAGTGCGGCGCTATTTTTCAAGCGATATGATGCATTCTTGGCTGTTCTGGCCTGAGACTGGAATCTGCAGGTTGCTTCGTCATCTTTTTCATGTGGGGAGTGTGCTCCTGGGGCTGCAAGCTTCTCTGGAAAAGGGGGGCGTAAGAGGCTTCATGAGCGGTCTCTGAAAATTAAAAAATTAAATAAAATCAATATGTTGGTTTGTATTTTGGCATGTGCTTCAAAGTGTCAAATCAAGATATCCACAGTTCGCTATACTGCTTTGTTGCAGCCTGCTTGACGGAAGAAAGAGTGTGCTTTAGATACAGCCTCACTCCGGCGGCGGACAACACCGAAACGCCGAACGGGGGTGTAGCTCAGTTGGTTAGAGCGCCGGCCTGTCACGCCGGAGGTCGCGGGTTCGAGCCCCGTCACTCCCGCCATTCTATAAACTCAATCATAAAATCAGAAGCTGTGGTGGACTTTAGTCTGCCTATGCGCTTTTACAGATTTTATATCGCGAAGCTTTTCGCGGTATGCGCCCTTGCTCGTCGTGTCATGTTTCCCTGAATATAGGTTGTGCAGCAACATGGTGCCCAAGGAGATCAGGCGGAGATGCCGTGGATAGATCGCACAACACAGCTTGTGACTCTTGATTGAGGTCAAGCGCTTGGCCAGTGTGACCCATTAGAGTGGTTGTCTGTTCAAGGAGGATAGGACATGTCCAACACCCCGCATACTCTGGGTGAAGAGTTTCCCGATCAGCTGGAGGCGATCCACGCACTGAAGGCGAAGGATACGCATTTTGCGGGTATCCTTGATGAGTACGATGATGTGAATGATCAGATTCATCGCGCCGAAACCCGGATCGACACCATCACTGAGGAAGCTGAAGCCGCGCTGCGCAAGCGTCGCCTGACGCTGAAGGATCAGATTGCGGCGACCTTGGCCAAGGCCGGCTGATCGTTGCCACTGGGTGCTTCTGCAAGCGGCCCATATGAATTGAGCCGCCCCCGTCGTTGACATCGGGGGCGGCTTTTTCATGTTTGCCCGTGCAGTTTGGAGATGGAACTGCCTACCGGACAAGGCGGGTCTTCCATGCCGGAATGATCAGGCGTTGTCACCCACGCGGCGGCGGGCGGCAGTCAGAGTGTTTTGCAGCAGGCAGGCAATGGTCATGGGGCCGACGCCGCCGGGCACGGGGGTGATCGCGCCTGCCACGGCTTTCGCCTCATCAAACGCCACATCACCGACAAGCCGGCCCTTGCTGGCGCCTTCCGCCGGAGGCAGGCGATTGATGCCGACATCAATCACGATCGCACCGGGCTTGACCCAATCCCCCTTTACCAGTTCCGGCACGCCCACTGCGGCCACCAGAATATCTGCCGAGCGGCATACCGCAGGCAGGTCCTTCGTGCGCGAGTGTGCCATGGTCACTGTGGCGTTCGCGGCCAGAAGCATCTGCGCGATCGGCTTGCCGACCAGAACGGAGCGACCGATCACCACAGCATGAAGGCCGGTGAGGTCTTTCTGCACGGTCTCGATCAACAGCATGGAGCCGAGGGGCGTGCAGGGGGCAAGGCCGGGCAGGCCAGCCATGAGGCGGCCGGCATTCTCCGGGTGGAGACCATCGACATCCTTGGCCGGGTCAATGGCCTGAATCACCTTGCCGGAATCGATATGGCGCGGCACGGGAAGCTGCACCAGAATGCCATCAACAAGGTCATCCTCATTCAGTTGCTGCACCAGCGCCAGCAGATCGGCTTCGGATGTCTCCGCCGGCAGGCGGTGCTCGAAGCTGCTCATCTCTGCCTCACGGGTGAGGCGCACCTTGGAGCCGACATAGACTTCGCTCGCCGGATCATTGCCGACCAGCACCACGGCCAGCCCGGGGCGGCGGCCATGTTTGCCGGTGAAGGCGATCGCATCTTTCGCCACATCTGCACGCAGGGCTGCGGCAACAGCTTTGCCGTCAATGATGGTCGTCATGGAATGTGCCTCATTCTGATTCTGCGACATGCGTTCGCGGTCGATAAAAGATCAGGAAGGATGCGGGACACGCGCCATGCGGCCCGCTCAACAGGCCCGGTGCATCAGGAATGAAACCGGGGGGCGTCCTTGTGCTTCAGCCCTGCCGGGTCTGTCGGCAGCAAGAGGCGGGGCTGAAGGCCACCCGATGCCGCGCCATGGGAGCGCCATCGGGAAACTCGTGAAGCAGGCAGAAAGGGCAGGGCTGGCTGATGTCAGCCCGCTTTCTTCAGGCCGAATTCGGCGGCGCTCTCCGCCAGCCAGTGCCAGAAGCTTTCCGCGAAGGAGCGGAAAATGGCGATGTCATAGACGGGCGTCTTCTCTGGCGTCTCACCCGGCTCCTGCCAGAGAATGACACCGATATGGGAGGCCAGCGTCACGGCGGCATCATCCGGCCTGAAGGTGCTGGGGTGCAGGTCCACAGGCACGCCCTTGGCCAGAACAGAGCGGGCAGCCGGACCGGAAAGGCGCACCACGCCATAGCCGGAAGACTGATCTGCCACAGAGGCAAGGCCGGACAGTTTTGCGGTGAGCTCTTTCGCAAAAGCCCAGCCACCGGCCTCCTGTACGGCCAGCCAGCTGTCCGGTCCCGTGCCGACAAGCACCAGCCGATTGCCGCGGGAAACTTTGGCGCCCTCGCGCAGTTCCAGCCCATAATGTGTGGCAAGGGCTGTCTTCAGCGCCTCTAGCTTGCCCTTGCGCACCGTCACGGTGGCGAGGCCCAGCCCGATGCGCTCGCTGATGGTGACAGCGCCATCGGCGGAGAAATGCGCCCGGCCAATCGGTCCGGCAAAGGCGGAGATGGGGGCAAGCGGGGTGGTGATGGTCTCAGGCATGGAGCTTGCTCCCTTCAGGATCGAGAAAGACGGGGGAGCACAGCTCCACTTCCACCTCGGTATTGCGCAGCAGATCCACCACCCGCATACGCTCGCCAATGCGTTCCGGCCCGCGCTTCACCAGCGCCAGCGCCAGCCAGCTGTTCAGATTGGGCGACCAGGTGACGGAGGTGACATAGCCCTGATCGTTCGCGGTGCTCGGTGCGGCATTCTTTTCGAGAAGATGCGCACCGCCCACCAGCGGCTTGCCACCTTCCACCGGGCGCAGGCCCACAAGCCGCTGGCGGTTCGGGTCCACCATGGCTTCTCGATAGGCCAGCGCCTTGCCGATGAAATCCTTCTTCGTGGACATCATGCGGCCCAGGCCAACATCTTCGGCCGTGGTTCCAACCATTTCCGCTCCGCCGACATGGCCCTTCTCGATACGCATGACGCCGAGCGCCTCGGTGCCATAGAAGCAGGCCCCCAAAGGCTCGCCGGCCGCCTGAAGCGCACGCGAGAGCGCCTCGCCATAATTTGCCGGCACGGCGATTTCATAGGCCAGCTCGCCAGAAAAGGAGATGCGGAACAAACGCACCGGCACACCGGCCCATTCAAATTCCGCCACGCCCATGAAGGGGAATGCCTCGTTTGAAAGGTCGAATGCATCGCCCAGCAGCTTTTGCAAAAGCGCGCGCGAGCGGGGGCCGGCAACCGCATATTGCGCCCAGGCTTCGGAAATGGAGGCGATCTGCACATCCAGTTCCGGCCACAGCACCTGAGCGCAATAGTTTAGATGCTTCATGATGCGGCCGGCATTGGCCGTGGTGGTGGAGACGACGAACTGCTCCGCGCCAAACCGCGCCACCGTGCCATCATCCAGAATGAAACCATCCTCGCGCAGCATCACGCCATAGCGGGCCTTGCCCACGGGCAGCCTGGCGAAGGCGTTGATATAGATGCGGTTGAGGAATTCCGCCGCATCCGTGCCCTGCACGTCGATCTTGCCCAGCGTGGAGACATCGCAGATGCCGGCAGCCGTGCGGGTGGTGGTGACCTCGCGGTTCACGCTGTCGCGCCATTCACTTTCACCGGGGCGAGCATACCATTGCGGACGCAGCCACTGCCCGGTTTCAATGAAGGTGGCGTTCAGCTCCTTCGCATGGGCATGGCCGGCAATATGGCGCGTGGGCCTGAATTCCAGACCTCGCGAATGACCGGCGAATGCACCGATGGCCACAGGAATGGAAGGCGAGCGGGCCACGGTGGTGCCCACCTGCATCATGGGCTTGCCGACCAGCTCGGCCATGATGGCATGGCCATTGATGTTGGAGAGCTTGCCCTGATCCGTCGCCATGCCCAGCGTGGTGTAGCGCTTCAGCAATTCAACGGAGCGGTAGCCTTCGCGATGAGCGAGAACGATATCCGAAGCCGTCACATCATGCTGGAAGTCCACAAAGGCCTTCTTGCCTCCATCCACATGCCAGATGGGGGTGACGCGATAGTCTTCATCTGCTGCCACAGCCGCCTCACCAGCCACACCGTTATGGCCGCAGGCGGAGGCCGCCTCAAGCCCGGCCGCATGGCCACCACGCAGAGCTGCAGCCAGTGAGAATTCACCCTGCGCCGCGCCCACCACCTGCATGCCGGCGGGCAGGCCACCCGGCACGAACGTGGTCAGTGCATCATTCCACACCGGACGCGCGCCGGTATGGGTGGTGAGCGCCAGCATGGGGTTGTACCCGCCGGACATGGCCAGCACATCCGCGCTCACATTCTGCTTCGCGCCCTTCGCATCCGTGAAGACGACTTCGCTCAGGGCCTTACCGCCATTTGTGGTAACGATGCGTCCGCCGGCGATGATGTTCAGCCCCGCCGCCTTGCCGCGTGTGGAGAGCGCGGCATCCACATCTGTACGGGTGTCGATGAGGGCGGAAATGTTCGCACCTGCCTGCACCATATCGAAGGCCGTGCGCCAGCCATTGTCATTATTGGTGAAGATGGCCACCTGCTTCCCGGCGCGCACACCAAAGCGATTGGCATAACTGCGCACGGCGGAAGCCATCATCACGCCCGGCCGGTCATTACCGGAGAAGACCAGAGGGCGCTCCAACGCACCGGCCGCGAGAACGGAACGTTGCGCCACAATCTGCCACAGGCGCTGGCGTGGCTGGTGGGCGGCTGGCTGGGGCAGATGGTCCGCCACCTTCTCGATGGCACCATAGGTGCTGCTGTCATAGACGCCATAAACGGCGGTCCGCGGCATCAGCGTGACATTAGGCAGGCTTTCCAGCTCGTTGAGCGTGGCGGTACGCCAGTCTTGGGCATCCCCGCCATCAATCTCATCGCCGCTTTCAGCCAGAAGGCGGCCGCCCAGACGGAAATCCTCTTCACACAGAATGACCCGCGCCCCGGAACGCCCGGCTGCAAGCGCTGCTGCAAGACCAGCCGCACCGGAGCCGATGATCAGCACATCACAGAAGGCGAAGGCCTTCTCATAGCTGTCCGGGTCCGGCAGGCCGGCGGAACGGCCAAGGCCGGCGGCCTTGCGGATGGAGGGCTCATACACCTTCTCCCAGAAGGCGGAGGGCCACTTGAAGGTCTTATAATAGAAGCCCGCGACAAAGACGGGTGAGAACAGGCCGTTCACCGCGCCGATATCATTCTCGAGGCTTGGCCAGCGGTTCTGGCTCTGAGCGGAGAGGCCGTCGAACAGCTCCACCGTGGTAGCCTTGCAGTTCGGCTCGCGTCGCGCCCCCTCTCGCAGTTCCACCAGCGCATTCGGCTCTTCTGGGCCGGCTGTGAGAATGCCGCGCGGGCGGTGATATTTGAAGGAGCGCGCCACCAGTTTCACGCCATTGGCCAGCAGGGCGGAGGCGAGCGTATCACCCTCATAACCCGTCATGCGGCGGCCATCGAAGGCGAAGCTGAGGCTTTGGCTGCGGTTAATCTGTCGGGCGTGTGAGGCCGCGCCAGTGATGCGGTGGGTCTGGGTCATCACACGACCTCCTTGGAGACAGGATTGGCGCGCACAAGGCGGACGTCATGGATCTCGTGGGTCTTGGTGTCCCGCTCCACAAGAAGCCAGGAGCGGCAGCCATTATCGTGATACCAGTAGCCCTTGTGGCGACCCATAGGATTGGTGCGCAGATAGGTGCGCTCAAACACATCGCCGGTGGCTTCGGCATCACCCAGATAGGTGAATTCACGCAGATCACGGGATCCGCAATATGGGCATGGAATGCGCATGATGATCTCTCGCAATCTGGTGGTTCAGTGGAGGTTCGGCTGGGCGCCTTGCGCCTTCTCATCGATCATCGCGCCCCGCGCGAAGCGATCGAGCCTGTAGGCGGCGGCCTCGGGGGCGGGCTGGCCGGTGGCAATGAGATGGGCGAAGCAATAGCCAGAGGCGGGCGTGGCCTTGAAGCCGCCATAGCACCAGCCGGCATTCATGAAGAGCCCTTCAACCGGGGCGTGGTCGATGATGGGCGAGCCATCCATGGTCATATCCATGATGCCGCCCCAGGAGCGCAGCATGCGGATGCGGCCAATGGCCGGCATCAGTGCCATGCCGCCCTCGCACACATCTTCCACCGTAGGCAGGTTACCGCGCTGGGCATAGGAGTTGTAGCCGTCAATATCGCCGCCAAACACAAGCCCGCCCTTGTCGGATTGCGACACATAAAAATGCCCCGCACCAAAGGTGACGACCGTATCCAGAAGCGGCTTGATGGCTTCGGTCACAAAGGCCTGAAGGGCATGGCTTTCAATCGGCAGGCGCAGATCTGCCATTGCCGCCACGCGGGAAGAGTTGCCCGCCACCGCCATGCCGACCTTGCCTGCGCGGATAGTGCCGCGCGTGGTTTCCACGCCGGTGATCGCGCCCTTCGCATCACGGGTGAAGCCGGTGACCTCGCAATTCTGGATGATATCCACCCCGCGCTGGTCTGCCGCGCGGGCATAGCCCCACACCACGGCATCGTGCCGGGCCGTGCCACCGCGTCGCTGGATGAGCCCGCCCTTGATGGGGAAGCGCGCATTGTCATAGGCGAGGAACGGCACCATCTGCTTCACCTGCTCCAGAGAGAGCAGTTCAGCATCAATGCCTGCAAGGCGCATGGCGTTGCCGCGGCGCACGAAGGCGTCGCGCTGGGCATCGGAATGGATGAGGTTCAGAATACCGCGCTGGGAAACCATCGTGTTGTAGTTGAGATCCTGCTCCATGGTTTCCCACAGCTTCATGGACAGCTCATAGAAAGCGGAATTGCCCGGCAGCATGTAGTTGGAGCGGATGATGGTGGTATTGCGGCCCGCATTGCCTGAGCCGATCCAGCCCTTTTCAATCACCGCTACATTGGTGATGCCGTGGTTTTTGGCCAGATAATAGGCCGTTGCGAGGCCATGGCCGCCGCCACCAATAATCACCACATCATAAACGGTTTTGGGGGCTGCATCACGCCATGCCGGCTTCCAGGAGCGGTGGCCGGAGAGGGCGTTGGCGGCAAGGGAAAGGAAATTGTAGCGCATGGGAAGCCGACAGCCTCTCTGAACGGGCCGGATGGAACCGGCGTTGTTTTAAGCATGGTACAATTTCAGGCATTCACTTGCCTCAGGCCGACGTTTGGTTGATCTTGAGCGTCACGATGCAGAAAGTTTCACAGATCGGTTTTGTCCTGCTTCCGGGCTTTGCGTTGATGTCCTACGCCTCGGCGCTGGAACCGCTGCGCGCGGCCAATATCATTGCCGGATCAGAGCTTTATGGTTGGCGTCATCTCTCGGTGGATGGCGCGCCGGTGGGTGCGTCGAACCATCTCGTGATGGCGGTGGATGGCGGGCTAGATGATCTGAAGGGGCTGGACACCATCATTGTCTGCGCCGGCGGTAACCCGGGGGCCTTTGATGATGCCCGCCTGTGGCATGGCCTGCGCGCCATGGCGTGGCGCGGGCTGACGCTTGGGGGCGTTTCCGCCGGCCCCTATCTTCTGGCCCGGGCAGGTGTGCTGGATGGGTACCGCGCCACGGTGCACTGGGAACATGCGGCGGCCTTCGCCGAGCAATTCAGCAAGGTGGATTTGCGCTCATCGCTATTCGAGGTCGACCGGAACCGACTCACCTGTGCGGGTGGCGTCGCGGCGCTGGACATGATGCATCACGTCATCGGTGAGGCGCATGGGTTTGCGCTGGCGCGTGCCGTAGGAGACTGGTTTCTGCAAGCCCATGTGCGCCCCGGTGAAGGCGGACAGAGGCTTGGCCTGCCAGAGCGGCTGGGGGTGCGCAATGCGCGGCTGGAGCGTATCATCGACCTGATGGAAAGCCGGATCGAGACACCGGCCAGCCGTGAGGAACTGGCCGATAGTGCGGGGGTTTCCCTGCGCCAGCTGGATCGGCTGTTCGCCGAACATATCGGTGTGGGTGCGGAGGCCTATTATCAGGGAATCCGCCTGACGCGGGCGCGCGAATTGCTGCGCCAGACCAATCTGCCGGTGACGGAAATCGCCATGGCGACCGGCTTTGCCAGCGCCAGTCATTTCTCACGCGCCTATCGTCGTAAATATGCCTGCACGCCCCGGCAGGAGCGTCAGTAGAGAAGGCGTGGGGTCCCGACAGAACAATGCCGGCCTGCAGGCCGGCATTGCAAAAGAGTTGCCACGATCCTCGCGCCAAATCAGGAGCGTGGACGCTCCTTTTTGGGGTCGTAATGGGGGAAGGCTGAAACCATGGCGGGCAGACGCTTGATGTGCCCATCCAGCCGCCCCACCTCAACTGCCGTTCCGGGTGTGGCATGGGCCACATCCATCCGGGCGAGGGCGATCCATTGTCCATCCCGAGGGCATCGCATGGCCGAGCAGACTTCGCCGACCTGCGCCCGTCCAATACGAATGCAATCGCCATGGGCAATGTCTTCCTGCCCTTCCATCAGCAGACCGACAAATTTGCGCGCAGGGTGTTCCTTCCGGCGTAGAAGGGCGTCGCGGCCCACAAAATCACTGGTCTTGGATTTCAGCGGTACGGTGAAGCCGATGCCAGCCTCGAACGGGTCGGTCTGGTCGCAGAAGTCATAACCGGCAAAGACAAGGCCGGCCTCAATGCGCACCAGATCCAGCCCGGCAAGCCCCATGGGCTTGAGGCCCAGAGGCAGGCCCGCCGCCCAGACTGCATCGAAAACGGCTGCACCATCCTTTGGATGGCAGAAGATTTCATAGCCCAGCTCGCCAGTATAGCCGGTGCGGGATACCACAACAGGCACGCCATGCTCGCCGCCAATGCGCCCTACCGTAAAGCGGAACCAGCCCAGCTCTTCCAGCGCGGCCTGATGCGGCGGGGTCCAGATGATCTGCTTCATCAGTTCACGAGATTTGGGGCCTTGCACGGCGATATTGTGCATCTGGTCCGTGGATGAGCGGATGCTGACATTGAGGCCGAGGCGGGCGGCCTCTTCACGCATCCATACGCCACCTTCATCACTGCCGCCGATCCAGCGGAAATTCTGTGCACCAAGGCGGAACAGCGTGCCATCGTCAATCATGCCGCCATGGGGGTAACACATGGCCGAATAGACCACCTGCCCATGGCCCAGCTTGCTGACATCGCGGGTGAGCACCCAGTTCATCAGGGCTTCGGCGTCAGGGCCTATCACCTCGAACTTGCGCAAAGCGGAGAGATCCATCACCACCACGCCTTCGCGACAGGCCCAGTAGCTTTCCACCGGGTCACAACCGGAGAAGGTGTTGGGCAGCCAGAAGCCGCGATATTCGACAAAATCACGGGTGAGTTCTGAGAACTTATGATGGAAAGCGGTTTCGCGCGTCATGATGGGCTCGGCATCAGGGGTCGGGCGCCATGCGCTGGCACGCTGGAAGCGTTCGCCCGCCGCATAGGTGCGCACATGAATATCCGTGGGGTTCCAGCCATTGGCTGCGGACGTGTCATCGGGGCAGGCGGATGACACGCAGACAAGATCTATCAGCGCCCGCATCAGCACATAATCACCGGGGCGGGACCATGGCTCATCGGCATAGAGCACGCCATGGGCATCAATCCCGGTATTGAAGAAGAAGTTTGCGGCCATCCAGCCGGCGCGTGGCGGAATACCATGCGCCGCAAGTGCACCGTTGAAATTCTCGGTACAGTTGATATGACCCGGATAGCCCAGATCATCATAATATTTGGCGGAACAGGCGGTGGCGAAAGAGTCATGCCGCCCGCATGTATCCTGTATTACCTCAACCAATGCCTGATTGTCCTGATCGAAATATTTCGCATGCAGGCCGGGCATGGGGTAATTGTGGTGCAAAATGGTGCGCGTGCTGGTGACATCCAGCGGATTGAACAGGCCACGCTCGACTTTTCTGGCATCAAAACACTGGAAATCCGTGCACTGGCGGCCATCCACATCAATAATCTGGATGAAGTCACCAGCCTTGACCAGATAAGCCTCGGCCGTGGCGGATTTTACCCGCAGATCCTGCATCGGGTCTGCGAGTGGGTCGGGCAGGGCGAAGCTGCCGGCGGGCCGGGCCATGGCGCGGGTGATGAAAAGGGTGAGGGGCGTGGCGGTATTCTGCGCCTCGAAATCCATCACGCCACCGGGGGCGGCGGCCACCAGCCAGCATGTCTCCTGCGCCGTGGCGTCCGCCGTTGCGCCAACAGGGCTATTGGCGTCAAACAGATAGGCCGCGCGCGCATTTTCGAGCCGGATCTGGCGGGCAGCAAGCCCGGAAGCCAGACGGTTGAGGCCCGGCAGGCTGGATGACAGGAGGGCGCGAAGCCCTTCTGCCGGCCCGTCTGGCTCCAGCCCTAGAAGGCCGGCATCCACCCGTCCATCGGGACGGGCGGCCAGCACTTCGCAGCACTGGCCTCCTTCATCATTGATAAGAGTGATGCGGTCTCCGGCATGGAGTTGCACCATGATCGCCCCTGCCGCCGGCACGCGATAGCGCTCCTGCGCCGGCGAGAGGCCATAAGCCGCAACGCGCCGGGGGTGAGTGGCCCGGGGGGGGCCGGGATGAAACAGGCCCATTGGGGGCGTCTCGGACATCCATAACCTCCATGAGGTCGCGGCAGACCGCCACGCGGGGCGGTGCAGGAGGGGGTCAGTTCTGGAGATAGGCTTCCATGGAATCGTCCAGCGCATCCTTCCACGGGGTGTGGTGGAGCGGGGCCATGGTGCCGGTGATGACCGACTGATAGGAGTTATTGCGGAAGCCCATGATGTCCTCGGCTTTGTGCTTCTTCCACTTGTAAAAAGCCTCGCAAGCGCCATCAACATCAAAGGACGGATAATCGGTTTCCGCAATCAGTTCTTTCACATAATCCCCTTGATACTTGATGGCGTATTTCACGTCATCGGAGGCTTCCTCGCGGGTCACGCGCTCGCGCACATCCGCCAGCAGCACTTCCTTCTCGGCCGGCACCTTGATGCGACCAAGGATGATGTCGCGCACATACCAGGCCTGGGCATCGAACATGTTGAAGGTGAACCACTGGTCCTGCATGCCCAGATAGAACATCTTGGTGTTGTTCACCCACACCACGCCCTTGTAGAGATCGGCGGTGGCCAGACGGTTGGCTGTCTTCAGGCGCAGGTCATCCGGCAGGAAGGGGAAGTAATGCTTATAGCCGGTGCACAGAATGATGGCGTCGATATCTTTCGTGGAGCCATCCTTGAAGTAGGCTGTCTTGCCTTCCATCTTCACGAGTGCGGGCTTTTCTTCCCAGTTGTCCGGCCATTTGAAGCCCATTGGGGCGGAGCGATAACAGGTGGTGACGCTTTTCGCCCCATATTTCCAGCACTGGGAGCCAATATCTTCCGCTGAATAGGACGAGCCCATGAGCAGCACATCCTTGCCCTCGAATTCACGCGCATCGCGGAAGTCATGGGCATGGACGATACGGCCGTTGAAACTGGAGAAACCTTCATATTCGGGCACATTGGGAGTGGAGAAATGCCCGGATGCGACGATCACATGGTCAAACCGTTCCTTGTAGACACGGTCTTCCACGAGATCATGAACGGTGACGGTGAAGTCATCCGCATCCTTATCATAATCGACATAGCGCACGACGGTGGAGAAGCGGATCATATCGCGGACGCCGGCTTTCACCACGCGGCCTTCGATATAATCGAACATTACGGCGCGGGGCGGATAGGAGGCGATCTGCTTCTCGAAATGTTCCTCGAAGGAATAATCGGCGAACTCAAGACCTTCCTTTGGGCCGTTGGTCCAAAGATAGCGATACATGGAGCAGTGGACCGGCTCCCCATTTTCATCAAGCCCGGTACGCCATGTGTAATTCCACAAGCCACCCCAGTTCGATTGCTTCTCGAAGCAGACAATCTCCGGAATGTCCGTCCCTTTCTGGGCGGCGGACTGGAAGGCTCGAAGCTGTGCAAGGCCTGATGGACCTGCGCCGATAATGGCAACGCGCTTGGTCATGTGCTCCATTCTCCTCAGTGGCATGGACCGATTTCGAGAATTGGTTCAATCCTATGGACCAAGTAAGAACTGAATATATTCTAGGGTCAATATTATTCTTCAGCAGAAAATAAATTGATTCTTTTATCAGCATTCTGCTGACCAAGAAGCAGTCGGCAGGTGAAAAACTGAGCGCACTTTTTTGCGCTCGTGCATCTCAAGCAACCAGGTAGATGCCTTTCTGGTCGCAAGCGATCAGTTTTGAGGCAGGGGAGCGCTTGTAAGCCCCGCCTGCATGCCCGCGATTCCCTGCATTTGTCAGCCTGTTTGCGGGCGGCTACCTACAGCGTCGAAAGTCTGTTGGGGCTGTATGGGCTGGGATAGAAGAAGCCGCCACCGGAGCTTGGCGCAGCTTCAGTGCCTCGGCACAGATGCCCCGGTACAGGCCCAAATTCTCAGCACCGCCTTTTGGCACAAAAAAACCCCGCGTTCCGGGCCGCTGCGAAGGCAGCAGAACCGGCACGCGGGGTGCAGGGGCACGACAGCTATGCGGGGAGGGTCAGCCCATGCGTTCGGAGGCGTAACCGCCGGGACTGGCGGGGAACACGATGGTGCGATCGGTATTGAGGAAGACGCGGTGATGGATATGGGCGTGAATGGCCCGTGCCAGCACCTGTGCCTCGACATCCCGGCCGATGGAGACATAATCCGCAGCATTCTGCGCATGGGTGATGCGGGCGACATCCTGCTCGATGATTGGCCCTTCATCCAGATCGGCCGTCACATAGTGCGCGGTCGCGCCAATCAGCTTCACGCCGCGGCCATAGGCCTGCTTGTAGGGGTTGGCACCCTTGAAGCTGGGCAGGAAGGAGTGGTGGATATTGATGATGCGGCCGGACATGGTCTGGCACATCGCATCCGACAGGATTTGCATGTAACGCGCCAGAACGATCAGTTCCGCACCCGTCTGGGCGACCACATCCATGATGCGGGCTTCAGCTTCAGGCTTGTTCGCCTTGGTTACGTTGATGTGGTAAAATGGTATGTCATGATTCACCACTAGCTTCTGGTAATCCAGATGGTTGGAGACAACGGCCACGATATCGATCGGCAGCGCGCCGATCTTCCAGCGATACAGCAGATCATTCAGGCAGTGGCCGAAGCGCGACACCATGATGACCACCTTCATGCGCTTGGCGCTGTCATGGAAGGCGAAATCCATCTCGAAGGGGGGGGCTATATCTGCAAAGCCCTCTTCAATGTCCTTCAGCGTCACGCCTTCCTGTGAGTTGAAGCCCACGCGCATGAAGAAGCGACCGGTATCGGCATCATCGAACTGGGCGCTGTCGACGATATTGCAGCCCTTTTCCGCCAGATAGGTGGAGATTGCGGCAACAATGCCCCGGCGGACCGGGCAGGTGACAGTCAGAACAAATTGGCTCATGGGTGCTGTTCCTGAAAGGCTCAAGCTGTCGTGCATCAATGGCACAGGCATGGGTCGCCAGGCTCATGGGCAAAGGGGGCTTCTGGGCAAGGCGATATAGCATGCGCACCAGAGCTGGTGCGCAATTCCGGTTATGGAGAGTCTGGTGTCAGGTGGATGGCAGGGCGAAGCCTTACGGCTCCACCCTTTCAAGATCACACATCCAGTGTGGTGTCACGTTCCCAATCCGTGAAGTGATTGCAGAAGCTCTGCCATTCACCGGATTTCAGCTTGACGAAGGCGCTGGAGAAATCCTGCCCCATGGCATTCACAAGGCCTTCATCCTTCTCATATTCGCGCAGGGCGTCGAGAAGGTTGAGGGGCAGCTTGGGCGCATCGGTTACCTTGTGGCCTTCGCGATACATATCAATATCGTAGTGCGGGCCCGGGTCAGCCTTGGAGCGGATGCCGTCGAGGCCGGCGGCGATCACCACAGCCTGAAGCAGATAGGGGTTCACCGCACCATCGGGCAAGCGCAGCTCGAAGCGGCCGGGGCCGGGCACGCGCACCATATGGGTGCGGTTGTTGCCGGTCCATGTCACCGAATTGGGCGCCCAGGTCGCACCAGATGTGGTGCGCGGGGCGTTGATGCGTTTGTAGGAATTCACCGTAGGATTGGTGATGGCCGCCAGCGCCGAGGCATGCTTCATGATGCCGCCGAGGAAGTATTTGCCCTGCTCAGAGAGGCTGAAGGGCATGGACTTGTCGGCGAAGACATTGGCGGTGCCATCGTTATTCCACACCGAGATATGGACATGGCAGCCATTGCCGGTGAGGCCCTTGAAGGGCTTGGGCATGAAGGTGGCGCGCAGACCGTGCTTCTCGGCGATAGACTTGACCATGAACTTGAAGAAGGAATGCTTGTCCGCCGTGGCCAGGGCATCATCATATTCCCAGTTCATCTCGAACTGGCCATTCGCGTCTTCATGGTCGTTCTGGTAAGGCTTCCAGCCCAGACCCAGCATGGCATCGCAGATTTCGGCGATGACATCGAACCGGCGCATCACCGCCTGCTGGTCGTAGCAGGGCTTTTCCTGCGTATCATGCGGGTCAGAGATGCAGTGTCCATCAGGGGTGGTGAGGAAGAATTCCGGTTCCACACCGGTTTTCACGCGAAGGCCCTCGGCCGCAGCTTCTTCCACCAGCCGCTTCAGCACCACGCGCGGGGCCTGCTGGACCGGCTTGTTCTCCATCACGCAATCGGCGGCAACCCAGGCCACGCCCGGCTTCCATGGTAGCGGCAGCACGGAGGGGGCATCCGGTACGGCGAACAGATCCGGATGGGCCGGTGTCAGGTCCAGCCAGGTGGCGAAGCCGGCGAAACCTGCGCCATTTTCCTGCATTTCTGCAATGGCTTGTGCCGGGACCAGCTTTGCCCGCTGTCCACCGAGCAGGTCCGTGTAGCTAATCATGAAATATTTGATGCCGTTTTCGGCGGCATAAGCAGACAGATCCATGGTCATGACGGCCCCTGCTTGATTGGCGTTGACGCGCTGTGTTCAAGGCAATCTTCATCCGTCCCGCGCCGGCAGTGCGTCGCAGGGGGGTGAAGGGTTAAATGCTCATTCCTGTGGCGACCTGAAAATCAGGCGCTGAAATTCGGAAGATGAAACGCAAGTTTCGGGCCAGTCTCGTGTGCGAGGGGCCGGGCTATTGCCCTGTCTTCCAAAGAGGCGGCGCGGTCCGATCAGGGGCCGTGCCGTCTTTTGTCTGGCGAGCGTCGGTTCGGATGAGCCGAAAGGTCTGGCCTGTCACCCGCCTGTGGTCCGGAGATCTGGCTCCGGCCCGGAGATGGAGGCTAGGGGATGGACCCTTCGCCTGCCGTGCTGCACCCGGCTCAGAAGCCGTTCTTGCCGGGGATCCAGCTTGTGCCGGCCAGTGGTACCTGCGCCATGGCGGAGGCTTCCAGCGTGAGAGCCACCAGATCTTCCGGCTCCAGATTATGGAGGTTGTTGTGGCCACAGGCGCGGGCGATGGTCTGGGCTTCCAAGGTCATCACCTTCAGATAATTGGCGAGGCGACGACCTGCGAGAACCGGGTCCAGATGCTTGGACAGTTCCGGGTCCTGCGTGGTGATGCCAGCCGGGTCCTTGCCCTCGTGCCAGTCGTCATAGGCACCGGCCGTAGTGTGCAGCTTCTGGTATTCGGCTTCCCAGTGCGGATCATTGTCACCGAGGGCGACCAGAGCGGCAGTACCGATGGCGACCGCATCCGCACCCAGCGCCAGCGCCTTGGCCACATCCGCACCCGAGCGAATGCCACCGGAGACGATGAGCTGCACCTTGCGATGCATGCCCAGATCCTGAAGAGCCTGAACGGCAGGGCGGATACAGGCGAGAGTGGGCATGCCCACATGCTCGATGAACACATCCTGCGTGGCGGCAGTGCCGCCCTGCATGCCATCCACCACGATGACGTCCGCGCCGGCCTTCACCGCAAGTGCGGTGTCATAATAGGGTCTCGCACCGCCCACCTTGATATAGATGGGCTTTTCCCAATCCGTGATCTCACGCAGTTCGAGGATCTTGATTTCAAGATCGTCCGGGCCGGTCCAGTCCGGGTGGCGGCAGGAGGAGCGCTGGTCGATACCCTTGGGCAGGGTGCGCATCTCGGCCACACGATCAGAGATCTTCTGGCCCAGCAGCATGCCGCCGCCGCCGGGCTTTGCACCCTGTCCGATGACGATCTCGATCGCGTCCGCGCGGCGCAGATCCTTGGGGTTCATGCCATAGCGGGAGGGCAGATACTGGTAGACCAGCGTCTGGGAGTGGCCGCGCTCTTCATCCGTCATGCCGCCATCACCGGTGGTGGTGGAGGTGCCGGCGATGGTGGCGCCGCGCCCCAGCGCTTCCTTGGCCGGGCCGGAAAGGGCACCGAAGCTCATGCCCGCAATGGTGATGGGGGTTGCCAGCGTAATGGGCTTCTTGGCGAAACGAGTGCCCAGAGTCACCGTAGTGTCGCACCGCTCACGATAGCCTTCCAGAGGGTAGCGCGACATGGACGCACCGAGGAAGAGCAGATCATCAAAGTGCGGAACCTTGCGCTTTGCGCCGCCGCCGCGAATATCATAGATGCCGGTGGCCGCAGCGCGCCGGATTTCCGCCATCGCATAGTCGTCAAAGGTGGCGGACTTGCGCGGGGGCGTAACGGGGTTGGAATAGCTCATGGCCGTTCTCCTGGCTCTTCACCGCGCTCAGTAGGCGTCTGCGTTGTCGATGTTGAAGTTGTAGAGCTTGCGGGCGGAGCCGTAGCGCTTGAACTCTGAGGGCTTCACATTGGTGATGCCGGCCTTGGCGAGAAGATCCGCAAGGATTTCAAAATGCTCGGGCCGCATCTCCTTCTCGATGCAGTCCGCGCCCAGACTTTTCACCGTGCCGCGCACAAACAGGCGGGCCTCATAGAGGCTGTCGCCGAGTGCGTCGCCGGCATCGCCCAGCACCACCAGATTGCCGGATTGCGCCATGAAGGCGGACATGTGGCCGATATTGCCGGCGACCACGATATTGATACCCTTCATCGAGATGCCGCAGCGCGAGGCTGCATTGCCCTTGATGACCAGAAGGCCACCGCGCCCGGTGGCTCCGGCATATTGCGAGGCGTCCCCCTCAATGGTGACCGTGCCGGACATCATGTTCTCGGCGACGCCGGGGCCGGCTGAACCGTGAACGGTGACGGTGCCGCCATCATTCATGCCAGCGCAGTAATAGCCCACGGAACCCTGCACCTCGACCGAAAGCGGCCCTTTAATGCCCACGGCAACCGCATGGCTGCCGCGTGGATTGGTGACCTCGAATGCGGTTTCACTGCTGCCTTCCGGCACCGAGTGAAGCGCTTCATTCAGCGCGCGCAGGGGCGTGGTGGAAAGGTTGAAGACAGGCATGGAAAAGCCCTTGTATTGGAATTTTATGGCTGCGCGGGCGGTTCAGGCGGCTTTGTCCTGGGCTGCCTTTTCATGATCCCAAAAATAGACCGTCGCCGGTTCCGGCTCCCACACGCGGGCCTTTTCAATGCCGGGCAGGCAAGCCAGAGCGCGATATTCCGAGCCGAAAGCCACATACTGGTCCGTCTCGGCCATCACGGCGGGCTTGCAGGCGATGGGATCGCGCAGCACGCCGAAGCCGGACTTGGTACCCACCACAAAGGTGAAGAAACCGTCGAGATCATTCAGAGCGCTGTCCAGTGCCTCGCCCAGATCCTTGCCACCATTCATCTGGTCGGTGAGATAGGCTGCGGCGACTTCGGAGTCGTTCTGGGTTTCGAACGACATGCCGCGCTTCACCAGCTCGCGCCGCAGATTGTTGTGGTTGGAGAGCGAGCCATTATGCACCAGGCACTGGTCGGCCCCCGTGGAGAAGGGGTGCGCACCCATGGTGGTGACGGCCGATTCCGTCGCCATGCGGGTATGGCCAATGCCATGGCTGCCTGACATGGTGGCGATATCGAAGCGCGCCACCACATCCTTGGGCAGGCCCACTTCCTTGAAGATTTCAACGCTTTCGCCCACACCCATCACGCGGATGGAGGGGGAGATGCCGGCCAGTGCCGCGCGCACCTCTTCCAGCTTACCGGCGGGCACGGTGAGCACGGCGTGGGTGCTCTTCGTTTCCACCGTCACGCCCGCAAAGCCCGCCGCTGCCAGCTTTTCAGCAAGGCCGGCAAAATCGGCTTCAGGGGTGGCAGACTGGATGGTGATCTTGGCCGTACCTTCAGCCGCACTGCCATAAATGGCGATGCCGGCAGAGTCCGGTCCGCGATCCGTCATGGTCACGAGCATCTCGGACAGCAGTGCGCCGAGCTTGGGCTCCAGCGACTTGTCCTTCAGAAACAGCCCAACGATGCCGCACATGGGAGACATGCCTTTCGTCCGAGGAGTTGATGATTTGGATATGCCCCGGACGGGAAACAAATTCAACTCAAAAGAAACAAATTTTCCTCTCTGGCATACATTTGCGCAGCCTGCCTAATTTCGCGCCGGTAATTGCTGGCAGGGCAGGCAGCTTTTGGCTCTGGGTGTTTGGAAACCGCCGGAGGAAGATAGGGGCCAACACTAAAAAGCCCGGCACACAGAAGCGAGCGGGGCTTGTAAATGAATGTTTTGCTGCGAGTCTTGCGAGCGCGGAGGTTCCAACAGAGGTTCCGTTCTCCAATGGTCCCCTTGGTGCATCAGTCGGAATCGGAGCGTCCCTGCGGGTAGCAGATGATGGAGAGAAAAGTCGCGGGCAGGGAGATGAGTTCCACGGGTCCATGCGGCGCATCCGCATCAAAGAACAGGCTGTCTCCAGCCTGCATGTGGTACTGGTTCTCATTATGGCGATAGACCACCTCGCCATCGAGCATGTAGATGAACTCCATGCCGGAGTGCTGGAAGGTGGGAAACACATCTGAATCCTGACTCAGGGTGATCAGATAAGGCTCCACCGTCACGCCGCTGGTATTGTCACCAATATGACCCAGAAGATTGTATTGATGCCCGGCGCGCGTGCCGCGCCGTTCCATCTGCACCCCTTCACCGGCCTTCACGAAAACTGCGCTGCGACTCTCTTCAAATCCCTTGAAAAGAGATGTGATTGGCACACCCAGGGCGCGGGAGAGGGTTTGCAGGGTGGTGAGTGAAGGCGAGATATTGCCGTTCTCGATCTTGGACAGCATGCCAACAGACAGTTCGGTGGCCGCGGCCAGTTCAGCCACGGTGATGCCGAGCTTCTTGCGCAGCTGGCGCACCTCGTAGCCAATGGCTGTTTCGAGATTGTTGACCTTCTTCTCCCGCACGGCGTGGGGGTTTTGCTGAAGGCTGGCTTTGGTCTCATCGTCCATGGCGGTTCCGGACGCTTTGCTGTTTCTGGTTTTGGGCGCCCTGACGGCGTGGCTGCTCATGGAGTATTCCTGTCCTGACTGCGGTCAGCCTAGAGCATTTGCGTATAAAGTTGCACTGCTGCATGGGCGGGAATGTGTGCGTGGTGTGGTTTTCTGCCCGTTCAACGGATGGGCATGGCGCTCAGCGCTGCTGTGCATAATGCGTAGCGCGGACATTTGCGCCTGAAGACGGCATTTACATGTTCTACCTGCACATCAGGCAAGCAAGATGGCGTCAATTTGACAGGCAGTTTGCTGTCAAAACCGGCACAATAAAGAAAATTTGTTTCCGCTAGATAAAATGTTTTGACAAGCCGCGCCTGCCGCGGCCATCATTCACATACTGGCACAGTGAAAGTGTCATCCGGTGTAATCAAGGGCGAATACTTCATCCAGATTGAAGTGTGTGTCCGATACGGAATTGTGCTTCAGATAGAGCATGCGTTTCTGGCTGATCTGAAAGACAAGTGCACATTCCTCTTACCAATTGTTTAGCCTGTCCTGTCCGGGGCAGGCGCTCGCGAGCACTTGCGCCGTTGCGCAGGTGCTTCCGGTTGAAACCTTTTGGCGTTGCCTGGAGGTCAAGTATGTTTCCCATCACGAGCCGGCCGCTCTATGGCCCGCTACAGCCGGTGCCGCAGGCCGGATGTCATATCGTCCTTGCGGAAGGGCACGGCATTGAGGCGGTTGAGGCCGCCTTCTCCGGTCAGAATGATGTTCTGGCACGCACCATCATGGTTGGCATCGCACGGCCGGATGATGCAGCAATGCTGGGGCGTTTGGAAAGCCTGGGGGGTGATGTCCTGCATGTGCGGCCCACGCGGGAAACGGCTTTCGTGAAACTGCGCGCTGTTCTGGCAGGGGCCGGTATGACGAGCCGTCTCTATCTGGCCGGATCGGAAGATTTCATCGGGCAGGCTCAGGCCATCGCTCTTGCTGCCGGCATGGTGGGCGACGCCATCCAGACGGAGCATCGCGGTAACAGTGCGCGCCGTGTGCAGTGCGTGCACTGCAAGGGCTTCATGGATGATGTGACTGAAAGCCCGGTGACCTGTGTGCATTGCGGCACCCATCTGCTGGTGCGGGATCATTTTTCGCGCCGGCTAGGTGCTTTCATGGGTGTGGTGATCGATGCTGAGGCCCCCGGCGATCTGCCTCCGGCGGAAGCATTGCCGAATGTGGAGTGCCGGGCATGAGCGTGAACCAGTTCGATGTGGTGGTGAAGGCTGCGGATGATGTGGCCAGTGGTGTGCGCCGCCTGCGTTTCGCGCGGGAAGATGGCCTGCCCATGCCACCTTATTCCGCCGGCTCCCATGTGGTGCTGACCCTGAAGGCCCCCGAGCGGACCTTTCGCAATGCCTATTCCCTTCTCGGCTCGACGCTGGATGGAGGGGATTATGAAGTGGCGGTGCAGCGCTCTTCCACCTCGCGCGGTGGGTCCGTCTTTGTGCATGACGGACTGAAGGTGGGTGACCGCATCCGCATGTCCGCACCCTTGAACCTGTTTCCGATCAATTATACCGGCCGGTACCATGTGCTGGTGGCAGGCGGCATCGGCATTACTCCCATTCATGCCATGGCGGCAGAGCTGTCTGCGCGCAATGCTTCCTTCGAGCTGCATTACGCCATGCGCGAGCCCTGCTATGGCGCATTCGCTGAAGAGCTGGTGGCGCGCTATGGCAACAAGGTGCGCCTGTATGTGAGCAGCCAGGGCGAGCGTTTCTCGGTGTCGAGCGCGCTGCGCCATCAACCGCTGGGCACGCATATCTATGTCTGCGGCCCGGAGCGTCTGATTGATGGCGTGCTGGCGGATGCCCGCGCTGAAGGCTGGCCGGATGGCGCGCTGCATGCCGAACGCTTCCTTACCCCTATGGGGGGCACGCCCTTTCAGGTTCGACTGGCCCGTTCCGGTCTCACCATCGCGGTTGGCGAACATCAGAGCCTGCTGGAAGCCATTGAAGAGGCCGGCGTGGATGCGCCCTGCCTGTGCCGGGGCGGTGCCTGTGGCCAGTGCGAAACGAAGGTTCTCGAAGCCGATGGCAGGCTGGACCATCACGATCACTATCTCACCGAGGCGGAACGCGAGAGCGGTGAGAAAATCATGATCTGCATGTCGCGCCTCAAGGGTCGCGAACTTGTGCTCGATCTGTGAGCGGAGGCACCACAGTGACGATCACCTTCAAATCGGAAACTTTCCGTGGGGACTACAGTTTTCGCAACAGCCCGGAAGCCGTCAATCGCTTTCCGTTTCCGTTCGATCGTGACGAATATATGTATTCGGTCAATATCGAGCAGCATAACCCCGGTCCCGCCAATGCGGTTACGGAATTCCCCATTGATATTGATGAGCACTATATTGCAGAGATGCAGGACAGGGCCCTTGTTCTGAAGGAAGACCCTCTGCGGTGCCAGTCTCTCCCGCACATGATCGCCGCTGAGTGGGATCTGCTGGAACTGCTGATGACCTCCATGGCCCAGCATTATCCGGAGCATTTTACCCTGAACCGGGATGGAGACCACTGGCACTGGATGAACCGTCCGCTGGGTCTTGAACAGCGCTTTGTGTTCGGTGAGACGGCCACGCTGCCCTGCGGCCCCATGGAATATATCACCCGTCAGTGTCAGGGCGATTTTGCCCTGCTGGACCAGCGCGATGACAATTTGTGGATGGACGCTGGCATGGTGACTACCCAGGCGGACTGGTCGCTGGATTTCAATATTGGCATGAATTTCATGGAATGGCATGCGCCGGTGCCGATGGCGCATGATCTGGGCGTGTTCGAACGGGCGCTGAAGTTCCTGCTGAATGTGCAGCAGGGCCAGCCGGTGCGGCGGCTCAACTGGACCATGACGGTCAATCCGCGTCTCGATACTAGCCCGGAAAATTATACGCGCTGGGGCATCGAGAAGGCTTCTGTCACGCCTCAAAATGTGGGTGAGAAGCTGCATCTGCGCGTGGAGTTGCAGGCCATGTGGCGCATGCCACGTTCCAATGCGCTGCTCTTCTCCATCCGCTGCTACCTCATCCGGCTGGATGAACTGGTGACCAAGCCCAAATGGGCGCGTCGTCTCCATCGCGTGCTGCGCGATCTGCCCCAACCGCTGGCGGACTACAAGGGCATTTCCGCCAACCGCGCCAAGATTGTGCAGTGGCTTTCGCAGTTTGATGACGGTGCGCAGACATCACCCGGCTGCGCACCGGAATAGCCCCTACCAAAACGCATCAGAACAACGCAACGGCCTCTCCCGGAGAGAGGCGGAATTCCATGAAACTGGATGGAAACTGAAGAATGAGCGCAACCTGGAGATTTTCCGCCCTTGCCGATCGTCACCGGGCCCTCGGCTCGAAGCTGGAGGACTGGAGCGGCATGGGAACCGCCTGGACCTATGACAAGGATCAGGAGGAGGAATATCTGGCCATCCGCACCAAGGCCGGTCTCATGGATGTGTCGGGCCTCAAGAAGGTGCACATCACCGGCGCGCATGCGGCCCATGTGATCGATCTGGCTACCACACGCGATGTGGAGAAGATCTATCCCGGAAAATCCGCCTATGCCTGCATGCTGAATGAGGCGGGCAAGTTTACCGATGACTGCATCATCTACCGCATCAGCACCAATAGCTGGATGATCGTGCATGGCAGTGGCACGGGCCATGAGGAACTGCAGAAGGCGGCCATGGGGCGTGATGTCTCCATCCGCTTTGATGACAATCTGCATGACTTGTCGCTGCAGGGGCCGCTGGCGGTAGATTTCCTCGCCCGTCATGTGCCCGGCATTCGCGATCTTCCCTATTTCCACCACATGCAGACACGTCTGTTCGGCTATGGGGTGATGATCTCGCGCACCGGCTATACGGGTGAGCGGGGGTACGAGATCTTCTGCCGGGCGCAGGACGCTGTGGTGCTGTGGGACAAGATTCTGGAAGAGGGTGCCGATCTTGGCATCATTCCCTGCCGTTTCACCACTCTGGACATGCTGCGGGTGGAAAGCTATTTGCTCTTCTATCCATATGATAATTCACAGAAATATCCGTTCTCCGATGAGGGGCCAGGCGATACGCTGTGGGAACTGGGGCTGGAATTCACCGTCAGCCCGGGCAAGGCCGGCTTCCGCGGGGCGGAAGAGCATTACCGCCTCAAGGGGCAGGAGCGCTTTAAGATCTTCGGCCTGCTTCTGGAAGGCACGGAGCCTTCCGATGAAGGTGCGCCGGTGTTCCAGGGTGACAGGCAAGTGGGGGTTGCCACCTGTGGCATGTATTCGCCCCTGATGCATAAATCCATGGCCATTGCCCGCCTTGAAGTGGCGTGCGCCGTGCCCGGCACGGAGCTGGAAGTGCGCAATGCCTCCGGTTCCATCAAGGCCGTGGCCCACACGCTGCCCTTCGATGATCCGGACAAGAAGAAGCGCACGGCCAAAGGCTGAGCCATTCATTCAGAACAGCATCCGCAAGATGCGTGTGATCCGAAGCAGGAAGTCGCGAGCCATTATTTGCGGCTTCTCTCTGATGCCTTGCATTCAGGGGAATAAAAAAATCTGAGGGGAGCGTTTCGCCGTAACGCGGAAATCCAGTTGATCTTGTCTTCTAGAAGGGAAGGGGGTCAGTATGAACAGGACGTGGAAAACCGGGCTCGCGGCGACAGCATTGTTGTTGCCGGCCATTCCGGCTATGGCGCAAGACGCGCCTCCGACATTGAGTGTGGCAGATACAGCCTTTGTCACCATGTGCGCGTTATTCGTCATGTTGATGATGGTGCCGGGCCTCGCCCTGTTTTACGCAGGTCTCGGGCGTGCCAAGAATGTGCTGTCGGTGATGACGCAGGTTGTGGCCACATCCGCCATGGTTGGCGTGTTGTGGATCATCGCAGGATATTCGCTTACCTTCGCTGAAGGAGGCTTTCCGGCTGTGATCGGCGGCACCTCCAAGCTGTTCCTCATGGGTGTGGGGCAGGAGAGCTTGGTGGGTGAACTGCCTGAATATCTCTATGTGATGTTCATGCTCATGTTTGCCGCCATTACGCCCGCCATCATCATCGGTGGTTTTGCCGAGCGTGTTCGCTTTTCAGCCGTGCTCATCTTCATGGCGGTGTGGCTGTTCATCAATTATGTCCCCATGGCCCATATGGCATGGGGCGGTGGCTGGGTGCTTGGCATGGAGCCGCAGGATTTTGCCGGTGGCAATGTAGTGCATCTGAATGCCGGTATCGCTGCACTGGTGGCGGCACTGATGATTGGCCCCCGCAAGGGCTATCGGGTCGCCATGATGGCCCCGCACAACATGACCATGACCACCACCGGCGCGTGCATGCTGTGGGTGGGCTGGCTGGCTTTTTGCGGCGGGTGCGCCCTGGCGGCCAACGGCTTTTCCATGCTGGTGATGCTCAACACCTTCCTGGGTGGAGCGGCTGGTGCGATGGGCTGGATGGTGACGGAGTGGATTCACCGTGGTCGTCCCAGCACGCTGGGCATTCTTTCCGGTATTATTGCGGGTCTGGTCGCCATCACCCCGGCTTGCGGCTTTGTCAGCCCCATGGGTGCGATTGTCATCGGTTTCATCGCTGCGCCGCCCTGCGTGTGGGCTGTGGAATATCTGAAGCACCGCTTTGGCTATGATGACAGCTTCGATGTGTTCGGCGTGCATGGCGTGGGCGCCATTGTGGGCGGTGTGCTCACCGTGATCTTTGCGGCGGATGTTCTCGGCGGTACGGGCTTCCCGTCCGGTCGTGACATGGGCTCTCAGATGGTGGTGCAGATTGGTCTCATCCTCTTCAGCATCGTCTATTCGCTCATCAGTTCCTACATCGCGCTGAAAGTGGCGGATGTGATTGTGGGCCTGCGGGCGACTGAAGATGACGAAATGGTTGGTCTGGATATCTCTTCCCATGGCGAAAGCGGCTATCGCCTCGATGATGGCCAGGTGGGAGAGAGCATTTACGGGCTGGCTGCGAAAGCGCACGGGCCGGAATCGGCGCTGGCCATGGCTCCAGCCAGGCCGGAACCGGCCGGTCGCTGAGGGGTCGCGTGCTGTCGCGGCTCGGGTGACCTCCAGAATCGCGATAGCCCGGAAAGTCGGCATTGACCTCTGGCGCGCAGGGCAGGGGGGCGTGGCAGGCGCCTCCCTGTCTCTTTTATGAGACCCCTATGCGGTGTGATGTATCCTCAAGGGCGTTTCAGCGTATAGCTCAGGGCCTCGAAGCGGGAATCAAAATGGATGAGCCGGACCTTCCTGCTGCCGCACATGGTGCAGCGCATGTCCCCGGCCTCCGGGGTGGAACTGGCCTTGCCGGCCTTACCCGCAGCATCAGCGCCAGATTCGGAGACAGGCGGTTTGACCGCCTCATCTTCCAGCAGGGTGCGATGGCCGCATCGTTTGCACTCGCAGCAATACATGGCATGTCCATGGGGTTGGGCGCTTCCTATCTGCATCCGGAATGGACAACAGGAAGGCGCAGCTCTGAAGCGCCACTTTGCCCTAAAGCTGCTTTTCCTCAAAGGCGATGGTTGCGGAGATGAGTTGACGCCAGATATTGCGCGCCACACCTTCCGGCAGACCATTTTTCAGGGCGCGGTCTTCCACATTGGAAAGCACCTCTTCCACCCGGTCCTCCAGCAAGGCGGGAAGGCCCGCCTCGCGCTTGATGCCGACCACACGCTGAGCTACCGCGAAACGCTCGACCAGCAGGTCAATCAGCCTGGAATCGATGTCATCAATCTCGCGGCGCGCCTCGGCAAGGGCGGGGGGGACGGGCTTGCTCACGCCCGCCACCACAGATCTTCAACCCGCACGCGGCCGGCGGCCTCTTCAATCACCTCGGCGAGGGAGAACAGGCTTTCTTCCTCGAAGGGGCGACCGATCAGTTGCAGGCCCAGAGGCAGGCCATCGGCAGAAAGCCCGGCGGGCACGGAAATGCCCGGCAGGCCGGCCATGTTCACCGTCACCGTGAAGACGTCGTTGAGATACATCTCTACCGGGTCCGCCTTCACCTTCTCGCCAATGCCGAAGGCGGGCGAGGGAGTGGCGGGGGTCAGCACGGCGTCCACGCCCTGTGCGAAGACGTTGTCAAAATCACGCTTGATGAGCGTGCGCACCTTCTGGGCCTTGAGATAATAGGCGTCGTAATAACCGGCGGAGAGCACATAGGTGCCGATCATGATGCGGCGGCGCACTTCCGGGCCGAAGCCGGCTGCGCGGGTGTTCTCATACATCTCCACCACATCCGCGCCGGGCACGCGCAGGCCATAGCGCACGCCATCATAACGGGCGAGGTTGGAGGAGGCCTCCGCCGGCGCGACGATGTAATAAGCCGGTAGGGCATATTTGGTGTGGGGCAGGGAGATATCCACCACCTCCGCCCCGGCCTCTTCCAGCCACTGCGTGCCCTGACGCCAGAGGGCGTCGATCTCGTCGGACATGCCATCCATGCGATATTCGCGCGGAATGCCGATCTTCTTGCCCTTGATGGAGGCGCCCACCGCTTCCTGATAATCCGGCACGGGCCGGTTCACGCAGGTGGAATCCTTGGCATCATAGCCGGCCATGGAGCGCAGCAGCAGGGCGGCGTCATTCACCGTACGGGCGAAGGGGCCGGCCTGATCCAGAGAGGACGCATAGGCGATGATGCCCCAGCGCGAGCAGCGCCCATAGGTGGGCTTGATGCCGACCGTGCCGGTAAAGGCCGCCGGCTGGCGAATGGAGCCCCCCGTATCCGTACCCGTTGCGCCGGCGCACAGATAGGCTGCCACGGCAGACGCGGAACCACCGGAGGAGCCGCCGGGCACCAGATAGCCCTTCTCGTCTCCCTCGCGCAGCCAGGGCGAAAGCGCCGGGCCAAAGGCCGAGGTTTCATTCGACGAGCCCATGGCGAACTCGTCATTGTTCAGCTTGCCTAGCATCACCGCGCCATCACGCCACAGATTGGCGGTGACGGTGGACTCATACTGCGGCACGAAATTTTCGAGGATCTTCGAGCAGGCGGTGGTGCGCACACCATCGGTGCAGAACATGTCTTTCACGCCCAGCGGAATGCCTTCCAGCAGGCCGGCTTCACCTGCCGCCAGCCGCGCATCGCTGGCCTTGGCCATTTCGAGCGCCTTCTCGGGCGTTTCCAGCACATAGGCGTTCAGGGGGCGCGCCTCGCTCATGGCCTTGAGATAGGCCTCGGTGAGCTCGACGGAGGTGAACTCACCCTGAGCGAGTGCTTCACGCGCTTCGGTGAGATTGAGCTTGGTGAGCTGGGTCATTCCACCACCTTCGGCACGGTGAAGAAGCCGGCCTCGGCTTCCGGGGCATTGGCGAGCACCTTTTCGGGATAGTAGCCATCATTGACCACATCCTCACGCATGGGCAGCTCGGTGGGGACCACGCTGGTGAGAGGCTCGACGCCGGATACGTCGAGATCGGCCAGTTGCTCGACAAAATCGAGAATGGCGTTGAGCTCGTTCTGGAGGTGACCAAGCTCTTCCTCGCGCACCTTGATGCGCGCGAGATGGGCCACCCGGCGGACGGTCGCCTGATCGACGGACATGTTGCGCTCCTAAAAGTGAAGGTCGCTATAGCAAGGGGGGCGCGCTGGTGGAAGGGTGCTGCGGCTTTTCCTGCACGCAAGGTTGCTTCTGTCACAGAATATGAGGGTGAAGGGGGGCGTTTGGAAAGGGGAGACGCAGCTTCAGGTGCAGCACAGGGTGGAAGATTCGGGCGAGTCGGCCCGGCCCGGCGATCCATATGGGATGCTTCTGAAGGTCATATCGGATGAGATGCTGTATATCTTGACGTCAAGCCAAACTCCAAATATCTCTACATCAAGATATTTGGAGTTTTTCATGTCCCGCCTTTCTGACATTCTGATCACGGCTTCTGCGCCGGCTATCTGGGGCAGCACCTATATCGTGACCTCGCAGATGCTGCCGGCCGGCTATCCATTTACCGCCGCCATGCTGCGTGCTTTGCCGGCCGGCCTGTTGCTGATGGCGATGACGCGTCAGCTACCCTTACCATCCTGGCTGGGGCGTCTGCTGGTGCTGGGCGCGCTGAATTTCACCATCTTCTGGGGCACGCTGTTTGTGGCGGCTTATCGTTTGCCGGGTGGTGTGGCGGCGACCCTGGGGGCGGTTCAGCCGCTCTTCGTGCTGCTACTGGCCCGCATGGTGCTGCAAACCCCGCTGACAGCCCGTCATCTGCTTGCGGCTGTGGCCGGCATAGGCGGTGTGGCCTTGCTGGTGCTGGGGCCATCGGCAAAGCTGGATATGGTGGGCGTGCTGGCGGCGCTCATTGGCGCGGTTTCCATGGCCTGTGGCGTGGTGCTGACGCGCAAGTGGCAGCCCCCGGTTTCAGCCCTCACCTTCACCGCCTGGCAGCTTACGGCAGGTGGCCTGCTTCTGTTGCCCATGGCCGCCTTTTACGAACTGCCCCTGCCGGCGCTGGATGCAATGAATGTGGCTGGCTTTGTGTGGTTGGGGCTGGTGGGCTCCGCGCTGACCTATTTCTTCTGGTTTCGCGGTATTGAGAGGTTGGGGCCGGAGATCGTCACCAATTTCGGCTTTCTCAGCCCGCTTACTGCCGTGCTGCTGGGCTGGCTCGTGGTGGGAGAAGAGCTGTCTCCGTTGCAGATGTTGGGTGCGCTGATCGTGCTGGGCTGTGTGTGGCTTGGCAGCTTGAGCACAAGACGGGCACATGCTGTGAAGCAAACGTTGCCGGCCACTGAACGCCCGGGGATATAGGCCACCAGCGCCTCATCACGGCAGATGCGCGGAGCAGTGCGCGCATCTGCCGTGTGCCTGCATTCATGCGCGGTGCGCCTGCACCACATCCAGAAACTGCGGTCCGTAGCGCTCCAGCTTGGCTTCGCCTACGCCGGAAATATCTCCGAAGGCGGCCAGAGAGCGCGGGCGGATACGGGCCACTTCCATCAGTGTGGTGTCATGGAAGATGACATACGGCGGCACCCCCTGTTCGCGCGCAATATCGAGGCGCAGCGCTTTCAGGCGACGGAACAGGGCATCATCTTCCGGGTCGCTCAGTGAGGCGCGGGGCGCGCGGCCGCCGCCGGTGACACGCGCCGGGCGACTGCGTTTCTCGACTTTGAGCTCCACTTTCTCCTCTCCGCGCAGCACCGGGCGGGCGCGTTCGGAGAGGGAAAGGCCGCCATGGCCTTCCACGTCCACACACAGCAGGCCGGCGGCGACAAGCTGGCGCACCATGGAGCGCCATTCCTCCCGTGAGAAATCCGTGCCGATACCGAAGGTGGAGAGGCTTTCGTGGCCGAATTTGCGGATCTTGTCGCTGTCCTGTCCCAGCAGCACATCAATGACATGGCCGGCGCCGAACATTTGTCCGGTGCGATAGACGCATGAGAGCAGCTTTTGTGCGGCCTGCGTGCCATCAAAGGTGCGGGGCGGATGCAGGCAGGTGTCGCAATTGCCGCAGGGCTCGGCCAGGTCCTCCTCAAAATAGGACAAGAGCACCTGACGACGGCAGCGCGCGGTTTCGCACAGGCCAAGCAGGGCATCCAGCTTCTGGCGCTCCACCCGCTTGCGGGCATCCGGCGCATCGGAATTCTCGACAAACTGGATGAGCTTGGCGACATCCTCCGTGCCATAGAGCAGCAGGGCTTCGGAAGGCAGGCCATCGCGGCCCGCGCGTCCGGTTTCCTGATAATAGGCCTCGATGCTCTTGGGCAGATCGAGATGGGCCACGAAGCGCACATCCGGCTTGTCGATGCCCATGCCGAAGGCGATGGTGGCCACCATCACAATCCCTTCCTCCTTCAGGAAACGATCCTGATGGCGGGCGCGGGTCTCGGCATCCAGTCCGGCATGGTAGGGCAGGGCGGTGCGACCCTCTGTGGCCAGTTGCTCGGCCGTGGCCTCCACCTTCTTGCGGCTCATGCAATAGATGATGCCGGCCTCGCCTTCATGTTCATCCAGAAAGGCGCGAAGCTGGGCGCGTGTACTGGCCTTGGGCGCAATCCGATAGCGAATGTTCGGCCGGTCGAAGGAGGAGAGGAAAACCTCGCCATCCTCCAGCGCCAGCCGTTCCACAATCTCGCGGCGCGTGGGGCCATCGGCCGTGGCGGTGAGGGCAATGCGCGGCACACCGGGAAAACGCTCATGCAGCAGGGTCAGCTGGCGATATTCAGGCCGGAAATCATGCCCCCACTGGGAGACGCAATGGGCCTCATCAATCGCGAACAGCGCAATATGCGCGCCCTCCAGCAGATGCAGGAAGGAATCAGTCAGCAGACGTTCCGGAGCGATATAAAGCAGATCCAGATCGCCGGAGGCCAGATCGCGCTCCACCTGCCGGGCCTCGGCGGGGGCGAGAGATGAGTTGAGCATGGCGGCCTTCACGCCAAGCTGGCGCAGAGCCTGCACCTGATCATGCATCAGCGCGATGAGCGGAGAAACGATGATGCCCGTACCGGGGCGGACCAGCGCCGGCACCTGATAGCACAGAGATTTGCCCCCGCCCGTCGGCATCAGCACCAGCGCGTCGCCGCCAGCCACCACATGCGCCACAATATCTTTCTGCCGCCCCCGAAAGGCTTCATAGCCAAACACATGGCGCAGCACCTGTTCCGGGCTGGAGCCGGGTTCCAGTGCGGGCAGATCAGAAGGCGTTTCAGGGGCGGGGGCAGGCTGACTGAGCATGAGGCCTTATAGACCCGACGCTGCGCGCTGCAATGCGCACCCAAACAAAAAGCCGCCGGAAGACTCTCCCGGCGGCGGGTGCGATAGGGGCTGTATCTGTCCGGCCTGATGGCCGGGTTGTCAGATCTCGAACGAATCGCCGGGGGCCGGCACCATCACCTTCACCGGGTGGTTCTCCAGTTCCTTCACGAATTCCTTCGCGTCGGCGGCGAGAATCGGGAAGGTGCCATAGTGGATCGGCACCACCACGGAGACCCCTGGCAGAAAGCGCTTCACAGCCATGGCCGCAACCTTGGCCCCCATGGTGTAGCGATCCCCGATCGGTACGAAGACGACCTTGGGCGCATGGATCTCGCAGATCAGCTCCATGTCGGAGAAGATATCGGTATCACCCATATGCCAGACGGTTGGCTGGCCCGGCACCTTCACGATGAGGCCGGTGGGGTTGCCCAGATATTCGGACGGCGCGCCGGGCCCGCCGGAGGAATGATCCGCCCGCACCATGGTGACGGAGAAGCCGCCCATTTCCACAGTGCCGCCGGTGTTCATGTCCACATAGCTGGTCTTGCAGCCCTGATACGTCAGGTAGGAGACGACTTCCGGATTTGTGACGACGGGGATCTCTACGCCATTTTCGGCCGCCTTGGCCACAATGGCCGGCGTATCGCCGATATGGTCGCCATGGCCATGGGTAAGCAGAATGTGCGTGGCCCTGTGCGTTGCATTCTCCACCCCGGAGGTGAACACCGGGTTGCCCGTAAAGAAGGGGTCGATCAGCACGCCCTTGTCGGCAAAATCAAGACGGAAGGCTGCGTGGCCGAACCAGGTGATTTTCATTGCGGTGCGCCTTTCGGATATGCGCCTTTTCTGGGCGCGCCTGAAAAGTGGCAAGCTGGCCTTCCGCCACCCCGCCATCGGCCGCGAAGTATCCGGGAAGCGGCTTGCGGGTGCAACGCTTCTGCTTGAAGGTCACGTTTTAAACCCCGCTTTTCTGGACAAGACCCCGCACCATCGTTAAAGGAGCTCGGTTCCGGTCTGCATGGCTATGGACGCTATGTCATATGCGTATCATGATGCCGTGGCACCGGGCCGGGTGACAGACGGGCTGGCTTGTTCAGGCCCGGATGTCTTGGTGAACACTCGCCGGCGCGCCCTGTGCGCTGCCGGCCTTGAAGGGCAGCGGTGGCCGGCACATGAGCGGCGTTAACGAAATCCGGTCGACTTTCCTCGATTACTTCGTCAAGCAGGGGCACGAGGCTGTTCCCTCATCACCTCTTGTGCCGCACAACGATCCCACCCTGATGTTCACCAATGCAGGGATGGTGCCGTTCAAGAATGTCTTCACCGGCATGGAAAAGCGCTCCTATTCGCGCGCTGTCTCCTCGCAGAAATGCGTGCGCGCCGGGGGCAAGCACAACGATCTGGATAATGTAGGCTATACCGCCCGCCACCATACCTTCTTTGAAATGCTGGGGAATTTCTCCTTCGGCGACTATTTCAAGGATCGCGCCATCGAACTGGCGTGGAACTTGGTGACGAAGGAATTCGAGCTGCCGGTGGACCGCCTTCTGGTCACCGTCTACGCTGAGGATGATGAGGCATTCGGCCTCTGGAAGAAGATTGCCGGCCTGCCGGATGAAAAGATCATCCGCATCGCGACATCCGACAATTTCTGGTCCATGGGTGATGTGGGGCCGTGCGGGCCGTGCTCGGAAATCTTCTTCGATCATGGCGAGCATATCCCCGGCGGCCCTCCCGGTTCTCCGGATGAAGATGGCGACCGCTTCATCGAGATCTGGAATCTCGTGTTCATGCAGTATGAGCAGATGCCGGGCGGAGAGAGGGTGGCGCTGCCGCGTCCCTCCATCGATACTGGCATGGGGCTGGAGCGCATCTCCGCCGTGCTGCAGGGCACGCATGACAATTACGAAATCGACCTCATGCGCGCCATCATCGCAGAGGTGGCGGAACTGACGGGTGTGGAGCCCGATGGGCCGCAGAAGGCGAGCCACCGGGTGATCGCCGATCATCTGCGTTCGTCCGTGTTCCTGACGGCCGATGGCGTGCTGCCTTCCAATGAAGGGCGTGGCTATGTGCTGCGTCGAATCATGCGCCGCGCCATGCGTCACGCCCAGCTTCTGGGTGCGAAGGAGCCGCTGATGCACCGTCTGGTGCCGGTTCTGGTGCGTGAAATGGGCCGGGCCTATCCCGAACTGTTGCGCGCACAGGCTCTGACGGAAGAAACGCTGCTGCTGGAAGAAACCCGCTTCCGCCGCACACTGGAGCGTGGCCTTTCCATTCTGGAGGAAGAGAGCGCGGAACTGGGGTCCGGCACACAGTTTTCCGGTGAGGTCGCCTTCAAGCTGTATGACACCTACGGCTTCCCGCTTGATCTGACGCAGGATGCCCTGCGCGCTCGTAATATCAGCGTGGATGTGCCCGCTTTTGATGCCGCCATGGCGCGCCAGAAGGCCGAGGCCCGCGCCAACTGGGCGGGCTCGGGTGAGGCCGCGACCGACGCCATCTGGTTCTCCATCCGCGACAAGGTGGGGGCAACTGACTTTCTGGGGTATGACACCGAGAAGGCAGAAGGCGTCGTTGTCGCCCTGCTGCGTGACGGGGCCGAGGTGGAAAGCCTCAAGGCCGGCGAGAAGGGCCTTGTGGTTCTGAACCAGACCCCCTTCTATGCCGAATCCGGTGGCCAGGTGGGGGATACCGGAACCTTCACCGGTGAGGGCGGTGTGACCGCCCGTGTGCTGAACACCCAGAAGAAGCTGGGCGATCTTTTCGTGCATGAAGTGCAGCTTGAGGAAGGCGAATTGCGCCTCGGCACTGCGCAGGTGCTGGAAGTGGAGCATGACCGCCGTAATGCCGTGCGGGCCAACCATTCCGCCACTCATTTGTTGCATGAGGCCCTGCGCCGCGTGCTGGGCGACCATGTGGCCCAGAAGGGCTCGCTTGTCGCGCCGGATCGCCTGCGCTTCGACTTCTCTCATCCCAAGCCGATGACGGCGCAGGAAGTGGCTGCGGTTGAGGATATCGCCAACCGTTTCGTGCTGCGCAATGAGCCGGTGGAAACCCGCGTGATGGCGGTGGATGATGCCATTGCCTCCGGTGCTCGCGCGCTGTTCGGTGAGAAATATGGCGATGAGGTTCGTGTCGTCTCCATGGGCTTTGATGATGGCAATGGCGCACCTTATTCGGTGGAACTGTGTGGCGGCACCCATGTGCGGCGCACGGGTGATATCGGCCTGATCTCTCTGGTTTCCGAGAGTGCCGTGGCTTCCGGCGTGCGTCGTATCGAGGCGCTGACGGCGGATGCCGCCCGTCACCATCTCAATACCAGCAATGCCGCCCTTCACGGCGCTGCGGCCACGCTGAAAGCTCCGGTGAGCGAGGTGGAAGAGCGCCTTGCTGTTCTGGTGGAAGAGCGCCGCAAGCTGGAGCGTGAGCTTTCGGATGCTCGCAAGAAGCTGGCGATGGTCGGCGGTGGCGGGGCGGATGCGCAGGGGCCTGCCATTTTCGAGGTGAATGGGGTGAAATATCTGCCCATCGCCATTTCCGGTGCAGACCCGAAGGATCTGAAGTCCATCGCCGATGAAGCCAAGACCAAGGTGGAATCGGGCATTGTCGCCGTGGCCAACACGGCCGCAGATGGCAAGGGCGCACTTGTTGTCGGCGTCACCAAGGATCTGACGGATCGTTTCAGCGCTGTTGAGCTGGTGCGGGTCGGCTCGGTTGCGCTGGGTGGCAAGGGCGGTGGTGGCCGACCGGATATGGCGCAGGCCGGCGGCCCGGATGGCAGCAAGGCCCAGGCCGCGCTGGATGCGATCAAGGTCGCACTCGAAGGCTGAGTGCCATAAGTTCTTATAGATGCCCGGGGCCCCTTTTGGTGCTCCGGGTTTTTTGTGCAAGCTTTCATGAAGGCTGCTACAGCACCATGCGGCCGGATTTTCCGGCTAGAGCCGGTTGCCCGTGTGATGACATGATGCAGACTGCGCGGTGAGAGAGGCGTTCCAGTATGGGCTACGAGGCAATCCGTCGGCGTACCTTTGACATCCTCGAGCGGGATACATCGGGGGACAAGGTCGCTGACTGGGTCTATTATTTCCTCGTCATCACCATCATCCTGAGTGTGATGGGGGCTGTACTGGCGACAGTCCCCACATTGTCATGGCAAAGCAGTTTCTTCCTGAGCTGGGGTGAGCATTTCAGCCTCATCATCTTCTCGGTGGAATATGCCTTGCGGGTGTGGGCATCGCCGGAGCACCCCCTGCGCCAGCGCTTGTCGCCTTTTCGGGCGCGCATTCATTACATGCTGACCCCGGCGGCGCTTGTGGACCTTGTCGCTATTCTGCCGCTTCTTCTGGCGAATTTCATGGATATCAGCATCCAGACACTGCTGGTTCTGCGGCTGTTGCGCTTCTTCAAGCTAGCGCGATATTCTTCTGGTTTTACAGCGCTGTATATCGCCATCAAGCGGGAACGTTATGCGCTTCTGGCCTGCTTTGTCATTCTGGCGGGCTGTGTGCTGCTGACGGCGACGGCCGCTTATCTGGCCGAGCGCAATGCACAACCGGAGAAGTTCGGTTCCATCCCGCAGGCCATGTGGTGGTCCATCACCACGCTCACTACGGTTGGTTATGGAGACACTGTTCCCATTACCGATGTCGGGCGCATGGTTGGCGCGGCGACCATGGTGACAGGGCTGCTGATGCTGGCTCTCCCCATTGCCATCATCTCCTCCTCCTTCTCCACGATGATTGCGAAGCATGATTTTGTGGTGAGCTACTCCATGATCTCGCGGTTACCACTCTTCAATGATCTGGATCCACAGGCCATCTCGGATCTACGTGCCATTCTGAACAGCCGCACCTTTGATCGAGGTCGTCAGATCATTCAGCCTGGGGAGGCATCACGAAAGCTGTTTCTGGTCATGGAAGGCTTGCTGGACGCCGAAATGCCGGATGGGCCTGTTTGTCTCGGACCCGGAGATGTATTCGGCTTCATTCCGGGACAGCAGACAGTCGCAGCTCAACCTGATGCCGTGCGTGCCATGACCAAGGTGCATTTGCTGGCAGTGGACGGGGATTCCCTGCGCATTCTCATGCATCGTTACCCGGAATTGCGGGATCGTCTGGCGAAAGTGGGGGGCAAGTCACCCATGGGGGGAGTGCCGACAGGCATGCCGAATGCCTGGGCGCAAAGCGGGCATAGTGCTGCAACTGCTGATTTTTCCACTAAGCCTGTCAAACCTGCACCGAGCCAGCATGTGCCTTCCCCAAGCTCATTTCAGGGGGAGGAGCTCAAGACTTATCCGCGTGATGCCACGCCATTGAAGGCGGGTGGGAGTGATGCGCGCAAGTCGCCGGAGGCAGGGGTCGCTCCACCGGGAACGACGCCCGAAACACCTGAATAACAGGGCCATCTGCAAGGTTGCAAAAAGCCCCTGGCGCGTACGCCGGGGGCTGAATTCAGCTTGTCATGCGAGGCAGGCATATCCGGCCCGGATGGACCGGGCCGGCGAGCATCACGCCGCCATTGCCTTCTTGAGGTTCTCGGAAACCTTGTCGAGGAAGCCGGTGGTGGAGAGCCACTTCTGATCAGCACCCACGAGCAGGGCCAGATCCTTGGTCATGAAGCCGGATTCAACCGTATCCACGCACACCTGCTCCAGGGTCTTGGAGAACTTGGCCAGCTCATCATTGCCATCAAGCTTGGCGCGGTGGGCGAGGCCACGGGTCCAGGCAAAGATGGAGGCGATGGAGTTGGTGGAGGTCTCCTTGCCCTTCTGATGCTCACGATAGTGACGGGTCACGGTGCCATGGGCGGCTTCCGCTTCCACGGTCTTGCCATCGGGGGTCATCAGCACGGAGGTCATCAGGCCGAGCGAGCCGAAGCCCTGCGCCACGATGTCGGACTGCACGTCGCCATCATAGTTCTTGCAGGCCCACACATAGCCGCCGGACCACTTCAGCGCGGAGGCGACCATGTCGTCGATCAGGCGGTGCTCATAGGTCAGGCCACGCTTGTCGAATTCGGCCTTGAACTCGGCCTCATACACTTCCTGGAAGATATCCTTGAAGCGGCCGTCATAGGCCTTCAGGATGGTGTTCTTCGTGGAGAGATAGACTGGATAGTTGCGGATCAGGCCATAGTTGAGCGAGGCACGCGCAAAATCACGGATCGAATCATCCAGATTGTACATGGCCATGGAGACGCCAGCGCCGGGGAAGTTGTACACTTCCTTCTCGATCTTGGTGCCATCCTCGCCCACGAAGGAGATGGTGAGCTTGCCCTTGCCGGGCACCTTGAAATCGGTGGCGCGGTACTGGTCACCGAAAGCATGACGGCCAACCACGATAGGCTGGGTCCAGCCCGGCACAAGGCGCGGCACATTCTTGCAGATGATGGGCTCGCGGAAGATCACGCCGCCGAGGATGTTGCGGATCGTGCCGTTGGGCGACTTCCACATTTCTTTGAGGTTGAATTCCTTCACCCGGGCTTCATCGGGGGTGATGGTGGCGCACTTCACGCCCACGCCATACTGCTTGATGGCCTCAGCAGCCTCAACGGTGATCTTGTCGTTGGTGGCGTCACGGTTCTCGACCGACAGATCATAATACTTCAGATCAATGTCGAGATAGGGGTGGATCAGCTTGTCCTTGATGTACTGCCAGATGATCCGGGTCATCTCGTCGCCGTCGAGTTCGACGACCGGATTCGCCACCTTGATCTTCGCCATGTGGACGACCTTTCGGGTGCTTGCTGAGCGCAGTGGATTTCAATGCGGAAACCGATGCCAGCCAGACTCGAGGGCCGAGCCGGCGCCATTTTCCTGAGCGAGGCCGCTATAGCATTGCCACGGTGCATTTCCCAAGCGGCAAAGCGTATCCTTCAACCTTTCACCTATAAATCTTGCCGGGAAAATGAGGTGGAGGCCTGTTTCGATCCCTCAGGAGCAGGACTGTACCGCCCCTTGTGTGGGCTGAAGCCCTGATGTGAAGGCTCGACGGGAAGGGCGCAACATGCGAAATACGCCCGTGAAAGAGAAGGTCTGATGCCTGGTTCCGGAACTGACAGCACGAAACCCTGGATCGCCGGTGGCCCGGTGGTCATCCTTGTAGAGCCCCAGCTTGGCCAGAATATTGGTTCGGCGGCGCGCGCCATGGGCAATTTCGGTCTTGCGCGCCTGCGTCTGGTCAATCCGCGTGAGGGCTGGCCGAACGAAAAGGCGCAGACTTTCAGCGCCGGCGCAGATCGTGTTCTGGAAGGTGTGGAACTGTTTCCGGATCTGCGCAGTGCATTGGCGGATGTGAAATACGCCTTTGCCGCCACGGCGCGCGAGAGGGGCATGGCAAAGCCGGTTCTCGGGGCCGATGAGGCGGCTGTGGAAACGCATCGCCGGATGGGCGAGGGTGAAGAGGTGGCGCTGGTATTCGGTCGCGAGCGCACGGGTCTCTATACGGAAGAGGTGTCGCTGTGCGACGCTATTCTGACCCTTCCGGTCAATCCGGCCTTCGCTTCACTCAACCTTGCGACCTGTGTCGCCGTGGCGGGTTATGAGTGGTTCAAGGCCGGGGCAAATGGGGCGCTGCCCTTCGCGCCGCCGGACAAGTCTCCCATCGCAGACAAACAGGACCTGTTCGCTTTTTTCGATCATCTGGAGAAGGCGCTGGAAGGGTCAGGCTTTTTCCGCTCGGCTGAGAAGCAGCCCTCAACCACACGCAATATCCGCAACATCTTTCATCGCCTTGGCCTGACCAAGCAGGATCTGGCGACGCTGCATGGTGTGGTGACGGCTCTGGAAGAGGGGCGTGAAGGGCGGGAGGCCCGCAAGCAGGCCAACAATGCTGCCGCTGAAATGCGCCAGCAGGTGAAGGCTGCCGCACGTGAGGCCAGCCGGAAGGCTGACGCGGGGTGAAGTGCAGCGCATTCTGAGCTCCGCTTCCCGAAGGTCGTTTTCTTGAACACAGCCCGGATATATAAAAGCCCCTTCGATTGAAGGGGCTTTTTCTTTAGCTGGCCTTTATTCTCACGGGCCGCAGCAGGAAGGCGGGCAGGTGAGACATATCGGCCGGTTCATTGGCCGAATGGTTACGATCGCGACGGGCGGGGCGTTCTCCCCCCTCATCGCGCTGCGGGCGGCGGCTGCGTTCCTTGCGGTCCGCCTTCGGCTCGGCCTTGGCTTCGCTCTTTCCGTCGCTCTTGTGCTCGCTCCTGCGAGCCTCACGCGGTTCCCGCTCCACCTTGCGCTTACCGCGCGTGCGGCTGTCCTTGCGCTGGCTGGCTGGCGGGGCTTCGCCCAGAGGCTCACCCTGCCAGGGAATGGGATTGCCGATCAGCTTCTCGATCGCAGCGAGTGATTTCTCATCCGCATGCGTGGTGATGCTGTAGGCCGTGCCCGTGCGCCCGGCGCGGCCGGTGCGGCCAATGCGGTGCACATAATCCTCTGCATGGTGCGGTACGTCATAATTGAAGACGTGACTCACCTCGGGGATATCGAGGCCACGGGCCGCGACATCGGAGGCCACCAGCAGCGTCGCCTCTCCCGTGCGGAAGGCATCCAGCGCCTTCAGGCGGGAGTGCTGATCCATATCGCCATGCAAAGCGACGGCATTGAAGCCATGCTTCTGCAAAGAGCGAAGCAGCACGCTGACATCACGCTTGCGATTGCAGAAGATGATGCCGTTCTGCAGGCCTTCGCACTGCCGGATGAGATTGCGCAGAACGTCACGCTTCTCATAATCCTCCTTGCGAGAGGAGACGAGAAGTTGCGTCACCGTATTGGCGGTGGAGGCCGGCTTGCTGACTTCCACCCGCACCGGGTTCGACAGGAACTGCTCGGACAGGCGCTGGATCTCCGGCGGCATGGTAGCCGAGAAGAACAGCGTCTGCCTTGTGAACGGCACCAGCTTGCAGATGCGTTCGATATCGGGAATGAAGCCCATATCCAGCATGCGGTCGGCTTCGTCGATGACGAGCACCTCAATGCCGGAAAGCAGCAGGCGGCCACGTTCCACATGGTCGAGCAGACGGCCGGGCGTGGCAATCAGCACATCTACGCCGCGCAGCAGCTTGGTGTCCTGATCTCCAAAGGAAACGCCACCAATCAGCAGGGCCACGTTCAGCTTGTGGTTCTTGCCATAGCTGGCGAAGTTTTCATCCACCTGAGCGGCCAGCTCGCGGGTCGGCTCGAGAATCAGGGTGCGGGGCATGCGTGCCCGTGCACGGCCCTGCTCAAGCAGCGTCAGCATAGGAAGCGTAAAGGCGGCCGTCTTGCCCGTTCCAGTCTGGGCAATACCCAACACATCACGCCGTTCCAGCACATGCGGAATGGCTTGAGCTTGAATGGGTGTGGGCTTCGTGTAGCCCATCTTGTCAACGACCTTCAGAACTTTTTCGCTCAGGCCTAATTCAGAAAATAGTCCGGGTTCGGGAAATGACATTGCATCTTTTGGATGCGGCTGCGCGCCGCTGATCGAACGTCCCGTGCCGTACGGGTGCAAACGAGTGGTCGTCGGTCGGCGCGCTTGGATTCGACACAGCTCGGACGACAGACAGACAATATGAGAAATAAGTCTTCTGTCAATCATAGCTTCTCGCATGTGCGGGAAAACATCGCACACAAGTGTTCCGGCTCTGACTGACGCGGGTTTTATTGAGGCAGATCAAGGCGGTGCAAGCGGTGCCGTGCGGATCGCCCGCATATCCTGCCGAGCCCCGGTTGCAAGAGGGCGTGGAGTAGCCCCTTGACCGAACGGTCAACAGGGCTCAGGAATGGGTATCTGCTTCTTTCCCCGTGTTTTCATGCCCTTCCTTCTGGTTTTCAGCCTCGCGACCTTTGCGAGTGCCTTTTCCATGCGCTCTGTCGATCCAATGCTGAACATCATGGCATCGGATCTGAACGTCACCTTGCAGGATGTGGCGCTTCTGGCCACGGCCTTTACCCTGCCATATGCTGCCATGCAGCTTGTTTTCGGGCCCATTGGCGATGCGGTCGGCAAGGTGCGCATCATCCGCATGAATCTGGTGCTGCTCTGCTTGGGCCTCTGCGTCTCCGCGCTCGCGCCGGATCATTCCTCACTGTTGATGATCCGCATGTTTTCCGGGGCTTTCGCGGGGGGGATCATTCCGGTGGTTCTGGCAGCCGTTGGTGACAGGGTGCCGTTCGATCAGCGTGCACTGGCGCTGAGCCGCATTCTGCTGGCGCTGGTGATGGGCCAGTTGATCGGCTCGACTGCGGCTGGATTTATTGCCGAGTGGCTCGGTTGGCGTGCGGTCTTCTGGGTTGCGGGTGGCATTGCCGGTCTGGCGGCCCTGTGCGCCATTTTCGGCATTACTGAAGGCCGGCAGACGGGGCCGGTTTCTTTCTCAAATGCGCTGAAGCGATATAACATCGTGATGCGCAACCCCCTGTCCATAAAGGTTTATGTGGTTGTGGCCATTGAGGGGGCCTTTACCTTCGGGGCTTTCCCGCTGGTGGCTCCGCTGATGGTCACTCATCATATTGGTGATGCGGTGGAAGCCGGGCTTGTGCTGGCCGCTTTCGCCATTGGCGGGGCATGCTACAGCCTTGTGGTGCAGTTTCTGGTGCGGACGCTGGGCGCGAGCCACATGGTAGGGATCGGGTCGTTTTCCGTCGGCATTCTGCTGGTCGTGGCGGCCTTCATGCCGTCATTTCTTGGTGTGGCCGCGCTGTTCTGTCTCGGCGGGTTCGCCTTCTACATGATCCATAACATCCTGCAGATTCTGGCGACTGAACTGGCCCCGGAAGCGCGGGGCTCAGGTGTGGCGCTGTTTGCGACCGCCTTTTTCATCGGGCAGGCCGTGGGCGCCATTGGTCTGGCCTGGATGGCGGGCTGGGCCGGGCCGGAAGGTGCCTTCACGCTGGCCGGCATTGTCATGGTTCTGCTGGCGCTTCCGGCGTCGCGTCTTGCGCCAGCCCGCAAGGCGAACAGAAGCCAGAGATCGACATCCCGATGAGCGGGCGCAGGTCTCAGGCGGCTTCAGGTCTGTCCATACGCGAGCGCACCTCATCCACTGCTGCGCGCAGCACCCCGAGGCCCGCATCCTTCTGCACCGCTTCTGTCGCCAGCCGGCGACGATAGAGGCGCGAGCCGCGCTTGCCCCCAAACAGGCCGAGCATGTGCCGTGTGATGTCTGACAGCCGTCCGCCGGCTTCCAGATGCGCGGCGATATAGGGCTCGAAAGCCTCCAGTGCCGAGAAGGTGTCAGCCTGTGGCGCAGGGGTACCATAAAGGCGCGGGTCGACCTCATGCAGCAATTCCGGCTGATGATAGGCCGCACGGCCCAGCATCATGCCATCCAGCCCGTCGCAGGCTTCAAGCCCGTCGGTAATCCTGCTGATTCCCCCATTCAGGGCGATGGGAATATGCGGCAGCCGGGCTTTCAGCCGGCGGACACGATCATAATCCAGTGGCGGAATATCTCGGTTTTCGCGCGGGGAAAGGCCCTTCAGCCAAGCCTTGCGGGCATGAACGGTGAGGGCATCTACATCCGCAGCGACAACGATGTCTGCGAGTGTATCCAGCGCCTCTTCCGGGTCCTGATCGTCGACGCCGATGCGGCATTTGACCGTGACGGGAATAGAGACCGCCGCCTTCATGGCTGCTACACATTCACCCACCAGAGCCGGTTCTCGCATGAGGCAAGCGCCAAAATTGCCGCCCTGCACCCGGTCTGACGGGCAGCCGACATTCAGATTGATCTCGTCATAGCCAAAATCGGCGCAGATACGGGCAGCCTGCGCCAGAAGGGTAGGGTCGCTCCCACCTAATTGCACGGCGACGGGGTGCTCATCCGCATTGAAACCGATCAGGCGCTGGCGATCACCATGAATGACGGCCTGCGCTGTGACCATCTCGGTATAGAGTCGTGCATGGCGCGAAAAAATGCGATGGAACGCGCGACAGTTGCGATCAGTCCAATCCATCATGGGGGCGACGGCAAAGCGGAAATCTTCAGCGTTCAATGGCAAGACGGGCCAACTCCATCCTTGCGCAGGTGCGTATGATGTAGGAGGGCATCACAGATGCTCGGCTAGAACCTGCCTTATACAAGACGTCGCCACCGCATAGAAGAAGCGGTCTCACGTTCTCTAAATCTTATATCATGGATTTCTGAAGCGTGGATGGCTCCCCGAGCAGGACTCGAACCTGCGACCATTCGATTAACAGTCGAACGCTCTACCAACTGAGCTATCGGGGAATAGACCTTGCGACCGATAAATTCCTATAGCAGGCACTTTTTCACTTGTGAAGTGGAAAGCCTGCTCTGCAGAGCATTTTTTTGCAAGATAGAGCAGGGAGAGATGTGAAGAAAATAGCAGTGCCACGCATAAGCACAAAGCTTTCTGCGCGATTCTACAGAATAATCTTCTTATGTTGGAAATAAAGAGTGGCTCCTCGAGCAGGACTCGAACCTGCGACCATTCGATTAACAGTCGAACGCTCTACCAACTGAGCTATCGAGGAACAGATCTTACGATCAATGACGCCCGTATAACAGGCGCTTTTTCACTTGTGAAGCGCGGTTCTGTACTTTTCTGAGATATTCACAGGATGGACGCGCGGTGGCGGGATTGGCGGAAGGCCTTGGCCGCCACCGTGCGTGTTATTCAGCGCGCAGCTCAGGCCGCGGCCTCTTCATCATGCGCAAACTGGATATGATAGAAGCCATAATAGCGGCCCTGCTGCTCCAGTAGTTCCTGATGGCGGCCACTTTCCACCACGCGCCCGCCTTCAACCACGCAGATCTTATCGGCGCGGACCACCGTCTGCAGCCGGTGGGCGATGACGATGGTGGTGCGCGATGCCTGCAGCACCTGCAACGCCTTCTGCACCTCCGCCTCAGACTCGCTGTCGAGAGCGGCAGTCGCCTCATCCAGCAGCAGTATGGGCGCGTCTTTCAGAAAGGCGCGTGCAATGGCGATACGCTGGCGCTGACCACCCGAAAGCTGGGTGCCATGCTCGCCCACGCGGGTATCATAACCATCAGCGAAGCTGGAAATGAAGCTGTGTGCGTGGGCCGCACGCGCCGCCGCCACAATCTCATCCTCGGTTGCCCCGGGGCGCCCAAATGAGATGTTCTCGCGAATGGTGCCAGAGAAGAGATAGACATCCTGACTGACCAGAGCCACAGCTTCGCGGACGGATTTCCGGGTTACCCTGCGCGTATCGACATCATCGAACAGCACAACGCCTTCCTGCGGGTCGTAGAAGCGCTCGATCAGATTGATGATTGTGCTCTTGCCGCCGCCGGACTGACCCACCAGGGCGGTCGTCTGCCCCGGTTCTGCAATCAGGTTGAGCTTGCGCAGCACGGGCTCATTCTTGCGGTAGCCGAACACGACATCGCGGAATTCCACACGGCCACGCGGGCGCGGCAGGTCCGGCGTGCCGGGCTCATCCACATCCGCAGCCTTTGAGTCCAGCAGATCAAACAGCATGCGTGCGCCGATCAGATGGCTCACCAGTTCCACATTGAAGCGGGACAGGCGCTTGGCCGGTTCGTAGGCCAGCAGCAGGGCTGTCAGCACAGAAAAGAACTGGCCGGGCGAACGGCCCATTTCCACGACATTATAGCCGGCATAGAGCAGCACGCCGCCAATGGCGAGGCCGCCGAGGCTTTCCATGAGCGGGCTGGATTTGGCCTGCGTCCGCACGAGGCGGTTGGTATTGTATTCCACCTCATCAATAAAGGCATGGCTACGCTCCCGCATTTGCGGTTCAAGCGTATAGGCTTTCACCGTGCGGATACCCTGAAACACCTCGAGCGCGATGGAGGACAGCTTCACGCCAGCCGTAAAGCCGGTGGTGAAGATCTGCTTGGCCTTCTTGATGAGCTTGCGCGTGCCCAGAACGGCCATTGGCATGATGACCAGAGCAACAATTGCGAGAAAGGGATCCTGCGCGATCGCAACAGTTGCCAGCATGACGAGGGAGAGAGCATCTCGTCCGATACTGGAAATCACCAGATCCAGCGCTCCACGCGCGCCGTTGGCTCCGGTATTGAAGCGCATGAAAATCTCGGCCGTGTGCCGAGATGAAAAATAGGAGACATCCTGCTCCAGCAAGCGGTCCAGCGCGCGTTTCTGATTATCGGCGACGATCCGGTTACCCACCCGTGCCATGGTAATGTTCTGCCCGTAGGCGGAAATGCCCTTGACTACAGAGATGCCCATCACCGCCAGCGCGACGCCCCACACCGCCATGGCGGTTGGATTCATGAAAATGGCGTTGACAGCGTCATTCATCAGATAGGCGAGGCCCGCTGTACAGGCGCCCATAATGCCCATGAAGCTGAAGGCCAGTGCGTAGCCCTTCCAGTGCTTCTTGCCATCAGAAAGCAGAAGGCGTCGCAGCAGGGCCGCCGTTTCCTGCTCATTCAGCTTTTTTGGAGCAGGATCTTTAGGGTTTGCGTTCATGCCGATCTCCGGCGGCGCGGGAAAACACACACCGCTTGATTGCGCTCTTGAACCGCCATGAGGGCTGCAAGTCAATGTCCATGATCAAGAAAGACACTGTGTGATACCGAGGCAGTTGAGGCCGCAGTATGTGCTTTTGCATGGCCATGAGGCGGGAATGGGCCAGACAGGAAGGTTGAAGCTGTTTGAATATACAGCTCCATCATTGCCTTATACGTCTTGTCTGGCTTCGAGCGTCCTTGAGCTGAAAACGGATTTTCCGCTCTTTTCAAGGGAAAGTGGAGGCCACGGAGGGAATCGAACCCCCGTACACGGATTTGCAGTCCGCTGCGTAACCACTCCGCCACGTGGCCTCATAGAGGCGCGTTCTTAAATGAGGAAAAGCACTTGCGCAAGGGGAAGCGGAGTAATCCACACCCCCTTGGGGAGGCAGCTTGAGGGGAGTGCTTCAGCTTTCGGCACCATCGCGCCGCATGATGAGGCGTACGAACACCAGTAGCGCATAAGCCGCAAGCCCGCCGCCAATCACGAAGGCAAAGCCGAAGGGGTCATAGGCATCCATCCCCGCCCCGGCGAGAGGCGGGCCGATGATCAGCCCCACAGAATAGAGCATCACAAAAGCGGCATTGGCGGCGGCTAGGTCGGCCCCATGGAAGCGTGCCCCCAGATGCGCCAGCCCGACCGTATAGAGCGAGCCAACAATGCCTGTGGCCAGAAATACCATGGCCAGGAAGCTAAAGCTGTTCACATTCAGTAGTGTCAGGGTGAAGCAGCCAATCGCACCCAGCAGGGAGCACAGCAGCAGCAGCAGGCGGCGATCCACCTTGTCACTGACAAGGCCGAGAGGGATCTGGAAAACCACATTGCCGAGCACGGCCACCGTCAGCAGCAGTGAGGCGTTGGTTTCCGGAAGGCCAAGGCGAATGCCGTAGACCGGAAGAAAGCTGAGCACGGACGTTTCGATCGCACCAAACACCAGAGCAGCGATGAGCGCTGTGGGTGAGCGGCGCAGAAAGGTGAAGACGCCATGCTGGCTGGTATCGGCAATGGAGGGAGCCATGCCATTGGCCAGAATAATGGGAATGGCCCCGGCCAGCAGCACGATCGCGCCCGCCACATAAGGGGGCCATCCCTCAGAGCCCAGATAGCTGAGCAGGGCCGGGCCCGCCGCCGCACCCACAGAAAGGGCGGTGGCATAAATGCCCATGATGAAGCCGCGCCTTTCCGGTGGCGCAACGGCGTTGATCCAGAATTCGCTGACCACGAACAAGATGCATAGCGCCGCACCGAAAAGGAAGCGCAGAGGAAACCAGAGCGGAAAATTGGGAATCGCCTTGAAGGCCAGCAGGCAGACTGCAGTGACGATGGTGCCCAGAATCAGAAGCGGGCGTGCGCCGATACTGCGGACCAGACGGGGAATGAAGGGAGCCACCACAATGGTGGCGATGCCCGAAACCGCCGTATTGATGCCGATCATCGTGCTGGATATGCCGCGCGCTTCCATCTCCAGCGCCAGAAGGGGGATGGAAAGGCTGAGCCCGATCCCTACCACGGCGATGGCGGATATGGCGGCGGCGATGGAAGCCGTCCGGCTCATGGGGGCGAGCGGCGGGTTTGGGGCATGCATGTGGTCGGGTTTCTGTTCAGTCCAGCAGAGTCCGCACGAAGCGGCCACGCCGCATGGCGTAGGAAGGCACCGGCAGGCGCGCATGAAAGCCAGCTTCAAGACGAGCAGCCAGCTCTTCAATGACGACGCGAGTCACGGTGGGTAGTTCCATGGCCTCGGTTTCCGCAAAGGTCAACCAGCGCAAATCCACGAATTCACTGTCCGGCCCCACCATGCCGGGTACCTCGCCACAGATAGTACGGGCATCTGCCGCGAAAAAGCGGGTGTCGAAACGTTTGGGACGCCGCGGAGGGGTGATCGCACGGGCCACGAAACTGAGAGAGCCAAGATCGGGGAAAACGCCATGTTCCTGAAATGGCTTCCAGTCTTCACAGGGGGCTTGGGGGCATCCCAGCTCTTTACTGCCGATCAGCAGGCCGGTTTCCTCATACAGTTCGCGAATAGCTGCGGCGGCCAGTCCGCGGGCGCGCACAGCCGTGGGGCGCTGCACCTGACTCATGAGGCGGCGCTCACTGTCGGCATCCAGCACGCCATAGACAGGCATGGATTTGTCAAAGACCTCCAGCCGCCCGCCGGGGAACACATAAAGGCCGGGCAGAAACTTCATGTCCGGATGACGCCGGCCCATGAGAATGCGAGGCTTTCTTCCTGAGTGGTCAATGAGGATCAACGTCGCCGCATCGCATGGGCGAATATAGCTGGAGTTCTGGTTGCGCTCATCAGCGTTCAGGCGGGCGTGAAGGTCAGTCATGGCGGTGATGATATTGGGGCTGAAACGGCGAGATGGGTGGCAGGCATGTTGTGCGGGAAGAAGACATGCCTAGCGTTTCTTTCCAGCTTTGACGCTGCGACCGGGCGTGCGACCAATCTTGCCGCTGTCATGACCAGGGTTGCGACCGGGATTGCGACCTCTTGAACCCTTCACACGGGTGCCGGCGGAAAGCAGTTCAAAGCGCAGGGCGCCGGCCACGGGGGCCGCTTCCACAAGGCGCACTTCAACACTGTCGCCGATGCGATGCATCTCGCCGGTGCGTGCCCCGACAAGTGCCTGACGCGCCTCATCATAGCGGTAATAATCCGCCCCCAGCGTTGCGGCGGGAATGAACCCATCAGCCCCGGTCTCGTCCAGAGATATGAACAGGCCCGCGCGGGTGGCTCCGGAAATACGCCCGTTGAAGGTGGCCCCGACCTGATCGACAAGATGATGGGCAATCAGCCTGTCCACCGTCTCACGTTCTGCGGCCATGGCGCGGCGTTCCGTCACCGAAATGGCGGCTGCGACTTCGCCCAGCGTTTCCGGCGTGGCTTCTTCCGGCAGACCATCCTTGCCCAGATCCAGAGCACGGATCAGCGCGCGGTGGGCGATCAGGTCCGCATAGCGGCGAATGGGGGAGGTGAAATGCGCATAACGGCGCAGATTCAAACCGAAATGCCCATAATTGTCAGCCGAATATTCCGCCTGACACTGGCTGCGCAGAATGACCTGGTTCACCAGCGGTTCCACATCTGCACCTTCCACCTTGTGGAGGATGTGGTTGAAGTGGCAGGGGCGCACTGCATCCATGCGCGGAATGGCGATATCGATGGTCTTGAGGAAATCACGCAGGGCGGAGAGCTTCTCCAGCGAGGGGGCATCATGCACGCGGTAGACCAGCGGCGTGCGCTTGCTCTCCAGCATTTCTGCGGTCGCGACATTGGCGAGGATCATGAATTCCTCGATCAGCCGATGTGCATCAAGCCGCTGGGGCACCACCACGCGGTCCACCGTGCCATCTTCCTTCAGCAGAATTTTGCGTTCGGGAAGGTTCAGTTCCAGTGGGCCACGCGCATCGCGCGCCGTCTTCACGGCGGCGTAGGCGGCATAAAGCGGCTTCAGCACCGTTTCCAGCAGGGGGGCGGTGGTGTCATCCGTGCGGCCCTCAATGGCGTTTTGAGCCTGCGCATAAGCCAGCCGCGCGGCGGAGCGCATCAGCACGCGGTGGAAGCTGTGGCTGCGCTTGCGTCCATTCGCGCCAATCACCATCCGCACGGCTATGGCCGGCCTGTCTTCCAGCGGGCGCAGGGAGCACAGATCGTTCGAGATGCGCTCCGGCAGCATGGGCACGACGCGATCCGGGAAATAGACCGAATTGCCCCGCACTAGAGCTTCACGGTCCAGCGCCGTGCCGGGGCGCACATAGGCGGCCACATCGGCGATGGCGACGGTGACGATAAAGCCGCCGGGATTGTCAGGGTTCATATCCGCCACGACATGAACCGCGTCGTCATGGTCCTTGGCGTCAGGAGGGTCGATGGTGACGAGAGGCAGGTCGCGCCAGTCCTCCCGACCCTTGAGCGTGATGTGAGAGGCGGCTTCGGCCTCTTTGAGTACGGCTTCGGAAAAGACATGGGGAATGCCATGGGCATGCAGGGCGATCAGGCTCACCGCCTTCTCATTGCTCAGGGAGCCGAGCTTTTCCTTCACGCGGGCCATGGGCAGGCCGAATACGCGCTGGCGCAGCATCTCCACGCTGACAAGATCGCCATCCGCCGCGCCGTCCTCGGCGCCGGCCGGCACCTGAAGCTCGCGCCCGGCGGATTTCTTCTCGATGGGGACGATGCGTCCGCCCCCTTCCGGCAGGGCATGGAAAATGCCCAGAATCTGCCGACGGGCTTTCTCTAGAACCTTGATGACGCGGCCAACATGCAGGCATTCGCCTTCTACCGGCTCTTCAATGATGCGCAGCAGTACACGGTCTGACAGGCCGGGCGTGACGGAGCGGCGGGGTGTGCGGCCGGAACTGCGCGGCACACGCACCAGAATGCGCGGTGGCTCACCATGTTCTTCCGTATCCCATTCCAGCGGGGTGGCGATGAGTTCACCATCCGAATCGCGGCTGGCAATATCGGCCAGCACCACGCCGGGCAGGGCGCCGGGCACATGCAGCTTGCGGCGGCGGCGATCCACCGTGCCATCATCGGCCAGGTCGCGCAGTAGCGCCTTAAGTTCCATTTTCTGCGCGCCGGAAAGTCCAAAGGCGCGGGCGATCTCACGTTTGCCGACATCTCCGCCATTGGCGGCAATGAAGGACAGGATCTGTTTTTTTGTTGGCATTTCGCCCGTGGCATGGGGGGCGATGACAAGCGCTTTCTGCACCTGATCGAATTCTGCGGCCGTGCGTTTGCGGGCCGCGCGGCTGCGGGCCGGGCGAGCAGATGTGGGTTTGGTAGGGCGCTTGGTGGGGCGTTTCGGCACTATTTCTGTATTCCAATGGAAGAGCGTGACCGGAGCATAAGCCCGCCGCGCGGAAATGCGAGCGCAGCGCGGGTTTTTCCGGTCAAAAAATGGGAGAGTGTCCCTCGGGCCGGCGCAAAAGAAAAGGTGCGGCGCAGATTGAGGGATTGTTCGGGTTGATTTTCTACCCGCCTATTATGCTCTGTAATCATGTCAGAATGGCGAAAACACGGCAGGCCACATAATCTGAGCCGCCGCGTACCTGTCGCAGACACAGATATGAAAACGGCCGGACACGAGGTCCGGCCGTCAAGATCTTGTCTGCAGGCCTCAGGCTGCGATCCATCTGGAGCACACCCTTTGGCGCGGTATGAGCGACGGGCTCAGAAGCCCATGCCACCCATGCCGCCCATACCACCCATGCCGCCGGGCATGGCCGGAGCAGCAGCTTCCGCCTTGGGCAGTTCCGCGACCAGAGCCTCGGTGGTGATGAGCAGGCCGGCCACGGAAGCGGCATCCTGTAGGGCGGTGCGGACGACCTTGGTGGGGTCGAGCACGCCAGCCTTGATCATATTCACGAATTCGCCGGTCTGGGCGTTGTAGCCGAAGTCATATTCGGCATTTTCCAGCACCTTGCCGACCACGAGTGAGCCATCATCACCCGCATTGGAGGCGATCTGGCGGGCCGGAGCCTGAAGCGCGCGGCGCACGATCTCGATGCCGGTCTTCTGATCGGCGTTTTCGACCGTGACGGATTCCAGAACCTTCAGGGCGCGCAGCAGGGCGGTGCCGCCGCCGGGCACAATGCCTTCTTCCACCGCGGCACGGGTGGCGTTCAGGGCATCGTCCACGCGATCCTTCTTTTCCTTCACTTCGACTTCGGTCGAACCGCCGACGCGCACGACAGCCACGCCACCGGCGAGCTTGGCCAGACGCTCCTGCAGCTTCTCACGGTCATAATCAGAGGTGGTTTCCTCGATCTGGGCCTTGATCTGCGCGACGCGGGCGTCGATCTCTTCCTTGGAGCCAACACCGTCAACGATGGTGGTGTCTTCCTTCTCGATCACGACCTTCTTGGCACGACCGAGCTGGTCCAGGGTGACGCTTTCCAGTTTGATGCCGAGATCTTCGGACACAACCTGGCCGCCGGTGAGGATGGCGATATCCTGCAGCATGGCCTTGCGACGATCGCCGAAGCCGGGAGCCTTCACGGCCGCAACCTTCAGGCCGCCACGCAGCTTGTTGACCACCAGCGTGGCCAGCGCCTCGCCTTCCACATCTTCCGCAATGATGAGCAGCGGCTTGCCGGACTGCACGACAGCCTCGAGCAGCGGCAGGATTTCCTGCAGATTGCCGAGCTTCTTCTCATTGATGAGAATGTAGGGGTCTTCGAACTCAACCCGCATCTTTTCGGAGTTGGTGACGAAGTAGGGAGAGAGGTAACCACGGTCGAACTGCATGCCTTCCACGACATCCAGCTCGGTCTCGGCGGTCTTGGCTTCCTCGACGGTGATGACACCCTCGTTGCCGACCTTCTGCATGGCTTCGGCCAGGAAGCGGCCCACTTCCACATCGCCATTGGCGGAAATGGTGCCGACCTGCGCGATCTCCTCATTGGAGGTGATCTTCTTGGACTTGGCGGCCAGATCCTTCACCACGAGATCCACGGCGATATCGATGCCGCGCTTCAGATCCATCGGGTTCATGCCAGCAGCAACCGCCTTGGCGCCTTCCTTCACGATGGCCTGGGCCAGGACGGTGGCGGTGGTGGTGCCGTCGCCAGCCAGATCATTGGTCTTGGAGGCCACTTCACGCACGAGCTGGGCGCCGAGATTCTCAAAGCGATCCTCCAGTTCGATTTCCTTCGCCACGGACACGCCGTCCTTGGTGATGCGCGGGGCGCCGAAAGAGCGCTCCAGAACCACATTGCGACCCTTCGGGCCGAGGGTCACCTTCACGGCATTGGCGAGAATGTCGACGCCACGCAGAACCTTGTCGCGGGCCTCAACGGAGAATTTCACTTCCTTGGCAGCCATGTGCCTTGCTCCTTGAAAGCAGATATGTCTGGTTCATGCCCCGTTCCGGCATTGTGCGGCGGGGCAGGTGGCCTTCAGGCCGGGGGAATTGTGCTTGAAGAGCTGAGCCTCAGAGCACGCCGAGGATGTCGCTTTCCTTCATGATGAGCAGATCCTGCCCGTCAATTTTCACTTCGGTGCCGGCCCATTTGCCGAAAAGCACCTTGTCGCCAGCCTTCACGTCAAGGGCCACCAGTTCACCCTTTTCGTTGCGCGCGCCGGGGCCGACGGAAACAATCTCGCCCTGCTGGGGCTTTTCCTTCGCGGTATCAGGAATAATGATGCCGCCGGCGGACTTCTGCTCAGCGTCGAGGCGCTTGACGACAACGCGATCATGCAGAGGACGGAAACCCATCGGGGAAAATCTCCAGTTACTTTGCTGTTTTTCGAGGCACCGGGCTGTAGAACCCGGCTTATGGCCGATCTAGGAGCCAGCCTTGCAGCCTTCAAGGGGCTGGCATGAATTTTTTGGCACTCTTTTCATTTGAGTGCCAGAAAGCGCGCGCAAAAGCGCATGGAAGCAGCATTTCAAAGACAGGGGCCCTTGATCTCAATATGAGAGAGCGGAGGCGGTATGTTCTGTCAGCAGTCTCACAGAACGGCTGCTAGCCATTTGTTTTTGCAATGGAAACACATTCTTCAGGCTTGGCGGCGCAGGGTGGTTGTGCGGATACTGGCCGTGTGTTTCGGGGCAGACCTCAGGTGCTTTTTCCAGAGATCCCCCAGTCGTCAGCGTGCGGGACAACGTGGACCAGAGACTGTTTCCGACACGGATGAACGGGCCACTCTACCCGATATGAGAGGTAAAATGTTAGTCTAATCCGAGATGGAGGTGTCACCATGGCATCAAATATTCCGCCGCGAGAGACAGTTTCGCATGATTTTGCCCGGCAGTGGGAAGGCCTCGTGCTGGCCACGGCAGAAATTCTTTATCACCTGCCGGATCATCCTTCTCTGCTGCAGAGCTATCTCTGGCAGGACTATGACAAATGCCCGGACTTTCCGGAGCTGAACAAGTTTCTCGCCTTCTGGAAAAAGGAGATCGAAGGGCGGCTTCATTCGGTGCGGGTGGCCCATTGCGGGCTCATCAAGCCGGCTGAAATGCGCACGGTGGATGGCTTGTACATGTTGCATTGAGGCGGATGGGAACGCAGGCACGTTTCTATGAGCCCTCCAGCCAGAGGAGGCGCGGGTTTCTGAATACAGCAGATGCACGGACATGCGCGCCGGCAGCGACAGGCAGGTTGCTGGCAGGGCTGGCGCGCATGTCGCCTTCACTTCCGGCATCATCATTTAATAGATATGTTCCGCATGTGCATGGACGTGGGCACACTTCCTCAATATAAGCCCTGACGCTGCCGCTTTTACGGTGTTATTAGGGGGTGACCTTGAGGAAGGTCATCGTTCGCCCACGAGGCCGTTTTGGACCACCGCACACCCCGCACGTCTGAATTGCTCGCTGCCGTCCTCGTCGCCACCGAAGGGGACAAGGTGGCTGTTGGTGATCTGGTGAATGCGTTGCGCAACCGAGCCTTCGGCATCCTTTTGCTGATTTTCGGCATCCCCAACTGCATTCCCATGCCACCCGGCCTGCCGGTGATCTGCGGTATTATTCTGGCGCTGATCGGCTTGCAGATGGCGCTGGGCAGGCAGGAGGTGTGGTTGCCGGAGATTATCTCCCGGCGCACCTTTTCTCGGTCCGTCCTGGAAAAGATCGTGAATACAGCGCGGCCCTATATCGAACGCTTCGAGAACTGGTCCCGGCCGCGTCTTCCGCAGGTGTCCGGTGCGGCGGGGCGCAAGATTGTCGGAGGGTTGGTCGTTGTGCTGGGGCTTGTTCTGGCCTTTCTGCCCATTCCCATTTTTGGAAATATCCCGCCGGGTATTGCTGTATGCGTGCTGGGGCTGGGGCTGGTGGAGCGTGATGGTGTCATCATCGCCATCGGCTATGTGGTCACCGCACTGGCTCTTGTCATTCTGGGGCTCATGGCCTGGGCGTTGTGGCGGGGCGCTATCGCCATTTTCTGAATATCCATGTTGTTCTTAATATGCGTGCCGATTGTTGGACCCATGCGTGTTGATGCCTTTGATTTCGAACTGCCGCCGGAGCGGATTGCCCTACGGCCCATGGAGCCGCGAGAGGCTGCCCGCCTGCTGGTGGTGCGCCCGGGTGCGAACCCGGAGCTGGAAGATACGCATGTGGGGGATCTGCCGCATTACCTGAAGGCCGGTGACGTGCTGGTGGTGAATGACACGCGTGTCATTCCTGCGGCTCTCGTCGGCATTCGCAGCCGGGAAGGCGGCAGCGATGTGCGCATTGAAGCCACGCTGGTGAAGCGCCGTGATGGACACAGCTGGACAGCCTTCGCAAAGCCGGCCAAGCGCCTGCGGTCGGGCGATGTCATTCGTTTCGAGGGGGCCGAAGGCGCGGTGCTGGAGGCCACGGTGCAGGCCAAGCGCGAGGCCGAGGTCGATCTGGCTTTCGCTCTGGACGGTGCGGCGCTGGATGCAGCCATTGCCGGCGTCGGCCATATGCCCATCCCGCCCTATATTGCGGCGCGGCGGGCTGAGGATGCGAAGGATCGCACCGATTACCAGACCCTTTTTGCTGCGGTGGATGGGTCTGTCGCGGCTCCCACGGCCAGCCTGCACTTCACGCCGCACCTCATGGCCGCGCTGGAGGCGCGGGGTGTAGAGGTGGTGCGCGTGACCCTGCATGTGGGGCCCGGTACCTTCCTGCCCGTCAAGGCGGAAGATACGGCCAGCCACGCCATGCATGCCGAATGGGGTGAGGTGACGGAAGAGGCAGTCGCCCGGCTGAATGCCGCAAAGGCGCGCGGCGGCCGTATCTTCACGGTCGGCTCCACGCCCACGCGCCTGATCGAGAGCGCTGCGGATGAAGAGGGGCTGATCCGTCCCTTTCTGGGTGAGACAGATATCTTCATCACCCCCGGTTACTGCTTCCGGGCCGTGGATGCGATGTTGACGAACTTCCACCTGCCACGTTCCACGCTGGTGATGCTGGTAGCCGCGCTCATTGGCCATGATGTACAGAAGCGCGCCTATGCCCATGCCATCGCCGGTGACTACCGCTTCTATTCCTATGGCGATGCCTGCCTGCTTCTGCCACAACGACCCGATCATGACTGACCAGACAGCACAGCACCCCGACACCTTTTCCTTCACCCTGACCGCGACGGACAGTGCGGCCCGCACAGGCCATGTCTCGACCCCGCGCGGGCGCATCCGCACGCCGGCCTTCATGCCGGTGGGGACAGCCGCGACGGTGAAGGGGCTCTATTTTAATCAGGTGAAGGCCACGGGCGCGGATGTGGTGTTGGGCAACACCTACCATCTTATGCTGCGCCCCGGTGCGGAGCGGGTAGCGAAGCTGGGCGGTCTGCATCGCTTCATGGGCTGGGATGGCCCGATCCTCACCGATTCCGGTGGTTTTCAGGTGATGTCGCTGTCTTCCCTGCGGAAGATGAGTGAGGAGGGGGTTTCCTTCCGCTCTCATGTGGATGGAGCAGCTTATATGATGACGCCTGAGCGCTCCATTGAGATTCAGGGGCTGCTCGGTGCGGATATCCAGATGCAGCTGGATGAATGCGTGAAGCTGCCCTGCCCAGCTGAAGAGACCGAGCGCGCCATGCGCCTCTCCCTGCGCTGGGCGGAGCGTTCAAAGCGCGCCTTCGAGAAGCAGCCGAAGGGGCGGGCCCTGTTCGGCATCGTGCAGGGTGGGGCCTCCAAGGCGCTGCGTGTAGAATCTGCCCGTGCGCTCGCGGATATGGACTTCCCCGGCTATTCCATTGGTGGCCTTGCGGTGGGGGAGCCGCAGGCGGTGATGCTGGACATGATCGAGACTGTCGAGCCGCATTTGCCTGCATCGAAGCCGCGCTACCTCATGGGCGTAGGCACACCGGATGACATGCTGCAGGCGATTGCCCGTGGTGTGGACATGTTTGATTGCGTTATGCCCACGCGTTCCGGCCGCCATGCGCTGGCCTTCACCCGCTTCGGCCGCATCAATCTGAAGAATGCTCGCCATGCGGATGATCCGCGCCCGCTGGATGAAACCAGCGATTGCCCCGCCATGCGGGATTATTCCCGTGCCTATATCCACCATCTCATTCGCTGTGGCGAGATGCTGGGGTCCATGCTGCTCACATGGGCCAATGTGCATTATTACCAGCAACTCATGGCCGGAGCGCGCGCGGCAATCGCCGCAGGGCGCTATGCGGATTATGTAGTGGAAACGAAGGAGGGCTGGGCGCGGGGCGACATTCCTCCCTGGAATGCATAAGCTGCAGCGTTTTAACCCCTCCTGAATCTTTGGGGATTCGCCGGCATGGATTCCTTCTTCACCCTCTCCAAGCTGTTCTGGTTTGTCGCGGCACCCTCCAATGCCCTTGTGCTGTGTGTGGTGCTGGCCGCGCTGCTGCTTGTGGCGGGTTGGAAGAGAAGCGGGCGGGTTCTCATGGGGCTGGGAATCGCTGGCCTTCTGGTGTTCGGCTTTTCTCCCGTTGCCAATTACATTCTCTCACCGCTGGAAGAGCGTTTTCCGCCTTTTCATGATGATGGGCGGCTCATTACCGGCATTATTGTGCTGGGCGGCCCGGAATTGCCGGAAATCGCCATGACGCGCGATCAGCCTTCTTATGCAGAAGGCGGCGAACGCTTTCTCATGTTCGTGGCGCTGGCGCGGCGCTATCCGCAGGCAAGGCTGGCCTTCGTGAGCGGCAGCGGTGCGCTGATGCCCAGCGGGGAAGGGATGGAGGCGAAGATGACCCGTCAGGCCCTGAGCCTTGTGGGGATTGATCCAGCGCGGGTGGAGATGGAAGAGCATTCCCGAAACACCGCCGAAAATGCGCTGTTTGCGAAACAGATGCTGAAGCCGCAGCTTGGTGAGAACTGGATTCTCGTCACCAGTGCCTTCCATATGCCGCGTGCGGTGGGGTGCTTCAGAGCGGTTGATTTTCCCGTCCTGCCCTTTCCGGTGGATTATCGCACCGTCAGCGTGGAGCGCCTGAATGAGCCTTTTTCGCGTGCCGCGACAGGCTTGAACTTTACGGACTTCAGCGTGAAGGAATGGGTGGGGCTTGTGGTGTATTATCTTACGGGAAAGACGGACAGCCTGTTCCCGAGCCCTGAAACGGGCCGCGCCGCCTGATGCGGTGGCGCGGATGCTTCCTGTGGGGGCTCGCTGCTGTTCAGTCGTTTCGCGGCAGGCCGAGCCGATAGACTCCGCGCAGCTGGGCCGGATCTATCACCTTCCCCTTGCGGTAAATCAGCAGATGGCCGGCCTGCACCATGGCAACAGCCACCCGGCGCACTTCCGGCAGGGCGTGCTGCCAGTTTTCTCCGGGTGCTACAGCCTGCGCCACATCCATGGGGGCAAGGGTGCGCCCGGGTGGGCAGGCTGCGGCGAGTTGAAGAATGGCTTGCTCCACTTTTGCGGGATTTACAGGGGATGAGGCCATCGAATCAGGCATTTCCGGGTTGTGTGTCATCATTCTTTCGTCGTGGGAGATCTGGTTTCGTCCACAGGCATAAACCGGGCCGAGGATAGGAAACTATGGTTTATTTTCACTGAATGTGTCTGAAAGTCACGAGATATCAATGGGGTGCTTCGGTATGGAGTGGCGCACCCCAATTGCGGCGAGAGTAGGGGAGGAATGGGGCTGCAATTCGCCCCCTCTTGCCACAAGGTTGATAAAATCTTAAATGGCAGAGGTGCCGGGCTGCTCCGCAAGGGGTGGCAGGCGTTTTGTGAAATGAGCTGCTGAATCGCATCATGAATCCGACCCAAGCTCGCTCCTGTTGGGGTGTTGCGCGTACTGCGTTGACCGTGTTCCTTCTGGGAGTTGCCGTCGTTTATCTCTTCGGAGGGTTTGATCCCTCCGCACTGAATGTGAAGTAGGTCATTTGCGCGCTGGGAGGCCCCGGTGCGAGATGGAATCCTCGGAGCCTTGCCTCCGACCTGTTGCGGGCGAAGCTGTAAAGCCTTGCCCGGACCATGACTGAAGGCCACGCCCGTCTGTTGCGGCACGAGCGGCCTTGATCGAGAACCCCGTAGGCACTTCAAGCCAAACGCTGAAGTGTCTCGGGGCGGTGGGTTCCCGCTCTCAGCCCCTATGCCGGGAACTCTTGCCTCCCTTTTCAATTCCATCTGAGCTTTCAGTTTCCACGCGTATCATGGTGGCCTGCGCCCCCATCTCCTGTGTGGCCGCATCCCGTATCGGCATGGCTTCCCTCCGGCTGCGCGGGGCGTTATCACAGGGGCATGATGCTTCATCTGATAAAGCTGTGTGTGGGCGTTTCCTCCGTCGAGGAACTGGAAGCCTGGGTGCGCGAGGAGAAGGCTCTGGCGGACCAGATTGGTCGCCCCTTTGAGCAGACCCATGTCACGCGCATGGTGCCCAATCGTGGCCCTGAATTGCTGGATGGTGGCTCCCTTTACTGGGTGATCAAGGGGGAGGTGGCTGCCCGGCAGGCCTTGCAGGACATTCGCCCCTTCGTGGATGGAGAGGGCGTGCGCCGCTGTGCACTGGTGTTGGAGCCTGAAGTGCTGCGCGTACGTCCGCGCCCCTCGCGCCCCTTTCAGGGCTGGCGTTATCTCAAGGCGTCTGACGCGCCGCCGGATCTGGAGGGCGCTGCCTCCGGTGTCAACGATATGCCGGAAGAGATGCGCCGGGAGTTGATGGCTCTGGGGCTTTTATAGAATCGCACTCTCACGCAGGGTTGAGCATCGTTCGGCATTCTCCACATGGTCTGGCTGAGGGGGTGGAAGCACCGCTCTAGAACGGTTTGCGCGCTGCATCATCCCGCGAAGGGCAAATATTTTTCAAAAATTGAGCGCGAGTCATCTCAGCGGTGACTTCACGGATGACGTGCCATCCATTCATTCGGATGTGGGCAAATGTTCTCTCGTTTCGTTCCATCAGCGATATCAGATGAATAGGGTCTCTCTCACTGTTCTGTTCTGCGCAAGTGGGTGAGGGCGCGGCGAGCTGCGCCATCCTTGGCGGATCGATCAGCACAGGCTTCGCACCGCAGAATGGGCTGAGCATCCATTTGTGGAAGGTGTCTCTCGCATCCCCTCCTATTCGCCCTTTCTGAATCCTGCACCATATGTCCTGATTTCCATAAATCTGAATATCATATGCATGTCTTTGATTTGTTAAGTAACAATGAAATAAAAATGGCATGTATTTTTCTTATAAATTTGTATGAACCGCGTATTTGTGGTGTGTAAGTGAATCTAAATCTTAAAATATAAACAACATCATTATATGTTACTTATATGCGTTCACGCGCGGCCTTTTTGTTGCGACGCGGAATTTCACCCGCCCGATCCGGTCAGGCGCCTTCCTCTCCATGTCAGTCTGTTGACCGACTTTAGTATGTGTCGTAAATTATAGAATAGCTGTTCCATAAAATAGAACAGAAGAAGTCGCGCAAAGCGGCGTACGGGAGGAAAAAATGGCCAGGTTCCGCAAGATTGGCACATGCCGAAAACGACCCATCCAGCATGTCCTGAAGGGGCTTTTGCGAAGCTAGAGCACAACGCATCATGCAAGCCCGGTTCCTGGTCTCAGGCCGATCCGACTTGTGTGATTGACCGCATGACAGTCAGGCACGCTCATTAATAAACTAAATTGATAAAATAAGTTGATTTAAAACTGTGGCCTGTCATCATGCCTTTGGCGGGCAGCCTGATGCCCGTAACTGAGGCGTGGTCTCACAACTCTGGCTGCTGCCGGGGTGAGCCATGTCTTTGTTCCATGTGGTCTGCGCTGAGCTGATACGAGCTTCATCAACCAGACAGAGTGACTTCAGAACGCGACGGAAGTGTTCCGCCAGCGCATGCGGTCGGCTGTCTGCCCGGATCAAGTAAGGGTGGAAGAATGTCGTCTGAAACAGAGAGCAGAATAGGCTTTGCGCCGGAATATGACCGGCCCATTCCTTATATGCAGCGGACGCGTGAATGGTATCTCGGGCTTGGCTATGACAATCCCTATGTCTGGGCGCATTATATTGATGTGCCTTTTCAGGCCCTCAACAAGCCTTTGGTGCACAGCCGGCTCACCTTCATCACCACGGCGGCGCCCTATCAGCCGGACAAGGGGCTGCAGGGGCCTGGTGCGCCCTATAATTCAGCCGCCAAATTCTACAAGGTCTATTCCGGCGATACGGCTGAAGAGCATGATCTGCGCATCTCCCATGTCGGGATTGACCGCATTCATACCAGCATGGAAGATGCACGGAGCTGGTACCCCATGGCCGCCCTGCGCGCCGCGGCGGAGCAGGGGCGTATTGGCGCGTTGGCGTCACGCTTTCATGGTGCCCCCACCAATCGCAGCCAGCAGCACACCATCGCGGTGGATGCGCCGGAAATTCTGGCTCGCTGTCAGGAAGATGGGGTGGATGTGGCGCTGCTCATCCCCAATTGCCCCATCTGCCACCAGACGCTGAGCCTGATTGCGCGCCATCTCGAAGCCCATGGGATCGCCACCGTCATCATGGGATGCGCCAAGGATATCGCGGAATATTGCGGCGTGCCGCGCCTGATGTTTTCGGATTTTCCGCTCGGCAATGGGGCTGGTCGCCCGCACGATCCGCAAAGCCAGTCCGAAACGCTGGAATGGGCCTTGCGCCTGTTGGAGAGCGCCCCCGGTCCGCGTGCCACGCTGCAATCTCCCCTGCGCTGGAGCGAGAACGCCGCCTGGAAGCTCGATTACTGCAACCTCGCGCGTCGCACGCCTGAAGAGGTGGAGCGCCTGAAGGCCGAGGCCGAGGAGGCCCGCCTGCTGGCCCGCAAGATTCGTGAAGAAACCCTGACCATTCAGGGAGCTGCCTGATGTCTCGTCCTTTTGAAGGTTTGCGCGTGCTGGACTTCACGCGGTTTTTCGCTGGTCCCTTCGGCACGTATCAGTTCGCCCTTCTGGGGGCGGATGTCATCAAGATCGAGCCTCTGGGCGGTGAGGATAATCGCCGTGCCCAGCTCAGTCAGGAATGGGCCGATCGCGATATGGCTCCGGCCTTCGCTGCGGTCAATGCCAACAAGCGTTGCATGGCGTTGGATCTGCGCAAGCCGGAAGCGCGCGAGATCGTGCTGCGCCTGGTGAAAGAGGCGGATGTGGTGTGGGAGAATTTCCGCCCCGGCGTGATGGCGCGCTTCGGGCTGGATTATGAAACCCTGCGCGAGATCAACCCGCAACTCATCTATTGCGCCGTCTCCGGCTTCGGCCAGAGCGGCCCGGCCAGTGGCGATGCAGCGTTCGATGGCAAGATACAGGCCATGTCCGGCATCATGTCCATTACCGGAAACCCGGATGATGGACCAATGCGCGCCGGTTTCGCGGTGTGTGATCTGGTGGGGGGCATCACGGCGGCTTTTGCAGTCTCCAGCGCTCTCTATCAGCGCAAGAATACGGGCAAGGGCCAGTTTGTGGATGTCGCGATGCTGGATTCCACCCTGGCGGTGCTGGCCCAGCATGTGACCGAATACACCACCACAGGCCATGTGCAGCGCCAGTATGGCAACCTTTCCGTGACGCGGAAGGTGACGGCGGATCGCTTCCGCTGTGGCAATGGCTATATCGTGCTGGCTGTGCTGCTGGAAAAGCAGTTCGTCAAGTTGATGACGGCGCTGGGTCGGGCAGATGTGCTCAAAGACCCGCGCTTCAGCGATTGGCCAACCCGCACGCGCAATGCCGCGGCTTTGCGTGAGATGATTGAGAGGGCCATGCGCGATGGTGACCCGGAAAGCTGGGTGGCGCGCCTGACCGAGGCAGATGTGCCCTGTTCCACCATTTTTGGCCTGGATGAAATCATCAATCACCCGCAGGTGGCCCATCGCGGCCTGCTTCAGGAGGTGGAATCTCCCTTCGGTCCGATGACTTTCGTCGGCCCCGGTTTCCGTCTCGCCCACGGTTCCGGCCGTGTGGAGCAGGCCCCCGCGCAGGTGGGTGAGCACACCGATGAAATTCTCGCCGCTCACGGTTTTGCCGATGAGCAGATCACCAGATGGCGAGAGGCCCATGTGATCTGAGCCTGAAGACAGGCAGAAATGTGCAGAACAATGACGCCTGAGGGCGTCAGGAAAAATGAAAAGCGGAGAAAACCCAAATGCAGTTTTTCAGAAAGACCAGCCGCATCGCGGTTCTGGGTGGCGCACTGCTTGGCGCTTTCATGATGACGCAGCCGGCATTGGCAGAGATGAAGGATGTCAATATCGCCAATCAGTATTCCATGGCGCATTTGCCGCTGATGGTGATGAAATCCGAGGGGCTGGTGGAAAAGCGCCTGAAAGAGCAGGGGCTGGATGACACCACTGTCAACTGGCTGAACCTTGCCGGCTCTTCCACCATGATGGATGGGCTGCTCTCCGGCAGCCTGCAGGTGGCCAGCACCGGCACCACGGGCTTCGCTATTCTCTGGGACCGTACGCGCGGCAAGGTGAAGGCCATTGGTGGGCAGGCACTTACCCCCACTGAACTCGTCGTGCGTGATCCAAATGTGAAAAGTATCCGTGATCTGACGGAAAAGAACCGCATTGCGGTGCCGGCGGTGGGTGTATCGCCTCAGGCCATTTTCTTGCGCATGGCGGCGCTGAAGGAATATGGCAAGGATGATGTGGACCATTTTGACAAGATGACCGTGACCATGGCCCATCCGGATGCCTATGCGGCCATGCTTTCGGGAACTGGCGGGGTGGATGCCCATTTTGCCCCGCCGCCATTCCCGCAATGGGAGATGGAAAAGATCCCCGGCGCGCGCATTCTTCTGAACAGCGATGACCTGACAAACGGCCCAACCACAACAACGGTGCTGATGGCGACGGAAGCATTCCGCAAGGATAATCCGAAGACCTTCGCCGCAGTTTCTGCGGCCCTGCGTGATGCGACAGATTTCATCAATGCCAACCCCAAAGCGGCGGCCGAAATCTATTTGAAGGCGCTGAACAACACCAAGGACAGCGTGGAGGAGACCACCGCCATTCTCACCGGCCCGGGCATGGCCTTCACCGCCACGCCGAAAGGAACGGTGGCCCTGTTCAGCGCCATGAACGAGATCGGACTTCTGAAGCGCAAGCCTTCCGACTGGAAAGAGCTGGTGTTTGAGGAAGCCTATGATCTCAACGGCAACTGAGGGGGTAGCCATGGCCACTTCCGCATTGCTTGAGGTGAAGGACGTCACCCTTCAATACAAGACCCGCGAGCATCTCGTGACAGCCACCTATCGGGTGAGTTTCGAGGTGCACAAATCGGATCGCTTCGTTCTGCTGGGGCCTTCGGGTTGCGGCAAGTCCACCCTGCTGAAGGCGGTGGGCGGCTACATGACCCCGGTGGAAGGCGAAATCCACCTGAACGGGCGGGAAATCACCCGTCCGGGGCCGGACCGGATGATGGTCTTTCAGGAGTTCGACCAACTCCTGCCCTGGAAGACGGTGAAGGAGAATGTCATGTTCGCCCTCACCTCCAGCGGACAGCTCAGCCGGGCTGAGGCGGCGGACCGCGCCATGGCCTATATCGATAAGGTGCGGCTTTCAAAGTTCGCCGACAGCTATCCCCATATGCTCTCCGGCGGCATGAAGCAGCGCGTGGCGATTGCCCGCGGCATGGCGATGGAGCCGGACATACTGCTGATGGACGAGCCCTTCGCCGCGCTGGATGCCCTGACCCGTACCAAGATGCAGGATGAACTGCTGCAATTATGGGAGGACACGCACTTCACGGTGATGTTCGTCACCCATTCCATCAGTGAAGCCATCAAAATCGGCAACCGCATTCTGCTGCTGTCGCCGCATCCGGGCCGGGTACGGGCGGAAATGCACTCCAATGGCCATGATGAACCGGTGCCGCAGCTCGGCATCTCCATGTCCGAGCACATTCACGCGATGCTGGTCTCTGAAGAGCCTGTCCGGGAGGTGGAAAATGTCTGATATCGCTCGCGCGTCCCGCGCTTTCGAGGTGCCCGTGGCGCAGGACTTTTCGGTGGTTGAAAAACCACTCACGCTGGGCCAGCGCCTGTGGGCCTCCGGCACCTTTCGCAAGGCGCTGGTGCTGCTGACCCTGGCTCTGATGTGGGAAATCTATGCCCGTTGGCTGGATAATCCGCTGCTGTTTCCCACTTTCGTGGAAACGGTGCATGCGCTCATATCCGGTATTGCCGGTGGCGAGTTGGTGGAGGCTATCTGGGTGTCCATGAAGCTGCTGCTGATTGGCTATGTCATCGGGCTGGTATGCGCCGCCATTCTCTCGGTGCTCGCCATCACCACCACGGTGGGCAATGATGTGCTGGAAACCATGACAGCCATGTTCAGCCCGCTGCCGGCCATTGCACTGCTGCCGCTGGCACTGATCTGGTTCGGGCTGGGCATCGGCTCCATTGTCTTCGTGCTGATACACTCGGTGCTGTGGCCGGTGGCGCTGAATACCCATACGGGCTTTCGCGGGGTCTCCAACACACTGCGCATGGTGGGCCGCAATTATGGCCTGCGCGGGCTGCCCTATGTGATGAAAATCCTCATCCCTGCGGCGTTTCCCAGCATTCTCACCGGGCTGAAGATCGGCTGGGCTTTTGCCTGGCGGACGCTGATTGCGGCGGAACTGGTGTTTGGCGCCACCACGGGCGGGGGCGGTCTGGGCTGGTACATCTACCAGAACAAGAACACGCTGGAGACGCCCTCCGTGTTTGCGGGCTTGCTGGCCATCATTCTGGTGGGTCTGCTGGTGGATAATCTCATCTTCCGTACGGTTGAGGCCCGCACCATTGCGCGCTGGGGTATGCAACACTGAACATGAAGGGCATCCGGGGCGTTGCACGCAAAGGCTGCGCCCCGGCCGCGACAGGCTGGTGACCCCCGGCATGTTCCGGGTGGAACCTTGAGGGGGAAGGCTGGCGGGTTTTTACGGGAGCCCTTCTGGAGATTTTCCTGTGGAACGCGCTGGCAATACAAAGTGGAGGCGTCGTGAACAATACGCTCGTGAAAGGCATGGCCGTGCTTGAGGCCCTGGCCCACAGCAACCGCGCGCTGGGTGTGTCAGAACTGGCAGTCCAGCTCGAAATAGGCAAGAGCAATGCCCATCGGTTGCTGCAGGCCCTGACCGAGCTGGGCTATGTGCAGCGCAATGGCGATGCGGGCACCTATCAGGCCTCCATCCGCTTGTGGGAACTGGGCGTGGCCATGTTCTCCAATCTCGATCTGCCGGCTCTGGCCACTCCTGCCATGGAGAGGCTGCTGCTGCGCTGTCAGGAGACAGTGCATCTCTCGATGCTGGACAATGATGAGGTGGTTTATCTGCACAAGATCGACAGCCCCCAGCCGGTGCGCGCCTATAGCCAGACGGGCGGTCGTGCGCCGGCCTATTGTGTGGCCACCGGCAAGGCCATGCTGAGCGCGCTGAGCGATGCCCGCCTGAATGACCTGTCCCTGCGGCTACAGCCTCATAGTCCCAAGAGCATTGTGGCGCCGGAAGCGTTTCTCAGGGAAATGGCACGCATTCGCGATCAGGGCTTTGCTGAAAATCGCGGTGAATATCGTGAAACCGTCTGTGGCGTGGCTGCTGTCATTCGCGATCCATCGGGCAAGGTCATGGCCGCTATTGGCATTTCCGGTCCCTCGGAGCGGGTGAAGCCGTCCCGTTTCAAGACACTGGGCCGTGAGGTGATGAGCGCTGCCGCCGAGGTGGAGCAGGCCATTGCCGGAGATGGGCAGGCAAGTGGGCAAGGGCGTGGGCAAGGCGGAGCGGCGGTGGGCAGGAGCGCCTCCTCTCGCTCGGTAGCTGATGCAGGGGGCAGCCAGATGCCCTGCGTGAGTTGAGAGGCGGGGCACCCGCTTCCCAGACCACTGCCTGCCCACTGTTTCGCCCACGGCTTCACCCAGGTGCTGAACAGAACAAACAGAACAAGAAGAGGAAGAGCTCATGCTCGACAGTTCCACTATGCATTCTTCAGATCTTCTGCGCGGTGTGCGCGTGGTGGAATTCTGCCAAGTGGCTGCGGGGCCTTTCTGCGGCATGCTGCTGGCGGATTATGGGGCCGATGTCATCAAGATCGAACCCGCCTCTGGCGATGGCCTGCGGGCATGGCCGCCCATTCGCGGGGGCTTCTCCGAGAATTTCGCCTCGCTCAACCGGGGCAAGAAGTCCATCGTGCTGGATCTCAAGGACCCGGGAGACCGGGATATCGCCCGTGCACTGGTGCTGGAAGCCGATGTGCTGGTGGAGAATAATCGTCCGGGTGTGATGGAGCGCCTGGGGCTGGGCTGGAGCTGGGCGCGGGAGCATAAGCCGTCTCTGGTCTATTGCTCCATCTCCGCCTATGGGCAAAGTGGCCCGCGCGCCCGTGAAGGCGGATTTGACCTGACCATTCAGGCTGCCGCCGGGGTCATGGGTGTGACGGGTGAAGCGGGTGGCGCGCCGGTGAAATGCGGTGTGCCGGTGTCTGATTTCACGGCCGGACTTTATGCCGCTTTCAGCATTTCGGCCATGCTCACGCGGGTTCGTTCCGGTGGTCCGGGCGGCCATATTGATGTGCCGATGTTCTCCACCACACTGGCGATCGGCGCGTTGCAGACCAGCGAATATTTCGGCACCGGGCGTAACCCCCGCAAGCTGGGTTCGGCCCATCCGCGCAATGCGCCTTATGAGGCCTTCCGTGCGCGTGATGGCTGGTTTGCCCTTGCGGCCGGCAATAACCGGCTGTGGGAGACCGTGTGCGATGTGACGGGGGTGCGTGAGCTGCTGGATGATCCTCGCTTCACCACCAACACGCTGCGCGCCAGCCACCAGACGGAGCTGAAGGCTCTGCTGGAAGAAAAATTCACGCTGGCGGATGCGGCGGACTGGCTGGCCCGTTTCGCAGATGCTGGTGTGCCCTGCGCCCCCATCAATGATTATGCCTCCGCCCTTTCAGACCCGCAGGCCGATCATCTGGAGCTCGTGCAGCCCATGGAGATGCCTGGCGGCACCACCTCCCGCACCGTGGGGTGCCCGGTCTGGATCAATGGCGCGCCGGTGTCGGTTGATACCCGCTCACCCGCCCTGAACGCGCATGAGGCGGAACTGCGGGCCTCTGTGTCTGGCGGGAGTGCCATGCTGGCGGAACGAGAGGAGGCCGTGTGATGACTCATGCCCCATCTTCTTCACCGGCCATAGGCGCTCAGCCAGGCCTTTCAGGCGCATTGGTTGGCGATCCGGTTGCGCCACTGCGCAATTTCGTCGTGGAGATGACCCGTCTCGTGGAACGGATGAACCGCGAGCCGGAGATTTTGAGTGAGGGGCAGGCCCTGCTGGCCCGTCTTGTGGCGCAGGATAACTGGTTGCCGGAGCGCTTCGCCCAGCCGCATCCGCAATTCTACCAACAATATCTGCTGCATTCGGACCCATATGAGCGCTTTTGCATTGTCAGCTTTGTCTGGGGGCCGGGGCAGGAAACCCCGATCCATGACCATACCGTCTGGGGTCTGGTGGGGGTGTTGCGCGGAGCGGAGCGGGCGCTGAACTATGTGCATGAGAATGGGAAGCTGAGGCCGACCGGCGAAGTGGAATTGCTGCGCGCCGGCGAGGTGGCCATGGTGTCCCCTTCCATCGGCGATATTCATGCCGTCAGCAATGCCTTTGATGATCGACCCTCCATCAGCATCCATGTCTATGGCGGCAATATCGGCGCGATTCATCGCCATGTGTTCGATCGGGAAACCGGGGCCATCAAGGCCTTTGTTTCCGGCTATTCCGCCGAGATGACGCCCAATCTGTGGGACAGATCGGCACAGATCCGCGCAGCGATGGAGGCATGAGGCAAGATGAACGCACATGCTGAAACCATTGATCCGCCTTGCCTGTTTCAGGTTTCGGACGGCTTTGCGGTGGTGACGCTCAACCGTCCGGCCCGTGGCAATGCACTTTCCAGCGCCATGGTAGAAGCCATGTTGCCCATGCTGGAGGATGTGGGCCGCAACCGGGATATTCACACGCTGGTGCTGCGGGGGCTGGGGCGGCACTTTTGCTCGGGCTTTGACCTGTCCGATCTGGCCCATGAAACAGATGCGTCGCTTCTGGCGCGCATGGTGCGCATTGAGATGCTGTTGGATGGGCTGTGGCGCTTGCCCCGGCGGACCATCGCCATCGGACAGGGCCGGGTGACCGGGGCGGGGGCCGACCTAATGGTGGCCTGCGATCATCGCCTGCTGGCCCCGGAGGCAAGCATGACCTTTCCGGGGGCGCGGTTCGGTCTGGTGCTGGGCACAAGACGGCTGGCCGCACGGATGGGTGCGGACAAGGCCATTCTTGCTGTTTCACAGGGGCAGATGCTGAAAGCCCCGGAAGCTGCGGCCTGCAGGCTGGCGACCTCTCTGCTGCCGGAAGGCGCCGCACCTGAGGATGAGGCCCTGTGGACACAGATGGGGCCTCCGGTCGTTGAGGTGGCAACCTTCGCCCAGTTGCGCGGAGCGCTGGATGACAAGGCCTCCGATACGGATCTGGCGGCTTTGGTGCGCTCTGCCGCGCGGCCGGGTCTGAAGGCGCGGATCGAGGCATATCGCGCAAGCGTGGAAGCTGCCCGTGCGCAGAACAGAAGGCGCGCTGTGGCCTGAGGTCATTGGCCTGTAGCATGAGGACAGCCGGCGGCGTTCTTGCCCCCCTCAAAGCCCGCTGCCGGATGTGCGAGCAGGATGGTCGCTTCACCGACCATCCTGCTTATCTACAGGTTTGTGAACCAAGAGTTGAGAGCCCGGCCTGGTTCTGCTTCTCTGGGGAGGATTCGAGGCTTTCCGTGCGGCTTGTCCTGTAGATGATGTGCGCGGTTCAAAAGCTCCCTCCCCAATCTGATGTGGATTCCGATGGAGACCTTGACCCTTGCACTCATCGTTCTGGCCGCCATCGTGGTCAGCACAGTTATCGAGCGCCTTTTTCCCTTTGCCATGCCGGCGCCGCTCATCCAGACGGTGCTGGGTGTGCTCATCAGCCTGACGACGCCATTCACTATCGAGCTTGAGCCGCATCTCTTCTTCTTGCTCTTCATTCCACCCCTACTGTTTCTGGATGGTTGGCGTATTCCCAATGAGGAATTGCTGAAGGACAAGGCGATTATCGTTTCCCTCGCACTGGGGCTGGTTATCTGCACCGTGTTGGGGGCCGGATTGTTCATCAACTGGATGATCCCGTCCATGCCGCTGGGCGTGGCTTTTGCACTGGCGGCCATCGTGTCGCCGACAGATCCTGTGGCAGTTTCGGCCATTGCCTCCAAGACTCCGGTGCCCAAGAAGATCATGCACATTCTGGAGGGGGAATCCCTGCTGAATGATGCTTCGGGTCTGGTGGCCATGAAGTTTGCCGTGGCCGCCGTGCTCACGGGTACCTTCTCGCTGGTGGATGCCTCGGAAACCTTCGCCTGGCTGGCGATCGCCGGTATTGTGGCGGGTGTCGCCACCACGCTGGTCATCAATTTCAGCAAGAGCATGATCACCCGCCGGCTGGGTCACAATACCGGTGCGCAGATCCTCACCAGCATTCTCATTCCCTTTGTGGCTTACATGATTGCCGAGCATATCCATGCCTCGGGCATTCTGGCGGCCGTGGCCTCCGGCATCACCATGAGCGTGGCCGAACATTCGGACCGTGATCTGGCCATTACCCGCATTCACCGCAAGGCGGTGTGGGATGCCATCTATTTCACGGCCAGTGGCGCAACCTTTATTCTGCTGGGTGAGCAACTTCCCCGTCTCATTTCCAGCGCAGCAGACATCGTGCAGGAGACCGGCCATCGCGATCCGCTATGGATCATCTTCTATGTGGTGGCCATTACGGCCGTGCTGGCTCTGGCCCGCTTCATCTGGGTGAAGATCTCGCTGTTGCTCACGCTGGCGAATGCGCGCCGGCGCGGGCAGGCCAAGGAATGGCAAACCTGGCGGATGACGGCGGTGCTCACTTTGGCGGGTGCGCGTGGAACCATCACGCTGGCAGGTATCATGACCCTGCCTTTCCTGCTGCCCGATGGTTCGCCATTCCCGGCGCGTGATCTGGGGATTCTGCTGGCGGCCGGGGTTATTCTCGTGTCGCTTGTGGCGGCCAGTATCGCGCTTCCTGTGTTGCTTCCAAAGCTGCAGCTGGATGAGAGCGGTGACAGGGAGGCGCGGGTCGATCGCGCGCAGGTGCTGTCGGCAGAAGCGGCGATCCGCGCTGTCGAAAATAGCGTCGTGAGTGTTCAGGATACGATTGATGAGGATATCTGGACCCGCCAGAGCCTCCAGATCCTGGATTTCTATCGGAACCGGCTGGAGGAAAAGACCGTCAGCGGTGGGGATGTGGAAGACAGCGCCCGTGCGCGTCTGGCCCGCGCCGCCTTGCTGAAGGTCGCCATCACGGCGGAACGGGAGGAAATCTTCCGTCTCGCCCGTGCGCGCCAACTGCCGGATGATGCCGCACGCAAGCTGATCAAGGATATTGATTTGTTCGAGACCCGGTTCCTCGGTGGTGATCATCACCACTGAGGGGGGTATGCCAAAGGGGGGAAGGGGGGCGATGCGCGCCCCCTTTTCATCTGTGCGTGCCTGAACCCGGTGCCGTTCAGTCCAATACGGCAGCTTTCAGCAGGCACACCATGAAAGCATGGGCGGGCTCAGCACCGCTGTTGCGCAGAATGTGGCGCTGGTCACAGCGATAACGCAGGGTTTCACCGGCTTTCACGATTTCCATCTGATCACCGATCTCGACATCCAGCGTCCCGGAAAGAACCGTGAGGCATTCCACCGAGCCGCGCTGATGGCCTTCTGAATCCAGTTCTCCACCGGGATCGGCGTGCAGATCATAATATTGCAGCCATTCAACCGTCTTGATCCAGCCGATGATGGAGAGCCGCATACGCCCATCTTCGGAGACCAGCATGGGGGTCTCCGGGCGGGTGATCTTCTCGATGAAGGGGGTCTCATCACCAGAGGCCAGCACCCGCTCCACCGACATGTCGAGCGCCTTGGACAGACGCCAGATGGTGGCGAGGGTGGGGTTGGTTTCGTTCCGCTCAATCTGGCTGATGATGGACTTGGCCACGCCGGATTGCTCGGCCAGATCCGACAGGGAAAGATTGTAAGCCTTGCGTAGCCGCTGAATGGTTTTGCCCAGTTGTCCGGCCAAAACCTGTGCTCCGGTTTCAAGCGGGCTTCCGCTGCGGTCTTTTGCTGCCATGACACGGACCCCTTACACAAAACTGTTCGCCGGACAGGCGTTCGCTTTACCGAACATGGCAGGCCTTGGCCAGAGCTTTACCGGGAGGATGCGAGCAGGGGCCAAAGGGCATGGAAGTGGTGGACCGGACCGTGACCATGGCCAATATTCAGTCTGTCCGCCGCATCAATCGCGCCATTGATATAGGCTTTCGCCTGCGCCACGGCTTCCTCCATTGACAGGCCGAAAGCGAGGCCCGAGGCAATGGCAGAAGACAGGGTGCAGCCGGTGCCATGCGTGTTGCGGGTGGCGCGACGCGGCGCGGGCAGGCGGGTGCAGCCGTTGGGCGTGACCAGAATATCCACACTGTCCGCTCCGGTGCCATGGCCGCCCTTCATCAGCACGGCTTTTGGCCCAAGCTGCATGAGGGACTCACCCTGACGCACCATGGCCTCTTCCGTCTCTGCGATCTCGCAGGCTAGAAGGGTGGCGGCTTCCGGCAGATTGGGTGTGAGCAGGGTGGCGCGCGGCAGCAGACACTCCTTCAGCGTGGCCACGGCATCATCCGTCAACAGTTTCGCGCCCGAGGCGGCCACCATCACCGGATCCAGCACCACGGGATGGGCATCGTGACGGGCCAGCCCTGATTCCACGGTGCGGATGGCACCGGGCCGCGAGAGCATGCCGATCTTGACGGCCTTCACATCCAGATCAGTGAAGACGGCATCCATCTGGGCGGCGATGAAATCGTCCGGCACATCATGAATGCCCGTGACGCCCTGCGTATTCTGCGCCGTGAGGGCGGTAATGACGCTAGCAGCATAGACTCCAAGGGCAGAAAAGGTTTTCAGGTCAGCCTGAATACCGGCCCCTCCACTGGAATCAGAACCGGCAATGGTCAGGGCGATAGGGGCGGTAGATGCAGACACGAATGCCTTCCTTCATCTTGCAGTTCACGACGGGCGGGCGGAGACAAGCCTGCAGAATGCGCTCATATTCAGTGTGTTATGGCATGGGCGAGGCGACAAGGCCATGTTAGCGGGCCATGTGGCTGGGGGCATGTTGACAGCGGCATGGTGTTAAGGGCCGATCATCAGGGCAGGTTCTGTGGTGTGTCGCATCCTTTGAACAGGCTCTTGCGGGCCGGCCACTTGCACAGGCCGGCGCATTTGTTCACCCTGCGCGCAGATCCGTTTGGAGAGTGCCGTGATCCCTTTCTTTGTCCAGATCAAATGCCAGCTCGGCAAGGCCTATGAAGTGGCAGACATGATCGCCGATGCTGAAATCGCCTCGGAAATCTATTCCACTGCAGGTGATTATGACCTTCTGGTCAAATTCTATGTCGAACCGGGCACCGATATCGGTCAGTTCGTGAACCAGAAACTTCAGGTTATTCCCGGCATCCGCGATACGCACACCATCATCACCTACAAGGCGTTCTGAGGGGATTGTTCTCGCGAGGCCACAGGACAGAGGAACCTGTTGGCGGGCATTGCCGTGACGTCGGTGCGCGGCTATTGCTGTGCGCGCAGCCGTATGCGCCTGAGGGGGCTATCGGCTTCAGAGCCATCAGGGGAATGCGTATGAGTCTGGCCTACAGGCCTGACATTGACGGTCTGCGGGCCATCGCTGTCGGTAGCGTGCTGCTGTTCCACGCCGGTTTCGCGCCTTTTTCGGGCGGCTTCATTGGTGTGGACGTTTTCTTCGTTATCTCGGGCTATCTCATCACCTCCATCATCTATCGCGAGATGCTGGAGAAGCGCTTTTCGCTGGTGGATTTCTATGATCGGCGGGTGCGGCGCATTCTGCCAGTGCTCTTCGTGGTGCTGGCCACCACGACGCTGGCGGCTTTCTTCCTGCTTCTTCCGGCCCAGATGGAAGAATATGCGGCCTCCTTGGGGCCAGCCGTTTTATTCTACGCCAATATCCATTTCATGCAGTTGCAATCCTATTTTGCCCCCACGGCGGAAACCATGCCGCTGCTGCATCTGTGGTCTCTGGCGATTGAAGAGCAGTTTTACATCGTCTTTCCACTGGTATTGTTTCTGCTGGCGCGTTTCACGCCGCGATGGGTGACGGTGAGCGCGCTGGTGGTGATCGGGCTGGCGTCACTCATCCATGCCCAGATGGAGCTGGGGGAGGATGCGCGACGCGCCTTTTACCTGCTGACCTCTCGCGTGTGGGAGTTTCTGATCGGCGGGCTTGTGGCCATTGCCCCATTGCCAAAGGCTGGCCGGCGTGTGGCGACCCTTCTGGGGGGTATCGGGCTTCTGGCCATTCTGGCACCGGTCTTCATCTATGCACGCAGCACGCCGTTTCCGGGTGTCTCGGCGCTGCCGCCAGTGCTGGGCACGGCGCTGGTCATCTATGCCGGCGGGTGCGCATCCGGCCTGTTCGTGGGGCGCCTGCTCAGCCTGAAGGGTGTGGTGCAGGTGGGGCGCATGTCCTACTCGCTCTATTTGTGGCACTGGCCCCTTCTAGCGCTGGCCTATGTCTATAAAGGCCGCGCGCCAAGCGATCTGGAAGCCGGCCTTCTGCTGGCCGCTGCTGTGGTGCTCTCCTATTTGTCGTGGCGCTATGTGGAAATGCCACTGCGCAAGCCAACGACATTTCTGGGGCGGCGGTCTCTGCGTTTAGCCTGTGCGGCGGGTTTGATCGCGTTGACCTTCTCGGGTGCGCGTGCCATGGAGCAGGCGGGAGGCATTGTGTGGCCACTCTCCCCGTTCGGTCGAGAGGCAAACGCTCTGCTGGCGCGGCGTTTAACGCCTGAGTCTCCCGGGCGCTGCAAGGATGATCCGAAGACTATCTTTGACGGAGGAGGGCGCAGTTGCTCGCTGGGGCCGGATGCCGGAACGGCGCATTTTGATGTATTGGTGTGGGGTGATTCGCATGCTGCAGCCTCCTTTCGTGGTCTGTCGGAACTGATTGTGGAAGATGGGCTGACGGCTCGCCTGCTGACACTGGCTGGATGCCCGCCTCTGTTGGGCGTGCGTCCGGTAGTGCGTGAGGAACAGGGAGAGAAATGCGCGGCTTTCAATAATGCCGTGATGCGGCAGGTGGAGAAGGCTCGGCCTCGCCTTGTCATTCTGGTGGGGCGCTGGTCTTTGTGGACCCATTTCTCTCAAAGGAATGTGGCCCTAGTTTCAGATGAGCTGTCCGGCAGTAAAGCCCCTAGCGCGGATGGAAGCCGGGCTGCCTTTACATGGGCGCTGGAGCAAACCATCGCAAAACTGCGCAGCTATGGCGCAAATGTGTTGGTGGTCGGGCAGGGGCCTGAATTTGAGCGGGACCCGGTGGAATGCGTATTGCGCAATGAATATGCCGGACGTGACAGTTCCTCCTGTTTCTCGGTTCCGAGAACTGAGGCCCTGATCCAGAACCTGCAAGCCAATGCAATCATCGCGCAGCAGGTGAAGAAGGCGTCCGAGGCTGATCCTGGCGTGTCATCGGTTTCACTGGCGGATCTCTTCTGTGATGAGAAGAACTGTTATGCCGTGCGTGAGAGAACTTTTCTTTACCGCGATGGCAACCATATCAGCCGCATCGGCTCGCCCCTTCTGCAGGGTTATGAAAAACTGCGTGAGAAGGTGAAGGCGGCTTCCGGTGCGAAGCCGCTGAGCGCAGAAACTGAATGAGCAGAATGCAGAAGGAGGTCCACCCTTCTGCATAGTTACCTGCCCGGAGAATGTCCGTGAGTTATCTTGTCGTGTTTCTGGGGGCGGGTCTGGGGGGTATGCTGCGGCATATGGTTGGCATGCTGCTGCCACGCCTGCTGGGCACCGGTTTTCCCTCCGCAACCATGTTTGTAAACATTACGGGCAGTTTCCTCATGGGGCTGGCGGCAGGTTATTTCGCCTTTCGAACCAGTATGTTTGCAGGTTCCGGCTGGCATCAGGAAGCGCGGTTGTTTCTTACCACCGGCCTGTTGGGCGGTTACACCACCTTCTCGACTTTCTCTCTGGATACGATGACCCTGTTTGAGAGAGGCGAGGCGGGTCTGGCGCTGGCCTATCTGATCTGCTCCGTGGTGTTTTCACTGCTGGCCATTTTTCTGGCACTGGCCCTCATGCGTGGGCTGGCTGGCGGAGCATGAGCGCAGGGCAGCAAAGCCATTCTGCGGCGTGACGTGGCGGGCCTCATGCTCTATTGCTCTGGCAAGTTCCGAATTTCTCGCACGAGGATGCTCCGCTCATGGCGGTTGAGTTGAAGACGGTGGCTGAAGACGAGACGGGCATGCGCCTCGATCGTTGGTTCAAGCTGCATTATCCTGACCTGTCCTTTGGTCATTTACAGAAGCTGGCGCGCACCGGGCAGGTGCGTGTGGATGGCGGTCGGATCAAGACATCCACACGGCTGGAGAGCGGCCAGAGCGTGCGCATTCCGCCGCTTGGGGGAGAGGCCGAGAGCAAGGCGACGACAGGAAATGGTGCCATCGGGCAGAGTGGCGCTGGTAAGGCTGGTGTGGGACAGGCCCCCGGTGTGCTGCGGGGGAGCCGTGGTGAAAGCGAGGATCTCGCCTTTCTGCGCTCTCTCATCCTGTATGAAGACAAGGATGTGATGGTGCTGAACAAGCCCTTCGGCCTGGCCGTGCAGGGTGGTTCAGGTACCTATCGCCATGTCGATAAACTGCTGGAGACGATGCGCGACAAGGATGGGCAGCGCCCCCGCCTCGTTCACCGCATCGACAAGGACACCTGCGGGTGCCTGCTGATCGCCAAAACGCGCCTTGCTGCCTCCACTCTGGCCAAGAGCTTCCGTTCGCGGGCGGCGCGCAAGGTCTATTGGGCCGTGGTGCCACATGTGCCCAAGCCCAGACAGGGGCGTATCTCCACCTATCTGGCGCGTGATGAGGGTGAGGAGCGGATGCGCGTGGCCCGGCATGGTGAGGATGAGGCGAGCCACGCCATCACCTATTATGCCGTGGTGGATCAGGCTGCCCAGAAGATGAGCTGGCTCTCGCTGAAGCCGGTGACAGGCCGCACCCATCAGTTGCGCGCGCATCTGGCCCATATCGGCCACCCGATTTTGGGTGACCCGAAATATTTCAACATCGAGAATTGGGAATTGCCCGGCGGCCTGCAGAACAAGCTGCATCTGCTGGCTCGTCGCATCGTCATTCCCCACCCGCGTGGAGAAGGCATGATTGACGTTTCCGCACCGCTGCCGCCGCATATGGCGCAATCCTTCGCCGTTCTGGGGTTCGACGCCAGCCAGTATGACCCCATTCTGGAGGCCCCGGAGGGCTGATGGAATGCAGCTTCTGCGGCAGGGCAGGTGGCGTTTTCTGATCCGGCACATGGTTGGCCTGTGTGCCGGGCTGCTTTTGTGTCTTGTGTTGCTCCTTCCGCATCCGGTGCGTGCGGAGGATGTGGTGGATCTGTATGAAGAGCTGAAGCTGGCCCAGCCCATTGCCGTGCCCCCCTATGAACTGCCGCAGGCGGAGGAGGGGCTGGCGGAAGCGCAGGCCGTGGATGTGATGCATGATACCGGGCATGATTTTCTGCGCATCACACGCCATCTCGCAGATGAACGTGAAGATGTGATCGAACTGGCCCTGTGGCTTGATGCGGAAGGCGCGCCTCTTCTGGGGCTGAGTGAGCGTCAGGTCGAGAAGGGCGTGCCGGTTCTGGGGCGCGTGCGCTTTTATTCCAGAGCTTCCGGGCGCTGGAATCTGGTGACGCCGCAGACCTTGCCGGATGTTTCTGCATCTTTATGCAAACTCCCGCCATCTGCGAAAGATCGGTTACCGGAAGATGAGCCCTTCCGCCCCATAGCCTTTGTGTTGCCGCAACAGGGCGCGGATCTTCAGGTCTGGTGTCTTCGTGATGCGCCCGCTGCGGGGCAGGCCATGTGGTTGCGCTGGAATGGGGCGCAGGCCGATTTTTCACCCGGCCCAGCCCTGAAGGGCGCGCCTCCATGGCAGAAGGGCGATGTACCGCAGCAATAAGGGTGGCTTGAGGTTTATGTGGGCGGTTCTCACGAGAGTGTGGGGCAGATCTGCATGGAAATCAGAAGTGACGCGGCTTCAAACGCTTGAAGAACGCGCATCTTTGCCTATGGTGCGCGCTGAACAAGGCGCTGGATGCGAATGGCTTGATGAGTCTGCTCCGGGCTGCATCTGTTTCTCTGCCATGATATGGCGCGCCCATGGGGCAGGCCATGGGCAAGGGCGATGCCAGGCCGGTTTCACGGCTTGCCAGAACGGTTCTTCCGTTGGGCGAGATGTGGCTTGAAGACGTTTGCTGTTTGCGGGTCGCCAAAGGGAAACACGGTTTCATGAAACCCCTGATCGCGCTGGCGCGCGGTATTGACGCCCTCAATGCTCGCATCGGCAAGCTCGCGGCTTGGCTTATACTGGTCGCCGTCTTCATTTCGGCCATCAACGCCATTGTGCGAAAGCTGTTTGATGTCAGTTCCAACAGCTGGCTGGAATTGCAATGGGTGCTGTTCTCGGCGGTTTTCCTGCTCTGCGCCTCCTGGACCTTGCGGGACAATGAGCATATCCGCATTGATATCCTGAACAGCCATTTCAGCAAGCGCACCCGTGATGGCATTGATATCTTTGGCCATCTCTTCTTTCTGCTGCCTTTCTCTCTGCTGATCCTGTGGACCTCGGTGCCCTTTTTCATCACCTCATGGGATATCAATGAGCAGTCCCTGAATGTTGGCGGTCTGCCGCAATGGCCGGCCAAGCTGCTCATTCCTGTCGGCTTCTTCCTGCTGACGCTCCAGACCTTCTCCGAACTGATCAAGCGAGTGGCCGTCATCACCGGCCAGATGGAGGACCCACGCGGGCAGGATGGGGGTGAACCGGCGCTGGATGTGGAGGCGGAACGGTTGATGGGGGCCACGGTGGATGGCCCGCATAAAAGTACTGCAACCGAAAACGGAAGCGATGACGCTTCCGTCCCGCGGTGAGAGGGCGGTCATGAATATGATGTCTCTCCTGCGCCGGGTGCCGGCTGCCCGCATGCTGGTAGTGATGGCCTTTGCAGTGGCTCTCGTGGCCTTTGTGCCTGATATGGCGCTGGCGGCGGAGCCGGGTTTCAAGGGCTGGTTCATCCATAATATGGCGCCCATCATGTTTGCGGCGCTGGTTGTGTTCCTGCTGCTGGGCTATCCGGTGGCCTTCTCGCTGGCGGCGAATGGCCTCATTTTCGGGGCCATCGGCATCTGGCTGGGGCTGTTCCGGCCGGATTTCTTCCAGGCCATGCCGGGGCGCGTCTATGGCACCATGAATAATGAGGTGCTGTTGGCGGTGCCCTTCTTCACCTTCATGGGCCTCATTCTTGAACGCTCGGGAATGGCGGAGGATCTGCTGGATACGATTGGGCAGCTCTTCGGCTCCATTCGCGGTGGCCTTGCCTATGCGGTGATTTTTGTGGGGGCCCTGCTGGCGGCGACCACAGGTGTGGTGGCGGCCTCCGTCATTTCCATGGGGCTTATCTCGCTGCCTATCATGCTGCGCTATGGCTATGATCGGCGTGTGGCGACGGGTGTGATCGCGGCCTCCGGCACGCTGGCGCAGATCATGCCGCCTTCGCTGGTGCTGATCGTGATGGCGGACCAGCTCAATCGCTCCGTGGGGGATATGTATGCCGGGGCCTTCATTCCGGGGCTGATGCTTACCGGGCTCTATGCCGGCTATATCTTTATTGTTTCTGTGTTTTTCCCCTCCGCCGCACCAGGTCTGCCGGAAGATGCGCAAAATCTGCGCGAGGATAATGAAGGGCGCATTGCACCGCGCATTCTCGGTGCGTTGAGCGCGGCCGGCCTCGCGGTTCTGATTACGCTTGGTTCTTGGCCGACGCTGACGGAATCCGTGCTGCCCGCAGCGCTCAATGCACCCTTGTGGGGCGTTGTGGCTTTTGTACTGCTCTTCTTCTTCATGAGCAGCGTTGCGCGTCTCATCACGCCCTCGCTCTTCATTCTGCTGGCTGCAACCATCGCCATCGCCATATGGGTGATGAGTGATACGCAGATGAAATTCGGTGTGGACTACACCGTTCTGGCCATGGCTCTGGTGGTGGGGCTGGCGTTCATCTTCGCGGTGATCAATCGGCTGTTCAGGCTCAAGCTATTGTCACGGCTGGCCGAGCAGGTGGTGTTTGTGATGGTGCCGCCGCTGGCGCTGATCTTCCTTGTTCTGGGTACCATCTTCATTGGTGTCGCCACACCCACTGAAGGTGGCGCCATGGGGGCGGCCGGTGCTCTGCTTCTGGCGCTTGTGCGCGGACGGCTGAAGTTCAACCTGCTGCAGCAGGCCACCTATTCCACCGCCAAACTGTCAGCCTTCGTGCTGTTCATCCTGCTGGGGGCACGGGTGTTCTCGCTCACCTTCTATGGGGTGGACGGGCATATCTGGGTGGAGGAACTGCTCGTTTCCCTGCCGGGCGGTGAGGTGGGCTTCCTCATCACCGTCAACCTGCTGGTGTTCGTGCTGGCCTTCTTTCTGGATTATTTCGAGCTGGCCTTCATCATCATTCCGCTGCTGGGACCCGCGGCGGACAAGATGGGGATTGATCTCATCTGGTTTGGCGTGATGCTGGCCATGAATATGCAGACCTCCTTCATGCATCCGCCTTTCGGTTTCGCGCTGTTCTTCCTGCGCTCTGTCGCAGCCAAGGTGCCCTATATCGACAAGGTGACGGGCAAGCGTATGGAGCCGGTCACCACTGGGCAGATCTATTGGGGGGCTGTGCCCTTTGTGTTCATCCAGATCTTCATGGTCGGGCTTATTATTCTTTTCCCGAAGATTGTGACGCACTACAAATCCGACCATGTGGAGTTGAATGAGCAGCAAATCCAGCAGCAGTTTGACAACCTGACGCCGGAACTGGACGAGCCGCCGCCACCTCTGGATTTCGGCGGCTAGACGGCGGACTAGCCGAGCGTGTCTTCATGAAAAGTGCCTTCATGGCATGGGGCCATGCAGGGTTGTGGACTGGATTCTGCCATGGGGACACGTCATGTTGGGGGCGAACGCACGAGGAACCGGCCCATGGAAACGCGACAGGATGGAACTGACCCCGGCATCTGCCCGGCCTGTGGCGCACCCGTGCATGAAGGGGCAGTTCAGTGTGATATTTGCGGCTACAGGCTGCGGGGTGGGGGCGGCTCGCGTCTCCTTGTCGGGCTTGCCGGTACATGCGTGGCGCTGATTGCTGGCGGCGTTGTGTGGTGGGCGCTGGCAACGCCTTCATCTCCACCTGAGGCCTCTCCACCTGCTGTCTCGATCGAACAGGCTGCGCCGCCTGCTGAAACTGCGCCCGCAGTGACAGAGCCGCAGGCATCCGTTCCACCTCAGAATGTTGGCCCAGACACAGGCCCCCAGTCTGATAAGGCCTCTGAGACCGCCGTGGCGGAACCGGCACCGGTGGAAGAGCCTGCGCCTGTCGTGACAGCCGAAGAGCGGCGCGCTTTTGCGAAGGAGACGGAGGAGAGCCTCACGGGCAACGGGCTGGAACTCACTGTCGGCACAGCCGGTGAGGATGATACACGGCTCGTTATTCGTTTCGGCTTTCCTGCTGCGGCCACGGCTGAATTGATCATCGCCGGGCCGTTTACGCGCCAGTGCGAACGGCGCGGCTTCAAGGATATTGAGTTTGTCGACCCCTCGGGCGAACGCTGGATTTATAACGTGGCCGCCCAGACCATGAGCAAGCAATGAGCCCTGTTTCCTCTACTAGCCCACTTTTGGTGCTGTTCGATTGTGATGGCACATTGGTGGATAGCCAGCATTTGATCGTCTCCGCCATGCTGGATGCCCATGCCATGCATGGCCTCACGCCGCCTTCCCGCGAGCGGTTGCTCTCCGTTGTCGGGCTGTCTCTGGCCGAGGCCTTTACCGATCTGGCTGAGGGGGATGCGCGTTATCCGGTCGAGGCGATGGCTGAGGGGTATCGCACTGCCTTCATGCGCCTGCGTGACAACAACCCGCCGGAACCGATGTTCCCCAATGCCCGGCAGGTTCTTGAGGATCTGCGAGCCCGCGATGACGTGCTGCTGGGCATGGTGACAGGCAAGGCCCGCCGCGGGGTGGATCGGGTTCTGGCTGCGCATGATATGGTCGGTTGGTTCGATACGGTACAGACGGCGGATGATGCGCCTTCCAAGCCGCATCCGGCCATGGTGTTGCAGGCCATGCAGGAAATGGGCGCACGCCCGGAAGAAACCATAGTGGTGGGGGATACGGCCTTCGATATGGCCATGGCACGCGCTGCGGGTGCAGGAGCCTTGGGCGTGTCCTGGGGTTATCACCCGATAGAGGATCTGAACCGGGCTGGCGCGCAGCTTCTGGTCCATGACTTTACGCAAGTGCCGGATGCTCTGGAGCAGATTGCTGCACAGGCCCTGCGCCCCGCCGGCATGGAGGACTGAGCCATGCGCGATCTGCTGGAAGAACTGGAACAGGGTGGTGCGCCTGAGGATCCGATTGCGCGTGCGCGAGCGGCACAGCGCCCATCCTTCCCCAAACGGTTTTACAAGGAGGTGCGCGTCGGCGCGTCTTCTCGATCAGACGAGAGCGCGACGGCGGGTTTTTCCATTCTGCTGGATGGCCGGCCCGTGCGCACACCGGCGCGCGCGGTTCTGCAGGTTCCCTCTCAGGCTTTGGCCGAAGCCATGGCTGAGGAATGGGCCGCCCAGAAAGAGCAGATTGATCTCGCCACCATGCCGCTCACCCGGCTTGTGAATGTGGCGCTGGACCGGGTGCAGCCGGAAGCTGCCACCGTGCGTGATGAAGTGGTGCGCTATGCGGGAACAGACATGCTGTTCTATCGCGCCGAGAGTCCGCAGGGGCTCGTCGATCGGCAGGCCCACTATTGGGATACGGTGCTGGACTGGATGCGGGATCAATATGGTACGCGCTTCTATATGGCAGAAGGCGTCATGCATGTGGCGCAACCGGAAGACTCTCTGGCAGCGGTGCGTGATCTGGTGCCGGAAATAGCCCTGCCTCTCTCCGCCATTCACTCCATGACCACGCTGACGGGCTCTGCTCTGCTTGCATTGGCCGTTGCCCAGGGACGCCTGAATGCGGATGAAGCCTGGGCTGCCGCGCATGTGGACGAGGACTGGAACCGGGAGCAGTGGGGGGAGGACGAACTGGCCACCACCCGCCGCGAGGCGCGCCGGGTTGAAATGGATGCAGCTGTGCGTCTACTGGCATTGCTGCGATCCTAGGTGCATTCTATCTTGCAATTCAAAACGGTTCTCATTTGTGGTCGGGCAATTTTTGTTGCTGCGCCAGATGATATAAAGGCGGCCAGAGTCGTGGTCAGCTGTACTTCAAATTGCATCATGAGCCGCGACAGGTGAGACCGTGAGATGATGAAATCGGAGCGTGGCATGTCGGCGATGGATCAGACTGTCGAGCGTGTGATTGACCATGTGGTCAAGGCCGTTGAACGCGCGCCGCTGGTTGAAGAGCCTTTCTGGCATCTGGAGTTGCAGGGGATTTTCCCCGAAGATCTCTATGCCCAGATGCGCGCGGCTATGCCGGAAGCGCGCGAATATCGTGCTCTCAAGGGCCGCAATAATGTGAATGTGCAGGAGGATGGGTCTTCCACCCGCATCAAGATCGACCTTTACCCCGAATATCTGCGCCATCTGCCGCTTGAGAAGCGCGATGTGTGGGCGCTGGTGGGCAAGGTGCTGCGCTCGGAGCCTGTGAAGAAGGTTTTTATGCGCCGTCTTGCCCCGGGGCTGGAGCGTCGTTTCGGGCCGGATTACATGAATGTCGGCATGTTCCCGGTGCCCATGCTCACGCGGGATGTGGCTGGCTATCAAATTCCCCCGCACACCGATACGCGCTGGAAGGGCATTACCATCCAGTTCTATCTGCCGGAAGATGAAAGCATCACCCATGTGGGCACACGCTTTGACCGGCAGGCGGAAGACGGGCATTTCGAAATGGTGCAGCGCATGTCCTTTGCGCCCAATACCGGCTATGCCTTCGCCGTGGGCACGGATACGTGGCACTCGGTTGATACGCTGGGCCCGGAAGTGCGCAGCCGCGACTCCATTCTGCACACCTATTTCGTGGACAATTCACCGGTGCTGGCTTTGCGGAACCGTGGCAAGCGGGTGGGGAACTTCCTGCTCAATGAGGTTCGCCATATTGCCGGCTGAGTTGAAGTGCCAGTTGGGTTGATGCAATTGCTTTTCGTATGCAATTGGGTCCATTATAAAAAGAATGGGATATGGAGATTTTAGGATCCCCATATCCCTTTTCTTTTTTGGGTGAGGATCTCAACCTCTGGGGGAGGGTAGAGCATGAAGGCAGGCAAAGCGTTGTCCTTTCCCATGAATGGGGCATTGCTACTGTTTGCCGCGAAGCTCACCGTGGCCTCTCTTCTTTCTCTGGCCATCGCTTTTTGGGCCAATCTTCCCGAACCCTACTGGGCTGTCGTGACGGTGGCCGTTCTGGCCAATCCCAATGCGGATCAGGTGACGATCAAGAGCCTGGCACGCATATGTGGAACATTGGTGGGAGCCGCCTTTGCTGTGTGTCTGGTTGTGCTTTTCGACCAGCAGCGGGAATTGTTCATAGGCGCGCTCTGTCTCTGGCTGGGCCTGTGTGCCTGGCTGAGCATGTGGTTTCGGGATAGCGAGGCTTATGCCATTGAATTGGCAGGCTATACGGCTGCGCTGATCGCGCTTGATATTGGTTCGAACCCCCAAACCACCTTTGATATGGCGAGCGGGCGGGTCTCTGAGGTTTTCGTGGGCATTGGCGTGACGTGGCTGGTCGCCCTGCTACTCTTTCCCAAGACCAGTTCAGCGGAGCTGCCGGGGAAGATCCGCAAAGCTGCCGCGAAACTCGTTGACTGTCTTCAAGCGGGACAGGCTGGCGCCGGGGCGCGCGTGCAAATGGCGAGCCTGATCACGGTGCTGCACGGTTTTGGCCGACGTATTCCCATCGGGCAGGCCGGTGGGCGACGACGTCTCGTCACCGTGCGCAGCATCTATGTCGCTCTCATGCGCGCGCTGTTTCTATCCTGCGCCCTTTCGGGGGCCGATCGCCGGCGAGCGGAGATGGATGTGCTTGTTGCGGCCCTGCCAGCAGCTTTGCTGAATGAAGATGAGGCACGCAAGGCACAGTTGCAGTGGGAAACCGCCATTGCGCATCTTGAAGAGAAGAGTCGGCAAGTTGCATCCCATGGCAGGCAGAGCGATACGACTGTGCTCTGGCTCCGCTTCGCCACACAATGCCGGCAATTTCTGATCGGATATCAGGCTCTGCTGAACCCGGCAGTTGAACCTGTTCCGGTTCAGGGGCGTTTCCATCTGGCTGATGCTGATGGCCTGCTCTCATCCATTTCTGCGGTGCAGATCATGGTGAGTGTGGTCATTTTGTCGTGGTTCTGGTTCGCGACCGGTTGGATTTCCGGGATCGGCTCTGTTGTGATTGCCAGCGTGTATGCCTTGCGCCTTGCCCCCAAGCTGCATGCCACTGGGGCTTATCGCATGATGCTCTGGGTGACGCTGATTTGCACGGTGCCGGCTCTGGTGCTGACATTTCAGATTATTCCGCATGCCGAGACATTTGTCGCTCTGGCCCTGGTGCTGACACCCTATCTGTTCGCGGCCTTCATGGTGGGCGGATTGGGCGGACCATATGCCCCAATGTCCATTCTTATCGTGCTGGTGTTGACCGTCGTATGGCAGCCGGAAAACCAGATGGTATCCTACGAGTTTGCATCGGCAATGGATGGGGTGCTGTCGATCTTTGCGGGGTTCTTTTTCTGCGCGATCGTCAATCTTCTCATCATTCCTACATCGCCTTGGCTGCTGCGCTGGCGGCTCATGCGCGCGGCTTCTCGTACATTGCGCCGCGCCTCCAGCCAGACCGTTGATGCGCTTAATCAGGATGAAACGCGTCTGAGTTTTCTGGCGAGCGAGATAGCCCCTGAGTTTCATGCTCAGAAGGATCCGTTTCAGGTGACGGAAGCCGCCTTCAATACCGGCCTTGCCGCATTGGCACTGGCCCGACTTTATGATCTCGTCGAGGCACCAGACACTTGGCATGAAGATGTTCAGTCCTTGCGAAGGTCGACTCTCCAACTCAGCCTGCTGCGCTGGGAACAGGGGGTATGCGACCTCGTGAGGCTTGCCGAGCAGGGAAAGCAGAAAGTGTACGCCGCCATAGCTCCAGATGAGGAAGGTCGCCTGTGTCAGGCCGCGACATCGTTTGAGGTGCTGCATCAATCCTTGTTGTCTCTGGAGAGCATCTCTATACGCCCTGCAGGGTGGGTAATTCTGGCGGAGGTCGGAGGATGAGACATTATGTGCCGGCAACTCCTGGGTGCGGGGCCGTTGCAGAACCAGAAAAGAGACAATATGCCGGGATGTTCAGAGTGCGCGTAGCGCAATTTGATTTCTGGATTGAGCAAAAGGGACGCTGAATCTCATGCTTCGCGAGGTCTCCATCGCCGGCATCTATTTTCCGGCCATATTTTTCTATTTTCTCGCAAGCCTCGTGATTTATCTCGGTGTCGATATGGCCTTGTCTCGTCTCGGAACTTACAGGTTTTTCTGGCACAAATCCTTGGTACAGGCATGTCTGGTGCTGATTATCTTCAGCCTTCTGTTCATGTTTGTGCCTTTGCAGTGAATGGGTTTTGAAATGGGCGGAATGTCGGTGGTGCGGGTCTTCGCCACTCTGGTGCTTCTGGCAAGCGCGGTCTGGTGTGGCTGGCTGCTGTGGCAATATTATTTCTATTCCCCATGGACTCGTGATGGGCGCGTGGTCGCGAATGTCATCAGAATGGCGCCGCAGGTTTCCGGGCAAATCGAAAGCGTGAGCGTGCGGGAGAATGAATTCGTCCGGAAGGGCGATCTTCTCTTCACCATCGTGCAGGAGCCCTTCCAGCATGCGGTTAAGCAAGCCGAGGCGCGTGTGGCTGCCACCCAGGCAAACTGGCAACAGAAGCAATCTATCTATGACCGGATGCGCAATCTGAATGAACTCGCCGTAACCGAGCAGGCACAGGAAATTGCACGTTTAACAGCTGTGGCCGCTCAGCAGGAATACCAGCAGGCACAGGCGCAGCTTGCCAATGCCCAGCTTCAGCTGAAATGGACAGAGGCGAAGGCCAAAGCGGATGGCTGGGTGACCAATATCAGCCTTAACCCCGGCGATTATGCCAATGAGGGCACGGAGATTGTCGCTATTGTGGATGCCTCCACTCTACGCATCGAAGCCTTTTTCGAGGAAACCAAGCTCTTCGATATTCCGGTTGGTGCGCCTGCCCAGATCTATCTCATGGCCGGTGGGCCGGTGTTGACCGGGAAGGTGACATCGATTGCGCGGGGTATTGCGGATGTTGATAACCCGCTGGGGCGTGGCGACCTTCTGGCCGTGAAAGCGAACTATCAGTGGATTCGTCTGGCGCAGCGTATTCCGGTGAGGATTGATTTTGACACAATCCCTGATGACCTGCTTTTGGCCAGCGGCATGACTGCAACTGTGGTTGTGAACCCGACTGCTGACAGGGAGACGGCCAAAAGCCATTCTGCGCCAAAGCCGGCGTCATCTCCAACTCCGCAGGCCGCCCACTAGGCAGCATTGTCGAGATTCAGGAAAGGGCCGGACGTGTTTCCGGCCCTTTCTCATGTTTCAGCCTTCAGCGACGGCAGGCTCATCATGGGTGACAGTGAGCACTTCCAGCTCATGCCGTCGGCCATCACGCGCCATCCAGGTGATGGACTGTGCTTCTGAAAGGCCGATCAAGGCGGCTCCAATCGGGGTCATGATAGAAATGCGCCCGGCTGCGATATCTGCTTCGCCGGGATAGACCAGAGTCACGGTACGTGACGTGCCATCGCTGCTATAGGTGACAGTTGAACCCATACGGATGGCCTTGGCCGGCAAGCGTCGGTTGTGCACCACGCGGGCGCGCTCCAATTCCTTCAGCAGCTCTTCAGCGACATCAGGGTTGCGGTCCAGCGCCGCAGTCGCCAGTCCAGTCAAGCGTTCGTGGTCTTCTTCGTTCAGAACGATGGCCGGCAGGCGGCCTGTCTTGGTTGATTTTCTCATGGAGATCACCTGTTCAAGGGCATGGCACAGGCGTTCTCCCGCCAGTGGCAGGACCTGCGCGTGATGCGTCTGGAGAAATTGGTATGAATGCGCCGCTCTGGCCGTCTTTTCGTATGATGGAAAAGAGCCCAAATAGTTTCAGACGGATGCAGCCTCAAATGGATGAAACGCGCTGCAAACCGAGTGAAATGAATGGCCAGTGTGGGATGTGCAGCAAAGGCGTCTTTCCCCGGCGCCCGGAGGCGCGGCGGCCGGACGCGGGGTTAGTCTCCTGCGATCGGGCAGGGACGACGGAAAATGGTGAGTGCACACATCATGGCCAGATGAGGCCTTGCCCGTTAGCAGATGTCAAGATGCCTGACGCTATGGCAGGCCTATTGGTTGCCAGCCGGAACCGAGTTGGACTGCGTATCAAAGCAATTGAAACCCGGTATTTCCAATCAAGGTGCTCAGGCTGCGTTCAATCCTGTGCGCAAACGATCCAGAAGCTGAAAAAGCTGGACCTGTTCAGAGTTGCTCAGGCCGGAGAGGGCAGATGAAAAAAACTCGGCAATGGGTTCCTGCATTTCGGACCAGGCATAATCCCCTGCCGGGGACATTCTGACGAGGCGGCTGCGCCCATCGTCCGGGTCCCGCATGCGTTCAATCCATGCGCGCGATTCCAGTCTGTCTAGAACAGCCGTAAGATTTTGGCGGCTGAGGAGCAGAAACTCCATCAGCTCCTTTACAGACATGCCCTTGTCATGCACCAGCGGTCGCGCAAGCGCACCCAGGACGGCCCATTGCTGGGTTGTGGCGCCAAAGCCCTCCATATGGCGCATCCCGTTCTTGTGCAGAAGATTCGAGCATTGATAGAGGCGGAAGAACAGACGGTTGGCGACATCGAGAGAATTCGGGTCGCCAATGTCTCCATAGGGACTCATCGGGGGGGCCTTTTCACGGGTTGGCCAGACAATCATGGTAACAGTCTGGCCGGAAAAGAGATTGCCGCTGGCCAGTTTCCCTGACGGATGGGCGCGCACGGTCACTTCTCTGGTCCTCCAGACATGTTCACCCTGTGCGGGCGCGAGGATCTTTCGAGAAGATGAGGGCGCTGGGGCGTTATGGCAAGCGCATGATGTGTGCGGTGCAAAAATATCTTGCGCTGCAGGATTCGCAAATCAGGACGGAACCAGCCTCAGAAAGAGCTGTGCGAGCGCTTGATCGGTAAAATCAGGCTGGTATGGGCACGGTTGCAGAGAGGTGTGCATTTCAACTTATCGCCACTTTTTCGGGCATATGAGGCCTGTCTTTCTCGCATGGAAAGAACCCTTCTTTTTCCTTGAAAATGAAGGGTTCTTGGCAAAATTGTGTCAATCTCGTCACAGTGATGGTTCGGCATAAATGGTATTGTGGTGAGTGCATGGGGCGCGTGTCATTCCTGCAACAGGCATCGGAGAACTAGCACTCATGCGGGCTGGAAAGGTGGGTTTCCGATTGAAAGGCGGTTCGCGGTCGGTATGTTTGGTTTGCGACGAAGGGGGCAGCCCCGGTCGCCCAAGGCTCACCTGGCGCTTAAAAATAAGGCGTAGCCGGAGGCCGACTTGGGAATATGGGGCAAGAACCCTCACGGTACACAGCTACCGATGAAGTGGCGCTCGCCCCCTTAGAATTATACTTGGAGGTCAAGATGAACATGGTGAAAAGCCTTCTCCTCGGCAGCGCGGCAGGTCTCGTCGCGGTGGCTGGAGCCCAGGCCGCCGACCTGCCTGTCAAGGCGAAGGCTGTCGAGTATGTGAAGGTCTGCTCTGCCTATGGCGCAGGCTACTACTACATCCCCGGCACCGACACTTGCCTCAAGATCGGTGGCTATGTGCGGTTTGACGCCTATGTCAACGCTACGGGCACCATGAACCCGTTCATCAGCAACCAGACCCTCGGGAATGGTCTGCGCACGAACGATCTGACCGACAACTACCGGACTCGTACCCGCGGTCTGATCAGCCTCGACGCCCGTACTCAGACCGATTACGGCGTCCTGCGTTCTTATGCGGCCTTCGGTGGTAACCTGAACAGCTGGAGCAGCACCAACGGTGACACCAGCCTCGAAGTTGATCGCGCGTTCATCCAGTTTGCTGGTCTGACGGCAGGTTATACAACCTCCTTCTTCGACCCGAACATGAACTACATGATGACCACCCCGTACACCATGACCAAGCGCAAGCTCAATCAGCTTGGCTATACGGCTCAGTTCGGTAACGGTTTCTCCGCGACCATCGCTGTTGAAGATCAGCGCTTCGTCGACGTGTATGACCAGCAGGCTTATGGCCCGAACGTTCGTGGTGGTTCCGAGGCTCCCGATATCGTCGGTAACCTGCGCCTCGAGCAGGCGTGGGGTTCTGCTCAGCTCGCCGTTGCTGCGCATCAGTCTCGCGTTGCTTATGCCGCGGCTGCTTTCGATGACTCCACGGATGTGTGGGGCTGGGGTATCGGTGGTACGCTCGAGTTCAATCTCGATGCCCTTTCCCCGGGTGACTCCTTCTTCGTGACCGCAGCTTACGGCGACGGTGCTCTCAACTATGTCGGTCTGAACGGTTCTGATCGCGCCAGCACCAATGCCACCCAGTTTGGTCGTGTGACGAATAACAGCCTGGGCATGCTCGGCGGCGCTTTCTACCAGCTGTCCGACATCGTCTATAACGGCGTGAACGACTACGACAAGACCAAGGCTTGGTCGATCAATGGTCAGTTCCGTCATTTCTGGACCCCCGGCCTGCGTTCGGCTGTGATGGTCGGCTATGTCGACGTCGATGCCCCGGAGACGGCTTTCGCTCTGAACAACGGCTTTGCTGACTTCAACATGTGGCAGGTTGGCTTCAACACCATCTGGTCCCCGGTCAAGAACCTCGATATTGGCGCGGAAGTGCTGTACTCGAAGGTTGAAGGCAAGCATGACTACAACGATGGCAGCGCCTTCCAGGCTCTGAACCCGGTCGGTGTGGGTTATGGTGGTTCCACGGATCTGGTGTCCGGCGGCGTGCGCATTCAGCGTAACTTCTGATCGGATTTCTGATCAAATAAGAAGCCCTGGCAAAACACTGCCAGGGCTTTTTTTATTTGAAGTAATATTGCATCTATACCGTTTGGTAGGTTTACATCTACTAGAGTAACATTTATTTTATTTATCTGTTCATTGGCATGCTGTCTCCGCTTGAGGTTGCTGTTTGGGTTTACTTCAACTTCCTAAACTGAGATGCATTTGAGCAGGCGTCTAGCACAAGTGGGGAGGGTGTAGTGGTGCTAAGCTTGGGTCGGCAGATTGGTCCTGTTTCCAGAGCGTCGCTTTGCGTTGCGACACTTGTTGCGTCATCCGGTTTCATGTTGTGCGATGCCATAGCTGCGGATCTGCTCACAACTAAGATGCCTGTTTCCTATATGAAACAGTGCGTATCCGAGGGTGAGGATTTCTTCTATATCCCGGGATCAGATGTCTGCCTTCGTGTCGGGGGGTATCTCTGGGCTGAAGGCTATTTCAACACCTATACCCATTATCCTGCCACGAATGACAAAACCTATTCTATTGGTACCGCCGGTCTTATTCTTGATGCGCGGACTGCAACAGAATATGGGACACTGCGGTCCTATATGGAATATCGCTATCATCTGCGTAGTGCGGATCCATGGTCAGACGGGCCAAGTGAAACGCAGTTGCAGATCTGGCTCTCTTACATTCAGTTCGGTGGCTTCACAGCGGGTTATGCGCAGTCTTTCTTTGACTTTTACGCGAATGAGTATGTGCAAGGGACCGACCCGGCAACCATCGGTGATGATCTCCAAATCAACCTGATTGCCTACACGGCGGAGCTCGGAAATGGTCTGAGCGCCACATTGTCCGTTGAAGATGGGGGCGAACGTAATGGCGGGATTTATTCTGTAAACCCGGCAGCTGGCTCTCTCGGCTCAGACTATGAGGGCTACCAGGCTGGTACACAGATTCCGGATTTTGTGGGCAACCTGAATCTCACGCAGGATTGGGGGCAGGCCCAGCTGACGGGTGCGGCTCATCAGGTTCGCTCGTTGAGCTTCTATAATCAGTTTGGCAATGCCGAAAGCAATTGGGGTTACGCTTTGCAGGGCGGCCTCATGTTCAACCTGCCCATGTTGGGCGATGGCGACAATGTATATTTCCAGTCCGCTTATGTGGATGGAGCGATTTCATATCTCGGTCTGGTTGATCCGACGAATGGTCAATATACACCTCCGGATGCATTTCTTGGTCCGGATGGGGTGAGTAAGGTCAGCGGTTGGAACTTTACAGCCTCACTTTTGCATAATTGGAATGCAAAATGGAGCACGGCTTTCTTCGGTGGCTATGCATCATATGATTACAATAACCAAAACCTCCGCCTGACTTATGGTGCGACGGGTGGTGAAAATTACAATGTGGGCGGCTATATTGCCTATTCACCTATTCCAGTCTTCACTATTTATCTTCAGTATGACTACACCCATATTCAGGCAAGTGATTATCTGAAGACCAAATATAGCGCGGCTTATGAAGCTACAGATGCCAATCGGGTGCTTTTGTTCTTCGCTCGGAATTTCTGATCACGCGGCTCTCGTTGCTGTGATAACATGGCCAAATAGCGATGCGCTGAACCCGCATCGCTATTTGCTTTTCGGTACACGCCTACGTACTAAAGCGTATGTCTCCTGGCTTATGGTTGGGAAATGCGTTTGCAGGATGCTGGACTGCGCTCCGGCGTTCGGCTGTTGGGAGAATTCTGCTCATGGCTCTTGATGCGTCTGACAGTGGGGCAGTGGGGGATACTGCTCACGGTGACGGGGCAGGTGAGGGGGCCGGAGGGAAGAAGAAAGGGGGGCACGCGCGCAAGCCGGATTCTTGGCGGCGTTGGGTGCTCTTCTGCGGGTTTCTCGCCTGGTGTTGTCTCGCCGCTTTCACCTTGTTGACAACGAGGCAGTCGATCGAAACAGATCTGACAAACCGGGCTCGGGATGTGCTGGAGAGAACAGGAGAATCCTGGGCATCCGCTCATTTCAATGGGCGAGATGCGACTCTGGGGGGCGAGTCCCTTGCGGAAATGGCACGTACGAAGGTGCGCAAATCGCTTGAGGATATGTTCGGTGTGCGTGTGGTGCATGATGTCACAACACTGCTGCCGGAACGAAGGCCCTTTACGTTCAGTGCCGTCAAAGATGGAAAAGCTATTGCACTTACAGGCTACGTTCCGTCTGCATCTGCCCGCCAACGCATTCTAGCTGCTGCGCGTCAGGCTGGCTTTACAGTGACGGGCGGAGATCGGCTTGTCCGGGCGCGGGGTGCGCCTCCAGGTGATTTTGCAGCACTTGTGAATTTCAGTCTAAAGCAGTTGGGGCAGCTTCCGTCCGGACGTATCACGATTGCTGATCATGCCCTGTCCATTGAAGGGCGCGCTCCCGATCTGAAAATTTATGATGAGTTGGCGGGGGTCCTCCAGAGGGCGTTGCCTTATGGCCTCATATTGGCGCGATTTGCCGTACGCCCGCCAGTGGCGTCGCCTTTTCTTTGGACGGCCAGTCGTGAGGGGCGTACACTGCGTCTTTCCGGCTATATCCCTTCAGAGGGGGCTCGCACTGATGTGAGAGCTATTCTGGAAGAGGCAATGCCTAGTCTTGATGTGCATGATGATACGCATCTGGCAGATGGTGCACCAAGCACGGATCTCTGGTTGAAGGCCGTGCGTTTTGCTGCGGCTATGCTCAGCCAGTCCCGGCAATTGCAGGTCAGTATCTCCGACAGTAGCATTTCGGTTGAGGGTGTCGCGTCCACTTTCGATATGTTCGATGCTCTGACACAGATGCGACGTCAGTCCCCAGAAGGGTTTCAGGTCACGCGTTTCACCGTGGAACCACCGCGTGCCGTGCCTTTTGTCTGGACGATGCAACGGCTGCCGGATTCTGTACAACTGAAGGGATATGCGCCCTCAGAAGAAACGCGACGTTTGCTGAATGATGCGTTGCGCAATGCCTTTCCGGGGGTGCCGATACATGATGAAATGCGTCTGGCTTCGGGTGGCCCAACCCCTGAAAGCTGGGCGGGCATGGCTAATTTTGCAGTCGCTCAACTGGCGCGTTTGCGCAATGGTGCGGCTGAGGCTAAGGGATCGCACCTCATCTTGAGGGGTGAGGCACTGGATTCTGCGGCCTTCAGCACCTTGAATATAGCACTGGAGAATCCACCAGCAGGCATCACAGTTCAGAATGAGGTGAGACCGCCGAGCATTTCTCCCTATGTGTTCTCGGTGAGAAAAGACACAGCAGGCCTCACTCTTTCCGGTTTTTATCCCAGCGAGAAGGCGCATGATTTCCTGCGTCGGGTCCTGAAGCAGGATTTCCCGGAAGAAACAGTGAATGATGTTTCTGCAATTGGTTCTGGGGCCCCGGAGGGGTTTCAGGGGGCTGTCGAGGCCGGGTTGCGCCAACTTGAACGCCTTCAAAGCGGTGAATTGAGCTTGACGGATGTGCAGTTACGGCTGTCCGGGGTCGCCTTCACAGCTAGAGCTGTCGAGGATATTCGCACTGTTCTTGAGAAAGCTGCGAATCCGCCCTTCAAGATTGATGTGGAACTGTCCGTTATCGCGGCGGGTGCACCTGTCACGGCGCCGAACTGTCAGGCCATCTTGTCTGAGGTAATGTTGCATGGCACCATTCTCTTCGATCCGGGTAGTGCCAGCATAAATGCAGTTAGTCAGGCTACTCTGGACCGGTTGGTGCATGTGTTACAGCGTTGCGCAAATCTGAAAGTGGAAGTTGCTGGTCATACGGATTCACTCGGCTACTCCCGCTCCAATCAAAGATTGTCAGAGGCGCGGGCCCAGGCAGTTGTGGATGTGCTTGAGGCCACCGGAGTCTCACCCGCACAGTTGGTGGCTGTAGGCTATGGTGCAACACAGCCGGTTGCGGATAATGAGACGGAAGAGGGCCGAGCGAGAAACCGGCGGATTGAACTCGTGGTGAAGGAGGTGCAGACGCCATGATCTATCTTGCGTTTGCCCTTTGGCCCTATGTACTGGCCGCTTTCTTCATTGGTTTGGTGACGGGTTATTTCCTGCCGCGTGATGAAACAGGAGGCGCATCGTGAGTGTCTTTTATCGCGACGTGCTTATCCTGCTTTTTGTGGCTTTTATCGTCGGTGCGCTGGTCGGCCTTGTGTTGCGCTCCTCACGTACAGCGCGCAAATAGCCGCGCTGACCGTCTTCTCGCTTCGCTTCCGCTGAGGCTTCTTGAAAGCAAAACGGCAGAAACCTTGCAAGGTTTCTGCCGCGTGCATTGTCTCTGGAATGGCCTGCGCTTAGCGGCGCATATCCCCGCGCAGATCGGCTTCCATCTGGCGTGTGTTCGAAAGATTGAAGCGCGCCTTGTAGCTCTGGTAGTTTTCCATGACCCGCTGCACATAATTGCGGGTCTCAGAGAACGGGATCAGCTCCACCCAATCCACCACATCCACATTTGGATCACGCGGATCACCATACATCTTGATCCAGTCGGAGACATTCCCGCGGCCGGCATTGTAGGCGGCAAAGGCCAGTACATAATTGCCATCATACACGCGCACCAGTTCACCCAGCTCCGCAGCGCCGAACTGGACATTGTAGGACATGTCGGTTCTCAGGCGTTTTTCGCTGTAGGGCACGCCGGTAATTTTGGAAACCTGCCTGCCTGCAGCCGGTGTCACCTGCATCAGGCCCATGGCCTTGGCGCTGGAATAGGTATTAGGGTTGAAGTGGCTTTCCTGCCGGGCAATGGCGTAAACGGCGGCCTTGTCCACGGGGTCGCCAATGGGTGTGTAACGCGGCATGCCGAATGTGGGATAGGCGTCACTCTCCACCGGATGACCTTCGCCCATGGCTTCCTTGCCCACAGCCAGCGCGCCACGCGGATCGTCATTGGCCTCGGCCAGATCCGACAGAAGCGCGATATGGCTGGGGTCTTCCAGACGCCAAGCCAGATCATAATAGATGGTGAGGGGGATATTGCGCTCATCAATGGCGTACAGCATGCGAATGGCTTTCACCGGCTCCAGGCGGGCAAAGGTCTGCTTGTCGCTGAAGGAGGCGGAAGGCGTGGCGCGCAGGGAAACCGGTTTCGCGCCCAGTCGCAGCCGCGCCATCTGGCCATAATAGGTCCACGAATAATTGGCGGCGGTCTGGTAATGGCTTCGGGCCGACATGGTGTTGCCCATGGCCTCGGCCGCGCGGCCCTGCCAGTAATAGGCGCGCCCGAGGGCAATGGGGTGTTTCTGCCCATGCGCAATACGGGCAAAATGTGCCGATGCCGTGCGCGGATCATTCATGAAGCGCAGGGCAATCCAGCCCGCGGTGAATTGTTGTTCAGCGCGATAATTATCTGATTCAGGCGCCACACCCGTGGCAGCGACCTGGTAGGCGGTACGCGGATCACGGTGATCGACGAGATTACGGGCCAGTCGACGGCGCTCAACCCACCAGTCATCCGGGTTGGCTTTGGCGTCTGCAGAATCAGCACCGGCAAGCAGGGCACGCGCGGCTTCCTTGCCTTTATCTGCACGACGCAGAATCTGGGCCTGTGCAAACAGATAAGCTGGCTCACTGCGCAGACCGTAAGGCACCTTGCCCAGAAGACTTGCTGCATTCGAGGATGCATTCACGGCTGCTAGCTGGGCGCGCGTGAGGGCCACGACATCCGAACCAGCAAGAGATGCTGCGCGCATGGCGCGACCACTATCCCTGGCATAGCTGAAGCGGGAGGCGCGGGCCTTGTGGTCATCGCGTGTGAAGGCGCGGCCAAATTCAGAAAGGGCGGTTTTCTCGAAGCTCTCCGTCAGGCTGTCTTCCCGCCAGGCGCTACGGGCCCATGCCGAGGCATCCTTGCTGTTACCCTTGGCAAGCAGCGCGCGGGCCAGCGCCAGCTTGCCCTCTCCGCTGAGCGGCGGTTGCTGTGTAAAAAAGGCAAGGGTCCTGTCCGCTCCCCGATTTTCCTGAAACAGCACGCGCTCTGCCCGGCGGCGCAGGGTGGATTGGGTGGGCCAGCCCGGATTGGCCTTCAGGAAGGCATTGATATTGTCAAAGCCCATGTCATTGGGAGCATGACGGATAACAAGCCATTCGACCAGTGTCCGCGCCACGGGGTCGCGTAGCTGTGAGGCTGTGGAGAGGGCTTCCGTACCTCGCGAATTGCGGGCGGATTTCACAGCGCTCTGCAGGGTGGAAAGTTCACCACGCGGCAGGCTGGAAGAGGAGGTTAGGGCAGGCAGTGGCTGCTGGCTGGTGCGCACGCTGCCCGTGGTCATGACGGCGCTGCGCGGTGTGGGGAAAACAGCCAGATTGCCGGATGCGCTGGCAACTGCGCCGCCTGCACGCAGATTGCTTGGCTTGTGGGGCGGCAGTGGTGTTGCCGCCGAAGCCGCACTCACCGCACCGCCCAAGGCGACACTCATCGCCAGGATGCTTGCGGAAATCAGGCTCGGAACTGGCAGCATGACGTATCCTCACACTCGGAGGTCGAAGGGATTATTTGGGCCCGATGTTCCGCTACTGGCCTTGAAGAAATATTAAGGGCTCAATCCGCTGTTTCATGCCGTGGAAATATGCTGTCGTAGAAAGGCGGCAAAAGCAGGGCTTGGAACGTTTTGTGAGGAAAAAGCCTTGCCGGGTAACCCGGCATATTGCCGGAAACGCTTTGCGGATGGCGCACAACAGGTTATGGGATGCAATTCATATCGGTGCTTCCGGTAGGCCGCTGGGTGATGCGAGGCATTGCTGCCAGATGCAATGTCGCCTGCGTTCCCTGCGGCTCATTCCTGTAGGTCAAAACTCCACAAGGCGTTCTCCATGTCGCCCATCGCGCCCCTTTCGTCTTACCGCGGCTCCTTCACTGCCCTTGTCACGCCCTTCCGTGGTGGCGGGGTGGATGAAAAAGCTTTCCGCGATTTCGTGGACTGGCAGATCGCCGAGGGCGTACATGGGCTGGTGCCCATGGGCACGACTGGCGAAAGCCCCACGTTGAGCCATGCCGAGCATAATCAGGTTGTGGGCTGGGCGGTGGAGCAGGCCGCCGGACGCGTGCCGGTGATTGCCGGCGCCGGGTCCAACAATACGGCGGAGGCGATCTCTCTGGGCCAGCATGCCCAGCAGGTGGGCGCGGATGCGCTGCTGGTTGTGACCCCCTATTACAACAAGCCGAATCAGGAAGGGCTCTATCAGCACTTCAAGGCCATCGCCGAGGCGGTGGATCTGCCCATTTTCATCTACAATATTCCGGGCCGTTCGGTGATCGACATGTCGGTCGAGACCATGGCGCGGTTGTTTGAGCTGAAGAATATCGTGGGTGTGAAGGATGCAACGGCCAATATGGCGCGTGCCTCCTTGCAGCGGCAGGCCATGGGGACGGATTTTATCCAGCTTTCGGGTGAGGACGCCACGGCGTTGGGGTTCATGGCGCATGGCGGGCGCGGTTGCATTTCGGTGACGGCCAATGTGGCCCCGCGCCTGTGTGCGGATTTCCAGAATGCCTGTCTGGCGGGAGATTACGCCAGCGCTCTGGCGCTTCAGGATAAGCTGATGCCGCTGCATATGGCGCTGTTCGTTGAAACCAATCCTACACCCACCAAATATGCGCTTTCCCTGCTGGGGCGGATGGGGGATGAGGTGCGCCTGCCGCTGGTGCGGGTGACCGATTCAACCAAGGCGACCGTGCGCGCCGCCATGGCCCATGCCGGTCTGATCGACTGAGGCAACGTCGATGGGGCCGGTCGGACGGGGCATGTCCGGTGGGGCAGGGGACCACGGGCGGTACTGCTGCTCCGCGTGTTTCTGTCACATTCTGTTGCCGGGTAGGTCTCCTGATATGAGGCGCGGGTGGCCGCGTCGGTGATGCCGCGTCTTGCAGCGCTGGTTGAAAACCGGCGCTGATATGAGCATATGCGAGACCATGAGCCAGAAGAACAAGGACACCCCCCGCAAGATCGCCGCTGATAACCGGCGCGCACGCTTTGATTTTGAAATCAAGGAAGCGCTGGAGGCGGGCATTTCGCTGACGGGTACGGAGGTGAAGAGCCTCCGCACCGGCAAGGCGACAATTGGCGAGAGCTATGCGGCCCAGAAGGGTGGGGAGATGTGGCTGTTCAATGCCTATATCCCTGAATATCTGGAGGCGAACCGCTTCAATCACGAAACACGTCGCGCCCGCAAACTGCTGCTTCACAAAAAGGAGATCGCCAAGCTGGCCAATGCGGTCGAGCGGGATGGCATGACGGTGGTGCCGCTGAAGATCTATTTCAATGATCGCGGGCGCGCCAAGGTGGAGCTTGCACTGGCCAAGGGGCGCAAGAGCCATGACAAACGCGAAGTGTTGAAGGAGCGCTCATGGCAGCGCGACAAGGCCCGCCTTATGCGTGATCGCGGCTGAGCTTGAGCGCGGCATCCGGCATTTGAAACAGTGCTTGTGAAAATGAATCATGGCCCGGGCATCCGCATCCGGGCCATTTTGATTCAGATAGCGATGGACAGATCCACCCATACAGGCACATGGTCGGACGGTTTGGTCCAGCCACGCACATGCTTGTCGATGCCGGTGGCCAGCAGCTTGTCTGCCGCCTGTGGTGACAGCAGCAGATGGTCGATGCGAATGCCCTGATCGCGCTGCCATGCTCCAGCCTGGTAATCCCAGAAGCTGTAAATACGCGCGGCGTCGCTGGTGGCGCGCACGGCGTCTGTCAGGCCCAGATCCAGCAGCGAGCGGAAGGCTGTGCGGGTCTGGGGCAGAAACAGGGCGTCATTCACCCAGGCTTCCGGGTTGGCGGCATCTATCGGGGCGGGGATGACATTGAAATCGCCTGCAAGAACCAGAGGCTCCTCCAGCTTCAGCCGGTCTTCGGCCAGAGTGGTGAGGCGATGCATGAAATCCAGCTTGTAGGGATATTTCTCGGTATCTATCGGGTTGCCATTGGGCAGATAGAGGCAGCACACTCGCACGATGCCACCTTTGACGGAAACCACAGCCTCAATGAAGCGGGCCTGCACATCCTCATCATTGCCGTGCAGGCCGAAGCTTACATCCTCCAACGGCAGGCGGGAGAGCATGGCCACGCCGTTGAAGGTCTTCTGCCCATGTACGGCGACATTATAGCCCAGTGCCTCGAAGGGCTCTTTCGGGAAGGCCTCCGTCTGGCATTTGATTTCCTGCAGGCACACCACATCGGGCCGGGTTTCTTCCAGCCAGGCAAGGGCATGGTCGAGTCGCTGGCGGATGGAATTGACGTTCCAGGTGGCAATGCGCATGGCGGGGGGGCTCCTTTGAGGCGCAGCATAAGCACGTCGCGGCGAGCGACAAGACCGTTGCATGGCCGTTATATGGCAGTCGCATCTTTGGAGCGCTTTCCGCAGCCGGCTTGCATGTGACGGCAAAGGGTGGCATGTCCCCTCTCGCACATCAGAACAGGCGGAAACGGGCGGATGACGTTCGCGTCAATTGAATTCCTATTTTATTTTTTCCCGCTGTTTCTGGTCAGCTATTTTTCCGCGAAGACGATCACCACGCGGAATTATATTTTCCTCGCCTTTTCACTGGTATTCTATGGGGCAGGCTACACGCCCCACATTCTTATTTTGCTCGCATCAGTTGTGGTGAACTATTTTGTCGCGCTAGCGATAGACCGGCGTGATGGCGCATCGCGCAAAAGCATGCTGATCAAGGGCGTCACCTTCAATCTGCTGCTGCTGGGCGTGTTCAAATATACCGGCTTTCTGGTCGAGAATATCAATGATGTGATCGCCCCCAGCGGTGCACATATTCCGGTGCCGAAAATCGGGCTGCCGCTGGGTATCTCCTTTTATTCCTTCCACGCCATTTCCTATCTGGCGGATATCTATAAGCGGAAGGTGAGCGCGAACCGCGATTTCGCGCAGTTCTCGCTTTACATGTGCATGTTCCCGCAGCTCGTGGCGGGCCCCATTGTGCGCTATTCCACGGTGGCCCGGCAACTTTCCCAGCGCCGCACCACATGGGGGCGTTTTTCGGCTGGTGCGCGCCTGTTCGCCATTGGTCTGGGCTGGAAGGTGCTGATTGCGGACGAGGTGGCGCGGCTGGTGGATGGTGTGTTCGACGCCACCTCCAACCCCACATTCGTCGAGGCCTGGCTGGGGCTTTATGCCTACACCATCCAGATCTATTTCGATTTTGCGGGCTATTCCACCATGGCCGTGGGCCTTGGCGTGATGGTGGGTTTTGCCCTGCCGCGCAACTTCCGCCTGCCTTACACGGCCCTGTCCATCACCGATTTCTGGCGGCGCTGGCATATGAGCCTGTCGGCCTTCCTGCGAGATTATCTCTATATTCCGCTGGGCGGGAACCGGAAAGGCGCCTACCGAACCTATATCAACCTCTCCATCGTCTTCCTGCTCTGCGGCCTGTGGCATGGGGCCAGCTGGAATTTTGTGATCTGGGGTGCGCATCATGGCGCTTTCCTCATCATCGAGCGGGCCTGGTTGGGTCGGTTGCTGAAGCGCCTGCCTGTCATTCTCTCGCAGGTTTATGCGGTTCTGGTAGTGATGCTGGGCTGGGTCTGGTTCCGGGCCGAAACCTTCGATGGTGCAATCCAGATGTTCCAGGGGCTGATCGGGCTCAATGGTCTGCACCGGGCTTCGATGGCGCTGTATTTTGGCCTGTATCCGCTTTCGATCGTGGCGCTGATTGCTGGCGGGCTCATCGGCTTTGTGAGCTGGTGGCGCTTCAAGCTGTTTTCCGGGGAGGGGCGCATGTCCACCATTGCAGACTTCGCCCTGATTGGCGCCATCATGGTGCTGAGCGTAATCTGGGTGGGTGGCACCACCTCCACCCCATTCCTCTATTACCGGTTCTGAGGCAGGGACATCATGAGAATGCTCTCGCGTCATCGCCGTTATCTTGGGGCGCTCGTGGCTGGCATTGCGGGCCTATTGCTGCTCTCCAACATCATTCCAGACCCGCTGGGGCGCTGGCAGACGCGCACCGTCTATAATGCGGCGGCGGATCTGAATACCCGCTTCCAGCAGGCCAGCCGGATTGCGGGGGAATATCTCAACGACAATTTCGGCTTTCGCGCCTCCATTCCCTTCGCCCTGCGCAATTTTCGTGAGGCAGTGAATTCTCCTGACAGCAACAATGTGTATGTCGGACGCAACGGGGAATTCTTCTGGGCGCGTCAGGGTACGCCGGAACAGTCTGCCGGCGCGCTTCTGCGCGTGGATGATGTGGAACGCTTCGTCTTCATGATGGGCGAGATGCAGCGCATTCTGGGGCCGCGCGGCACGAAGGTCATCGTTGCCATGCCGCCCAATGCCCAGTCCGTGGAGCTAGAGGAGCTACCGGAATGGATGAAAGATCTGGATTACCCCACCACGGAATATGATCTCGCCATGGCTGGCCTTCATGCTATGGGGGTGACAACGGTGGACCTGCGCAAGGTGCTGCGCGAGGCGCCCAAGCCGCGCTTCCTGCAGACGGATACGCACTGGAACAATCGCTCATCGGTCATCGCCTTCAATGCCACCATGGTGGCGGCCGGTCATCCCGATTGGCAGGTGAATGTGGATGAGGCTGTGGGACCCGCCATGTCGATCCCCTCCGGCGATCTGCTGCGCACCATGCGCATGCCGCCGGATATCGAGACCACGCAATATGGTGTGCGCGTGAAGATGCGCTCTTCAGCCCCGCGGCCGGACCCGGCCCTGCAGCACCATAATGAGCATCCGGCTTTCCGTTCCATCGCCTATGATTATGCCAAGAGCGGGCCGCGCGTTCTCATCATGGGGGATTCGTTCACGGCCGGTCTGTGGGCGGGTTTGTTCGTGAATTCCGATGTCAGTGTTGTGGGCTGGATGCATGCCTCACATGAGGTGAATGGCTCATGCGATTTCAATTTTACGGATGTTGAAAAGTTCGCGCCGGATATCCTCATCTATGCCCGCACCGAGCGCTTCTTCCCCTGTGCAAGCGATGATTGGCCGGTGGGCCTGCCGAAGCCTTCCATGCGAGGCTGGCTGAAGAATGTGGCGCCATAAGGCAAATCGGCGGGGTCTTGATGTGCCCCGCCTTGTGCCAGTTTCACACTGAAAAGCTGGTGCCGCAGCCGCAACTTGCCGTCGCTTGCGGATTGTGAACCTGAAAGGCCGATCCCATCAGGCTGGAGACATAATCCAGCTCAGAGCCACGAACGAGTTCAAGCGAAATGGAATCCACCACCACTTTCGCGCCGTTTTTCTCAATGACGAGATCATCGTCATTCTGCTGTGTCGTCACATCATATTTGTAGGAAAAGCCGGAGCAGCCGCCCCCTTCCACGCTCAGGCGCAGAAAGGAGCCATCAGCTTCCTTCTTCATGATCTGGCTGATGCGCCGTGCGGCGGCATCCGTCACGGAGAAATCCGTGGCAGCCGGAGAAACAGGGGCAGAGGAAGGAGTTGCATTCATGGTATCGACTTTGCGAACAGAAGCTGGCACTGCCCACAAAGATAAGGGCTCTGTGGCCTGATTGAAGGGGGCTCGTGCCTCTGGTGTGCATCACATGTGCAGATTATGCCTATGTTGTACATGAGCTGGAAGCGGGCCCCGAATGGAAGGTGCGTCTTAGCGCGCGCCATGTCCAGTGATGGAGCTAGTCTCCAGCAACGGAACAAGTCTAGGGAGAGTGCGGCATGGCGGTTTCCGGAGCAAGGCCTCGTGTGTCATGGTCCTGCGATCCGTTTGCATCACGCGGTCGGCTGGTGCCGGAGGATGATGCGCCGCCCCGCAGCGCCTTCCGTCGCGATTGTGACAGGGTGATTCATTCCACGGCCTTTCGCCGTCTGCGTCACAAGACGCAGGTCTTCAGCTTCAATGAAGGCGATCATTATCGCACCCGGCTCACCCATACGCTGGAAGTGGCGCAGGTGGCCCGCTCCATCGCCCGGGCTCTGGGGTTGGATGAGGATCTGGCCGAAGCTCTGGCGCTCTCCCATGATCTCGGCCATCCGCCTTTCGCCCATTCCGGCGAGCGGGCGCTGAATGAATGCATGAAAGAGCAGGGCGGGTTCGACCATAACGCCCAGTCCCTGCGCGTTCTCACCCGGATCGAGCGGCGTTATGCACGGTTTGACGGGCTGAATCTGAGCTGGGAGACCCTGGAGGGCATCGCCAAGCATAATGGCCCGCTGACAGATCGCGAGGGCAATGGCATCGGCCGTTATGAGGGCGGCCTGCCGCACGCCATTCTGGCCTATAATGCGCAGCAGGATCTGGAATTGTGGAGCCATGCCAGCGCCGAGGCGCAGGTGGCCGCCATTGCCGATGATATCGCCTATGATGTCCATGATCTGGACGATGGCATGCGTGCACGCATGTTCACGGTGGATGATCTGGCGAACCTGCCGCTGGTGGGCAATGCCCTGCTGGAAGTGCGTACGCTTTACCCCGGCCTTGATGTGCCGCGCACGGTGGGTGAGGTGTTGCGCCGGGTCATCACCCGCTTCATTGAAGATGTGGTGACGGAAACCTCCCGCCGTGCAGCAGAGGCCGATGTGGCCAGCGCGCAGGATGTGCGAGGGTTGGGGCACACCCTTGTCGGCTTTTCACCAGAGGTGCAGAAGGCCGAGCGGGCGATGAAGGATTTCCTCTTTCCCCAGATGTACCGTCACGCTCGCGTGGAGCGCATCATGGAAGATGCCCAGCAGGTGGTGCGGGATCTGTTCAGCCATTTCATCGCGCAGCCTGCGGATCTGCCTCCCTCCTGGCAGGAGGGGCTGGATTCGCTGGATGAGGCGCGTCTCGCCCGTCGTGTCGCCGATTATATCGCCGGGATGACGGATCGTTATGCGCTGGACCAACATGCGCGTTTCTTTGACACGACGCCCGATCTGCGTTAGGCGCGAGCCCAGCCAATCCGATTGGAAAATTTCATGAACGTTTATGCGATCTTCGCCGCGCATGTGCGCGAAGCCGTCGCCGCCCTCGTCAGCGAAGGGCATGTGCCTGAAGGGCTTGATCTGTCTCGCGTGGTGGTGGAGCCACCGCGCGACGCCAGCCATGGCGATATGGCCACCAATGCCGCTATGGTGCTGGCCAAGGGCGCGCGCATGAAGCCGCGGGATCTGGCGGAACAGATTGCGGGCAAGCTTTCGGCCACAGCCCATGTGGCGAAGGTGGATGTCGCCGGCCCCGGCTTCATCAACATGACGCTGGATGCAGGCTTCTGGCCGCAGGTGCTCTCCGAGGCGCTGAAGCAGGGCACGGCCTTCGGTCAGTCCACACAGGGTGCGGATGAGTTGGTGAATGTGGAATATGTGTCCGCCAATCCCACCGGGCCCATGCATGTGGGCCATTGCCGTGGCGCGGTGTTTGGCGATGCCATGGCGCGCCTTCTGGCTTTCGCTGGCCACAAGGTGACCAAGGAATATTACATCAATGATGCCGGCGCACAGGTGGATGTGCTGGCCCGCTCGACCTTCCTGCGCTACCGCGAAGCGCTGGGCGAGGATATTGGCAGCATTCCTGATGGCCTGTATCCTGGTGATTATCTGGTGCCGGTGGGGCAGGAATTGGCCAGGCAGCATGGTGGCAAGCTGAAGACCATGCCGGAAGCCGAGTGGTTGCCACTGGTGCGCGATTGCGCCATTGACGCGATGATGGCCGCGATCCGCGAGGATCTGGATGCGCTGGGCATCACGTTCGACATGTTCTTTTCTGAACGTTCCCTCTCAAAGGGGGCGGTGGACAAGGTGGGGGCGACCATCGAGTCGCTGCGGGCGTCTGGTGAGGTCTATGAAGGTCGTCTGCCCCCGCCAAAGGGCGCACCGGCCGAAGACTGGGAAGACCGGGAGCAGACGCTCTTCCGCTCGACTGAATTCGGAGATGATGTGGATCGTCCTCTCATCAAGTCTGATGGCAGCTACACCTATTTTGCCGGTGATATCGCCTACCACAAGGACAAGGTGGACCGCGGTTTCCTCAAGATGATCGACGTCTGGGGTGCGGATCATGGCGGCTATGTCAAGCGCATGCAGGCCGCAGTGAAGGCCGTGAGCGGCGGTAGGGCGGAACTGGACGTGGAGCTGATCCAGCTCGTGCGCCTCTTCCGCAATGGCGAGCCGGTGCGCATGTCCAAGCGGGCGGGCTCCTTCGTGACGCTGCGTGATGTGGTGGATGAGGTCGGCCGTGACGCCGTGCGCTTCATGATGCTGTTCCGCAAGAATGACGCGCCGCTGGATTTCGATCTTGCGAAGGTTATCGAGCAGTCACGCGAGAACCCGGTGTTCTATGTGCAATACGCACATGCGCGAGCCTGCTCGATTCTGCGTAACGCCCATGCCGCCATGGCGGATCTGCCCAAGGCTGCAGCGGATTATGCTTGTGCGGCGCTGGCGCGGCTGGATGATGAGGGCGAACTGGGTCTCATGAAGCGCATCAGCGCCTGGCCGCGTCTTGTGGAACAGGCTGCGACAGCGCGCGAACCGCACCGCATCGCCTTCTTCCTGCATGAACTGGCGAGCGATTTCCACGGCCAGTGGAACCGGGGAAAAGACCTGCCTCATTTACGCTTCATTATAGAGAATGATCGAGAGTTGACATTGGCGCGCCTGGCATTGGTCCATGGTGTCGCTGCGGTACTCGCCTCCGGTCTGGATATTCTCGGGGTCGAGGCCGTTCAGGAAATGACGTAGCCATCGCGTTTCGCGTACCTGAAGCTGCGAGCAGAGCCGGGGGCCCTTGTCCGCTGGGGCTGGGGCGCGCGCCGAGGTGGCATCGAGTAAATATCGAGGCGACATGGGCGACGACAGCAGGTTCCGCTACCGGCGCGACGACAGCGCAGGTCAGGATGGGCGCAGGGCTCCGGCTGCGCCTCGGGGTGGGCCTTCCGGCGCGCCTCCACAGCGGCCTGCCGCTGGCGCGCCCCCGAACCCGAACGCAGGCGCATATCCGTCTCAGCGTGGCATGGTGGAGCGCGGGGCGCAGGAAAGCGGATCTCAGGAGCAGGAACGTGCCGCACAGTCACCGCGTCCTGCGCCGCGTCCTGCTGCCTCCCAACCCGCCCCCTCTCGTCCTGCACCGTCTCAGGCGGCGGGGGGAGATCCCGGTGATCCTTTGGCCGAGCTGGCGCGTCTAATTGACGAGCAGGACCCTTTCGCAAATACATCTGCGCTGAGCCGGGCGGCGCCACCTCCGTCGCCCACCGGTGCAAGACCAGCCGGTGCAAGGCAGGCGCAGCCTACGGCTCCACAGCGCCCGGCGCTGTCGCTTCGTGAAGAGGCGCAGGCCCGCCTAGAGGCTGCGCGTGCGCGTCAGCAGGATGCCGCTCAATCTGCGCCTTCCGGCGCGGCATCGGCTCGTCAGCAGCTTGCACCGCGTGAGGATGATGCGCGTCGCCAGCTCGCCCGTCAGGAATTGGCCCGTTATGAGCTGGCCCGCCGTGAACAGGCCCGTCAGGAGCTCGCACGTCAGGAGCACGCGCGGCAGGAACTCGCCCGTCGTGAGCAGGAACGGCAGAATTTTATCCGGCAGCAATTGGAGCGGGAAAAGCTGGCGCGTCAGTCGGGTCGTCCGACTGAGAACCCAACGGCCCGTCCGCCACAGCCCCGCCCTTCCGCGCAGGGGGCTGCACCTCAGATATCCCGTCCGCCACAGCTCTCTGCGTCGTCCCCTGATCGGCGTGCCGAGGTCTCCTCAGATGCGGCCCGGCAGGCTCAGTTGGCGCGCGTGGCCGCAGCTCGTGAGGCCGCAGCCCGTCAATCGACAGGGCAGGCTGCAACAGAGGCGGGACGTGGTGCGCGTCTTGATAATCCGCCCTCTCGCACAGCCGAACCGGATACAGCCCGCAGAGCGCCACCCGCTTTCCTGACAGCGGGATCTGCTGGTGCGCAGCCTGAACAAAGGGTTGCGCCTCGGGCTGGCGGGCTTGATGAACGCCTGGCAGCAGACCCAAGCCTGCGTGCGAGTGCTGAACAGGCTGCACGCGCCACTGCCGCCCGACGAGAGGCCGCAGCGAGAGCGACAGCAGCGCAGCAGGCCCCCGCAGCTTCCCCGCGCGGAGCCCAGCCGGCTGTTCCCGGACAGTCAGTATCCAGTCCTGACCCGCGTCAGGCACCGGGTTTGCATCATCCGCCGCCACGTGCCGTCGCATCTGCTGCTGAGCGCGCGGATGCAGCTTCTTCCGTGCGTCTGGGTTATGGGTCTTTGGCCAATGAGCGCGCCGCCCAGGCACAGCAGGCCGAAGTCTCACGGCAGACACAGCGTTCGCGCGTCGATACATCTTCTGCGGAAGTTCCGGTTGCTGCTGCGCCTCGACGTCCCGCTGAAGAGCCGTCAGGTCGCCCGGAAGCCGCCTCTTATGCCTATTCCGCCGAGCGTCGCTCCGGTGGGGGCTACGGCTATGATGATTATGATGAGGCCTATGATCCCCAATATGCTGATGAAGGCTATATGCCGCCTCATGGCGAGGAGATCTATGATGGCGATGCGCAACGTCAGAAGGGCCGCCGGGCGCTGATGGCTGCTGCTGCCGCACTGGCTATCGTGGTGGTGGCGACGGCAGGTTATTTCGCATTCCGCATGGGCGGAGGGGATGCTGGGGGTACTTCCGGCAGCGGCATGCCCGTGATCAAGGCGGATACCACACCCAGCAAGATCATCACGCCGCCCTCGCAGCAGGATGCCCAGCAGAAGCTGATCTATGATCGTGTCGGCACCGGTGCGCGGGACGATGAGAAGATGCTGCCGCGTGAAGAGCAGCCGGTGGATGTTTCCACGGCGGCGGCCATCCGTACCGCACCGCCGGAGGGGATCACTCCGGAAAGCACCGAGCCCAAGCGGGTGCGAACGCTGACGGTTCGGGCGGATGGCTCCGTGGTGCCAGAGGGCACGGCAGTGGCCTCCAGCCCCGACACCAGTGGCCTGACGGCCTATTCAGCGGATCAGAACCCCGTTCCCGGCGGTTTGCCGGAACCGGCGGGCGTCACCACCGTGACGGAAGAAACTGCGCCTGAAGCGACCCCAGAGGTGGCTGCTGACGGGCAATATGTGGTGCAGGTCTCATCCCAGCGCTCCAGCGCAGATGCCCAGGGTTCCTGGAAGGCCTTGCAGACGCGTTACCCGAACCTGCTCAGCACCTATGCTGCCACCATCAAGAGGGTGGATCTGGGTGAGCGTGGCATTTTCTATCGCGCGCAGGTGGGGCCCTTCGCCACGCGGGATGATGCCAACAGCCTCTGCCAGGCGTTGCGCGCCCAGGGTGGAGATTGCGTGGTCAATCGGGAATGAGGTGAGAGGTGCGGTGAGGCGGGCAGTCGTTGTGTATCGCACATAAGCTGAAAGCCATGCCGCATAGCCCCGAAACCGGATGAAATGAAGGCCGGGCCTCTGAGTAGGCCCGGCCTTTTCTATTTTGCGCTCAGGCTTCGCGAAGCGGCACGCCAAGACGGCCCGCGAGATCCTGAATATACTGGAAAGCCGTGCGCCCCGAGCGCGAGCCGCGCGTCGTCGCCCATTCCAGCGCCTCTGCCCGCCACTGCGCCTCACTGACCGGCAGATTGTGATGCTTCACATAGGCTGCCACCATCGCCAGATATTCATCCTGGCTGCATTTGTGGAAGCCCAGCCACAGGCCGAAGCGATCGGAGAGGGAGACCTTCTCCTCAATGGCTTCGCCGGGATTAATGGCGGTAGAGCGTTCATTGTCCATCATGTCGCGTGGTAGCAGATGGCGACGGTTGGATGTGGCGTAGAACAGCACATTATCCGGCCGCCCCTCAATGCCACCTTCCAGCACAGCCTTCAGCGACTTGTAGGAGGTGTCGTCCGTGTCGAAGGAGAGGTCATCGCAGAACACGATGAAGCGATGATGCGAGTCGCGCACAAGCCCCATGAGGATGGGCAGGGTTTCAATATCCTCGCGGTGAATTTCCACCAGCTTGAGGCGCGGGCCAGGGCCATCGCCGAGCCCGCGGTTCACGGTAGCATGCGCCGCCTTGACGAGAGAGCTCTTGCCCATGCCGCGTGCGCCCCAGAGCAGGGCATTGTTGGCGGGCAGGCCCAGGGCAAAGCGCTGGGTGTTTTCCAGCAACTGCTCACGCATGCGGCTGATGCCCTGAAGCAGTTCCATGTTCACACGGTTCACGCGGGCCACGGGCTCCAGCCGGCTGGGGTTGGTTTGCCAGACAAAGGCATCCGCCTCGTCAAGATCGGGCGTCGTCAGCCGGGGCGGTGCAATGCGGTCCAGCGCTTCTGCAATGCGTGCGAGCAGATTCAGGGCTGTTTGGGCCGTTTCTGGATTCATGGTTATGGACATCTTTATTTCTCCCAAAGCGGGATTAGTGCGCGCAAACCGACACTGCAAGGGAATATGAGGCGGTAACGTGGGGTGGAGTGCGGATATTGCACTGCAAGAAAAGCGCCGGACTCCACAAACTTGCCTTAACTTCCTCCCATCACTGTTGGATGAGCGAATGGCCATGAGGGTGCAGGCCCCAATGAAGATTTCTGGCGGCGCATGGCCGTTCATGGCGGCGGGGCTGTGTGGAGAGACGAATGCGATCGAAAATGCGAGAACGCAGGGCGGTTTTTCTGGCCACGGCCGTGGTGCTTCCAGTTTTTTCAGCCCCGGCTCTGGCCGGTGATATGATCACGACAGCCAGACATTCGCTGAATGCCAATGGCTCCACGTCGATGAATTATTCAACGCAGCTGGAAGATATGGGCGCGCAGATCGGGCTGGATATGTCCGCACCCGGTAGCAGCATCGCGCCGCAGACGGTGGCCGGAACGGCCAATATGACGGGCACAGCTTATGCCAAGGTTTCTGTTTCAAGCCTTCCCCAGTGGCTGATGTGGCAGAAGGGAGCCGTGAATGTGAAGCTGAACCCCACGGCGGAGGAAAGCAAGCTCTCCACATCCTTCTCCCGGACATGGACGGTGAATGACGGGCTGCAGGCCACGTTGGCAGATAGCTATGAAGTCGCCCACAATTCCTCCGGTGCAGGATGGAGCACGGATAAATCGCTGAGCGTGAAGCTGGAGGATACGGACACCACCTTGTCCGTGGGTGCGCATGCCTCGGATTCGAGCCAGCAGTTTCTGGGGCGCGTGAGCGCACGCCAGAAGGTGTTCGGCAATATCAATGTGACAGCCAGTGCGGCTGAAACCAGCAGTGATGAACTGAACAAGAGCATCACAGCAGGCTTCACCCATCGCTGGTGAGTTGGTTGCCGGCCCGGTTGGGCTTTGTCTCACCATGGGTTTCGAATTTGAGAGCAAGGTTCGGGGTGCAGGGCGCTCTCTGGGTGGTTTAGCCTGAAGCAGACAGAGCCTGAAGGACGCCGCCACCATGCCGAAGGAACCGGGTGCTGAACAGATGGACCCACGCTGGATGAGCGTGGTATCGCGGGATCATCAGGCAGATGGCAACTTCGTTTATGCGGTGAAGACGACGGGTGTTTATTGTCGTCCCTCATGCCCTTCCCGCACAGCCCGGCCTGAAAATGTCCTGTTCTTCAACACAGCGGATGAGGCTGAAGAGGCGGGTTTCAGGCCATGTCTGCGATGCCAGCCACGTGGCCTGTCTGTGGCTGAGGCCGAGGTGCAGATGGTGGAGCAGGCTTGCCGGCAGATGGCAGGGGCCGAACAGGAGATCAAGCTGGAGGATCTGGCGTCTCGTCTGGGCGTGAGCCCCTCGCATTTTCACCGTCGCTTCAAGGCATTGACAGGGCTGACCCCAAAAGCGTGGCAGGCTGCGCTTCGTGCATGCCGGGTGCGTGAAACGCTGGATTCCGGTGATGTCGATATCACCCGTGCCATTTATGATGCGGGCTTCAATGCCAGTAGTCGCTTCTATGCGCAGGCCAATAGCATTCTGGGCATGACACCCACAAGCTACAGGAGGGGTGGCATGCACGCCGATATTCATTTTGCCGTGGCGCAATGCTCACTTGGGGCCCTATTGGTTGCTCAGAGCAATCGTGGTGTCTGCGCCATTTCGCTGGGCGATGACCCGGAAACGCTGGTGCATGAGCTTCAGGATCGCTTTCCGAATGCAGAGCTTGTGGGCGGTGATGCTGCATTTGAGGAGATTGTGGCGCAGGTTGTAGGTTTCGTCGAAGCGCCAAAGGCCAGCCTGGGTTTGCCGCTGGACCTTCAGGGCACCGCTTTTCAGCAGCGCGTCTGGCAGGCATTGCAGCAGATTCCTCCGGGTCAAACGGTGAGTTATGCCGCACTTGCCCGGCGTATAGGCCAGCCGAAAGCCGTACGCGCCGTGGCGCAGGCTTGTGGCGCCAACCGGATTGCGGTGGCCATACCCTGCCATCGCGTCGTGCGCACGGATGGGGCACTCTCTGGCTATCGCTGGGGTGTTGAACGCAAGCGCACCCTGCTGGAGCGGGAGGCGAAGAGCTGAATGTCAGCTTGCATCGCTCACTTGAGGAGGGAGGGCGGACGGCGTGTTGCTCTGCCCCTTTTCCTCGCTCGCAGTCTTGTCCTTCGCGATGCCCTTGGGCGGGCCATAGCTGATGATGCGGTCATTGGCTGAAGGGGTTGCATTGCTGGCCGAGGCGAAGATGAGAGCGCCGGAGGGTTTGACCCAGAGCAGAATGAGTGCCTGCTCGGGTCGGCTTTCCACATAGGCCTTGTAATCGAAGGCGTCTGTCAGCTTCGTGGCCTGAAAAATCCAGCCCTGCCAGTGCCGCATACGCAATTCGCTGAAAGCGATGGTATCCTTTGTCAGCGGGCGACCACCCAGCGTGAAATTCAGGGAATGGCGGCTGGATTGCTCCTCGCCGCGCCCCAGTTGGAAGACGTTGGAACGCCCCAGTTCAGGGCCGAAATCCGTGCAGACTAGCGAGTTGTAGGCGTCATTATCCGAAACCGCGATCATCTTGGAGAATTGGCGCGGGTCGATCTCATGATGAGCTTCTTCGGAAAGGATATCACCGAAGAATACGGGCACTTCGGCCAGGCGCGCCTCTGCAATATGGTTCCAGTTTGGATCGGCGATCAGAACCGGCACCTCGATTTCCCGCAGCTTGCGGGCCAGGCTCGTAGCCCATCCTGATCCCCCGACAATCAGAAGACCGGGCCGTGCCGTGCTTTTCAGTTTCAGCAGGGTGGCCAGAGGCGAGAGGGTGAAACCATGGAGGATGATGGTGCTCACCACCACCGCAAAGGTGAAGGCAACCATGCGGTGCGCATCAGCAATTCCGGCTTGCGCCAGCGCTGTACCAAATAGCCCTGAAACTGCTACGGCCACCACGCCGCGTGGGGCGATCCAACTTGTCAGTATGCGTTCCTGCATTGTTGCGCCGGAGCTGATGGTGGCAATCATGATGGCCACCGGGCGCACGATGAAGAGCAAACAGGCGACAAATGCCACAGCCCGCCAATCCAGACTTTTCAGATCCTCCAGCGTGAGGGAGGCCGTGAGCAGAATGAAGATGCCGGAAACCAGAACGATGGTGATGGTTTCTTTGAAACGGCGCATTTCTGTGAGGCTGGCGATGCGGGTATTCGCGAGTACGACGCCCATCACCGTGACGGTCAGCAGGCCGGCTTCTTCAAGCACCAGATTGGTCAGCGCATAGGCGGCCAGTACGGCGACAAGCAGAATAGGAGCCTTCAGAAACTCCGGCACATAGCCGTGTTCAAACGCCCACTGGATGATCTTCGCCACCAGAATTCCACCCAGCACGGCGCACAGAAAGGCCGCCACCACCACATATGCGAGGCTCTCGGCATGGTGCGCGCCGATCAGTACCAGAATGACCTCGAACGCCACCACCGCAAACAGGGCGCCGATAGGATCATTCACAATGGCTTCCCATTTCAGCAGGGAGGCGGGGCGCGCGGCCAGTTGCGCCTGTCGCAACAGGGGGGTGATGACGGTGGGGCCTGTCACCACAAGGATTGCGCCCAGCACCACGGCGGTGGGCCATGTCAGCCCGCCAATATAATGTGCGGCCAAGGCGGTCATCACCCAAACCATGGGCCCGGCGAACAGGATGATGCGGCGCACCGCAGTGGAGGTTTCCCGGATTTCCTTGAAATTGAGAGTCAGCCCGCCTTCAAAGAGAATGATAGCAACGGCCAGAGATACGAGCGGGCGATAAATCTCCCCAAAATCCGCAGCAGGATTGATGAAGCCCGTAGCCGGCCCGGCAATGAACCCAACCGCCAGTAAAAGCACGATAGCGGGCAGGCGCAAGCGCCATGCAAACCATTGGGCCGCCATGCCCGTCATGCCGATGAGTGCGATTTTTAGGCCAATATCATGCATGCGGGCAAATGGTCTTTCTGTCTTTGATAGGTCTGCTGGCGTCAGGGACTTCAAGGGGTATCCTGACGTTGGGTCAGGGATGTTATCTGCTTGGCAGGTGGGTTTTGCAGTTCGGCCTGATATCAACCTTGCTGCCTTACGCGGACAGGTGTGCTGCGCACATTCCCTTTCGCGACGCCCCACAAGCTGATTGCATGCTGACACTGGACGGCAGGGCAGGGTTGATCATCCTGTCACTATTGCACTGCACAAGTTTCAGGTGCAAGCTTGAGCCGCAAGCGATGGCATGAAGCGTGACCATGATGTCACGGACAGTGCCCTTTCCCGGAATTCTGTTCGGAAAACCCGCACTTGTGACTTCACGAACCCATTCTGGACGATTAGACGCACTCATGCAGAGCGTCCTCGCGGTCTCGGCCCGTCATTCGTGCGGCAGCCGGGCAAGGGCGCCCGCATCTCTGCCGTTTCTCCCAATACAGGAGCCGCCATGCGCGAGGAGCATGATCCCGCCGACGTGGAAGCTGGCATGGGCTGTTCTGAAGGCTCTTCAGCTATCATTCCTGAATTGCGGAATGAGGAAGACCATATCTCCGAGGCCTTTAAGGCGCATGTCGAGCTGGCGATTCAAACGCGGGATGTCGATACACTGAAAGCACTCGCCCAGAATCTGCATGAAGCGGATATGGGCGAATTGCTCGAAACCCTGGATGGTGAGGAGCGCCATCGGCTGATTGAGCTGCTGGGAGCGGATTTTGATTTTGTCGCGCTGACAGAAGTTGAGGAAACGATCCGAGTCCAGATTCTGCACGGCCTGGCACCGGGCACCGTAGCCAATGGGCTGCGCGAGCTGGATTCGGATGATGCCGTTTATATTCTTGAGGATTTGTCCGAAGAGGATGTGGCGGCCATTCTGGTGCATATGCCTGCACCGGAACGTGTGGCGCTGCAGCGTTCTCTGGACTATCCCGAATCCAGCGCCGGCCGGCGGATGCAGACGGCCTTCATCGCCGTGCCACCCTTCTGGACCGTCGGACGCACAATTGATTACATGCGTGAGACCGAAGACCTGCCCGATACCTTCTATGAGGTGTTTGTGGTGGATCCGGCCTACCGCTTGGTAGGATCAGTCGCGCTGGACCGGTTGTTGCGCAGCCGCCGCCCTGTCCTGATGACAGCAGTCAAGGCCGAGCATCAGCAGGTGGTGCAGGCCTCGGACGATCAGGAAGATGTGGCGCGCATGTTCGAGCGCTACAATCTCGTCTCTGCTCCTGTGGTGGATGATGCCGGGCGGCTGGTGGGCGTGATCACCATCGATGATGTGGTGGACGTGCTTCAGGAAGAGGCAGATGAGGATCTGCGTGCATTGGGTGGCGTGGGCAGTGATGAAGAACTGTCGGATTCCGTCACCTATACGGCCCGCGGTCGTCTGCCATGGCTGATGGTGAATCTGGGCACGGCCTTCGTGGCGTCCTCCATCATTTCCCTTTTCGAGGGGACCATTCAGAAGATGGTGGCGCTGGCGATCCTCATGCCCATTGTGGCCTCGGTCGGCGGCAATGCCGGCACCCAGACCATGACCGTGGCGGTGCGTGCTCTCGCAACACGTGACCTGTCCAGCCATAATGCCAGGCGTGTGGTGCGTCGTGAGGTCCTGGTCGGGCTGTTCAACGGCCTGTCTCTTGCGGTTCTGCTCGGGATTATTGCGGCGGTCTGGTTTTCCAGTGTGGATCTGGGGATCGTCATTTCCGCTGCACTTGTGCTGAATATGGTTTCAGCCGGCCTGTTTGGCATTCTCATCCCCATCGTCATTTCCCGCCTGAAGCTTGATCCGGCCGTGGCCTCCGGTGTGTTTGTCAGCATGGTGACGGATGTGGTGGGATTTCTCGCCTTTCTGGGATTGGCGACATTCTGGTTCATGTGGTGATAATTTGATGTGGTGCATCGTTAAATTATAATATTTACATGCAGTTGCATGAAGCGTGGCGTTATGCAGCAACAAATGCAGATGTGAGCCCTCAGGCTCTTGTGAGCCTGCATGAAGTGTCCAAAATGCGATGGCTGGTCTTTCGGAAGCCCGCAGAATAACGAGGGAAAACATCATTTTCCGAGGTTTTCAGGCCGTGTTGCGCCGCCCTTTCATGACCGGAATAATCATTTTCCTGCTGCTGATTGGCATCGGGGGTGCGGTACTTTCGCACCTCGCGCGAGGTGTTGATCTCGAAGTTGCCGCGCGTGAGAAGACCGCCTTGCAGGCCTCGCTGGATCAGCGCACCGAGATGATGAAAAATGCTGTCGCCAGCAAGAATATGGAACAGGCCGCCCTTTCCGGTCTTGAGCGCAACGATCTTTCTCATATTCATCAGGAATATGGCGCACTGCTGAGCGATGATTATAATTTCGAATATGTCTATGTGACCGATGCGGACGGACAACTGGTCTACAGTTCCGAGTTTGGCCAATCGGGGGAGCAGGCGCATTTTCAGCGCCTGCGTGGGGCTTTGGAGCAATTGTCCCGTCAGGCTGGCCTGAAGGGGGCGGGCCTGGCTCTGGGCCCCAAGGATTCCGCATTGCTTGTCATGCATGTATTCCGGGAGGAAAGCCCGCATCTCAACATGCCCCAGCCGCTGCGGGTGTTTCTGGGAGATGTTGTCGATGCGCAACTGCTGGAGGATGTGGCCTCTCCGGCGCAATTGCGGGGCGTGCAGGTGCTGAAGGATGCACCTCAAGGCGTCTCTGCCGGGCTGGAGGTTCCCAATCTTCTGGGTCCTGCACCCGCCTTGCTGAAGTGGGATGCCAGTGCGCCCGGCCGCAGCCTTCTGGTGCGTGCTCTTTTGCCGATGGCGCTGATCGCCTGGCTTCTGGCTGTGCTGCTGTTCGTTCTCATGCTGCGTTATCGTCGACTTGCCATCGCGATCGCGCAGAAGGAGGAGCAGGCCCGGGAAATGGCGCAGAGCGATCGCCTGACGAAACTGGCCAATCGGGAGCATTTCGTGGGGGTGCTGGAAGAGGCGCTGACGTCCTGCTCGAAAGCCCGACCGGTTGCCCTGTTCTTTGTGGACCTCGATTCTTTCAAGGATATCAATGATACCAGTGGCCACGCTGCTGGAGATGGCATTCTGCAGGCCGTTGCCAAACGCTTGAATAGCTGCATCGCAAAGCACGGTGTGGCGGCCCGCTTTGGCGGGGATGAGTTCATCCTGTTCATCCGGTATGAGGATAAGGATGAGATTGCGGCGCTGGCTGCGGATATCTTCAGTGCTATTGCTCAGCCCGTACAGGTGGGTGAGGAGCGGTTCCAGATCAGCGTCTCCATAGGCGCGGCTTGTGCGCCGGAGAATGCTCAGGATGCCAGCGAACTGATGCGCCGTGCCGATATCGCTCTCTACCGCGCCAAGGCGGAGGGGCGTGACACCTTCCGCTTGTTCGAGCCTCGCTTTGAGCAGGAACAGCTGGAGCGTCGCCGTGTAGAGCGTGAGCTGGTGGAGGCGCTGGAAAAAGGTGAATTGACCGTACTCTACCAGCCGCAGGTGGATATGGAGAGTGAGCGCATTGTCGGCTTTGAAGCCCTTGTGCGCTGGGATCATCCGACGCTAGGGCGCATCCGCCCGGATATCTTCATTCCAGTGGCAGAAAAAGCTCGCCTGATCCATCTGGTGGATGCCTATGTTCTGAACGTGGCCTGCCGGGATGCGCAGATGCTGCCGAATGTGTCTATCTCCGTGAACATGTCCCCGATGAATTTGCGGCGACCGGATATTGTGGAGAGCATCGCCGCGACACTGCAGTCATCTGGCCTTGATCCTTCCCGTCTTGAACTGGAACTGACGGAAAGCGCCATTCTGGAAACCGGTGCTGAAGCCATGGCGCTGCTGTTGCAGATCCGCGAGCTGGGGGTGCGTCTGGCGCTGGATGATTTCGGCACCGGCCATGCCTCGCTGGTGCATGTGCGGCGCTTTCCCATCTCCAAGATCAAGATCGACAAATCTTTCATCTTCAATCTGGGTATCCAGAAAGAAGCCGCTTCCATTGTGGAATATGTGGTGCGTCTTGGCCGCTCTCTGGGCATCACCCTCACGGCCGAGGGCATTGAGAACAAGGAGCAGATGCGCTTCCTGCGTGCGTTTGGTGCGCATCAGGGGCAGGGCTATCTGTTCTCGCCTCCATTGCCACTGGCTGCGGCGGCAAAATTGCTGGAAGAGCAAGCGGGTTCCGGTCTCTCCTCTCCGCACTGGCCGGTGCGCCTGCCTGCCGGGGATGAGCAGGAAAAAGGCATCAGCACGCTGAGCGCTTCAAGTTCAGTGCTGTGATCCGCTCAGGAACGCATTCTGCATGGCCGCCTCCCGCTGAGGGAGCTTGCCATTCCCCCTCTTATTCCATAGGCGAGGGGTGAAATCGTTTTGCGGCATCTGAGCCGTTGAAAATGGGTGTCGGCGCCTTCCGTCTCGGCGTGGTGGATCATGCCAGAGGGCTGCGCAGGTGTCAGGCGCACGTCAAAGCCGGGAAAATTCCGTGACTGAAACCGCTCGCATAGATGGAAAAGCCTTCGCAGCTGGCCTGCGTTCTCGCATTGCCGGGGAGGTGGCTGAACTGGGTCGCACCCATGGTCTGAAGCCCGGCCTCGCCGTGGTGCTGGTGGGGGAGGACCCTGCCAGTCAGGTTTATGTGCGCAACAAGGCGGCACAGACTATCGAGGTTGGCATGGCCTCGTTCGAGCATCGCCTGCCGGCCGAAACCTCGGAAGGGGATGTGCTGGCGTTGGTGCAGAAGCTGAATGCTGACCCGACCGTGCATGGTGTTCTGGTGCAGTTGCCGCTGCCGCCCCAGATCGATTCATCCCATGTGCTTTCGGCCATTGATCCGGCGAAGGATGTGGATGGTTTTCATGTCGTCAATGCCGGCCGTCTCGCTGTGGGGCTGGAAGCCCTGGTGCCCTGCACACCGCTGGGCTGCATGATGCTGCTGAAGCATCATCTGGGTGATCTTTCCGGTCTGGACGCCGTGGTTCTTGGTCGCTCGAACATTGTGGGGAAGCCAATTGCGCAGCTGTTGCTGCAGGCCAACTGCACAGTCACTATCGCCCATTCCCGAACCCGTAATCTGCCGGATGTCTGCCGCCGCGCGGATATTCTCATCGCCGCGGTTGGCCGGCCTGAAATGGTCCGGGGGGATTGGATCAAGCCCGGTGCGACGGTGATTGATGTCGGTATCAATCGGGTGCCGAAGGGGGATGGCAAGACCCGACTGGTGGGTGATGTGGCCTTTGATGAGGCGCAGGGCGTGGCCGCTCTCATCACCCCTGTGCCCGGTGGCGTCGGTCCCATGACAATCGCCTGCCTGTTGCAGAATACGCTGACAGCAGCCCGCCGGCAGGCCGGTATTGAGGGATAGGGCTAATCCGGCTGTTTTGACTGGCTCAGAGCATGCTGTGCCCTGAGCCAGATGTTATGCCGGCGCCCGGTTGTCTGCATCCTGCGATGTGATCGGGCCCAGCCCGGTTTGCTCTGTCAGAGCCTGCAGGCGGGCTTTGTCTGCTTCGGCTGGCAAGCCCTGTTCCGCGCGCGCAAGAGCAAGCCGGGCCTGATGCCGCGCCGCGGCCCGGAATGCGTCATCACCCATATGGCTCAGGGCCATCAATGCCTTGTGCAGTCGGAGCTGGACTTCAATGAGCCCGGCTCCATCCCGCGCAATCGCCATGAAAGCATCTTCAAACAGATCTGCACTGCGCAGCGCAGGGATATGAACAAGCGGGTAGGCGGCTTCCTTGTCTTTGGCGGTGTTTTCACCCTGCGCCCACAGGTTCATCAGCCGGGTTGAGCGCCCGATAATGTCGATGGCTGTGCCCGGATCATTGATACCGGGGGACAGGGCGCGCGATGCAATTTCGCTCATCACCGCAAGGCCAAAGCGGGGATCTTGCGGAAAGCTGCGCTCGTCATTGATGGAAAAGGCGTCGCGAATGGCTTCTTGCATGGCCTCCAGCCTTTTCTTCCGCTTCTCTTGTCTTTCCTCCAGTGACTGCTCCTCTTCGTCAGCCTGAGAGCCGGAGGTTTCCTCCTGTAGCGGCTCGTTTTCCACAATGTGTGCGAGAGGTGTGTGCGGATAGACAAAGGTGCCGGGTACAGCCTGAAGCCGAAGCGAGATGTTATATGTCTCGCAACAGTTGTTCAGCGCTGCAATATCGACAAACTGCACATAACCGATGATTGGTGTCGTAACGGGTGAAATCTTGCCGGGAGAAAGAGCTTCATCCTCCAAAAGCGGAACACCGCCCAGATAAGGCACGCGCAGGCGTGTATGAATGGCTTTCTCCGTCGCTTTTTCCACCCGGCTTGTGGTTTCGCCCACCCGCCCCAGCTTGGTGAGGTGGTCGATCCAGTGCAGCAGGGAGATCACGATCAGCGCAATGACGGCGATGGTGACGACGAACAGAACCACGCGTCCCCTGTCGCCATAAATTCCCGCCTTCAGCGCCACGATGCCGACAATGCTGAACAGGAAAGAGCCGATAAAGGTGGAGAGCACATTCTGGGTGGCGGAATCCTCCATCACCAGCTTTGTGGCGCGGGGGGTTACATTGCTGGTGGCCGAGCCATAGGCCGAGGTCATGACGCTGAGTGAGAAGGTGGTGACCGCCAGCATGCTGGAGGCGATGATGGAGAGAAGGCTGTCAATCGCATCAGCGCCAATCGGGGTTGACAGGCTCCAGGGTATGAAATTCTCAGCCACGGCAGCAAGGATCGCGGCCAGAACGCCCATGCCCCCGATCAGTGTGGCGCGTAGCCACAACCGGTTGGAAACCTGAAGCCATATCCATCGCCAGCGCGCCATGTGGTTCTCCCAGCCCTGATTCCATTCGCTTTTTGTCGTCGCCGTTTCGGCAGATCGGCCCGTGCGAATGGACAAGAGATTTCAACATTATGAGGCTGGCGACAATCCTGAAGGGCTGTGGCCGGAGAGGGCATCTAAGCGGGAGAGGATGAAAATCCTGATTTTCTTGCACGTATACGTTGCGGCGCAGCATGTTTTTACATCGCTTCACGCTGCAAATTGGCGCATGATATTGTCAATTTTCATGCCGGTGCGATGAGCCCGGATGATGCTCAAGCTGAAGGCCTTTTAAGCAAAATAATTTGCAGAATGGCACTTCGGAAAAACAGGGGAGCAGCCCATGTCCACCAACGCCATTTCTGCCGAGGCCGCTTCTACGCACACTTATTCTGGGGCTATGCGTAATAGGGGCTTGGCTGAGGCGCTTTCCCCTCTACCCGAGGTGGAAATCGAACGCCGTCTGCGGGCGGATCTACCCTGCTGGCATTATGAGAATGGATGGCTGCGTCGGACCTATCGCATCCATGACTGGAATGCGACCTTGATGCTGGTGAATGCCGTGGGCCATCTGGCCGAAGCAGCGTGGCACCATCCTGTTTTGTCAGTATCCTGCGGCATGGTGGAAATCCGCCTTCAGACGCATGATGCAGGTGGTGTGACCGTGCGCGATTTCGCACTGGCGCGCAAAATTGATGAAGTGGTGGTGTGGAAGCCTGAAGAAGGCGAGAGGGAGCCGGTGGGAGGCATGGCTTCAGGTGCCGCACGATTCGCAAGCCAGACACAGGCCTGACTGCCCGACCGGGCACCGATGCCGGGCTGAACCGGAATGCGCCTGCCATGATGTTCCATGGCAGGCCTTTTCATTTTCAGGCGCTCATGAACTTGCAATGCGCTTGAAGTTTCGGTGATCTGATGCCTCTGGCCACCGATTATGTGGCCACAGCCTGTGTGCCGCCCGCACAGATGTGCCGGTAAAGGTTGCCAGTCCATAGCCCGGGGGAGTAGGTCTCCTGAAAGGATTTGCGGCGCAATGCCGCCAGATGGAACAGGATGACGATGACGCTTCATTCGCGGCCTGCTGATGCCAAAAAGCTCATCCCCGGCGCCACTGGTGACTGGGAGGTGGTGATCGGCATGGAAGTTCATGCCCAGGTCGCCTCTAGGGCCAAGCTCTTTTCCGGTGCATCCACGGCCTTTGGCGGTGATCCGAATGATCATGTCTCGCTGGTGGATGCCGCCATGCCGGGCATGCTGCCTGTCATCAACCGGGAGTGCGTGGCGCAGGCCGTGCGCACCGGGCTGGGACTGAAGGCCGGGATCAACCTCACCTCGGTGTTTGACCGGAAGAACTATTTCTACCCGGATCTGCCGCAGGGCTATCAGATCAGCCAGTTCAAGCAGCCCATCGTGGGTGAGGGCGCTGTGGTGGTGGATCTGCCCGATGGCGAGAGCATCACTGTGGGCATTGAGCGGCTGCATCTGGAGCAGGACGCCGGCAAGTCCATTCATGATCTCTCACCCACCCAGAGCTTCGTGGATCTGAACCGCTCCGGCGTGGCGTTGATGGAGATCGTCTCCCGCCCGGATCTGCGCTGTTCTGAGGAAGCCAAAGCTTATGTGACCAAGCTGCGCACCATTCTGCGCTATCTAGGTACCTGTGATGGCGATATGGAGAAGGGCAATCTGCGTGCGGACGTGAATGTCTCCGTGCGCCGCCCGGGTGAGGATCTCGGCACGCGTTGCGAGATCAAGAATGTGAACTCCATTCGCTTCATTGGTCAGGCCATTGAGGTGGAAGCGCGCCGGCAGATCGAGATTCTGGAAGATGGGGGCTCCATTGATCAGGAGACCCGCCTGTTCGATCCGGGCAAGGGCGAGACCCGCTCCATGCGCTCCAAGGAAGAAGCGCATGATTATCGCTATTTCCCCGATCCGGACCTGCTGCCGCTGGTGCTGGAAGAGGCTTGGGTTGATGAACTGAAGACCGGCCTGCCGGAATTGCCGGATGAGAAGAAGGCGCGCTTCATCTCAGATTATGGTCTGAGCGCCTATGATGCCGGTGTTCTGGTGGCCGAGCGGGAATCTGCTGACTATTTCGAGGCTGTCGCCGCTGAGCGCGATGGCAAGGCGGCCGCGAACTTCATCATCAACGAACTGTTTGGCCGCCTGAACAAGGAAGGCAAGGACATCACCACCTCTCCGGTGAATCCGGGGCAGATCGGGACCATTATCGACCTGATCGCCGAAGGGGTGATCTCCTCCAAGATCGCCAAGGACCTGTTTGAGATTGTCTTCACCGAAGGCGGTGATCCGCGCGCCGTGGTGGAAGAGCGCGGCATGAAGCAGGTGACGGATACCGGCGCAATCGAGAAGCTGGTGGATGACATCATTGCTGCCAATCCGCAGAAGGTGGCGCAGGTTCAGGCCAAGCCCACCATGTTGGGTTGGTTTGTGGGGCAGGCCATGAAAGCCTCTGGCGGCAAGGCCAACCCTCAGGCGCTGAATGAAATTCTGAAGGCCAAGCTCGGGATCTGATCCCGATTTCAGAGCATCAAAAAGGGGCGGTGCTTCTGTTCGAAGTACCGCCCCTTTTTTGCATCGCAATTGTTCGGGTCCTCAGAATTTGGAGGCTGGCTTTCAGCCGCTCTTCAGCCTGATCCAGTGCATGTCACCCAGATCATAGCCTTGCTGCTGGCGGGCAATGGCCGCGTCCGCGTCAGAAGCATCACCGGCGCGCTGCTCAACGCGATCCACCCGCACGGAGAGGTCCGCCTCAAGCCAGATGCCGGTAAAGGGCAGGTGCGCGGCTTGTGCGACCTTTTCGACATCAACCCGTTCATAGGGATGGGCATACACGGCATCCACAATCACACTCTGGCCGCTGGCGAGGGCGCGCGCCGCGAAGGCGCACAACCGCGCATAGACACGAAGGGTGGCTTCCTGCGTATAAGCGGCCGGGGGGAGGTGTTCCGTCTCAGCCGTATGGAACAGGTGCTTGCGTTCCACATCGCTGCGCAACACTAGCGCCCCCGGTGGGCGACCAATAAAGGGGGCCCAAGCCATGGCGCAGGTGCTTTTGCCCGTGCCGGAAAGCCCGCCAACAGCGACCAGACGGGGGCCGGGTGCCTGCGCCGCTTCCGGCAGGAGCGGAAGGGCGCGTTTGCCGGAGTGAAATGATGCTGGGGCAGATGTCACGCTTTCGGGGTTCAGGAAGAATTGCCCCATTTGAAACAGGTGGCGGATGCGCTGTTCGGCTTCGGCGCGCGCATCCTGTGCAAGATGGTCAAGCCCGGCTGCTTCCACCTTGGCGCGAATAGCGGCCCGCATACTGAGAAAGAAGGGCAGGGCGGTGAGCCCTTCAAGATGGCCTTCTTCCTGCGCATCCCACAAATAGCGATTGAACACGGCATTGGCCGTGGTGAACAGCCCGCGTTCCCACAGATCCATCAACAGAAAGGAGAGATCATAAAGAGTATCGCAGGTGGCGATTTCCTCATTGAACTCGATGGCGTCGAACAGGACGGGCGCGCCATCCAGCAAGACGATGTTGCGCAGATGAAGATCACCATGGCAGCGGCGCACATATCCTGCCTTGCCGCGAACCCTGAGCAAGGGGCGGATATGGGCGAAGGCCTGTTCTGAAGCGTCACAAAGGGCCTTGGTCTGCGCAGGGGGAAACAGGGCGGGGCGTGCCGTGAATTCGGCGCGGTTGTCTGAAAGAAAAGCCTCAAAGCAGGCGCTCGGATCTTTCTTGTGAACCACCGGGGCGCGAACATGGGAGGCGACAATGGCCCGCGCCAAAGCCTTGATTTCATCAGATGAGAGATCTCGCTCCGTCGTCACCTTGTCGAGCGTGTGCGCGGTATCGAAACGACGCATTTTCACCGCATAATCGACGACATCTCCGGCACCCCCCAGTTGCAGGGTGCCCTCTTCAGAGCGCGTGATTGGCACGACATCCAGATAAAGGTTGGGTGCATTGACCCGACCGATGGACAGCTCGGCTTCACAAGCGGTCTTGCGCTTGTCCAGCGTCGAGAAATCCATGAAGGGAAAATAGACCGCGCGCTTGACCTTGTAAGCGAAAGGGCCAGCCAGAAAGACGGCAGCTCCATGTGTATGGATGCACTGGATATGGGCATCCGGCGGCAGGGCATAGGGACCTGGCCTGGCCAGAAAAGCGAAAAGCGCACCTTGATCCGCGACCACATGATTGGGTGTGGAAGCGCCGTGCGTGGACTGAAAGGGTGCTGCCGAAGAAGAGGTCATCACATCCTCACCGCGAGATGGGACGTGTAAGGCAGTACGCCGCCTTACGAATGAGTGTCCATACCACGCTGGAGCATGGCGAGGGTTAGAGCGTGGGATAACAGGGTTGCAGCCGGGCCACCCCAGTTGCCACGACGCATCTGAACAACAGCCCCGATGAGAAGGGTCACAAATGCAAGATTGATCAGATCCATACGCCCTGCAGTCGCGTGCACCATGCCCGTATTCACGGACGACAGCGCCGTTGTGACGCGATCAATAGGTGTGATGGCTGCCCCCGGTCTGTCAACCGAAATCCCGGCAGCTGCACAAAGGGCAACCACCTCATTCCAAGGTTGACGGTGATGTACGATCAGGCTGCATGAGCCTGCGTGCACATCGACCTTCAGTCCGTCACAGGCAGCGAGGCGTTTGGCGCACACATCCAGCGTCGTGCAGGAGCTGGAGCGCGTGCATATAAGTCGAGTGCGCCCCGCAATCTGGTGGGCGATCCGCATTTCGAGCTGCAATGCCATTCAGCGTCAGCTTTCGCTTGTCGTCTCGGGAGAGGAGGGAACCTCTTCGGATGCGGCAGGGGTCGGAGTCGTGACGTCCGGCTGAACCGCAGCTGACGCCGAATTCTTGGCGCTGGCCCGCTTGCGTGTAGCTGCACGACGCGGCGTCGTCTTCGGCTTGCCTTCCGTTGCTGCAGGTTCAGACGTCGCGGACGCGGTTTCTGCTGCAGCTTTTGGTGTGGCTTTCTTGCTGGCGGCAGGCTTCGTTTTTGTAGGTTTGCTCGCCTCTGATTTGGTCGCGGCCGATTTGGCTGCTGTTGTTTTGGCCGTGCCTGAACGTGCCGATGAACGGGCAGCTCCCTGGCGGGAGGTTGTGGAGCGGCGGGCACGGTTGCTCGAGGTGGTTTTCTTCACCTCTTGCACAACTGCATCTCCGGTTTCAGCGGCTTCCTGCACAATGGCCTCACCCGCGGCCGCAGCGGCTGCCGCAATCTCGCTGGCGGCATCCGAGGCAGTTGCTCTTGCGCGGGTGGTTGCTGTCTTGAGGGTGGCGGCGGTTTCATTGAAGAGGTCTTTGACCTCCTCACCCGCTTTCACAACGGTATCGCGCGCGACATCATAGTTGGCCTTGCTGGCTTTCGCGGCATCCTTGGCGACAGGGCGCGCCACACGAGCAAGGCGCGGCACAGCCGCGACAACACCGGCACCAATGGCTAGCCCCAATAAAAAGCCACCACGGGCAAAAAGAAGAGGAGACATGCTTAACGATCCTCTTAGTATTGGTTCAGTTCAAAATATATCAGTATATTAGGGCGTAATGGCTACTTTGAGAACGCCATCACGCTGATGGCCGAAAAGGTCATAGGCTTTTTCGATATCATCCAGCTTGTAATGGTGGGTCACCAGAGCGCGCGTATCCACCCCGCCAGAGGCGACGACCCCCATCAGGCGGCGCATCCGCTCCTTGCCGCCCGGGCAAAGCGAATTAACGATAGTGGTATCACTCAGGCCAGCACCGAAAGCGTCCAGAGGAATTTTCAGATCCTTGGAATACACGCCAAGCGAAGAGAGCGTGCCACCCGGACGCAGGAGACGCAGGGCGCTTTCGAAGGTGGCCTGGGTGCCAAGCGCTTCAATCGCCACATCCACACCGCGTCCATCCGTCAGGCGCATGATTTCTTCAACCGCATCATGCCGCTTGATATTGATGAGGTCTGTTGCGCCCATGGAGCGGGCCATCTCAAGGCGGCTGTCAATGCCATCCACGGCGAAGATGCGTGATGCACCCATTAGGCGCGCGCCTGCAGTGGCACACAAGCCAATGGGGCCCTGGGCGAAAACAACAACCATGTCACCAATCTTCACACCGCCGCGCTCCGCGCCAGCAAAACCGGTTGACATGATATCCGGGCACATCAGCACCTGTTCATCATCCAGATGCTCCGGCACGACGGATAGATTGGCCATGGCATCGGGCACAAGCAGATATTCGGCCTGTGCGCCATCAATCGTGTTGCCAAAGCGCCAGCCGCCCCCCACCTTGAAGCCATGCTTGGTGAAGGGGCCATCTTGAGAGCTGCAACCGCACATGCAGGCATTGGAATAGCCGGAAGGGGTGATCGCTCCTGTAATCACGCGCTGACCTTCCTCAAAGCCCTGAACGGCAGAGCCAAGCTTTTCAATAATGCCCACGGGTTCATGGCCAATGGTCAAGCCCTTCTCAACCGGATACTCGCCCTTCAGAATGTGAATATCCGTGCCGCAGATGGTCGTAGTGGTGACGCGGATCAGCGCATCCAGAGGGCCGACATCCGGGATCGGCTTGTCTTCAAGAACGATGCGGCCTTTTTCGACAAAAACGGCTGCTTTCATCATCTTGGTCTGGGGTGAGGGCCGATGGGTCGCCTGCTGAGCAGCCGTTTCCATAATATCGGACATGACGTTCACTCCCCTTGTGTGGTTTCTTGAAGGGTATTCGGTCGCAGATGTGCAAGCATTGACACGTGTCAATAGACTGTTGCGTAAGTGAGCAGACTTTCAATGTTAAAACAATGGTGTTGTTTTAGCATGGGTGCAAAAGAGCGCTGTCTTTATAAAACTTGTAAGAAAAATGACGGAGTCAAGGCGTGGGCGGATAGGCGTGCGGGCGGCCACCGATATCGGTCACCACATGCCGCCCTTCTTCTTGAAGCGTGGCATATTGCGGTGTGAGAGGAACCTTGCCAGCGCCCCCGGGAATGTCCAGCACATATGTGGGTATGGCAATGCCGGAGAGCCGCCCGCGCAGCTTGCGCATGATGGTTTGGCCTTCTTCAAATGTCAGACGGAAATGCGAGGTGCCAGGCGCGAGATCCGGATGATGAAGATAATAGGGGGTCACGCGGCATTCCACGAGTGCACGGAACAGGGTGGCCAGTGTCTCCTCATCATCGTTCACACCACGTAACAGTACGGTCTGGGAAACGAGGGGGATACCGGCATCCACCATGCGGGCAAGCGCGGCGCGGGAATCGGGGCTCAGCTCCCGAGAGTGGTTGATATGGATAGCCACATAAGAGGTGAGATCAGGGGCCTTCAGCGCCGCAATAAAGGCTGCATCCACGCGCTCGGGAGCTGCGATGGGCACGCGCGTATGAAAACGGATGATGCGGATATGCGCAATGGCATTCAGCCTGTCCACTACATCGCGCATGCGGCGGGGGGAGAGCATGAACGGGTCGCCGCCGGTAAGGATGACTTCCCAGATTTCGGGATGGTCCGCTAGATAGGTAATGGCGCTGTCCAGTGCATGGCCGGAGAGTATCGTTTCAGCACCCGGTCCAACCATTTCCCGTCGAAAGCAAAAGCGGCAATAGACGGCGCAGACACCGACAATTTTCAGCAGGGCGCGATCCGGATAGCGGTGCACAATGCCCGGTACGGGCGAATGCGCCTCATCACCAATAGGGTCTGCCAGCTCTTCCGGCTTTTCAACCAATTCCTCTGCCTGGGGAATGAATTGCCGCGCAACCGGATCGTTTGCATCCGTGTTGCCGATTAGTTCTGTCAGGGTTGGAGTGATCGCGATGGCATAACGCCGAGCCACTTTTTCGAGAGCGCTATCAGCTTGCGCGTCTATCAGACCCGCAGCCTCAAGGTCTTGAATGGAGCGCAGTGTCTGCGATTGGGCGTTTTGGGGGCGGGGCATGAAAAACTCTGGCGCCATCCGGTTATCCGGGCAGGGACTGTGTACCGAAGCGCGACGCAGATGGTCGCGTCTCGGAAAAGGATTGTCTCCTCATAAAGCTTCTGGCCAGAAGACGCCATGCGCCCGGACATCCGCAGATTTCAACAACCTCATCGCTTAGCCAGAAGGAGGGGTCCAGGCCGGAGCTTCCTTCGGCAGGGGGCGCATGCCGGTAATATCTTCGCCGCGCTGAAACGCCATGGACATGCGAAAGCTGTCGGCCATGCGTTCTGCATGAACAATTGCCCGTGCGGCCTGTGTAGGGGGCAGGGTGCGGCGCGCCACGGGGCGGAATAGCGCCAACCAGCGTGCAAACTGCTCATCCGTAATCGTACCGAGGGAAAGATGGGCCGGTAGCGGGCGTCCATTATAGCTCTTGCTCTTGAGCAGAACGGAGGACCAGAAATTACACATGGTGGCCAGATGGGCCGGCCATGCATCATCCGCAATATTGCCGGTGAAAACCGGGCCGATCAGAGGATCTTCCCGGACGACATCATAAAAGCGGTGCACAAGGGCGTGAATGTCCTGCTCTGCTTTGGAATCAGCTGGTGCAGGAGAGTGTTGCACAGTGCGCGTCGCCTGATCCGGCGTGGACATGGTTTGCCTCCTCCTGTCAGGATTTGTTCAGAATTGCATATTCTGCGACGAAAATGGGGTTTTCCTCCTTATTGTGCAAAGCACTTCCAACGTGATGCGACTGACTGCCACATGATGCGTGTGTTCACCTTGAGGCGTGGCGCGCCTTGCAAAAACGTCTCTCTTGTGGCTCTTGAACCGAACGGTAAAGCAAGTAGGGCAGCCCCGCCGGGTGGGGTGACCGTAGGACGCTGTGGTCCGGAGGGATGAGATGACTGATTTCGTCGAGCTTCGTCGTGGTATGGTGGATAGTCAGGTCCGCGCCAATGATGTCACAGATCATCGCATTGTTGCGGCCATGCTGGAGCTTCCGCGTGAACGTTTCGTGTCTGAGCAGCTCAAGCCTTTCGCTTATATCGACGATGATCTGGTGATCCGTCCGGCCCATGATGGCAAGCCGGCCCGTTACATGATTGAGCCGATGATTCTGTCCCGGCTGGTTCAGTTGGCGGATGTGAAGGCGAATGATCACGTGCTGGATATCGGCACTGGCACGGGTTATTCCGCCGCTCTGCTCTCTCGTCTGGCGCAGCAGGTCGTGGCGCTGGAAGAAGACGAAGCCTTGGCGCAACTGGCCTCTTCCACCCTGAGCGATCTGGATGTGGACAATGTGGCCGTGATGCAGGGCCCGCTTGCTGAAGGTTGGGCGCCGGAAGCCAAGTATGATGTGATTCTTCTGAACGGCGCTGTCGATGAAGTGCCGGAAACACTGATTGCCCAGCTGAAGGAAGATGGCCGTCTGGTTTGCGTGCTGGGGCATGGTGGCGCTGGTCGGGCGACCATTTTTACCAATGTGGGAGGTGTGGCCGGTGAGCGCCTCGCATTCAACGCAGCAATTCCGCCTCTCCCCGGTTTTGAGGCAAAGCCGCGTTTTGTTTTCTGATCATCTTCATCTGTGGCGCGTTTGTCGCGGTGCGCGGAAAAGTGGCCTGTCTATCGAACCGCTTGGTTCCGTATTGCAGCACGCCCGGATAGTGTGTCAGCCATATTTTCATGACGCGTCGGGGGCGCCGCGTATCCATTTTGTGCCGGCCCAGGAGAGTTAGATGTCGCTTGCGACAAGCATTCGTCGAAACCTTTTCGTCCTGGTGGGCCTTGGGGGCCTTGCTCTTTCCGCTCAGGGTGCCGCTGCACAACCTCTCGATTCCGCGCTCGCGGCTGCTTATGTCAACAATCCTACGCTGAATGCACAGCGCGCTGGTACGCGGGCGACGGATGAAAACGTCTCCAAGGCGCTTTCTGGCTATCGCCCGACCTTGAATGGTGGTGTCTCTGCCGGCTTTCAAGCCACACGCATGCGTACCCCTGGCACTCTTTCCGCCTATGAAAATCTGTGGCCCGCGACCTTCGCGCTGACTGCTGCGCAGACCCTGTTTGATGGTTTTATCACGGCGAACACTACGGAATCTGCTGAATCCCAGGTTCGCGGTTCGCGGGAGACATTGCGCAATACCGAGCAGCAAGTGCTGTTGGATGGCGTGACGGCATATATGAACGTGATCCAGGCAATCGCTCTTCTGGATCTGCAGCGTCAGAATCTCGCTGCCTTGGAGCAGGAGTTGCGTGCAACGCGCGACCGCTTCAATGTGGGCGAGGTGACGCGGACTGACGTAGCGCAGGCTGAGGCCCGGGTGGCCGATGCGCAATATGGCGTCAGTCAGGCCGTAGCGAATCTGAGTGCTTCCCGGGCGGTCTATCGTCAGGTGATTGGCGTAGAGCCGGGCAAGTTGACCTTTCCGGCTTCCATTGAACGGATGTTGCCTTCCAATGTTGATCGGGTGATCTCTCTGGGGTTGTCCCAGCATCCGGCTGTGAAGGCGTCGCAGTTCGCCGTGGACGCGGCCATGTTCCAGGTCAAGGTGGCTGAGGGGGCCCTGATGCCGAATCTGAGCCTTCAGGGCCAGCTTTCGCAGGGTTATGACAGTTCTATCTCTGTCGCCTCTACGGGTGCTGCGGCAGTAACACTGAACCTCTCTGTTCCGATTTATCAGGGCGGTGTGGAGTATGCGAACATCCGCCAGTCTAAGGAACTTCTGTCCCAGGCGCGCATTGAAGTTGATGTGAACCGTGATGCCATTCGCGCACAGGCGGTCCAGTTCTGGGGCTCTCTTGAGGCTGCGAAATCCCAGATTCAGGCTGCTCAGGCTGCTGTCGCCGCTAATACGCTGGCTTTGCAGGGTGTGCGTGAAGAGTGGCGCGTGGGCCAGCGCACCACGACCGACGTGCTGAATGCTCAGCGTGATCTGACCAATTCGCGTTCAGCACTTGTTGTTGCGCAGCGCGATCGGGTTGTGGCGGCCTATTCTCTGGTTTCCACGGTTGGCAAGCTTGATGCGCAGTCTCTGCGGCTCAAGGTGCGGGCTTATAATCCGGTGACGCATTATGAGCAGGTGCGTGATAGCTGGGCCGGTCTGCGTACGCCGGATGGGCAGTAAAACAGCAGGATAGTCTGTGCTGGCCATTTGTTGCGAACGGCTGGAATGCCATACTTCATCCATCAGGATGATTCCGGTGCCTGACTTCCTGATCAATGTGGCAGATGTGTTCAGGCGCTTTCGGCTGAGGTTGCCACATGGCTATGAGTTCCAAGGCGCAAGAGCCTTCCATGGATGAAATACTGGATTCCATCCGACGCATCATTGCGGATGAGGATCTGGCTTTTGATCTCCCGTCCGAAGGTTTTGATGTGTGCCCGGGGCTGGATGTGCAGCAGGAGCGCAGAGACGCGTCTTCACATCATGAGCCGCGTCTGCCACCTGTTGGCCCGTATCGCGGACGAGGGCATGTTCTTTCGATGGAGCCTCCTCCTGCCCGCTATGCGGTATCTGGCGCGCAGGCGCGGCGTGCGCCGGTAGAGCAGGCTGCTTCAGCGCCGGTTTCTGCGCACATGCATGTCGTTGGACAGCCCCTTATACCGCAGCAAGATCGCGTTCCAGGTGTGAAGACAGAACCGCGAGAGGCCCATTCGAAAGTTCGTCCTGCACCGTCAGTTACTCAGGTCTCCATGACACAGGGGCGAGATCGCATGAATACGACACCTCCATCTTCCAACAGTGCTGCCAATCTGTCTTCGCAGCCTCATGTGCGCCCCGCCGCGGGGCCCTCTGTCGGAGGCCGCCAACCTCTTCCTCGGAAGGATCTACTTTCTCCTGCCGTGGATGCCGCCGTTTCTGCCGCATTCCAATCTCTGGGTGATCTGGTGCTGCCGCAGAAGGATCGCACCGTGGAAGACCTCGTGAAGGAAATTCTGCGTCCGATGCTGAAGGAGTGGCTGGATCAGAATCTCGCCGGCATTGTGGAGCGTCTGGTGCGCGCGGAAATTGAGCGTGTCACGCGGGATCTGCGCTGAGCCCTTTGTGCATTTGATTTGGGGGTGTGAGGGGTTGTCCTTCACACCCCTTTTTTATGGGGGGCGGGAGTCAGTCCGCCCATTTGATGTCGGTTGTAAAGACAATCGTGAGCCACCTGTCGGGGCTTGCCTCTCCGAGTGCCGCGCCAATTTCTTCACGCATCTGGTCCCATTCCTCCAGACGTCTGGCGGGCCAGTGGTGGGGTACGATGAAATAGAGTTCGATCTGCCGACCACGTCCCACCCTTGCGACATAGGCGCGGTAGGATTCGAAGCCATAACGCTCCACGATATCCTGCGATACAGCGTCGACATGGTTCTTCAGGTCAGAGGGTGTGACCAGCATAATATCGGCAAGTGCGCGTTTCACCGTGCGCGCTGGTATCGGGATAATCACCAGACAAACCAGCGCCAGAACAGCAGGGTCGATATAAGGGGACATCCAGACCAAGGACGTATCCTGTATGGCATAGCCAAACAGGAAGGCGATCAGCAGCGCCGCCGTGAGCGCACCGGACATTAGCCAGGATTGGGCATCCAGCGCCACAAAGGCTGACTTGATGCTGCGATTGGCCCGGATGTTGTAGATCCCCATGGCCAGGGTGATGGCCAGCATAATCGCTGAAAAGATTATGGCGGCCCCGAATTCCAGATGGCGTCCGCCTGCCATCAGGCTGCCAATGGCATTGATGAGCGCATAAACCGCAGCGCTCATAAGCAGGGTACCATTCAAGCCGAGCACCATGGGCTCCAGATGCCAGAACCCCATGGTGAAGCGTTCAATCAGCTTGCTATTGGAGGAGCCGCTTCGGGCAGAGACTGAGATAAGGTTGGCGACCAGAAGAGCGATAATCGTCATACTCGCATCGGTCAGGGAATACACACCATCAAACACAATAGCATAAGATCCGGATAGTAGGCCGAATGTGATATCTGCAGCTGCGAGAAGAAGCGTGACAATAATTGAAAATCGCAGAACGCTTTGTTCTGTCATGTTTGCACCGAGTGATACGCCAGATAAGCCCCAAATATGGATCGTATGGTGGGTATCGAATTGAAAGAGGGATGATGGGCCCAGAAAATCTGGAAGCCATCCCCTCTGAAATATGAAACTGCTGAACAGCAGACCGAAATGCTTCTGCACCTTGAGGTGTAGTGGCATAAATTGTGTTTTAAACAGGCTAAAGCATCGGAAACGATCAGGCTGCCAGAGGCGCAATGCCTCTATTCCTGTCTCCATCTGATTGGAGGGGTCTATACAGCTTCATAGCCGAGCGGCTCAATTATTGCAAAGACAGGGTGATGACGGCCTGCCGCGACGGGGCGCTTCAGCCCAGCGCATGCAAGAGGGCGCGGAAGGCGGCAATCTGGCCCTCCGGCTTGCTATCCGGGTTCAGATGGCCAAGGGCGTCCGCGATCCGGGAGGGAGGAGCGGACAGCCATGCGTTCAGGCGATGGCGCGCATCACGAAAGGCCGGTCCGCCAACGGTGCGGAAATTCAGAGGCCGTTTGGCGAGCATGGTTGCAGCTCCGCTCTTTTCGCCCTGCGCTTCCGCCAATAGAAGAGCCAGGGCCAGAGAGAGGTGCTGACGTCCATCAGCCCCATTGGTCTCTTGAAAAGCCGTGGTCTCAAGGCGGCGCTGCAACAATTCCAGAAGGGCCAGAAAGAGGTGCGACCGATCCTGTTGGTATGATGAGAGGGGGGTGTTCTGCTCCATATCAATCAGGCGCAGCATGGCCGGTAGCAGGTTGGTGGTGGAAGCCTGGGCAGGATATCCACCCTGTAGAGGGCCGTTTTCTGGCCCTGCCAATGCAAGAGCGATGTGGGTCGCAAGACCTCTCTCATGACGATCAAGATCAAGACGCAGCAGCAGGGTTGATGTGAGCAGGGTGATATCCGCATGGGTGCCCCGCAAGATATCTCCAAAAAGGCTAGCTGCTTTCGGAGCCACTCCCTTTTGTGAGAGCCGGGCGGAAACCTCGCTCCATGGTTGCTCCAGCAAATCGGGATACAGATCGAAGCGGGGCTTTTCTCCTTCCGCGCGGGGCAGGTGGTGCAGTATGGCAGCGGGCCAATGAAGTAGTGCGTCTGCAAATGCGGTGGCACCAGCAGGGTCCGCGTTGGTGGTGGCCTGCATGAGGCTGTAGGCCGTGTTGGCGAGATGGCCCCAGAGAAATGGCCAGGCTTCACCAAAGCGGCTCCATGCTTGAGTATCTCCTTCATGAATGGCCTCAGCCCAGCCATGAAGGGTCGGTGGCGCATGCAGCAATTCGCACCAGATATGGGCGAGTTCCGGCATCATCTCCGCGAGTATATGCGCATTCGCGGTTTCCACCCGGTCATGATCGGCGCGGTGTCGGCTGGCCCAGCTTTCCACCTGTTGCAGCAGGAGCGGACCCAGTTTGAGAATCTCCGCCTCGAGGCTGGCGGGCAAGGGCGCTTCACCATGGCGGGGCAGCAGGCGGTGAGGGGTGCTGGCCACCGTGCGCAAGAAATGCTCCTCCCCACCCAGATACTCGCTCGCCCTACGAAATAGGCGGCGATACTGGTTGGTCCAGTTGCGATGCGGCGGATGCCATGCATAGGCGGATTGCTGGATGAAGCTGAAGCGCGCACCATCCACGCCCCGGGCTACACTGAGCCACAACATGAACTGGTGATAGCGCGTCATTTCATTGAAGGCGCTGTCAAATGCGACAGGCGCCTGCCGGTCGATCTGCGCCAGCGTATTGTCCGCCAGCCCTTCCAGAATATCCGCCGGTGTGGGAGAGGGGGCGCGACTATTCGCGCCACGGAAACGAAAAGCCCGCCTCAGCACGATGCGCTCCAGTGCAGTAAGGGGCTCGCCGCCAACGCGTCTGCACCATGCCACAACCCCGTTCAGCTGTTCATCCATGGATGGGACGAAGCAGAGGCGTGGGCGTGCATTTTCCGGCAGGTTCTGGATCTGGGGGCTGGCCTTGAGGCTGCGCGCCCACCAGCGCCGGGCCACCCAATGCACCCAGCGCATCCGCACATCATGGATCGTGACCGGATGGCTGAAGCGGTGTTCCTCCTCAGCTATCGCGGCTTGCGGAGGCGTGATCCCAAAGCTGAGACCGGGCACATTCTGCCCGCCGCTGGTGTAAAGCTGGGTACATAGATAACGCTCCAGATCGCGCGGCAGGATCACATAAGCGGTGTAGCGATCCCGGAATTTTTCACGGGCAGACTGCTGCACAAAGCGGAAGGTTGTGAGAATAAAATAGGCCGCAACGCACAGATTCACCAGCAGCCAGAACAGGTGCAGGGAAAACAGCACCAGCTTGAACAACTGTACGCCGGCCCCCAGCCCGATATGGTGCAGCAAAAGCTGGAGCGGCCACACGAACTGGACGCACAAAACAACTGCCAGCGCCACGCAACTCGCCACCAGCTCCAGCGCCATGGATTCATGGTAGTAGAGCTGGATATCGGTGGAGGAACCCTCTTTCTGTGCGATCAGCGTGACCAGCGTGAGGGACAGGGAGATGACACCTAACAGGCCGATTTGCGCACCGAGAAGGTAGCTGGAGACATCCAGCATCAGCGCTTCCACCTCAATCGCCAGATCCGGGTTTCCGGGCACCATCACCGGAAGCCAGGACGGAGCCAGATGCGTGCTGGCGATCTCGATCATTCCGAAAATCAGATTAATGAGCACATAGAGGCCGATGAAGCCGCCAAATGTGCGGATGCTGAACAGGCGACGCGCCATTTGCTGGCCGAAACCGTAGCGGATGCGGTGCAGGCTCCGGCTTTCAGCAAGCTGGGCGTGCGCCATGCGGCGTGCATGGGCCCTGATGCTGCCGCTCCATCCGCCTTTGCGCCAGTCAATCACGCTGCTACGTCCTGCATCCGGGAATCTCACACTCGCACGCATAGCCCATTTGCCACGCAAGGGCATCAGCTGTGGAGTGTTTCATCTGGCAAGGGTCTTTCTCCCGCCCTATCTCTTCCGTAATGGCGTGCGTACAACAATGCAGCGCTCATATGGCGAATGGCGGTTGGAAAGCGCCCTGTGATGTTTGATAACACAAACAGGGTGTTGCAGGCCTGATCGCAGATCAGCTTGTGCGGGCTTCAGTATTTCCGGGGAGAGATGATGACAGGCGCAATGAGAAAGAGCGCGTACCGGATGGCCACATGGGTGGCGGGTCTTGTCGCCATAGGCGTTGCGTTTGGTGTGGCCCCCCGATCAGCCCAGGCGGAGCAACCGGTGCAGGTGCCGCAGTCAGCTGCAGAGGTGAAGCTCTCTTTCGCCCCCGTGGTGGCGCGCACGGCGCCGGCTGTGGTGAATGTGTATGCGCTGCGAGAGTTGCGCGCACAGTCCCCCTATATGGATGACCCCTTCTTCCGTCGTTTCTTTGGCGAGCGCAATGGAGGGCCAGGGCTGGAGGGCAGCGAGCGGATGCAGCGTTCACTGGGCTCCGGCGTGATTGTGGACCCGTCGGGCATCATCGTTACCAATTTCCATGTCATTCAGGGGGCGGATGAAATTCGCGTGGCGCTGAACGACAAGCGGGAATATGAGGCCGAGATCCTGCTGCGGGACCAGCGCACCGATCTGGCTGTGCTGCGTATCCGCGCAGATGGAGACAAGAGCTTCACATCATTGCCGTTGGGCAATTCGGACCGTCTGGCCGTGGGGGATCTCGTTCTCGCTATTGGTGACCCCTTTGGTGTGGGGCAGACCGTGACGCAGGGTATTGTTTCCGCGCTCGCCCGCACGCAGGTCGGTGTTTCTGATTTCCAGTTCTTCATCCAGACGGATGCGGCCATCAATCCCGGTAACTCCGGTGGTGCGCTGGTGGATATGTCCGGCCAGCTGGTGGGCATCAACACGGCCATCTATTCGCGTTCCGGGGGGTCCCACGGCATCGGTTTCGCCATTCCGGTGAATATGGTGCGCATGGTTCTGGAACAGGCGAAGGAAGGCGGCACGTCTGTGCGGCGGCCCTGGCTGGGGGCGAGCCTTCAGGCTGTGACGCCGGATATTGCCGCCAGTCTCGGTCTTGAAACGCCTGTTGGCGCGCTGGTGCAGCAGGTGGTTCCAGGCAGCCCGGCGGATGCGGCGGGCTTGCAGGTGGGTGATCTTATCACCGCCGTTGAAGGGCAGAGCGTGGAAGGGCCGGGCGCGCTTCATTACCGCATGGCGACTCGCCCTCTGGGAAGCAAGGCGGCATTCGCCATTTTGCGGAATGGAGAGAACAAAAGCGTTGTGGTGCAACTTCAGGCCGCGCCGGAGATTCCCCCGCGCGATGCCGTCCAGCTCCACAGCCGTTCGCCCTTTGCAGGAGCAACCATCTTGAATCTGTCGCCCGCAGTGGCGGAAGAGATGCAATTGGATACGGCGGACAAGGGTGTCGTCATTTCCGATGTTGCGGAAGGTTCCCCGGCCCGAGGGGCTGGCTTCATGCCCGGAGATATCATCGTCGAGGTCAATGGTCGGAAGGTCGAAAATACGGCGGAGATGCAGGAGATGACCGAGACGCCCCAGCGCGCCTGGCGCATTGTGCTGGACAGGGGTGGGCGGTTTATCAACGCCCTGCTTCCGGGTTGAGGCCCGTATCATGGCTGATCTGTTTCAGGCATCAGGGCTTGATGAGGTCGTGGGGCGCCCCCTGGCCGACCGATTGCGGCCGCAATCACTGGCGGATGTCGTCGGGCAGGATCATCTGGTGGGACCGGATGGCGCACTAACACGCCTTCTGGAAAGCCGGACGCTCGGCTCGCTCATTCTATGGGGCCCGCCCGGGACGGGCAAAACCACGGTGGCCCGTCTGCTGGCCAGCCAGACGGATCTGCATTTCGAGCAGATTTCGGCGATCTTTTCCGGTGTGGCTGACTTGAAAAAGGTGTTTGAGCAGGCGCGTGGGCGGCGTCATGCCGGGCGAGCCACACTACTGTTCGTGGATGAGATTCATCGCTTCAATCGCGCGCAGCAGGACAGCTTCCTGCCCGTGATGGAAGACGGAACTGTGACCCTTGTGGGCGCGACGACGGAGAATCCCTCTTTCGAGCTGAATGCGGCCCTGCTATCCCGCGCGCGGGTGCTGTCTTTCCGTGCGCTGGATGCGGACGCGATTTCGCAGCTTCTGGGCCGCGCCGAAGAGGTGGAGGGCAGGCACTTGCCTCTGACGCCGGAGGCGCGCAAAGCCTTGGCCACTATGGCTGATGGAGATGGACGTGCCGCCCTGACTCTGGCCGAGGAAGTGTGGCGTGCCGCCCGGCCGGACGAGGTCTTTGATATCGCTGGCCTGTCGGACATTGTGCAGCGCCGTGCGCCCATTTACGACAAGAGCGAGGATGGCCACTACAATCTGATTTCTGCGCTGCACAAATCCGTACGCGGGTCTGATCCCGATGCCGCCCTGTATTATCTGGCGCGGATGCTGGATGCGGGGGAGAGCCCGCTGTTTCTGGCGCGGCGGATTGTGCGGATGGCCGTGGAGGATGTGGGCAATGCAGACCCGCAGGCCATGGTTATCGCTAATGCGGCCAAGGAAACCTATGATTTTCTGGGCTCGCCTGAAGGGGAGCTGGCACTGGCGCAGGCCGTGGTCTATGTGGCGACCGCGCCAAAATCCAACGCGGTCTATACAGCCTTTTCAGCGGCGAAGAAGGCGGCCAAGCAGAGAGGCTCTCTGATGCCGCCCAAGCATATTCTCAATGCCCCCACCACCCTCATGAAGAAAGAAGGCTATGGCGGCGGCTACCGCTATGACCATGATGAGCCGGATGCTTTTTCCGGGCAGGACTATTTCCCGGAAAGCATGGGGCGGCAGAGCTTTTATCACCCGGTCGAGCGTGGGTTCGAGCGTGAAATCCGCAAGCGGATGGACTATTGGGCCCGGCTGAGGACTGAACGCAATCCGCGCTGAGGGGCAGATGGCTAGCCTGCCCGGTTTTCAAAATCGGGGCAGGTCAATTTCCAGCGGCACGACTGGCGCATTCTTGGCGTGCTTGAGGGTGAGGGCGGTTTTCACATTCCGCACATTGGGTGCGGCTGTCATCTCCAGCACAAAATCCTGAAATGTGCGCAGATCCCGCGCCACGCACAGCATAATGAAATCGACATCACCGGAGAGCATCCAGGCCGAGCGCACCACAGGCCAATCTGAAATGCGGGCCTGAAAGGCGTCCAGATCCGCCTCCGCCTGACTTTTGAGATGCACCATCGCAAAGGCCATCAGGTCGTAACCCAGCCGCTTCTCGTTCAGCAGGGCGCGGTAGCTCTGGATGATGCCGTCTTCCTCTAGCGCGCGCACGCGGCGCAGGCAGGGCGGGGCGGAAATGCCCACCCGGCGCGACAGCTCCACATTGGTGATGCGTCCGTCACGTTGCAGCTCGTCGAGGATTTTCCAGTCGACAGCATCAAGGCGAACGGTCAAGGCATCTTCTCCGATTGGTAAGGTTGAAGGCACTTTAGTGATCGAATGCGGCAACGCAACGAAATAATCTTGCGCACAGCCCCTTTGCCCGTCATCCACCTGCCGCAAAAAGGATAATGCGCCCTGCATCTTGTGGCGATGAGGGGAAGACCCTACATTTATGCATAGCTTACGTTGCGCTTGGTGAATGGCTCATGATCCCCGTTTCGGAGGAGGGCTGACGAGGCGCAGACGAAGCCCATGTTTTGAGGACAAAATGAGCGCCCAGCACGTCAAGGTCGTTATTATCGGTTCCGGCCCGGCCGGTTATACGGCGGGTATTTACGCTGCCCGCGCCATGCTTGAGCCGGTTCTGTTTGAAGGTATCCAGCCCGGCGGGCAGCTCACTATTACCACTGACGTTGAAAACTATCCCGGTTTTGCCGAGGCCATTCAGGGCCCTTGGCTGATGGAGCAGATGCGCGCGCAGGCCGAGCATGTGGGCACGAAGATCATCGCGGATCATGTGTCTTCTCTCGACCTGTCGAAGCGCCCCTTCAGCCTCACCACGGAATCAGGTTCCACATTCACGGCGGATGTCGTGATTCTGGCGACCGGCGCACAGGCGCGCTGGCTGGGGCTGGAAACCGAGCAGGAGTATCGCGGCTTCGGCGTTTCCGCATGCGCGACCTGTGATGGTTTCTTCTATCGCGGTAAGCATGTCGTGGTGGTAGGCGGCGGTAATACAGCCGTGGAAGAAGCGCTGTTCCTAACCAATTTTGCCTCCAAGGTCACCGTCGTCCATCGGCGCGCCAGCTTCCGGGCCGAGCGTATTCTGCAGGAGCGCCTGTTCGCCAATCCGAAGGTCGAGGTTCTGTGGAACATGGCCGTGGAGGAAGTGCGCGGCGCGCAGGAACCCGCCCCGCATGTCACCGGAGTTCAGTTGAAGAACACCCAGACGGGTGAAGAGAAGCTGGTGCCGGCTGATGGTGTGTTCGTGGCGATCGGCCACGCGCCCTCCACGGATCTCATTCAGGATCAGCTCCGCCTGAAGAGCAATGGTTATGTCTGGACCGCGCCGGATTCCACGGCCACTTCAGTGGAAGGGGTGTTTGCGGCCGGTGATGTGGCGGATGATGTTTTCCGTCAGGCGGTTACGGCTGCGGGCCGTGGCTGCATGGCTGCACTTGAGGCTGAACGCTTCCTGATGGCGCATCCGGCATCTGCACAAGGCGCGTAAGAGAATGAAAACCGGCGGGCTCTGGCCCGCCGGATGTTTATGTGGCCAGAGCCTGCTGTTCAGTTCAACGCTGAGGCGGTGGCTACAATTGTGATGTGGTCTGTTTTCCGGTTTCACGCCGGAAACGCTGATGGAGCTGCGCCCCATGGATTGGGACAAGCTGAAGGTTTTTCATGTTGCCGCTGAAGCGGGTTCCTTCACTCATGCGGGTGAAACCCTGGGCTTGTCTCAATCTGCCGTAAGCCGTCAGGTTTCTGCGCTGGAGACAGAGCTGCGCGTGCCTCTGTTTCATCGTCATGCACGGGGCCTGATTCTGACGGAGCAGGGCGAATTGCTGTATCGCACCGCCCATGATGTGTTTCTGAAGCTGGAAGCCGCCCGCGCCCAACTGACGGACAGCCGTGAAAAGCCGAATGGTGATCTACGCGTCACCACCACCATGGGTCTGGGCACGCACTGGCTCACGGCACGTGTGGGTGAGTTTGCGGATATGTTTCCCGATATCCGCATCCAGCTCATTCTGACGGATGATGAGCTGGATCTTGCGATGCGAGAAGCGGATGTGGCCATTCGCATGCGTCAGCCCGTTCAGCCGGATTTGGTGCAGCGCAAGCTGTTCACCGTGAACTTCCATGCTTATGCCTCGGCAGATTATATCAAGCGCCACGGTCAGCCGCGTTCTCTTGATGAGCTGGATGAACACCGCATTCTGCTGCTGGGCGGGCCGATACCCACCTATTTCCAGGGGCTGAACTGGCTGGAGCATGCTGGTCGGGCACATGGTTCACCGCGTGTACCGGCCTTCGAGGTGAATAATGTTCTGGGCTTGCGCAGGGCTGTTGAGTGCGGCGTTGGCATCGGTACCCTGCCGGATTATCTGACAGATGATGCCAGCTCTTTGGTGAAGCTGTTTTCCGAGGGGGATACGCCCAAGCTGGAGGCCTATTTCACCTATGCGCAGGAAATGCGCTCTGTCGCCCGTATTCAGGTTTTCCGTGACTTTTTGATCTCAAAAGCCCAGCGCTGGAGTTTCTGAGGCAGCCTGATGGTTTGTATGGATGTTTTCAGAACAGTATTAAACTGACGCTGGGAAAATCATTCTTTGGAACGATGCGCCGCGTATGGATTGATCAGAAAAGTTCTTTTCATCCATTTTTATATTCATACTCCGGCTTTTGCCATGTGTCTGCCACGCGTGGTGCCTATAAGCGGAGTGTGAAGCTGAAGCTTTCCTGTGATCTGAAAAGGGGGATAAAATGGCACTTCTGAAGCGTGGACTGGCCGGTGAGCCGGTGAAGATTCTACAGGCCAAGCTGGGCGTTGATGCCGATGGTCGCTTTGGTCCGGGAACGGAAGAGGCGCTAAAGGGCTATCAGAAAGAGCATGGCCTTTCCGTGGACGGAATTGCCGGGCCGGATACCTTTCTGGCGATGGGGCTGCCGGAACTCATCCTTCTCACTGTTGGCACGCGCGGCGAGGCCGTGAAAACCCTTCAGACCGCTCTTGGCATTGGTGCCGATGGCATTTATGGCGCCGGCACAGCCAAGGCCGTGAAGGCTTTTCAGGAGCAGAACGGTCTTGATGCCGATGGCATGGCCGGCCCTGTGACTTTGGCCAAGATCGAAGCTTTCTCGGCCGTCATCACCCCCGAAGTGGTAGCCAAGGCGCAGTCCGTCTCCGAAACTCCGGCACCTGCGGAAGCGGCTGCTGAAGGGCAGCCTGCTGGTGAGGAAAAGGTCGCTGCTCCTGCCAAGAGCATCTGGCAGAGCATTACAGGCTTCTTTTCCTGATATTGAGCGGCCCCGTACAGGGGCCGTTTCTTTATGTATCTATCGACACAGCAAAAACACCATGGCCGAAACAGCCCACTCCAAACCAGCCATTCCCGTGCTGCAAAAGCCCGATCTGTTTGTTGATGTGGCGGATCATGTGCCGGATCTGATCGTGGATCTGCGCTATTGCGGGGCCGATAATTTCGTCGGCGCACCAATCAATGGCTATAACGCGCCTCGTGCTCTTCTCACCCGGCCCGCTTCGCAGGCCTTATCGCGCGTTGCTGAACAGGCGCGTGGTGAGGGGTTGCGGATCAAGGTGTTTGATTGTTATCGCCCGGTTCGGGCCGTCGCGCATTTTGCGCGCTGGGCGGAAGATCTGGGTGATCTACAGACCAAGGCCGCCTATTATCCCGAATTTGAAAAGAAAGAACTGTTCACGGAAGGCTATATCGCCAGCCGTTCCGGCCATTCACGGGGCTCCACACTGGATATGACGCTGGTGGATGCCGATGGCGAGGAGCTGGATATGGGCACCCCGTTTGATCTTTTCAGCCCATTATCCTGGCCCGCCAGCACACAGGTGAGCGCCTTGGCTCAGGCCAACCGCAACCGGCTGGCGCGGCTGATGAACGCGCAGGGCTTCGCGCCTTTTGCCATGGAATGGTGGCACTTCACCCTACGCGATGAACCTTTTCCGGATACCTATTTCGATTTTCCTATCGAGTAGATGCCCTACAGTTGAGCGCCAATCCGGAACGCCGCTCAGCGGAGGATCACTCCTCCGCTTCCGTCAGCGGAACCGAGGCTCTGCGTTCTGCGGCTGCCAGTTCTTCTGGGCTCATGGACCCTTCCATGGGTTCCATGAAGCGCTCGGCGAGTGGACTTCCGCCAGCCTTGGCGCGCAGCAGCCAGGCATATGAGGCGACACGATCTCGCGGCACGCCAGCCCCGGAATGATGAGCGGCCCCCAGCATGGCCTGACCATCTGCATCCCCCGCTTTGGCAGCTTTTCGCCACCAGTGGAGGGCCTCAGCCGGGTCGCTTTCCAACTTGCCGGGAATTCCCTTGAAGGCGATCATTCCCAGCCGGGTCATAGCCGCAGGCACGCCCTTTTGTGCGGCCGCCTTTGCCCAGCGCAGCGCCTCAAAGGGGTCAGCCGGGATGCTTTCACCATTCAGCAGCATCCAGCTCAGCGTGTCCTGGGCGGGCGCATCCCCAGCTTCGGCTGCAATGCGCAGCAGGCTTAGCGCCTGTTCCGGATCTGACGGTCCACCCAGCCCCTTCAGGCACAGACTGGCCAGATTGCGCTGGCCGATCGGGTCGCCCATCTCCGCAGAAAGCTCAAGCCACTGGCGCGCCAGTTCATAATTGCGCTCAACGCCCAGTCCATCAATGAAGCACGCGCCGATATTGTTTTGCGCCCGGCTGTTGCCGGAGCGGGCGAGCGGCTCCCAAATGGAGAGGGCGGTCTCATAATCGCCATTCTGCGCAGCTTCCAGCGCATCGCGCATCAGATCGTCATCAGAAGACGAGAGAATGGCGGGCTGAGGCACTTCTTTTGCAGTGGCGGACGCCATGGGTGCAGGCTCTTCAACCTTGGCAGGCTCTTCCTGCCCCAGATCCAGCTCCAGCGCCCGGCCCAGTTCCTCCTCGAGGTCGGATGTAATGTCGAAAGTGGAGGTATTGGACTGGTCCGCCTGCGCGCGCGGCAGAACGGGGCGCGACATATCCGTCGCGGCCATGTCGTCATCCATATCCGAGGTAGGGTCGTCCGGGCCTTTGCCCTTGAGGCGATCCAGCCAACTCATCGGGAGCCTCCCGCTGACATGCCAGCCCCGGCGGGCTGGTGTTGAAAGTGATGATCTGTCATGAGAATTGCCATGGGGCAGGGGCACGCTGCGGCACGCCCCCATGAGGTGTTGGCAAGAGAGGATAACAGGATTGTCATACGTTCCTCATGCGCCCATTTTTGGGTGAACCGACATATCTTCTGCCCGTGCAACCATAGCGGATTGCAAGGCGTTACCACGCTGAAAACAGGACTGCAGCGCATGAGACGGCATCGCGTCGCCTTTGCGTATCCGGTTGCCCGAACTGTGCCCGGCCATGGTATTCCGTTGCTTTTCGGTCATTCGGTGGCAGTCGCCTTTTCACCCTGAAATATGCGTGTTGACCCGCAGCCCTGCGTACCAATGTCCTGTTTGTGATTCCATTTTGTCGGCAGGGGATGAAATTTTCGTTGTGAAAACGAAAAAATGCAGAAAAACAGCGGTATCTCAAGAGGTGGTTCAGAGGCGATCACAAAGCAGGCGCAACGCAACCATGTCGCCCCGTAAAGTGCCCTTTGCAATTTCGAGTTTCCACATAGGCCATCAAGGGGGCCAGTTTATGGCTGCCGGAAGCGCGTTTGGATTCAATTCGCCTGAGGTGTGCGGTGCAACCGCACGAGGGCTGTCTGAAGGGCCGAGAGGAAGCGTGAGCGATCACTTTTGCTGAAGGGTGGCGGGCCGCCGACCATATCGCCTGTTGCACGCAGATCGGCCATAAGGGCGCGCATGGCAACCGCACCGCCAATGGAATCTTCCGTAAAGCACTTTCCGTTCGGGGCGATCACGATAGCGCCAGCCTTGATGCACCGATCCGCCAGCAAAATATCGGCCGTGATGCAGACCGTATGAGCATCGGCGCGCTCGGCAATCCAGTCGTCTGCCACATCGAGGCCTGAATCGACAATGACGCGGCTGATCAGTGCGTCTGTCGGAATGCGGATCGGGCTATTGCTGACGATCGTGACGGGAACCCCATGGCGGAAGGCGACCTTGTAGATCTCTTCCTTCACGGGGCAGGCGTCAGCATCAACGAGGATCCGGATCAATGGCGCTGATCCGGTTTCTTGCGCTTTCCGGGCTTGTGACCCTGAGATGGACTGTTCGGCGCGCCACTGGTGCGGGTCTTGTGACGACGCGGAGGCCGTGCAGGGCGCGGTGCGGCATTGTCCAGCTTGCTGCGCGGCTGGCGCGGGGCAGGGCGAGGCTGGCCCTCAACGGGGGCGATCTCAATGCCCTCATCGTCCGCATCCTTCCGGCGGAACTTGGCCAGAAAGCGTGAGGCCACAGCCTCTTGCACCTCAAACAGGGTGTCATTGTCATTGATGCGGATGGCGCCAATCTCACCCCTGCCGACATTGCCGCGGCGGCAGAGCAGGGGCAGAAGCCAGCGCGGATCGGCATTCTGGCTGCGGCCAATATTCAGCCGGAACCAGGCGCTGTCCTCGAAGTCCTGACGTGCGGCGCGGGGGCTGGGGGCGCGCGTTTCCGCCAGCAATTCCTCAGGTTCGGGCAGGGCGGCGCGGTGCACATGCACCAGTGCTGCGGCAAGATCCTCAGGACTGCGCTGCGCCAGCAACTGGGTAGCGACAGCGCGATCTTCGTCGCTGATCTCCACGGGAGTGAGAAGCTGGGCAAGCAGCCTTTCCGTATCGGCCCGGCGGATCTCCTCGGCGGAGGGCGGAGACCTCCATTCAGCGGCGATACGCGCGCCCCGCAGCATGGATTCCACACGCCGCCGCCGCGTATAGGGTACAAGCAGAATGGCGGTGCCCTTCTTGCCGGCTCGCCCGGTACGCCCGGAACGATGCTGCAAAACCTCTGCATCACGCGGAATTTCCACATGGATGACGAGTGTCAGGCTGGGCAGATCAATGCCGCGTGCAGCCACATCAGTGGCGACACAGACCCGAGCGCGCTTGTCCCGCAGGGCCTGAAGCGCATGGTTACGCTCATTCTGGCTGTGCTCACCAGAAAGCGCGACAGCGGTGAAGCCGCGCTCCGTCAGGCTGGCATGCAGATGGCGCACATTATCGCGCGTGGCGCAGAACAAAATGGCCGTCTCCGCCTCATGGAAGCGCAGCAGATTGACGACAGCATGCTCGATTTCCGAGGGTGCAATCGCCATGGCCTGATAGCTGATATCACCATGGCCCCGATTTTCCTCGATCGTCGAAATGCGCAAGGCATCGCGCTGATAGCGGCGGGCCAGCGCCACGATGGATTTCGGCATCGTGGCGGAAAACAACAATGTGCGGCGTTCAGATGGGGTGGCGTCAAGCAGGACTGTCAGATCCTCGCGGAAGCCCATATCGAGCATTTCATCCGCTTCATCCAGGATGACGGCCTCAAGCCCGTGCAGATCCAGCGTGCCGCGTTCCAGATGATCACGCAGGCGGCCTGGCGTGCCGACGACAATCTGCGCGCCGCGTGCAAGGGCGCGGCGCTCCAGCGCTGGATTCATGCCACCCACGCATGTCGCCACCCGCGCGCCCGTGCTGCCATAGAGCCATTCCAGCTCACGGCTGACCTGCAGGGCCAGTTCACGCGTCGGGGCAATCACAAGGGCCTGTGGCGTGTCGGATGGGTGCGCCTTGCTGTCTTCATCCAGAAGATCATCAGCGATGGCGAGCCCGAAGGCGACGGTTTTGCCAGAGCCGGTTTGCGCGGAAACGATGAGATCGCGGCCCTCCGCTTCGGCTTCAAGCACGGCGGCCTGTACAGGAGTGGGGGCCGAATAGCCGCGCGCCGCGAGTGCTTCGGACAGAAGGGCAGGGATTTTTCTGAAGGTCATTCTCTATTGGCTTATGCGTTCCGCGACTCAAACACGCGGCAGCAAGGCGCTATCGCCTACTATGCGCGCACGATAAGCATCTCCCCCTGATGGTGCAATGCTTGATTGACTGCAGAATATTCAGAACAGGCATGTGTGCGCTCTCATGCATCGTGGATGGGCCCGGTTGGCCAATCAGATGCGATGAAGCTTTGGATATGTGGGATGATGGCCCCGAACGGTGCAAGGCTTCAGACTGATAAAAGCTTTCTCACATCTAAATCCCGTTAAACCGTGACGTTTGTGAATGGATTGAGCGGAACAGGCCTCATGTTCAATCCTGGTTCACCCTTACGGCAGAGTGCCTCTGGAAAATGGCTGTGTTGCGAGATATGAGAAGGGCTTGTTTATTGATATTCCAGAAAATGGCACGATAAGCTTATGGTCGCGATCACTTTCATCGAATTCAATGGAACCCGCCATGATGTGGAGGCCGCAGAAGGTGCAACGGCTATGGAAGCCGCTGTTCGCAATGGCGTGCCGGGCATTACGGCCGAGTGTGGCGGTGCATGCGCCTGCGCCACTTGCCATGTTTATGTCGATGATGCCTGGAAGGATAAGGTGGGGGAGCCCTCTGAAATGGAAGAGGGTATGCTGGATTTCGCCACCGATGTGCGGTCCAATTCACGTCTCTCTTGCCAGATCAAGCTGAAAGACACCTTGAATGGTCTGGTGTTGCATACGCCTGAATTTCAGGGCTGAGGAGTTCAGCACGGGCAGCCCCTTGGGGGCAATGGTTTGCTTTACGGCTCCTTAACGGCAATTGGCCACAATCCTGCCAGTGCCATCGAGGATAAACCTCGCTGAAGCGTGTTGCTGCGAGAGAACCATGCCTGTGTCACCCGTCTCTCTTCCGGCGCCCACCATACTGGTGTTCGATTCCGGGGTGGGTGGTCTTTCCGTGTTTCGCGAAATCGCGAAAGCACAGCCTCAGGCGCATTTCATCTATGCGGCGGATGATGCGGCGTTTCCCTATGGGGCTTTGTCTGACGAAACGTTGATTGCCCGGATCGGGCAGGTGATGGATGGGCTGATTGCCCAGTATCAACCCTCTCTGGTCGTTATCGCCTGCAATACGGCCTCCACACTGGCCTTGCCGGGGCTGAGGGCGCGCCATGCTCTACCTTTTGTCGGCACCGTGCCAGCCGTGAAACCGGCTTGCGCGGCTTCCGTGTCACGGCGCATCAGCATTCTGGCGACACCCGCCACGGTGCGGCGTGATTACACCTCCAGCTTGATCCGCGAATTTGCCAGTGCTTGTTCGGTCAATCTGGTGCCGAGTTCGCGTCTGGCGGGTCTGGTGGAAGAGGTTCTGGCCGGTCGCGAGGTGGCGGATGCAGATATTCTCGCAGAAATCGCCCCTTGTTTCGTGGATGAGGGGGGGCAGCGTACCGATGCTGTGGTGTTGGCCTGCACGCATTATCCGCTGCTGGTGGAGCGGATGCAGGCGCTTGCACCCTGGTCGGTTGCCTGGGTGGATCCCGCTCCGGCCATCGCCCGCCGCGTCACGTCCCTGCTTGCCAGCGGGCAGGTCTGCACATCCCTGCATCCGGACATGGCCGGGCAGTTGATGCCTGTTCGGCTGGTATCCACGGGGCGCGCGCTGGATGCGGTGCGGGTTTCCGCCCTGCTTGGCCGGCCTGTCTCGACACCTGAAATCCTGTCGCGGCCATTGGCGGCCGCGAGTTGAAATGACAATGGAGGAGCCTTTCATGACCCCATCCATGCCCCCGCATAACCCCATGTCGATGAGCCGCCGGGCTTTTTCTCTGGGCCTGCTTGGCGCAGCCTTTACGGGTATTTCCGGCCTTGCTTTGCCTGAGGACGCGCTGGCCCAGCAGGCCAAGCAGTCGTTTCCGGCTTGGGTTGAGAGCTTCCGTGCCAAGGCGCACAAGCGCGGCATAACGGATGCCACCTACAATACTGTTTTCTCCGGTCTTCAGCCGGACAAGAGCGTTTATGCCCATGACAGGGCCCAGCCGGAATTTACTGAGCAGACATGGCAGTATCTTAACCGCCGCGTTTCGGACTGGCGGATCGAGACCGGGCGTGAGCGGGCGGCGCAATATGCCAGCCTGCTGAACCGGATTGAGAACAGCTATGGCGTCGATCGTCGCGTGATGCTGGGCTATTGGGGCATGGAGAGTGTGTATGGTGATGTGCTGAAAAGCACGGATCATATGAAGCCCATCTTCCCCTCACTGGCGGCGCTGGCCTGGGGCGATGAGCGCCGGCGCAAATACTGGGAGCAGGAACTGCTCAATGCATTGGTAATTGTGCAGCGCGGCTGGGCGCGTCCAGAGCAGATGACGGGATCATGGGCGGGGGCCATGGGCCATACCCAGTGGATGCCTGAGGTCTGGCTGAACATGGGAGTGGATTTTGACGGCGACGGCCGTATCTTTCCCTATGGTCGCCCGGATGATGCCTTGGCTGGAACTGCCAATTATCTGGTGAAACGGGGCAAATATCGCCGGGGTGAGCCTTGGGGGTATGAGGTGAAGCTGCCCTCCGGCTTTGATCGCCGCCTTGCTGAAAGCACGAAGAAGCGCAGCCTGAATGAATGGTCAGGTATGGGTGTAACCACCATCGATGGTCAGTCCTTCCGAGGGCTGAGTGATCCCGCGCGGCTCTGGCTGCCGGGGGGCTGGGGTGGCCCGGCCTTGGTTCTGATGCATAATTTCTATGCCGTGCGCCGCTATAATCCATCTTCCAACTATGCGCTCGCCGTAGTGCATCTTGGTGATCGGGTGATGGGGGAAGGACCATTCGTGACACCCTGGCCCGGTGGTGAACGCGCCCTGAGCATTGCCGAGCTTCAGGAACTGCAAACACGCCTGACATTTGCTGGCTACGATACTAAAGGAACGGATGGGCGCGTGGGGCCTGCAACGATGCGGGCTGTGAAAGCCTTTCAGGAACGTAGCGGTATCAAGCCGGCGGATGGTTATGCCAGCCTTGAGGTGCTGGGCACCCTGCGCGGCATGCCTTGATGCTGGACGACTTTGGTCAATGATGAGGTTTGGCGATAGTCGTCTATAATATCAGGCAAATGGATGTCCCGATGTTGCAACGTGGTCTGTACCAAACTGCATGGCCCAGAGCAGCATGCGACATGCAATAGTGGCATATCCATGAAAAAAGCCCGCAGATGACTGCGGGCTTTTTGTTCCATGACGACATGCAGCATATAGGAACCAGAGCCGTGTTTCTGCCCCGGCCCGATTCACTCAGTCGTCTGAGGGGGCGACGCCGTCAGCATCGGCTTCGGGCTCACCTTCCAGAATCTTTTCGGCGATAAGACCGGCATTCTGGCGAATGGCGGCTTCAATCCGCTCCGCGATTTCCGGGTTCTGCCGCAGGAAGTTCTTGGAGTTCTCCCGGCCCTGCCCAAGACGCTGGCTGTCATAGGAGAACCATGCGCCGGATTTCTCGACGATACCGGCCTTCACGCCCAGATCCAGCAATTCGCCCATCTTGGAGACGCCTTCGCCATACATGATGTCGAATTCGACCTGCTTGAAGGGTGGGGCGAGCTTGTTCTTCACCACCTTCACACGGGTCTGGTTGCCCACCACCTCATCGCGTTCCTTGATGGCGCCCGTCCGGCGGATATCAAGGCGGATGGATGCGTAGAACTTCAGCGCATTGCCGCCTGTGGTAACTTCCGGGGAGCCATAGACAACGCCGATCTTCATACGGATCTGGTTGATGAAGATAACCATGGTGTTGGATTTGGAGATGGAGCCGGTGAGCTTGCGCAGGGCCTGACTCATCAGGCGGGCCTGCATACCGGGCTGATTGTCTCCCATTTCGCCTTCAAGTTCGGCGCGCGGGGTCAGGGCGGCAACTGAGTCCACCACCAGCACATCGACCGCACCGGAGCGCACCAGCGTATCGGCGATTTCCAGTGCCTGTTCGCCGGCATCCGGCTGGGAGATCAGCAGCTCATCCAGATTAATGCCCAGCTTGCGGGCATAGACCGGATCCAGCGCATGTTCGGCATCAATGAAGGCACAGATGCCACCACGCTTCTGGGATTCGGCTATCGTATGCAGGGCCAGCGTGGTTTTGCCCGAAGATTCAGGGCCGTAAATTTCGACGATACGCCCTTTGGGCAGCCCGCCAATGCCAAGTGCAATATCCAAGCCGAGTGAGCCGGTAGGAATGCTTTCAATCTCCAGCGCCTTACCTTTTCCAAGCTTCATGATCGAACCCTTGCCGAAATGGCGTTCGATCTGTGAGAGCGCGGCATCCAGAGCCTTGGTTTTATCCATAGAAGAACCTTCGACGAGTCGGAGTGTTGCCTGTGTCATCGCCGCGCTCCGGTATTGGCGCAAGGGAAAATGATCATGAAATGTATGTACATGGTATGTTCCATGTTCGCAATATGTTCTTTCCAGTCGGTTGCCCCCAATATGTGGGGTCTCTTGGCGTGCAATCGCCATTGAGGGTAGGGCACAAGCAACCCATTGTTATTGCTATAATATGCATGCATCCGATTGCGGGAGCAAAACCACTCTCTGATCAAAGGATATCCAGACAGGAACGGCTGATGAGAGACAATGCGCTTGCGTGGACGGCTTGAGGGGAGCGCTGCGAATGTTTCACGATGTACTACGTTTCGGCGAAAAGCTCTCTGCTGATCACAGCCGTGATCCAGCAGGATTCGAGGCTTCGAGTGAAACCGCATTATCGCTGCGTGAAGGCGCTGCGCCAAACCATTGAGGGGTTACTGCGAAGGATTGAGCAGGAGGCCACGCTCGTTCAGATCCTGTATCGAGCTGGAACGAAGAAAGGCCGGTCATTTCTGACCGGCCTTATCACATTGCAGAATAATTTCTGGATGTGCGTCTTATTTCCTCGAGAAATAGAGCCGGGTGGCGGAGAAAACCACGGGGCTGAGCACCAGAAGGGCGATCAGGTTTGGCAGTGCCATCAATGCGTTCATGATGTCAGCAATCAGCCAGATCAGGTCCAGCTGAGCAGTAGCGCCAATATAGATGGCGATGACCCAGAGGATACGATAGGGCAGAATGCCCCGGCGCCCGACAAGATATTCCACTGCCCGCTCGCCATAATAGGACCAGCCCAGAATGGTGGTGAAGGCGAAGATGATAAGGCCCAGGCTGACGATCATATCGCCACCTTCAAAGCCTGAAGCAAAGGCCTGACTTGAGAGCGCGGCACCCGTGAAGCCCACACCGGAAATCGGATCAACCTGTGTCCACATGCCGGAGGTCAGAATGACCAGCGCCGTCATGGAGCAGACAATGATGGTGTCGATAAAGGTGCCGAGCATAGCCACCGTGCCCTGACGCACGGGCTCAAGGGTCTTGGCTGCAGCATGGGCAATTGGCGCGGAGCCCAGTCCGGCTTCGTTGGAGAAAATGCCGCGCGCCACACCAAAGCGGATGGCAGCCATTACGCCTGCGCCCACAAAGCCGCCTGCAGCAGCTGTGCCGGTAAAGGCGTCTTCAAAAATCAGGGCGAAGGCATGGGGGAGCTGATCAGCCTGGATCACAAGGATGATAAGCGCACCGGCGACATAGAAGACCGCCATCAGAGGCACCAGCTTTTCAGCCACGAGACCAATACGGGAAATGCCGCCGATCACGACCAGAAAAGTCATCACAGCCAGAACGATGCCGGTGATGCCCTTGCCAATGCCGAAAGTGCTGTGCATGGCATCGGCCACGGAATTAGCCTGCACAGTGTTGCCAATGCCGAAAGCCGCAATTGCGGCAAACAGGGCAAATAGCCAGCCCAGCCATGCCCAGTTTCGTCCCATGCCGTTGCGAATATAGTACATGGGGCCACCCACAAATTCGCCGGCTTCATCCGTCTCGCGATATGTGACAGCGAGAACGGCTTCGGCATATTTGGTGGCCATGCCCACAAGGGCGGTAATCCACATCCAGAAGACAGCACCGGGACCGCCCAATGCAATGGCTGTGGCCACACCGGCGATATTGCCGGTGCCGATCGTGGCGGCCAGTGCCGTGGTCAGGGCCTGGAATGGTGTGATCTGCCCTTTTTCATCGGTCTCCTTGATGCCTGAAAAGGCCATCTTGAAACCGTATCCCAGCTTGCGCTGCGGCAAAAACTTCAATCCGATGGTCAGAAACAGGCCGGTGCCAAGAAGCAGCACCAGCATTACAGGCCCCCAGACAAAACCGGAGACCTGACCGAGAACATCGTACAGGCTCATGTGCGATTTCCCTGAGTAGATTTTCGCTTCAGCCTGTCGGAAGGGGAGTCTTACCGCCAGAGAAGCAACCGAAGCTGATTATGGCCTTTTCAGGGCGAAACGGAAACACTGTATTTCAGGCATGATGATGCCGGATTGTAGTTTTCCCTGCCTGCTTGTCATGCAGCCTTTGCGCAGATTGTCCATGGTGCTTTCCACGGAAAGCGGGGGCGCGAGATAGGTTCTGAAGCACCCGAACATACCTGTGCCCTTCTGCCGCAGGAGTAGAGCTGGTGGGCTAAGGTTCCTGGAACGGCTGTATTTCATTGAAAAATTGCATGCTTTTGAAGTGCGATAGCGTGGAGCTATCAAAATTCAAAAATTTATCTATTTCCCTTACTATGTGATGGCGATTAGGTTGAGTTGCACCGGCTGATCACGGCCCGTGACAGCTTGGCCCATTCCATCTTGACCCAAGGAAACTCCATGTCTCTCGTCAATACGAAAATC